>JAZOUD010000110.1:0-75719 GCA_045658005.1 Clostridia bacterium | reverse complement strand
CGTGGCCTTCACCGTGGAGGTGACCGGCGGAACAAAGCCCTACAGCTACCAGTGGCAGATCTACAACCCGAAGACCGGCAAATGGGAGGACCTGAAGGGCTTCACCGGGCCCACCATGAGCCGTGAAAACATCGAAAAGAAGTGGGACGGCTGCTGCTTCCGCTGCGTGGTGACGGACGCCGCCGGCACGCAGATCGTCAGCGAGGCATTCACCCTGACCGTGCGCGACCGGGTGGACACCGGCGATCACAGCAATTTGCCGCTGTACCTGGGCGTGGCGCTCGTCGCGCTGGCGCTGCTGCTGGCGCTGCGCAGGTGGAGAAAGGCAATCTGATCAAGGAGGATAAAAGATGATGAACAAACGGTTCAACCAGGGAATGTTGGCCTGGCTCTGTGCCCTGCTCATGCTGGTGCTGCCGGTGGGCGCAGCCGCCCAAGAAGCGGCGGACGACCCCGTGGCGGTGCGGGTGGGAGAATTCACCTATACCCAAAGCCAGCTGCAGGGGTCGCTGGACAGCATGCTGGAGCTTTCCCAGATGCTGAGGGGTGACGCCCCCAGTGAGGAGGAGAAGCAGGCGCGCCTGCAGGCCACGGTGGACAGCTTCGTGGGCCTGGGCGTCATCGAAAACAAGCTCAGCGAGGCGGGGAAGAACGACTTTACCGACGCGGAGCTCGAGGACATCAACCAGACGGCCCGCAGCAAGTATGAGGAGCTGTGGCAGGTGCTCTACCAGCAGATGCAGAAGAGTGACTCGAGCGTCACCGAGGCGGCCGTGACCGCCCAGCTGGAGGGCATGGGCTACACCTTCGAGGCGATTTATGACGAGATCGTTCTACAGACCCGGCAGAACCGGGCCATCGAGCTGTTTTGCAAGGACATCATCCTAAAGCAGTCCCAGGTGGACGAATACTACGAGGCGCAGTTCGTCGCGCCGGACCGGGAGGCCTACGAAGGAAACATCGACCGCTTCGACCAGGAGATCCTGATGAACAACAACGAGGCGTTCTACATCCCCGAGGGCTACCGCTATCTCCGGCAGATCGTGCTGGATATCCCCCAGGCCGCGCTGGATGCCGCCGCCTCGGAAAATGTGCGCTTGAAGCGCGCCGCCCAGGCCATGACCACGGCGCTGCAGAACCTCACGTTGGCGGCCACCGAGGCCAGCGACTGGAGCGACGATCTGGCCGCGGCGAAGGCCGACTACGACGAGGCCTCCAAGGCGCTTCAGGAGGCCCAGCGCGACTACCAGACCGCCCTGAAGGCGGCCACGCTGCCCCTGATACAGGAACAGGTGGACGAGATCAAGGAGCAGTATGCCGCGGGCATCGACTTCAAGAGCCTGGTAAACCGCTACAGCACCGACAAGACCGAGCGCAACATCTCCGGCGACGGCTATCTCTTCCACCCGGATTCCCAGCAGTGGCCGGAGGACTTCAAGGCTGCCGCAGCGGCGCTGGTCAAGCCGGGGGACATCTCCGACCCCGTGGTCACCGAGCAGGGCGTGCACATCATCTGCTACGTGGGCGACGCGCCTGCGGGGGCGCACGTGTTGACCGAAGACGAAAAGCAGCTGCTCAACGCCGCCGCGCTGCGCTATTATCAACTGGAAAAGCTGAACGGACTGGTTGATGCTTGGCAGGCGGAATATGAAATCGAAACGCATCCGGAACTGCTGAAATACTGACGGGCCCGAGCGTACCGACAGAGCCATTCCTAATTCCTAATTGAATACTGATTTGTCGCGCCGCGACAAATCAGTATTTTATCATATCCTGTCATCCACCCGCATATATACTTCCAACTCAAATGACGAAAGGAAGACAGATATGGACAGGATACGTGTGATGCTGGCGGATGACAATCTGAACATACTGAGGCTCTTGACGGATTATCTCTCCCGGAAGCCGGATATCGAGGTGGTGGCGGCGGTCTCAGACGGGGAGGAGATCCCTGACTGTGTGCGCCAATACGGGCCGGACATACTGGTGATGGACATCATCATGCCGCGGAGGGACGGCTTTATGACGCTGGAGGCGCTGAACGGCATGGAGGCGGCGCTGCGACCGAGGGTGATCGTGCTGACCGGGCTGGCCAGGGACGACTTCATCATGCGTGCTATACGCCTGGGGGCCAGCTATTACATGGTGAAGCCCTTCGACATGAACCTTCTGTATGCGCGCATCGTCGAAATTGCCCGGGACCAGCCCCAGGCCGTCGCCGCCGCCCCTGAGGCAGGGGAGGAGAGCATGGACGAGCAGATCACGAACCTCTTCCTTACCCTGGGCATACCCGCCCACATCAAGGGCTATCAATACCTGCGGGAGGCGGTGCACATGGTGCTGGAGAACCACGACGTGATCAACCGCATTACCAAGGAGCTGTACCCCGGCATCGCCCGAAAGTTCGATACCTCCGCCAGCAAGGTGGAGCGGGCCATGCGCCACGCCATCGAGGTGGCCTGGAGCCGGGGCCGGCTGGAGGCGGTCAACCAGATGTACGGCCACCGTGTCTTTGCAAGGGAGGACAAGCCCACCAACGGCGAATTCATCGCGATGATCTCCGACAAGCTGGCCGTGCGGAAGACGGCGTAACACGTAGAATTGACCGGGCCAGCCCCGATCAATTCAGGATCGCATGGCAGAACGGGATGACTATAAAATATATCCCTCGCATTGCATGCAATGCGAGAGATATATTTTTATAGTGAGTAAATGCTATTCGGCCCGTTTCCTGTTTTCGGTGTATATTGCCCAAGCGTTGTCCAGAATCGGCCTGTCCCCGGCGTAGGTCAGCATCTCCCTGGCCTTTTCCACGGGATAGTAGTTGCCGTTCAGGAAGCCCTGGTCGTAGGAGACGTGGAATGTCCGGTCGAGGGCCCGCATCACGAACCACTGTATGCGATTGCTGATTTCCTTTCCCCGACCCTCGGAGAAGAAGTCGTATCGGGTATTTCCGGCGATGCCGATGATCTCGGCGTGAATGCCCGCCTCGTCCTCCACCCGCCAGAGCGCCACGTCGTTGGAGCGGTTGCAATTTCGTATGACGCCCTTCGGCATCACCCACTCGCCGCGGTCGCTCATCAGCAGGAATACCTCGTCGCCGTAGAACACGACGCCGCCTGCACAGCTGCGAATCGCGCCTGACATAGTGTATCACCTTCCTTTAGACGGACATATCATATCATAAATACGTTAAAAAATCAAATGGTAAATCCGGCTTGACCCGATGCACGCAACGCCGACCCCCGTCATACTGTTAAATATAGCGCCTTTTCAGAAAAGCGGCTGATGTGTGGGGGCATTTGTGATATAATCCATATATTGATGTAAAATAATGGAGGCGAAACGCCTATGAATATCGTCGTGCTGTGCGGCGGACTGAGCATGGAGCGCAATGTATCCCTCTCCAGCGGCACGCTGATCTGCGGCGCGCTGCGCAAGCTGGGTCACAGGGCCGTGATGGTGGATATGTTCTACGGCCTGGAGGATTACGACGTCGAGCCGGCGCGGCTGTTCGAGCTGCTCCCCCCGCTGGGAGAAACCAGCGTCTCCGAACAGGCCCCTGATCTGGAGGCCGTGCGCCGGTCGCGAAAGTGGCAGAGCCCCAGCAAGGTGGGCAAGGGGGTATTTGAGCTTTGCGCGCTGGCGGACGTGGTGTTCCTGGCGCTGCACGGCGCCTGCGGCGAGGACGGCCGCATACAGGCCGCGCTGGATCTGATGGGCGTGCCCTACACCGGCAGCGGCTATCTGGGCAGCGCCATCGCCATGGACAAGGACCTGACCAAGCAGCTGGTGCGCGGCGCGGGAGTCAAGACCCCCCAGTGGCGCCTGCTTTACTACAAGGACAGCCAGATCGAGGCGCTGTGTGGCGAGCTGAAGCTGCCCTGTGTGGTCAAGCCCGTGGACAGCGGCTCCAGCATCGGCGTGGCCATCGCCCACAGCCGCGGGGAACTGGAAAAGGCCCTGCGCGAAAACGTGGGCCTGGGCCGCGTGATTGTCGAGGAGTACGTGGCTGGGCGCGAGGTCCAGGTGGGCGTGCTGCAGGGCAGGGCGCTGCCCTCCATCGAGATCATTCCCCGCGGGGGCTTCTACGACTATAAGAACAAGTACCAGGCCGGCGCGGCGGTGGAGATCTGTCCCGCGCCCGTGGCGCCCGATACCGAGCGCATGCTGGGGGCCACGGCGCTGAAGGTACACAAGCTGCTGGAGCTGCAAACCTATTCGAGGACCGACTTCATACTCACTGAGGCGGGGGAGATCTACTTCCTGGAGATCAACACGCTGCCGGGCATGACGCCCACCAGCCTGGTGCCCCAGGAGGCCGCCGCCGCGGGCATCGACTACAACACCCTCTGCCAGATCATCGTGGACGACGCCATGGGAGGTGCGAACGGCTGATGAAGCCCTTTACCTTGCGCGATGCGCTGAAGGCTGTGGAAGGCCGCTATGTCGGGAACGAAGCTGCGCTGGACAGCATGATCGAAAGCGTCACCAGTGACAGCCGCAAGGCGGGTCCCGGATCGCTGTTCATCCCCCTGAAGGGGACACGGGTGGACGGGCACGACTTCATGGCCGCCTGCATTGCCGCTGGCGCGGTGGCGAACCTCAGCGAGCGGGAGCCCGCGCCAAACGAGCAGCCCGCCATCGTCGTGGATTCCACCGTTCGGGCCACCGGCGCGCTGGCGACCTGGCACCGCTCCCGGTTCGACATTCCCGTGATTGGCATCACCGGCAGCGTGGGCAAGACCACCACCAAGGAGATGATCGCCGCGGTGGTCAGCCAGCGCTTCCAGACCCACAAGACCCAGAGGAACCTGAACAACGAGCTGGGGGTGCCGTGGACGCTGATGGGGCTGGAGGACGCCCATCAGGTCGCCGTGGTGGAGATGGGCATCAGCGACTTTGGCGAGATGCGCCGTCTGACCCACATGGTGCGCCCCGATATCGCCGTGTTCACCGTGATCGGCGACGCCCACCTGGAGTTCCTGGGCGACCGCGCGGGCGTGATGCGGGCCAAGGGCGAGATCTTCGAGGGCATGGACGCGCAGGGCCTGGCGGTGCTCAACGGCGACGACCCGATCCAGCGCGCCTGTCACCCGGACATGCGCCGGATGACCTACGGCCTGAGCGAGGGCTGTGACGTTCGCGGTTTGGACGTGCGCAACCTGGGCGAGGACGGCATGCGCATGACCATTCACCACCCGAAAGGCGCTTTTGAGGTGCGCATTCCCGCCTTCGGCAGCCACCTGCCCTGCGCGGCGCTGGCCGCAGCCGCCGTGGGACTGGCGCTGTGCATGACCGGCGACGAGATCGCCCGGGGCATCGCCCGGTACCAGACCGTGGGGGACAGGGCCCGGGTGATCCACGCCAGGGGCATGACCGTCGTCAGCGACTGCTACAACGCCAACCCGAATTCCTGCCAGGCCGCCGTGGATTCGCTGATGCAGCTGCAGGGCAAGCGCCGGGTGTGCATACTGGGCGACATGCTGGAGCTGGGACCCCGCACTGAGGCCTTGCACCGGGGGGTCGGCGAATATGCGGCGAGGGCCGGCGTCGACCTGGTGGTGGGCTGCGGCCCGCTGTCCCGCGCCATCGCGGACGGCGCACGGGATGCCGGGGGAGAGGTGCTGTATTTCGAGGACAAGGCAGGCCTGTTGGCTTCGCTTTGGGACGTCGTCCGCCCCGGGGATTGCGTGCTGGTGAAGGCCAGCCACAGCATGGCCTTCGAGGCGGTCGTGGAGCGGCTGACGGAGGAATGATTGAGTATCAAAGGCAAGCAGGGGCGCTGTTCGGCGCCTCTGCTTGCCTTTGTTCGCAGTATTGTCATTTCTCCTGCGTCCGAACCGTGACGCTCATGCCCAGGGGAAGCTGAACGCCCGCGTCTGGCAGTATGCGCACGGTGTACAGCGCGTCCTCGGCCAGCCATGCGCTGCCGACGACCGTTCCGGCGAAGGTCTTTTCCTCGGCGTCGAAGGTCTGCGTCAGCGCCACGCGCTGTCCCTTTGAAAAGCCGGAGGCCTCGCTTTCGCTCACCTGTATTTCCACGCAGACCTGGCCGTCGGGCACGATCTCGGCCACGACCTGTCCCTCTTCCACGGCTTCGCCTGCCTTGACGGAAACGGAAGTCACGATGCCCGAGACAGGCGCGTCGACCGTGCCGCCGTTGATCTCATAGAGCAGCTGGCCCCGCTCCACGGTGTCGCCCTCGCCGACCAGCAGGCGGCTCACGGTGCCGCTGGCCTCGTAGCCCTGGGTGTCGTTGGAGACCACGGTGCCGATGCCGATGCGCTGGCTGGCGGTAAATGCGTCGCTTCGGTAGAGATAGACGGTCTCGCCCAGGTACAGCTCGCCGCCCAGGGTCACGACCCGGTATTCCGCGCCTTCGATCTCGGTCAGCACGCCGACGGCGCGGTGGCTGCCGTCCGTGGTGCAGCGCACATAGACCGTCTCTCCGCTGTGCACCAGCGTCGACTCGGCGCTCTGGTATGCCTTGTCCACCGTGCAATAGATCAGGTAGCGCTCCAGGGGCATAAGCTCCAGCAGCGTGCCGTCGATCTTGTCGCCTTCCCCGGCGTTGACCAGGGATACCGAGCCGTCCCGGGCGGCAAAGGCGCGTACCGGCTTCATTGAGGCCATCACGTCGCCGGCATTTACATGGCTGCCCGCCTCGGCGTCGAGGGCCTGGACGATTCCGGAAACCCCGGCGGTGACCACTGCGGTGGACAGGGGCGCCGTGGTACCCTCATAGGCCTCGGCCAGCGCCGATGCGGTGAGCATCAGCGCCAGCAGCAGTATCGTCAGCTTCTTTTTCATATTTCATCGTCCTTTCCCTCAAACAAGCTCGCCCTCCGCGCTCAGCTGGAAGCTCTGGCCTGCCACCGTCACGGTGCAGCCGTTTGAGGATACGGCATAGCTGTAATCCCTGGATGTCCGGCCCGCGGCGCACAGCGTGCCGTAGTTGCTTCCGGACAGCTTGGGAAGTGTCGGGAATTCCACGGTAATATCGTCCAGTGTCAGGCGCAGGCTGGTCACGCCACTGAGGGCCAGCGTCTTTAAAGCATACCCGTTGAGCAGCCAGGCCTGCGCTTTATCCTGGGGAACCAGTGCAAGCACATTTTCCTCGATGGACGCGGTGAACAGACCGCCGTCGCTGAGCCGGATGTTCAGCACCGTGTCGCCCAGGGTCAGCACGTTCATGGGATTCTCAGTATCCAGCGTCAGGGCGACCGCCCCGTAGAGCCGCATATCCCGGTTGCCGGAGGTGTGGGTACCGATCAGCGCTTCACCCGGGGTGACGTGGAAGCCCTGATCCGCCTCCTGGGCGTCGCCGCCCTTAGACGCGCCGCCCTTCTGCCCGCCGCTCCTCTGTCCGCCACCCTGGGGCTGGTCGCCCTGCTTGCCGTCCTTGCCCTGATCCTCCTCCGATTTTTCGTCCTGCGAGGGGATGTTGAACGAGAGCTGGCCCTGGGCGGCGGCTTCGCCGTCCCTGAGGGCGACGACGGTGACGGTATAGGTACCGGCAGCCAGACCCGACAGGGGAACGGTCACGGTGGCTTCCTCCGTCTGGCCGCTGTAGACGTCGCCGGAGACGCTGACGTCGAAGGCGTCGCATTCGCCGCCGAACTGCCAGGTGAGGGTCAGCGCCTCAACTTGGGCCGGGTCGACCTGATAGACGCCCTCTGTAATGAGCAGGCCCTGGGGCGAGGCGACGGCGATCGCCAGTCCGGCGGTCTCCTCCCCGCTGTCGGCGGCGTCGACGGTAAAGCCCAGGCGCGCGCTGGAGAGCGCCTTGCCGTCCTTGTTCGCGGCGACGGTGAGCGTGTACTGACCGGGAGACAGCTTTTTGACAGGCAGCTTCAGCTGGCTCTTCTTCGTGGTTTTCTCGTACAAACCGCCGGAGACGCTGACGGCGTATTCGTCACAGGCGCCGCCAAAGGACCAGACGAGGGTCACTGAGCCGGCCCGGGCGAGGTCGACGTGAAGCGCGCCGTCGATGACGGACAGGCCCTCCGCGCCCATGACGGACAGGGTGAGCTTATCGTCGCCCTTTTCCCTTTCATCGCCGGCGTTGGATAAGATGGAATCGCCTTCGACTTCCAGGAGAACCGCTTCGTCCGAGGGCCCATCGAATACCAGCGCTTCAGTCTCATCCAGCGCCAGCGCTTCATCGGTCTCGTCAAGCTGAAGCGCCGGCCCGTCCAGTTCAGCGGGGGTGGCGTCCGGAAGGGCTTCCTCCGTGACCGCCTGGCCCTCGATCGCATCCTCCTGCGGGGCCTGAATATCCGGCTGAGTCAGGTCGAGGTGTTCCTCCCCGGCGGATTGGTCGACCGCGGCGTCCTTCTTTTTGACGACAGGGGTATCCTCGAGGCGGGTATCTTCCTCCTGACCAAGCTGTTCCCAAGCGACATCCAGCGCTTCGTCGACGGACAGGACCTGATTGGCGTCCTGCGTTACGACGATGTACAGGCCCTGAATAGCATCCGGCACAGCCTCTTCGGACGGTTCCTCTGCGGTCTGTTCCGGAGAGGCGTCCTGCCCCTCAACTGCTTCTGCCGCTTCCGTTTCGTCCTCTGCCGCTTCGGAAACAAGATCCTCCGCAACCGCCGGCGCTTCCAAATCAGCGCCGACTTCTAGGGAATCCGGCTGAAGCGCGATATCCTCGCCCTCCGCTGCAATGCCCGCCTCGGGCTGATCCGTCTGGAGGGCCGATGCCTCCGCACCGTCATTTCCGATGGTTTCAGACGCGGGCGCCTCCGGGGCTTCGTCGGCAGGGGAGGCGATGATCTGGAAGCTCAGCTTTGCCCTGGCGACGGTCTTGCCGTCGCGGATGGCCTTGACGGTCGCGGTGTACTTGCCCTCCGAAAGGCCGCTGACCGAGATCTTCGCCGACTTCTTTTCGGTGGACGCGCTGTAGACGCCGCCGGAAACGCTGACCTCGAAGCTGTCGTAGTCGCCCTTGCACTTCCAGGACAGGGTCAGCGCGCTGACCTTGCCGGGGTCGACCTGCCAGATCCCGCCCGAGGCGCTCAGTCCGCCGGGCTTGGAAATGGAGAGGGACAGGGAGACCTCTTTATTGCTGCTCTTCGTATTCTTCTCCGACTTATCGGATCTGCCGCTGTCCGCCTTGTCCTCCGACTTATCGGATTTGCCGCTGGACGCCTTCTCATCCGACTTATCGGATTTGCTGCTGTCGGCCTTCTCATCCGACTTATCGGATTTGCTGCTGTCGGCCTTTTCATCCGACTTTTCGGATTTGCCGCTGGACGCCTTCTCCTCCGAGGATTCGGCTTTTTCGCCGGCCTTGTCCTTTGTCTTTGAAGACTTCTCCGCCGCTTGGGCGTCAGAGGTTTTCTTCTTCGATTGCTTCTTGCCGGATTTTTCCGACGTGGTCTCCTGGGCATCGGAGGCACTGCTCTCCTTTGTCGACTTCGCGCTCGCGGCGAAGGCCTCGGGCAGCGTGAAGCCCAGCAGCAGCGCGCCGGTTATGGCCAGGGAAAGCAGCCGCTGCTTAATCCGCTTCATTCTCAATCACCTCTTCGGGCGCTTCGACAGGATCGGCATCCTGGGTGGTCACCACGGCGCTCATGCCGTATCGGGTGTTTTCGTCGGGGGTGAAGTCGATGTAGACGGTGTAGGTGACGGCGCTCTCGGTCTCGCCTCCCTGCGCTTCGCTGGCGTCAGCGATGGCGGAAATGCCTGAGACGGTGCCGGGATAGGTGACCTCCTCGTCCTGGTTCCAGATCAGCTCGATGCTGACCGGGTCGCCCACGTGGATGGAGGCGAGGTTGGCCTCCTCGACGCTGGCCTCGATGCGCATTGCCCCCTCGGGGTAGAGCACGGCCACCACCTCGTCCTTCTGGATGGTGCCGCCCTGCTGGGCGTTCAGCTGGCTGATGGTGCCGTCGATGCCCGCGGTGATCGCGCTGCCGCTCATGTAGAGCCCGTCAAAGCCGCCGTCGAGGGTCTCGAACAGCAGGTCGCCGCGATGCACGGTATCCCCGGCGGAGACGGCGATGGATACGATGCTTCCGCTGCCGGTCACCGCGGTGGGACTGGTGCGGCTCAGCGTGCCCCTGCCGACCCGCTTGGTGGAGGTGGCGGAATCGCCCCGATACACGTTCACGGTCTCGCCCACCAGGAATTCGCCGGAGGTCACCCGAACGGTGTAGTCGGTGCCCTCGATGGCGGTGATCACGCCGGTGCCGGTGTGGCTGCCGTCGGAATAGCAGCTCAGGTAGACGTTCTCGCCCACGTGCACGAACTTCGTCGCGGTGGTGTTGTAGGCGTTGGTGGTGGAGGCGGCGATGCTGTAAACGCTCTCGCCCTCGATGGAAACCACCGAGCCGTAGAGGCTGCTGATGGTCTCGGCGGAATCCCCGGGCTGGCCGAAGACGCCGGTGACGACGCCGTCCTCCTCGGCATAGACCTTGGTGGTGGACAGGTCGACCAGCACGGTGTCGGCGCTGACCCGGTCGCCCACGTCGCCGGAGACGGTCTGCACCTTGCCGCCGATGGGGGCGTAGACCTCGTGGGTCTGGCTGGCGGCGACGGTGCCGGTGAAGGTGATGCTGTCCGCCAGGGCGGCGGGGGAGAGCAGCAGGGCGAGGACGGCGAATCTTGCGATGCGTTTGCGGGTGGACTTCTTCATGGGGATACCTCCTTTATAGGAATTAGGAATGAGGAATGAGGAATTAGGAATGAATTGCGATAGGATTATGCGGATCTCAGGGCGTCGATGGGGTTGAGCCTGCTGGCCTTGCGGGCCGGGGCCCAGCCGAAGATGATGCCCACGGCAGCGGAGAAGCCCGCGCCGAGGACGATGGCGAAGGTGGAGATCACGAAGCTGGTGCCCATGACCCTGGACAGGATCAGCGACAGCGTCAGCCCGAGCAGTATGCCCAGCGCGCCGCCGATGATGGACAGCAGGAACGATTCGATCAGGAATTGCGCCTGGATCTGCCAGGGAAGGGCGCCCAGCGCCTTTTTCAGGCCGATCTCGGTGGTGCGCTCGGTGACGGTGGTCAGCATCATGTTCATGATGCCGATGCCGCCCACGATCAGGGCGATGGAGGCGATGCCCGCCAGCAGGGCGCTGACCATGTTGAGCATGTTCTGCATGGTGTCCTCGATGCTGGACATGTTCATGATCTCAAAGCAGTCCTCCTCGTAGCTGAACATGGTGTCCAGCTCGGCCTCCAGCAGGTCCGTGGCGGTTTCCGAGTCGACGCCCGGGGCCAGGTATACCGTGAAGCTGGTGACCACGTTGGCGCTGTTCAGCTTCAGGGCCGTGGTGTAGGGAATGAGTATGTCGGGGCTGCCGCTCATCAGGTCGCTGATGCTGCTGCTGCCCTCCTCGGTCATCAGGCCGACCACCATGAAGGGGATGCTGCCGATATAGAGATTCTCGCCGATGGGGTCCACGCCGTAGAAGAATTCCTCGACCATGTCGGTAGAGATGATGCACACCTGGGTCATGTTGTCCTCGTCGGTGAAGTTGATGGCCCGGCCCCGGGACAGCAGGTCCGCGTTTCGGGTGAAATAATAGCCGTTCTTTCCGGAGACGGAGATGCCGGTCTTGTAGCTGCCGCCCCGGGAGACGCGGGCGTTCATGGCCACGCTGGGGGTCACGCCGTCCACGATGTCCATGGCAGTGAGGGTCGCCAGGTCATCGGTGGAAAGGCCGGATTTCAGGTCGCTGCCCGTGACGGTGACGGTCAGCGTGCCGGCGCCCATGGCGCTGAAGGAGCTGGACAGGGAGCCGGAGAAGCCGTTGACCGTGGTGATCAGGGCGATGACCGCCGCTACGCCGATCAGTATGCCCAGCACCGTCAAAAACGAGCGCACCCGGTTGCCCAGGATGTTGGAAAGCGACATCCTCACGCACTCGCCCAGCATGATGAATGTGGAGTGCAATGAAACAACGAATAGATTATGCATCTGCCGTGCCGCCTCCCTCCGTGAGTATGCCGTCTATGATGTGGACCACCCGCCGGGCATTCTTGGCGATGTTCATGTCGTGGGTGATCATGATGATGGTGCGACCCTCGTCGTTGAGCTCGCGGAAGAGCCCCATGACCTGCCTGCCGGTCTTTTGATCCAGCGCGCCGGTGGGCTCGTCCGCCAGCAGCAGCGTGGGATTGCCCACCAGCGCCCGGGCGATGGCCACGCGCTGCTGCTGGCCGCCGGAGAGCTGGTTGGGGTAGTGGCCCATGCGGTCGGACAAGCCTACCCGATCCAGCATCTCCCGGGCACGCCGTCGCCGCTCCTTTGGGGGAACGCCGGCGTAGATCAGCGGCAGCTCCACGTTCTTCTGGGCGTTCAGCCGGGGCAGCAGCTGGCTGTTCTGGAAGATGAAGCCGATCTCGCGGCTTCGGATGCGGGCCAGCTCGCCCTCGCCCAGGTCCTCGATGACCTGTCCGTCCAGCGTATACCGGCCGGAGTTGGCCACGTCCAGGCAGCCGATGATGTTCATCAGCGTGGATTTACCGCTGCCGGAGGGCCCCAGCACCGACAGGTACTCGCCCCGCTCCAGCGCCAGGTCGACGTCCTTGAGGATGTGGGCCTGTTCCTCGCCCATCTGGTAATACTTGTTGATCTTCTCCATCCTGAAGAACGCATGACCCACATCGGGCGCCTGCGCCGCCGGATCGGCGGGGGAGGGCGGGGACCCGGAACGCTTAAACAGCTTCATGCTCATCGGCTGCCACCGCCCCCGTTGCCGCTGCCGCCGGACCGCTGGCCGCCCGTACCGGTGCCCCGTTCGCCGCCGGACCAGTTGCCGCGCTCGCCGGACCAGTTGCCGCGCTCGCCGGGCATGTTGCCGCCGGGGCCGCCCTGGGGCTGGTTGAACTGCTGGCCGCCGAACAGGCCACTGAGCAGGCCGCCGGAGCTGGTCTCCTCGACCTTGGCCTCCGCGTAGACCTCGTCGCCGTCGGAGAGGCCGCTGGTGATTTCGATGTAGTTGCCGTTGGAAACGCCGGTGGTGACGTTGACCTGCGCCAGCTCGCCCGAGTCGTTCTTCATCCAAACGAAGGCCTGGTTGGTGTTGTCGAAGCTCAGGGCGTCCACCTTCAGGATCACGACGTCCTTCGCCTCCTCCTGGGGAATGGTCACGGTCACCTGCATGCCGGGCAGGGCGTCGCCGTCCACGTCCACGTAGGCGCTGGCGGTGTAGTAGGCCACGTTGCCGGTGGAGGCCGAGATGTAGTCGATGGCCGCGATGCTGGATTCATAGGTCTTTTCAAGGGCGGTGACGGTGACGGTGCAGGCCTGGCCCACCGCCACGTCGCTGATGTCGTATTCATCCACCCGGAAGGTGACGCGCAGGTGGTTAAAGTCGGCGATCTGGACCAGCGTGTCGCCGGCGTTGACGGAATCGCCCTCGTTGAGGCTCAGCACGTTCACCTTGCCGTCGAAATCGGCGGTGACGGTTTCGCCGTTGGCCAGCCGGATCAGCTTGTCGCCCTCTTTGATGTCCGACCCGGCAGGCGCGTAGATCGTCTTGACCGTGCTGGACGAGGCCGCGGTGTAGCTGGCGCTGTCGATGAGCGCCAGGTTGCCGCTGAAGCTGAGGGCGTTGGAAATGCTGCCGGTTGTGGCGGTGTAGGTGTCATAGGTGGTGGTGTATTCCCGCTTCAGCGCGTTATAGGCGTACCAGCCGATGCCTGCGGCCAGCGCCAGCAACAACACGATCAACAGGATTCGCCGCACCAGCTTTCGCCTGCGGGGCTTGCCGGATTTCATCATGGTGTCTACCGTCCTTTCCCATCGTTGGAAATCATTGTAGGCCAACAACCTAAATTCAAACATAAATTGCCGCCGACGTGGGGAAAGAATATGTGGACGACAAAATGGAGCGGTAAGGCCGGTTTGCACAGGCCTTACCGCTCCGCTGCGTCGTATGGGGAGTTATTACAGTCCGAATTCAGACTTCAGCTTCGCGTACATCACGTCCCTGGGGGCTTTTTTGCCGGTCCAGAGGGTGTAGTTGATCGCGCCCTGGTTCACCAGCATGCCGAGGCCGTCGATGGTCCTGGCGCCCCGGGCGGCGGCGCGGGTGAGGAAGGGCGTGTCCACGGGATTGAAGATCACGTCGCAGGCCACCATGCCGGGCTGCACGGTGTCGAAGTCCACGTCGGGGCACTGATCCCCGTGGGGATGCAGGCCCACGCTGGTGGCGTTGATCAGTATATCGGTGCCCTCGGGGACGCGGGCGGGGCCCTCCCAGGGGATGAAGCGGGCCTCGGCAGCGGTGTTGTTCCGGATGACTTCTGCCAGGGCTTCGCCGCGCTTGCCGCTTCGGTTGATCACGGTGACGGAAGCCGCCCCGGCCAGCGCGCATTCGACGCCGATGCTTCGCGCCGCGCCGCCCGCCCCCAGCAGGCAGACGGATTTACCTGCCAGCGGGATGCCGGCGTCCGTCAGCGATTGCACGAAGCCCTTGCCGTCGGTATTCTCGCCGAACAGCGTGCCGTCCTCGCGGCAGACGACGGTGTTCACTGCGCCGATGACCCGGGCGGCCTCCGAGAGCTCGTCCATGTGCCTGAGCACGTTGATCTTGTGGGGCATGGTCAGGTTGACGCCTTTCATGTTGAAGGCGCGCACGCCGGCCATTGCGGCGTCCAGGTCCTCCGGCAGCACCTTGACGGTGATGTAGCGCCAGTTCAGGCCGTCGTGTTCAAAGCCAGCCTCCTCCATGACGCCGGTGGGGGTGCCGTCCACGGGATCGCCCAGCACGCCGACCAGCTCCGCCCGATAGTTCTTTTCCATTGCCGATACCTCCTTTGTTGGTCTGTCGTATTTATTCCATCAGTTCTTTCTGAATCAGCGCCTCCGCGTCCGCTTCGGTGTAGACCGCAACGCCCATCGCGGTCAGTCGCTCGGCGGTGATGCCGCTGCCGGGAATCCTGCGCCCGGAGAAGCTGCCGTCGTAGATCTCCCCGCAGCCGCAGGAGGGGCTTCGGGCCTTCAACAGCGCAAGGCGCGCGCCGTAGAGCCGGGCGAGGTGGCAGGCCTGCGACGCGCCGAGGGAAAAGGCCTCGGTGACGTCCCTGCCTTCGCGGTCGACGACGCGATCGCCCTGGCGCTCGGCGGGCGTGCGGGGGGTGGGCAGGCCGCCCAGCTGCTCGGGGCAGACCGGGATCAGTTCGTAGCGCGACATCAGCGCGTCCAGCGCCGCAAGCACCTGGCCGCCGCCGTCGTAGCGGCATTCCACGCCCAGCAGGCAGGCGCTGATGAGCATGCGGGGTCTTGAAGCCATGGTCATCACCTCCATCCGCAAACCAGATTGGAATACATGGGTATTGTATCATGCTTCATTGCATATGTAAATCCCGGGTTGCCACCTGGATTGATTCGGTGTGTAGCCCAACAAAAGCCGGATTAATGGGGGTATAAGAATTCTTTTGTGAAAAAAGTATAATTTTCAGTAAAAAACAGGTTGACAAACAAATCGAAACATGCTATTATATTCCCAGAGAGAGGGAGAACAAAAAACCTCTTGGGAGATAACAGATCTCCAATTCAGAAAGGAAAGGGAGGCGGTGCCATTGTACTATAGCGAAGCACAGACCCTGGCCTGCATTTCCCGATTGAATAACATATGACAATTTCTCTCGGGACCAGGTTTCCAGCATGATGCGACAGGTCCACAATGTGAAGCGGAAATGATTGCTCATGGGAAATGCAGGCGCCCTTGATACTCCGGGACAGTGAGTTTCAAATAAAAAAACTCAATAGCCACAATCAATTCCCGCCGGCAGCAGATGTCGGCGGGTTCGTTTTGCGCAGGGGGAGAGGACAAATTGATAAGCAGAGTTGACTTATTTCCGTTTACATGGTATAGGAGGCGGCGACCAGCCCCGCATGGGAGTTCTGGGTCTCGAAGGGCGTCATCCACTCAATCACAGAAAAACTGCATGAAAAAAACCCGCCCCATCAGGACGGGTTTTATGGAGGTGCCACCCGGATTCGGACCGGGGAATGAAGGTTTTGCAGACCTTTGCCTTACCACTTGGCTATGGCACCAAATTGCGGCGCACGCGCTGCGTTCGCCGTAATAATGGAGCGGTAGACGAGACTCGGACTCGCGACCTCCACCTTGGCAAGGTGGCGCTCTACCAACTGAGCTACTACCGCAAATGGTGCCCAGGGACGGAATCGAACCATCGACACGTAGATTTTCAGTCTACTGCTCTACCGACTGAGCTACCTGGGCAGGTGGCGACGCGGAAGGGGCTCGAACCCTCGACCTCCAGCGTGACAGGCTGGCATTCTAACCAACTGAACTACCGCGCCACATGGTGGGAACAACAGGGCTCGAACCTGTGACCCTTTGCTTGTAAGGCAAATGCTCTCCCAGCTGAGCTATGCTCCCAATTGTTCCTCGTTTGCCGCTCGCGGCGACATGTGATATATTACAACAAATCCTCCCTTTTGTCAATACCCAATTCCAGATTTTACGAATTTAAACCGCATCTTAATCATTGCGCAAGGCACAGGGCCTTGTCGCGGGGATGTCGCAAGACCGGTTTTCAGCCCAGGTCCGCCTCGAACGCCTCGCCGAAGTCGAAGTCCTCGTCGCCATCCATCAGGGGCACGTCGTCGTCCCAAAGCGCGCAGGCGCTGCCCACGATCTGAAGAGCGAAATCGGGGGAGAGGGCCTCCTCGATTGAACGGGTGAAGTCAAAGGCGAGCACGTCGTCCACCGTGACGATCAGGTAAGCGCTCATCGCGTTCCCGCCGCCGCTGAGCAGCACGTCGTAGAAGCCTGCCGTTGTCGGCTGGCTGTTTTTCAGGTTGGCCGCGCCCCAGGCGGCAAGGTCGTCCACACTTTGGGCGGCAAGCCGAATGGCGAGGGTCGCGCTGCCCGGGGCGTTCGCGGCGGCATAGGCGGCGCCCTCCGGCGCGGCGGTCTCCTGCCAGCCCTCCGGCAGGCAGAATTCGATATCCAGGGCGTTGACCTGGACCCAGGTGCCGTCATAGCCGTCGTCAAAGGCTTCAAAGTCCCAGTCCTCTTCGGCAAAAGCGGACGCGCAGAGCAGCAGCATGAGGGCCAGTATCGCGGACAGCCATCTCTTCATCGGAATCGCTCCTTCAGGCATATACTGTCACTATTATAATTGAAATGCGTCGGATTGTCCATACCCCGCGGCCTTGTGTCCGGATATCAGTGCCGCTGGCTGCCCTTTCACTTTATACCCACCATTTACATAATGAGGTTGAAAACACCAGGCCAATTCCTTTGTAACTTAACACATCTAAGGTATACTGTAAATACCATTGTATACGGGGGAACCTATCATTGAGCAAGGTGACGCGCCAGAATCATACGGTCAGGCTTCCGCTGCTGCCGCTGCGGGGCCTGGCGATGTTTCCGAATACGGTAATCACGATCGACATCGCAAGGGATCGCTCCCTGTTTGCGGTGCGCGACGCGGCCCAGGGCGAGGACCAGCGCCTGTTTGTGGTGGCCCAGCGGGACAGCGCTTGCGACCATCCCGGCCTCGAGGAGCTGTACACCGTGGGAACGGTCGCTGTGGTCAAGCAGGTGCTGCACATGCCCGACGGCACCGCAAGGGTGCTGCTGGAGGGCCACGGAAGGGCCATGCTCATCAATGTGCTCGAGGCGGGGGAGATGCAGAAGGCCGAGATTGTGGAGGTGAGCCTCGCCCCCATGCCCTATACCGACGCCCACCAGCGGGCGATGATGGGGGCCATCCGAAGCCTCGCCGCCCAGGCCGCACGGGCCAGGGGCCAGTCGATGCCCGAGCTTTTGCAGGCCGTGGAGGGCGAGCGCAGCCCCTCGGTGCTGTGCGACGTGGTGGCCTCCAACATGCTCAGCCGCCTGGAGGACAAGCAGGCGGTGCTGGATTGCCTGGACGTGGACCAGCGAATGAAGCTGCTGCTGGAAAAGCTGGCCGACGAGATCCAGATCTGTGAGCTGGAGGAGCGCATACAGGCCCGGGTCCAGGAGTATATGGACAAGGCCAACCACGAATACTACCTCCGCGAGCAGATACACGCCATCCAGGAGGAGCTGGGGGAGGACGAGGACGAGGAGGTCACCGAGCTGCGCCGCCGCATCCAGGCGTCCAAGCTGCCCCCCGCCGCAAGGGAGCACGTTGAAAAGGAGCTGAAGCGCCTGGCGCGCTCCTCCGTGCACGCCCCGGAGAGCGGCGTCAGCCAGAACTACATCGAATATATGCTGGAGTTGCCCTGGGAGGTCTACGATACCTCGAATATCGACATCAAGAAGGCCCGCAGGGTCCTCGAGGCCGATCACTACGGTATGGAGGAGGTCAAGCGCCGGCTGATCGAATACCTGGCGGTGCGCTCCGTGGCCTCCGATAAATTGAAGAGCCCCATCATCTGCCTGGTCGGCCCGCCCGGCGTGGGCAAGACCTCCATCGCCCAGTCCATCGCCAGGGCCCTGGACCGCAAGTTCACCCGCCTGTCCCTGGGCGGCGTGCACGACGAGGCGGAGATCCGCGGCCACCGCAAGACATACGTCGGCGCGATGCCGGGGCGCATCATATCGGCCATCCGCCAGTGCAAGACCATGAACCCGGTATTCCTGCTGGACGAGATCGACAAGCTGTCCCGGGACATGCGAGGCGACCCTGCCTCGGCCATGCTGGAGGCCCTCGACCCCGCCCAGAACAACGCCTTCCGGGACCACTACCTGGAGGTGCCCTTCGACCTGTCGGACGTGCTGTTCATCACCACGGCCAACTCGCTGGACACCATAGACCGGGCGCTGCTGGATCGCATGGAGGTCATCGAGGTGCCCAGCTATACCAGCGAGGAGAAGCTGGAGATCGCCAAGCGCCATCTGCTGCCCAAGCAGCGGGAGGCCCACAACCTCTCCAAGGGCCAGCTGAAGCTGTCGGACAAGGCCATCACCGCGCTGATCGACGGCTATACCCGGGAATCCGGCGTGCGCACGCTGGAGCGCCAGATCGCCCAGCTGTGCCGCAGAGCGACGCTGCACCTGGTGGAATGCCCCGAGGACAAGAGCGTCGCCATCAAGCCGAAGGACCTGAAGGAATACCTGGGGTCGCCCCGCTACCTGCGCCAGCCCGTGGCCGATAAGCGCGAGGTGGGCGTGGTCAACGGCCTGGCCTGGACCAGCGTCGGCGGCGAAGTCATGCCTGTGGAAGCCCTCTGCTTCCCCGGCAAGGGCAATATGAAGTTGACGGGCAAGCTGGGCGACGTGATGAAGGAATCGGCGGAGCTCGCCCGGAGCGTGGTTCGCGCCCGCCTGACGGACTGGGGCGCGCCCGCGGACTACTTTGAAAAGCATGACATCCACATCCACGTGCCCGAAGGCGCTGTGCCCAAGGACGGCCCCTCGGCGGGCGTGGCCCTCAGCTGCGCGTTGATGAGCGCCGTGACGGGCCTGTCCGCCAGCGGCGCGCTGGCCATGACTGGCGAGATCACGCTGCACGGCAGGGTGCTGCCCATCGGCGGCGTGAAGGAAAAGCTGCTGGCCGCCTATCGCCTGGGCATCACGCGCATACTGCTGCCCAGGGAAAACGGGAAGGACCTGGAGAAGATCGACGCCGGGATACTCGAAAAGATGGACATCCGCCTGATGGACCGGGTGGACGACGCGCTGGAGGCGGTGCTGGAGCGCACTCAGCAGCGCCAGGCGGGGTGAGCGCCCATGATCGTCAAAAAATCAAAGTTCGTGAAATCCATGAGCGCCTTTGCGGCCTTTCCGGGCCAGGGACTGCCGGAGATCGCCATGGTGGGGAAGTCCAACGTTGGAAAGTCCTCGCTGATCAACAACATGACCGGCAATTCCAAGCTGGCGCGAACCTCGTCGGAGCCCGGCAAGACCCGGCTGGTGAACCTCTACCTGATCAATGAGGCGTTCTTCCTGGTGGACCTGCCGGGCTACGGCTTCGCCAAGGCCCCGAAGCAGGAAAAGCAGAAGTGGGCCGAAATGATCGAGGGCTACCTGAGGGGGTCGGAACACCTGAAGCGGGTGTTCCAGCTGGTGGACGTGCGCCACGCGCCCACCGAGGACGACCAGCTGATGGTGGAATACCTGCGGCATTACGACATCCCCTTTACCGTGGTGGCCACCAAGGCGGACAAGCTGTCCAAGGCCCAGCGGGGAAGAAGCATTCCCGTGATCTGCCGCACGCTGGGCGTCCAGCCCTGGGAGGTCATGGTCCATTCCTCCAAGGACAGCACCGGAAGGGACCGGCTGCTGGAGCTGATCGAAGCCGAGGTCGCGCCGCCGGTCGAAAATGAAACCCCGTAGCGGCGGCTACCAGCCGCCATGCAAGTGCGTATCACAACACGCTCTCGGTTATCAAACCCGTAGCGGTTACCAGCCGCCATGCAGGAGCGCGCCCGCAACGCGCTCACACATTATCATCGTTACAAACACGCCGCGTCTGTCGGCTTGAAGGGAGTTATCAACTTGGGAATCAAAGTGGCAAAGTTTGGCGGGTCTTCACTGTGCGACGCGGAGCACTTCCGCAAGGTCAAGGCCATCATCGAATCGGATCCCGATTATCATTATGTGGTGCCCAGCGCTCCCGGCAAGCGGTTTGACGCTGACGAGAAGATCACCGACCTGCTCTACCAGTGTCACAGGCGGGTGGAGCGCGGCCAGAGCCACGAGCAACTGTTCAGGAAGATCGCGGACCGCTATCTGGCCATCGCCCGGGAGCTGGAGCTGGACTTTGACATCGCAGGCCTGCTGATCGACACCTGCAACGCCATTCGCCAGTACAAGAACCCTGATTTTGCCGCCAGCCGCGGGGAATACATGAACGGCATACTGCTGTCCGAATACCTGGGCTGGGATTTCATCGACGCCCAGGACGTGGTGAAGTTCGACCGGCAGGGCTCCTTTGCCTCGGAGTGGACCAACGAGATCATGGCCGAGGCGCTGAAGCTGCACGAGCACGCGGTGATTCCCGGCTTTTACGGCGCCTATCCCAACGGCGACGTACATACCTTCTCCCGGGGCGGCAGCGACATCTCCGGCGCCATCGTGGCCCGGGCGGCAAAGGCCGACCTGTACGTGAACTGGACCGACGTCTCTGGGTTCCTGATGGCCGATCCCCGCATCGTCAAGAATCCCAAGTGCATCCGTGAGCTGAGCTACCGGGAGCTGCGCGAGCTGTCCTACATGGGCGCGACGGTGCTGCACGAGGACGCCATCTTCCCGGTCCACAAGGCGGGTATCCCCACGAATATCCGCAACACCAACGCCCCGGAGGACCCCGGCACGATGATCGTGGTGGATCCCTCCCCGGACAGGGAGAAGGACCAGGTCATCACCGGCATCGCGGGCCACAAGAATTTCACGCTGCTGAGCATCGAAAAGGCGATGATGAACGCCGAGCTGGGCTTTGGCCGCAGGGTGCTCCAGGCGCTGGAGGACTTCGGCGTCTCCTTCGAGCACCTGCCCACCGGCATCGACACGATGTCCGTGGTGGTGGCCGACAAGGAACTGGTGACCCGCAAGGAGCAGATCATACAGCGCATCCAGCAGACCTGCCAGCCCGACTCCATCGACATCAGCGCGGGCATCGCCCTGATCGCCACCGTGGGCCACGGCATGACCAGCGCGCCGGGCACCGCCGCGCGCCTGTTTACGGCGCTCTACGAAGCCGGCGTGAACATCCGCATGATCGACCAGGGCTCCAGCGAGCTGAACATCATCGTGGGCATCAATATCGAGGATTTTGAAACCGCGATGAACGCCATCTACAGGGCGTTCGTGAAGGACTGACACACAGAAAATGTCATGGAAAACAAAGGAAGTGCCTGGGAGGGTTCTTGGATGGATCAAGAGAGGCGGACGGCGGGCGCGGTCGACCTGAGCGTTCTGATCATGGCGCTGCTTTTCGCGGTGTGCGTCGCTCTGTTCGCGCTCACAAGCGGCGATAAGCTTTCACACCTGTTCAAGCCGCTGTTCGTCTTCCTGAGAATGGCGTCCATCGTGGGCATCATCGGCATACCGATTTTCTTTATCGGCGAGAGCATACCCCGCTCCTGGTATGATTACCGGCGCTTTCCTTTCAAATGCTATGCCTGGGAGCGCAACGGCCTGATCTATGAGAAGCTGGGCGTGCGCTGGCTCAAGACCCACAGCATCGACATGAGCAAGATCATGCCGAAGGCCTTTCCCAAGCAGAATACCATGTCCCGGGACAAGGCGCATCTGGAGCGCCTTGTGCAGGAGATGTGCAATGCCGAGCTGGTGCACTGGGTGCTCACGCTTTTGAGCCCGGTGTTTGGACTGTTGATCGAAGGCTGGTATGGCGTGGCGATTTCCATAGGATACGCGCTGAGCAACCTGGGCGACATCATCATCCAGCGCTATAACCGTCCGAGAATAGTAATGATTATCAAGAGGATTGAAGCATGCGAAAACTGTTGATCATCACATCGATGTACACAGGGCACGGCCACAAGAGCATCGCCGAAGCCCTGGCGGAGCGCCTATCCGCCTATGACGATATGGAGGTCAAGATCATCGACGGCTTCGCCCTGATGAACCGCTTTGAACAGTACATGGCCGAATACACCTACGGACCGATCACCCGCATGCCCGGCAAGGCATGGGAGTGGAACTTTGCGGCAGGGATGACCTTCAGGAAGCCGGTGACCACCGTGGTCGCATCCATGATCCGTTCCCGGCTGCTGGCCCTGCTGGACAGCTTTCAGCCGGATGCCATACTATCCGTCCATCCGATTTTCCTGGCTTCGGTGTTGGATGTCCTGCAGGAGGCTGGGCTTAAGATCCCGCTGATCGCCCATGAGGTGGATCTGGTGGACATCACCGATTACTGGTATGACCCCCGCATCTACCGCGTCCTGGCGCCGTCCCGGGAATCCTATGAGTGCACACTGGCCCACGTGGACAATCCCGACAGGGTCATCGAGGTGGGCTTTCCGGTCCGCGCGCGGTTTATGAACGTCCCTGCGCCGGCGCCCCACCAGGGCACGGTGGTCACCGTCATGAGCGGCTCGGAGGGCAGCGGCATCATTCGCGCCGTCACCCGCGTGCTGCTCAAGCACACCGACGTCCATGTCAACGTGGTGTGCGGGCGGAACAGGAAGCTGCGCAAAAAGCTGAAAAAGGCCTTTGGAGAGCCGTATCACGGCCGGCTGAGCGTCATGGGCTTCGTCGACGATATCCAGAACGTCATGGCAGCCAGCGACATACTGATCCTTCGCGCAAGCCCCAATGCCGCCATGGAGGCGGTGGCGCTCAACGTGCCGCTGATCCTGTTCGGCCAGCTGGCGGGGCAGGAGCAGCACAACCCGGACCTGCTCCAGGCCCATGGCGTCGCGGTGTATTGCCCCCAGCCGGACGCGCTGCCCAAATGCATCGCCAACCTGTTTGCAGGCGGCGGCGCGAAGATGGAGGCCATGCGCGCCGCCCAAAGGGCCTACGCCCCTGTCGACAGCGCCGCCGAGACCGCAAAGCTGCTGAATACGCTCGTCGTGCCGAGGCAGAAGTGAAGCATACATACGCAAAAAACGCATATTTCCGTCGGCTGTGCGTTGGATGACCGCCGGAAATGCAGGATGGAGCGTACGATGTTTCAAATGAGAAATAACGTAAAATTCCCGAAAACGCACATAACCTGCTCTTGACAATAAAATGGTGTAATTGTATAGTACGTTTTAACGATGCGCGTATATTCGATGTATGCGCGCAGCGCAATTCTGATTGGGAGGAATCCGATTATGAAGTTCAACAAGGCAATCGTTGCAATGATCCTCGCCATCGTGATGGTCGTGGGTATGGCCTGCGCCGCCATGGCTGAGGACGCGCTGAAGATCGGCGTCATCGGCCCCTTCACCGGAGCGGCCGCGATTTACGGCAATGCCTGCAAGTTTGGCGCCCAGGTGGCCGCCGAGCAGATCAACGCCCAGGGCGGCATGCAGATCGAGCTTCTGAACGAGGACGACGAGCACGACGCCGAGAAGTCCATCAACGCCTACAACACCGTTCTGGACAACGGCGCTCAGATGATCGCCGGCACCACCACCACCACCCCCTGCATCGCCGTTGGCGCACAGGCCAATGAGGACCGGGTGTTCATGCTGACCCCCTCCGCCTCCGCCGTGGACGTCATCGAGGGCAAGGACAACGTGTTCCAGGTTTGCTTCACCGACCCCAACCAGGGCAAGGCTTCCGCTGCGTATATCAACGAAAAGGGCCTGGCCACCAAGATCGCCATCATCTACAACAACGCAGACGCCTATTCCACCGGCATCTACCAGACCTTCGCGGATGAGGCTGCGAGCCTGAACATGGAGATCGTCTCCACCACCACCTTCACCGACGATACCACCGACTTCTCCGTCCAGGTTTCCGACGCGAAGGACGCTGGCGCGGACCTGGTGTTCCTGCCCATCTACTACACCCCCGCGTCCATGATCCTGCAGACCGCCAAGTCCATGGACTATGCGCCTGTGTTCTTTGGCGTGGACGGCATGGACGGCATCCTGACCATGGAAGGCTTCGACACCTCCCTGGCCGAGGGCGTGTTCATGCTGACCCCCTTCTCCGCTGACGCCGAGGACGAGGCGACCAAGGCCTTCGTCGCCCGTTATCAGGAGATCACCGGCGAGATCCCGAACCAGTTCGCCGCGGACTGCTATGACGCCGTGTATGCCCTGTACACCGCCAGCGTGAACGCCGGCATCGACGGCAGCACCTCTCCCGAGGACGCCTGCGAGCTGCTGATCGCCCAGTTCACCAGCCCTGACTTCCAGATCAAAGGCCTGACCGGCGATATGACCTGGGACGCGTCCGGCGCCGTGACCAAGATGCCCACCGCCGTCGTCATCAAGGATGGCGCTTACGTGGGCTTCAACGGCTGATTTGCTTTGAAACGCTTTCCGTCCCGAGCCTTTGCCCGGGACGGAAAGGCTGTTTTTTCGAGGTAACTGACGATTGTCAACAGAAAGGGCTGTTGATGATGGTCAGTTACCTTATACTACTTTTCAAGGAGTTGGAATCACATGGTTTCGTTCCTGCGATTTCTGATCAACGGCATCAGCCTTGGCAGCGTCTATGCCATCATCGCCCTGGGCTATACGATGGTCTATGGCATTGCCAAGATGCTGAACTTCGCCCACGGTGACGTGATCATGGTGGGCGCGTACATCGCGTTTTGCGCCATGTCCTATCTGTCGCTGCCGCCGCTTGTGGCTGTGCTGTGCGCCATGGTGGTCTGCACGGTGCTGGGCGTGCTCATCGAGGGCCTGGCCTACAGGCCCCTGCGCGAGGCTACCAAGCTGGCCGTGCTGATCACGGCCATCGGCGTCAGTTACCTGCTGCAAAACACGGCTCTGCTGATTTGGACGGCCAACCCCAAGGTGTTCCCGTCCGTGTTCAGCGTGGGTTCCATCAAGCTGTTTGACGGCAACCTGGTCATCACCAGCGAGATCATACTGACCATCGTGGCGAACATCGTGATCATGATCGCGCTGACCCTGTTCACAGGCAGGACGAAGATGGGCAAGGCTATGCGCGCGGTCTCCGAGGACCGGGGCGCGGCGGAGCTGATGGGCATCAACGTGAACCGCACCATCTCCGTGACCTTTGCCATCGGCTCGGCCCTGGCGGCCATTGCGGGCGTTCTGCTCTGCTCCTCCTATCCCACGCTGATGCCCACCACCGGCTCCATGCCGGGCATCAAGGCGTTCACGGCGGCGGTGTTCGGCGGCATCGGCTCAATACCGGGCGCGATGCTGGGCGGCCTGCTGCTGGGCGTCATCGAGATCCTGGGCAAGGCCTACATTTCCACGGAGCTGGGCGACGCCATCGTGTTCGCCGTGCTGATCATCGTGCTGCTGTTCAAGCCCGCCGGCCTGCTGGGCAAGCCGGTGCACGAGAAAGTGTGAGGTGAGGGGTATGAAAAAGCTGAAAAAGAGCACGGTCAACAACATCATATCCTTTGGCATCGTCATCATCGCCTTTATCATATGCCAGTCGATGATCGCCTCCGGCGCGATGAAGCGTTCGTTGAAGGGGCAGATGGTGCCCATTTGCGTGTATATTGTGATGGCGGTGTCGCTGAACCTGGTGGTGGGCATCTCCGGCGAGCTGAGCCTGGGTCATGCCGGATTTATGAGCGTCGGTGCGTTTTCCGGCATCATAGCCTCCGCCTGGCTGAACGCAGCGCTGCACGTGGACAACGAAGTCCTGCGCCTTGTGCTGGCCATGATCGTCGGCGGCATGTTCGCGGGCATTGCGGGTGCGCTGATCGGCATTCCCGTGCTTCGGCTGCGGGGCGATTACCTGGCCATCGTGACGCTGGCCTTCGGCGAGATCATCCGCAACGTGTTGAACTGCCTTTACTTCTCGCTGGGAGAGGGACGTTTGCACGTTTCCTTCAACAATCCCAATATCCCGGGAACACTGCTGGTCAGCGGCCCACAGGGCGCAACCGGCGTGGACAAGATCGCCACCTTCCCGATGGGCTTTGCGCTGATCATCTTTTCCCTGGTCGTTGTGATGAACCTGATCAACAGCCGCTCGGGCCGGGCCATTATGGCCACCCGTGACAACCGCATCGCGGCAGAGGCCATGGGCATCAACGTGACCAAGTACAAGATGATGGCCTTCGTCACCGCGGCGGTGCTGGCCGGCATGGCCGGCGCGCTGTACGGCATGAATTTCTCCACCGTGGCCGCCTCCAAGTTCAAGTTCGACACGTCGATACTGGTGCTGGTGTTCGTGGTGTTGGGCGGCATTGGCAACATCTGGGGTTCCATCATCGCGGCGACGCTGCTGACGGTGCTGCCGGAGCTGCTGAGGGCCTTTGCCGACTACCGCATGCTGGTGTACGCCATCGTGCTGATCCTGGTGATGCTGGTCACCAACAACCCGATGCTGCGCTCCCTGTTCGGCCAGCTGGCGCGGCGCAAGGGCCGTGACGACCAGGTACAGGTGGGAGGTGCTGACGAATGACACAGACCGAGGGCAAGAAGCGGCTGCTGGACACCAAGATGGTGCCGGCGCCCAGTCAGGGCATCATCCCGGAGCGCGACCTGCTGTCCACGCCGGTGCTGGAGGCGCGTCACCTGGGCATCGAATTCGGCGGCCTCAAGGCCGTGGAGGACTTCAACCTGATCATCGGCAAGACCGAGATCGCCGGGCTGATCGGCCCCAACGGCGCGGGCAAGACCACCGTGTTCAACCTGCTGACGAAGGTCTACCAGCCCACGATGGGCACGGTACTGATCAACGGCAAGGACACCGCGGGCATGAACACCGTGCAGGCCAACAAGCTGGGCATCGCCCGCACGTTCCAGAACATTCGCCTGTTTGACAACATGACGGTGGAGGACAACGTGCGCATCGGCCTGCACAACCAGGTCAAATACGGCATGTTCACCGGCATACTGCGCCTGCCCGGCTATTGGAAGGGCGAGCGCAGGCAGCACGAAAAGGCGCTGGAGCTGCTGTCGATCTTCGACATGCAGGACCTGGCGGGCGTGCGGGCCGGTTCGCTGCCCTACGGCGCGCAGAGGCGTCTCGAGATCGTCCGCGCGCTGGCCACGAATCCCTCGCTGCTGCTGCTGGACGAGCCAGCGGCGGGCATGAACCCCCATGAGACGGAGGAGCTGATGCACAACATCATCAAGATTCGCGACCAGTTCAAGATCGCCGTCATGCTGATCGAGCACGACATGAACCTGGTCATGGGCATCTGCGAGGGCATCTGCGTGCTGAACTACGGCCGCATCATCGCCAAGGGCACCGCCGACGAGATTCAGGCCAACCCGACCGTCATCGAGGCCTACCTGGGCAAGAAGAAGGAGGGCTGAGGCATGAGCGAAGCAACGAAGAGCAAGAGCCTGCTGCGAGTGGACGACATCCACGTCTACTACGGCAGCATCCACGCCATCAAGGGCATCTCCTTCGAGGTCAACGAGGGGGAGATCGTCACGCTGATCGGCGCGAACGGCGCGGGCAAGTCCACCACGCTGAACACGGTCTCCGGCCTGCTCAAGCCCCGCAGCGGATTGATCAGCTTCGAGGGCAGGGGCATCGTGGGCATCGGGGCCAGCCGGATCGTCGGCCTGGGCATGGCGCTTTGCCCCGAGGGGCGGCGCGTGTTCCAGCAGATGACCGTGCGCGAAAACCTGGAGATGGGCGGCTATTCCCGCCCGAACGACGAGATTCCCGCGTCCCTGGAGGACGTGTTCAAGCGCTTTCCCCGGCTGAAGGAGCGCGAAAAGCAGATCGCGGGCACGCTCTCCGGCGGTGAGCAACAGATGCTGGCCATGGGCCGGGCCCTGATGAGCAAGCCCAAGCTGCTGATGCTGGACGAGCCCTCGATGGGCCTGGCGCCGATTCTGGTGGAGCAGATCTTCGACATCATCAAGGAGCTGCACGCGGCGGGTACGACCATACTGCTGGTGGAGCAGAACGCCCAGATGGCCCTGTCCATCGCGGACCGCGCCTACGTGCTGGGCACCGGCAAGATCACCATCTCCGGACCCGCTGCCGAGGTGTTGGCCGACGATCGCGTGCGCGAGGCGTACCTCGGCGGCTGATCATGGACAGACAGAAGCTGGAGGCGCAGCTGGCAGAGCTGCCGCTGTACGAATACGCCTTTATCAAAACGGACGAGCTGCTCTTCTCCGAACGGGTCCGCTATATCTGCCAGACGGAATGCCCGATGTACAACACCACCTGGGCCTGTCCGCCGGCGGTGGGCACGGTGGAAGCCTGCCAGGAGCGGGTGATGGCCTTTGAGGAGGGCCTGCTGATCGCCACGATCACCGAGGTCAGCGACATCGCCAACATCGAAGAGACCCTGTCGACCCGCGCCGACCACGAGGAGATCACCCGACAGGTGCTTGCGATGGTGCGCGAGCAGGCCTCACAGACGCTGACGCTGTCCACAGAGGCCTGCGCCCACTGCGCCCACTGCACCTGGCCTGACGCCCCCTGCCGATTCCCGGAGCGCATGTTCCCCTGCGTGGAGAGCCACGGCATACTGGTCACCGACCTGGCGGAAAAGCACGGCATAGAATTCCTGGCCCAGGGGAATATCGTCACATGGTTTTCGTTGATACTGTATAAATAAACCATACCGGCTGCAATTCCTGAATTGTAGCCGGTATGTATTTTATGAAGCGCTCAGCGCTTCGGCAACACCCGCTTCCCACTGGATACGATGGCGCCCTCGGGGCAGACCAGCGCGCAGAGGTGGCAGCCCACGCAGCGCTTGCCGTTGAGCACCGGCCTGCGCTGATCGTTCAGCCGAATGGCCTGGTGGCCGCCGTCGGCGCAGGAGATCTCGCAGCGCCCGCAGCCGATGCACTTTTCCCGGATGAACCTGGGAAACAGCACGGTGTCCCGCTCCAGGGTGTCCGTGTTTGCGTGCAGCGCGTCCAGCCCCAGGCCGACGACCTGGCCGACGCTGTCAAAGCCCTTTTCCGCAAGGTAGAGGTTCAGGCCCTCCTTCAAATCGTCGATGATCCGGTAGCCGTATTGCATCACGGCGGTGGCCACCTGTATCGAGCGGCTGCCCAGCAGCAGGAATTCCAGGGCGTCCTGCCAGGTTTCCACGCCGCCCATGCCTGAAATGTGCATGCCCGGCAGCGCCGGATTTGCGGCCAGCTCCGAGACGAACCGCAGGGCGATGGGCTTTACCGCGTTGCCGCTGTAGCCGCCCACGGCGCTCTGGCCGTGGATCGAAGGCGAGGATATGAAGGTGTGAATGTTCAGCTGCATCACGGATTTGATGGTGTTGATGGCGGCGATGCCATCCGCGCCGCCGTGCCTGGCCGCCTTGGCGGCGGGGCTCATGATGGCGACGTTGGGCGTCAGCTTCGCCAGCACCGGGATGCCGCAGGCGTGCTTGGCGGCGGCGGTAAAGCGCTCCACCAGCTCCGGCACCTGGCCGATATCCGAGCCCAGCCCGCCCTCGGCCATGTTGGGGCAAGAGAAATTCAGTTCGATGGCGTCCGCCCCGTTGGCCTCGCATTGCCGGGCCAGCTCGCCCCATTCCGCCTCGTCCCGCCCCATGATGGAGGCGAGTATGAACTTGGTGGGGTATTTGACCTTCAGCCGGCGAAAGATTTCCATGTTCTCCGCGACGCTGTGGTCGGAAAGCTGTTCGATGTTCTTGAAGCCCACGATGCTGCCGTCGGCGCCGGTGACGGCGGAATACCGGGGAGAGGCCTCGTGGATATCCAGCGAACAGATGGTCTTGAAGCTGATGCCGCCCCAGCCTGCCTCGAAGGCACGGGCGCACATGTCGTAGGTGCTGGCGACCACGGAGGAGGCCAACAGGAAGGGGTTCTCCAGCGGTATGCCGCACAGGTCGCTGCGTAGTCGATGCTCATCGCTGGGGACAGGGGTCTCCACCTCGGGCTTCACCTGCCAGTACAGGCGATTGATCAGGCCGCGGATGGGCACCTGGCCCGCTCTCACGCAGGCGCGTTCGCAGGGGGACGCGCAGTCTGTACAGGGGTTGTCCCGCGGCAGCCTGGAGACCGCGCCCTGTTCGTTGCGCAGCCATATGCTGCGCAGGAGGCCCGAGGGATCGAGCTTCGGGCAGGCGGAATCGCAAGGCGCGTTTTCGCATAGCGCGCAATGGATCATGTCCAGCCTTCGAATCATCGGTTCATTCCGGATCACGCCAAATCACCTCTTCTCTATATTGATACTCATTTCTGTTTTTTCAAAGGATGGCGCATACGCTTTGAAGATGCACCTACTTTATCATGGAGTTCGCACAAAAAGGTCACAAGAGTTTACAAAAATGAGAATCGAATATTCGATTCTCATAACGATTATATGAATAAATGATTAACTATTCGATGGGCGCATTTTCTTCGGGCGCTGCCTGCGTTTCTTCCGCTTCTGCCTCCGCTTCCTCCGCGTTTTCCAGCTCATCCTCCTGAACCTCGGTGATCTCCAGGTCATAGCCCACGGTGTGCATGGAGATGTCGTGGACGTCCTCCACCAGTGAGCCGAGGCCGATGAACAGGCTTCCGTTCACGACGCCGATGCAAATGCCCAGCAGCGACCACCAGAAGTTGGTGAATTCCAATCCATAGTGAATGAACAGGTAGGGGAAGGGAATGAGCAACACGCCGATGACCATCAGCATGATGGAAAGGGGATAGCGCTTGCGGGCAAGCTCAGCGAGTATGGCCTTGTACCTCATGTTGGAAACCTCCTTGATGTGAATGCAATATTATTAAATCGGTTCAAACCGAATGGGCAGACCGTGGTCGAACAGCACGCGCCAGCCCCTGCAGGCGGAAGGCTGCCAATCGTAAAAGCCCCGCGCCTCCAAAGGGAACCAGCCCTGCATCAGGTTGACGATGACGCCGCCGTGACAGACGACGAGCGCTGTCTGCCATTGCATTTCAAGCAGCTCAGCGCCGCCTGAGCGCACCCTCTGCCGGAAGGCCCCCGTGGATTCGCCGCCAGGGCAGGGGACGACGCCGTCCGTATCGTCGATCCAGCGCTGGTAGTCGGGATCGTGCCTGAGCGTCTCATAGCCCAGCATCTCAAAGCGACCGAAGTCCATCTCTGAAAATGCCGTGAGAACGCGGTCGGGTTTGCGGCCGGTCAGTATCTGCAGCGTCTCGTTGGCCCGGGCCATGCCGCTGGTGATGTAGAGCTCACAGGCGGGCAAAGGGCGTTGGACTGCGATCTCACGGGTCATTGCCCGCCCGTCATCCGACAGGGGAAGGTCGGTGCTGCCGCAGTAGATGCGCCTCTCGTTGGCCTCGGTCATACTGTGGCGCAGCAGGAAAAGCGCCCTCATTTGACGCGCTGCGGGATGCCGCAGAACAGCCGCCAGACCTCGTCCGATGCCTTGGCCAGCTTCAGGTTCATCCGGCCGCAGGCCTCGCGCCAGGCGCGAAGGGTCGGGTCCATGGGCACCACGCCGCCGGAGACGTCGTTGGCGATGAAGATCATATCATTCAACCGACCGAAGTCTGTACCAAGGGCGTCCGCAGGCTCGAAACCGGACCGGACGCGGTTCAGGGCGAAGCGGTCGATGTAGGCGATGCAGCGTCGGGAGAAATCCAGGGAGCCGGTGTCTTCAGTGCAAACCTGGATATCGTCCTCAGCCAGCCGGAAGCGCTGCCGCGCGAAGTCCAGCTTGCCCTGGTAGCTGCCGCCGATGATCAGGATCATACGAAGCCTCCTTCAAATTACAGGCGCAGGTTCGCCAGCGCCATCAGCGCCGCGCACTCCGAGACGGTCAGCGCGAAACCGGCCACGTCGCCGGATACGCCCTTCAGCGTCCGATAGCTCCAAAGCATCGCCAGCGCGTAGGCCAGCGTCTCAACGGCCAGGGCGATCACAGGCTTTCCCAGCCAGATCCAACAGGCGGCCATGGCGATGGTCCACATGGCGACGACAGCGACGCGCTGGCCGCCCTTGCCCTCAGTCTTCGCGTATTCACTGTGGCCGATGGGCTTAAGCGTCAGCACGCAGAAGGCCGAGCCGCAACGGGATACCACAGGGATAAACAGCAGTGTCCGAAGCCGGTCTGCGGTGAGAGCGGACGCGGAGGCGTAGCTGAACAGCATCAAAAGCCCCAGCCCCACCACGGCGAAGGCCCCGGTGTGCACGTCCTTCAGGATGCGCAGCCGCTGCTCCAGCGGACGCCACGAGAGTATCGCGTCGCAGGTGTCCATATAGCCGTCCAGGTGGATGAAGCCGGTCAGCAGCCAGGGCAGCGCGGCGGTGACCGCTGCGAAGAGGGGGAAGACCAGCCATATCGACGCCAGCGTGGAAAGCGAGGCCCACAGCAGTCCCAGCAGCGCGCCGACGATGGGCAGGCACACCAGCATCAGGTCCCGGGCGTCCTCGTCCCAGGGGCGATAGGGGCAGGGCAGGGCGGTGAACATGCTGTAGCACATGCAAAAGGCATTCCACAATCGCTTCATACCGGCAGGACTCCCTTGTGGACGATGAATTGCCCGGCGACCACCTCGATCACGTTGTCGCAACAGGTGGCCATGCGGCGGTCGATGGCGGCAAGCCCCCTTCGATAGGCCTCGGTCCACGCGTCGTAGAGCATGGCGTCTGAGAAGATGAAGTCGGACACCAGCACCGTGTTGGGCGCGCGGCGGACGAACACCTCCAGGGCATCGGCGACGCGCTCGGGGGCGGACTCATCCATCCCGGAGTCGGCGAACATCTCGTTGGAGAGCAGCGCCGTCACACTGTCCAGCAGGAATGAGCCCCCGGAATCCGCGCTGTCGAGGCAGCGCAATATGTCCCGCCCGCACTCCAGCGTCTCGAAGCCCCAGCCCGCCCGCTCCTTGCGGTGGCGGCGGATGCGGGCCAGGTCCTCTTCGTCGTGGGGGATCATCGTGGCCAGGTAGTACAGGGGTCTGCCGCCAGCCTTTGCCACCCGCTGGGCGTAGAAGGACTTGCCATTCTTGCAGCCGCCGGAGATGTAGGTGCTCATCATGTCTCTCCCAGGAAGGCCTTGTTGCCGCGGATCTCTGAAAGGTATCCGTCGTCGATGGCGGCCTCCTCGAAGGTGGCCATGTTGCGGATCACGCTCTGGGACGCGGCCACCAGCTCGAAGGCGATGGGGCAGCCGCTGCCCTCGCCCAGGCGCATGTTCATTAGCAGCATCGGCTCCAGGCCCATGGCCTCCATGGCCAGGCGATAGCCCTTCTCCGCTGAGGCGTGGGAGGGGATCATATAGCCCGCAGCCAGTGGGTTCAGCCTGTAGGCGCACAGCGCAGCTACGGCGCTGATAAAGCCGTCGATGACCACCGGCAACCGGCAGGCCGCCGCGCCGAGAAACGCGCCGCACATGGCCGCCAGGTCGAAGCCGCCCACCTTCATCAGCACGTCCACCGGGTCCGAGGGATCGGGCTGCCAGCGGGCGATGGCCTCGTCGATCAGCGCGATCTTCCGGGCATAGGCGGCGTCGTTGATGCCCGCGCCCCGGCTGACGGTCTGCTTCGCGGGCAGCCCCAGCAGCGTGGACAGCACCGCACTGGAGGTGGAGGTGTTGCCGATGCCCATCTCGCCGACGCCGACGATCTGAATGCCCTCGTCAGCGGCCCGGCGCGCGGCCTCGATGCCGATCTGGAGGGCGCGCCCCGCCTGCTCCCGGCTCATGGCGTGTTCCTTTGCAAAATTGCGGGTGCCGTGGGCGATCTTCACGTCCCGCACGCCGCTCTGGTGGAAGTCGGCGTTAATGCCCACGTCCATCACGTCCAGCTCGGCGTGAAAGTGGCGGGCCAGCACGGCCACGCCGGTCAGCCCCCGGGTGAAGTTGATGGTCTGGCTCAGCGTCACGCTCTGGGGGCAGCTGGCCACGCCCTCCTCCACGATGCCGTTGTCCGACGCGAATATCAGCACGCGGCGGCGGTCCACCGGGTTGTAGAGCTTGCCCGTCATGCCGGCCAGCTTCACGGAGATGTCCTCCAGCTTGCCCAGGCTGTGGGGCGGCTTGGCCAGGCTCTCCTGCCGGGCCAGGGCCTGCGCCATGGCGTCGCGGTCGGGCTTTCGGATATTGTTCAGGGTTTCCTGAAGAAGCTGTTCCATAGTTGAACGATTTTTCCTTTCAGTGCTTCAATTATTTCACGGATCTGAAGGCGGTCAAACCAGTCCCGCACCGGTTTCAGCTTTTCGCCGATTTGCAGCGAATCGATCCACTTTCGCACCGGCGCGAGCTTTTCGGGGATGCCGGTGCCGTCCAGCCATTCGCCGATCTGCTTTTTCGTGGGCAGGTAGGTGTAGACCTGCGCATACCGCCGGGCGCCCGTGAATTTTTCCAGGTAGAAGTCCTCCAGCGCGCTGATCTTCACCTCGCCGGTGGAGGAGGCGTGCACGAAGCGGTTGCCGCCCATCCAGAAGCCCATGTGGTCGCTGGGGTCCCGGTCCCGCACGGTGTCAAAGCAGATCACGTCGCCGGGCAGCAGGTCATGGGGGTTGGTGAGCAGCGGATAGTTTTCGTCGGTGCCGATGATCTCGGCGGAGTGGTAGGGGAATTCAAACCCCTCCGGCCCCAGGCAGTACATCACCAGGCCGCTGCAATCGAACCGGTCCGGCCCTGCCGCGCCCAGCACGTAGGGCTTGCCCAGGTGCTCCAGCGCCCGCATCACCACCACCTCGCCCTGGGTCAGGCCCGAACAGGTCAGGCAGATCAGCATCAGGCACAGCCACAGCGCGACGGTCTGGATCAGGAAAAAACGGGCCTTGCGGAAGGGGCGGAAGCGGCGGCGGGGCATGGGGCGGTACTCCTTTGTGACGTTTTATTTCCCAGCCAGGGATTTGCGGTATTTCTCGCTCTCCCAGTTGGCGATGAAGGCCTTTGCGGCCTCGCCCATGGTGGAGAGGGTATAGCCCTTCTTTTCGATGGTCCGGCAGATGAACAGCACGGCGGTCAGCGTCTCGGCGATCACCTGGGCCTTGGCGGCGGGCATGTTGAAGGTCACCGCGCCGGTCTTCGGGTTGCAGACGGCCATGCCCTCACCGGGCTTGCCCTCGCCGAAGCTGAAGGTGCCGGTCAGGAACACCAGCTGGTCGGGGTAGAGTGGGGATTCCAGCAGGAATTTCTCGCTGAAGTCGCCGGATGAAAGCTGCTCGGTGAGGAAGGGGCAGTCCGCCTCGAACAGGCCGTCTGTGACGTCCTTCAGGCCCACCTTCGGGAAGCTGCCGTTTTCGATGCAGAAGGCCCTGGCGATGCGGTCGTTGACGTCAGTGTGGATGCGCAGGCATTCGTCGGGGTCGTCGCTGTGGGCGATCAGACCGTGGTTCTGCATGAAAATGGCGGCGGGGCGGCGGCCTGTTTCGGCCTCCACGCGGCGCACCTCATCCCGAATGGAGAAGGTCAGCCGGGCACCCGGGTCCACGTAGCTGACCCAGCCCCAGCTGTAATCCGCGTCCGCCAGGGCGTCCTTCACGATAGCCTCCAGCTCCACGCTGCACGCGGCCAGGTTGGCGTAAACGCTGTGGCTGTGGGCCACGTAGGTGTCCAGTATCGAGTGAAAGCCCGCCTCCACGGAGGGGCGCAGCGCCGCCAGGCCCTCGACGGCCCTGGTGTTGGCCTTGGCCTGCTCGCTGCCGGCCTTTTCCACGTCGGCGAGGACGGCGGGATCGGTGTCGTTGTAGAAGCGGCGCAGCGCCTCGTAATCCAGCACGGCATAGGCCTTGTCGGGGCGGATGTCCTTCAGGCAGTAGCCCGAGGCCTTGATGGCCATGAGCCCTCCGTCCAGCTTGGCCGAGGTGTTGCCGCCGCCGCCCTGCACGTAGTCCGCCCGGGCGCCGACGCTGGTGGAGATGCGGGTGAAGTCGTCCAACTGTTTTTTGTTGCTTTCAAAGAAATTGCTCATGAACGTTCCTCCGTTTTGCGTTTTTTCATATTCTCCGTCCAGCGGCGACATCTTTGCGATCATAAAGTGTATGGCCTTGCCTTGTCCGGCATAAAGCCGCTCGTGCTCGGAGACGTAGTTCGGTCCAAAGCCCGAGCCGTGCAGGTCGTCCGTCAGGTAAGTGATCTCAAAGCCACATTCGCCCATGTAGCGCTTCGTGGCCGTGAAAAGGGCGTCGTTGTCGGTCTTGAACCAGATCTCCCCGCCCGGCGCCAGGAACTCCCGGTACTGGAACAGCTGCCTCGGATGGGTCAGGCGGCGCTTGTGGTGCTTGGCCCGCTCGTCCCAGGGGTTCGGGAAGCTGATGTAGATGCGGCTGATGCCGTCCGCAGCGCAGAAGGTGTCGTAGATGCGCATGGCGTCCACCTCGGAAAAGACGAGGTTTTTCGGCGGTTCGTCCCCGTATTCCCGCTCGGTGTTGCGCACGGACACCGCCAGCACGGTGCGCACCTCGTCGATGGCGACGTGGTTGACGTCGGCGTTCTCGTGGGCCATGCGCACGGTGGACACGCCCTTGCCGCAGCCGATTTCAAGGTGCAGCGGCAAATCGGGGCGGGCAAAGCATTCCCGCCAGCGTCCCCGGTGTGCGGACGGCTCCTCGATGAAGTAGGGACAGGCGGCCAGCTTCGGCTCGGTCCAGGACTTTCTCCTCATTCGCATGGGATCACTGCTCCCCGGGGGCCTTCCCGCCCTGCGCTTCCCTTTCGGCCTCCTCCTTGCGCCGGGTCACCGTGCGCATCCAGTACAGCAGCCCGATGCCGCCCAGCGTGGACACCACCCAGAGGATCAGCGCCAGCTGAACCCGCCCGGCCAGCATGGCCACCAGGCCCAATATGTACAGCAGCACCAGTACCATCGCCGCGATGGCGCGAAGCCTGTGAAAGAGCGCGCTGCGATCGTGCATGTCGAAATTCACTTCCCTGAAAAAGCATATCATAATAATATTCGATCACAATGACCGTTTGTCCTGCCAATTGAGCCGCAAATCAAAGATTTTTCTTGCGCGGGGCGTCCATCCGGGGTATACTGTCATTATCACGGAGGGGAGGGAACCATTGTGATCGGGAACATCGTGGAGCGCCTGGAGGCGGTGCTGGCAGGGCTGGACGCGCTGTCAGCAGAAAGCGGTTCGCCGGAGGCATTGGAGGACCTGAACGCGGAGCTTGAGGACGCGCTGATGCTGCTGTCGGACATCGATCCCCGGGAGGCAGGCTGGGAGGAGGAGCTCTCAGACGCTATGGAGGAGATACGGTCGTTGGCCGGGGATTATCGAAAAACCGCTATCCCCGGCGTGAAGGCGCTGGCCGATCAGCTGGAGCAGGCAAATACTGATTTGTCGAGCTTTGCTCGATAAATCATTATTTGCCCGCTTGTCTTTTCCCCCATCATGCGGTATAATATTCCCATTGATGTATATGGAGGGTGTTGTCTATGAAGCGTTACAGGCCCTTTGCGCCGGGCTTCATCGTGCTGTACGTACTGACGCTGCTGACCCTTGGCGATGTGGTCTATACCATCTTCCGCCAGGTGAAGGGACTCAACAACGACCTGATGGGCAGTTTTTCGTTTTTTTCCTACCTGATATTCGCCATGGCCTGCTGCTATACGTGGATGTATGTCCGGGCCGAGGTGGTGATCGACGGAACAAAGATGCGCATGGCCTTCCCGGCAAACATCCGGCCAAGGCAGGGCCAGCCCCGGGCGATGTTCTTCTACCGCCAGGGCGACCTGGACCTGAAATTCATCGATAAGACCATCGACCTGAAGCAGGTGACCCAGTACGGGTATGTGGAGGACCTGGGCTATGAGCCCCTGGACAAGAGCCCGGGCGGCGAAAAGAACAAGCTGTTTCCGGTGCACGAGGTGGCCTTCATCACCAGCGAAAACAAGCGCTATCACATGAACGCCGGCATCTACAACGACAAGCAAAAGAAGGAAATCTTCACCCAGGTGCGCGACATCTCCGGCATCGAGCCGGAGGGCAAGCTGGCGGAGATATTGAAGTAAATCTGTTGAATGACGATACCCCCGGGAATCGCGGGCGATTCCCGGGGGTATCGTATTAAATACGGCTTCAGCCGACCACGATGTTCACCAGCCGGCCGGGCACGAAGATCAGCTTCCGGACGCTCTTGTCGCCGATCAGCTTCTTCACCTCGTCCAGGGCCAGGAAGTAGTCGTTGGCGGCCTCGCGGGTCAGGTCGGAGGGTACGTCCATGCGCCCGCGCAGCTTGCCGTTGATCTGCAGGGCCACCTCCACGGTGTCCTTCACCAGCGCGGCCTCGTCATACTTCGGCCACTGGGCGTACATCAGCTCGCCGTCAGACAGCTTGCACAGCTGGTTGATCTCCTCGGTGATGTGGGGCGCGACGGGGTTCAGCAGCTTCACCAGCGCCAGCAGCTCGCCACGGGTGACACTGCCCTTGGCATAGATGGCGTTCACCAGCGTCATCATGGCGGCGATGGCGGTGTTGTACTTCATCTTCTCGTAGTCCTCGCCGACCTTCTTGATGCAGGTGTGCACGTCGTAGGCCAGGTCCTTGGAAATGCCGTCCGCGTCGGTCAGCATCTCCATCAGCCGCCACACGCGGTCCAGGAAGCGCTTGCAGCCCTTCACGGAGTCGTCGTTCCACGGCGCGGCGGCGGTGTAGTCGCCCATGAACAGCACGTACAGGCGCAGCGTGTCCGCGCCGTACTGCTTGACGATGTCCAGCGGGTCCACCACGTTGCCCTTGGACTTGGACATCTTCTCGCCGTCGCTGCCCAGGATCAGGCCCTGGTAGCTGCGCTTGGCGTAGGGCTCGGGGGTGTTAACCTCGCCGATGTCGTACAGGAAGCGGTGCCAGAACCGGCTGTACAGCAGGTGGCGGGTGACGTGCTCCATGCCGCCGTTGTACCAGTCGACGGGCATCCAGTACTTCATTTCATCCATCGACGCGAAGGCCTTGTCGTTGTGGGGGTCCACAAACCGCAGGAAGTACCAGGAGGAGCCGGCCCACTGGGGCATGGTGTCGGTCTCGCGCCTGGCGGGGCCGCCACACCTGGGGCAGTTGCAGTTCACGAAGGATTCGATGCGGGCGAGGGGAGACTGGCCGTCGGTGCCGGGCTCGAAGTTCTCGACGTCCGGAAGGGTCAGCGGCAGCTGGTCGTAGGGCACGCCCACGGTGCCGCACTTCGGGCAGTGGATCAGCGGGATGGGTTCGCCCCAGTAGCGCTGGCGGTTGAAGGCCCAGTCCTTCATCTTGTACTGTATGCCCTTGCGGCCGATGCCCTTTTCGGCCAGGAAATCCAGCATGGCGGCGATGGAATCCGCCTTGTTGTCGTAGGCGTTCAGGAAGTCGGAATTGACCATCGGGCCGTTGCCGGTATAGGCCTCCCTGGAGATGTCGCCGCCCTGGATGACCTCGATGATGTCCACGCCGAACTTGGTGGCGAATTCCCAGTCGCGCTGGTCGTGGGCGGGCACGGCCATGATCGCGCCGGTGCCGTAGCCCATCATCACGTAGTCGGCGATGAAGATCGGTATCTTTTTGCCGTTGACGGGGTTGACGGCCATCAGGCCCTCCAGCCGGACGCCGGTCTTGTCCTTCACCAGCTGGGTGCGCTCGAATTCGGTCTTGCGGGCGCATTCCTCGCGGTAGGCCTCGACGTCGGACCAGTTGGAGATGCGGTCCTTGTACTTGTCCAGCAGCGGATGCTCCGGAGCCATGACCATGAAGGTGACGCCGAACAGGGTGTCCGGGCGGGTGGTGTAGATCTCCAGCTTCTCGTCTGCGCCGTCCAGCGTGAAATCCACGAACGCGCCGGTGGAGCGGCCGATCCAGGTGACCTGCTGCTGCTTGATGCTCTCGGGATAGTCCACGGTCTCCAGCCCCTCCAGCAGCTTGTCGGCATACTGGGTGATGCGCAGGTACCAGACGTCCTTGGGCAGCTGCACCACGTCGCTGTGGCAAACGTCGCACTTGCCGCCCTGGCTGTCCTCGTTGGACAGCACTACCTTGCAGTGGGGGCAGTAGTTCACCAGCGTCTTCGCGCGGAAGACCAGGCCGTGGTCGAACAGCTTCAGGAAGATCCACTGGGTCCATTTGTAGTAGTCCGGCAGGGACGTGGAGATCTCCCGGCTCCAGTCGAAGGAGAAGCCGATCTGCTTCATCTGGTCCTTGAAGTGATCCACGTTCTTTGTAGTGATCACGTGGGGATGGGTGTTGGTCTTGATGGCGTAGTTTTCGGCGGGCAGTCCGAAGGAGTCAAAGCCCATCGGGAACAGCACGTTGTAGCCCTCCATGCGGCGCTTGCGGGCCACGACCTCCAGACCGGAGTAGGCCTTGATGTGGCCCACATGCATGCCCGCGCCGGAGGGGTAGGGGAACTCCACCAGCGCGTAGAACTTCGGCTTGGCGTGGCTCTTCTCGGCCTCGAAGGCGTGGGTGTCGTCCCAGTGGCGCTGCCATTTGGTCTCAATATTGGCGGGCGAATAGACGGGAATGTTTTTCATGGTATATGCACCTCGAACACTTATTTTGAGCAAAGTATTTTAGAAAACCGGTCAGGCGAATGCATCCTGACCGGTAAAATATCCATGTGACAGGCTCAATCGGCCTTGGTCGCTTCTTCGGTGGCCTCCTCAGCGGCCTCGGCGGCTTCTTCAACCGCTTCGCCGGCAGCGTCAGCAGCCTCTTCAACCTTTTCTTCGGCGGCCTCCGCGGCTTCCTCAACCTTTTCTTCAGCAGCCTCGACGGCCTCTTCAGCCTTTTCCTCAGCAGCCTCAGCAGCGTTCTCTACCGCTTCGGTGGCCTCTTCAGCCTTTTCCTCGACGGCCTCTGCGGCGTCCTCTACGGCCTCGGCAGCTTCCCCGGCGGTCTCCTCTGCGGCCTCAGCCGCTTCCTCGGCGGTCTCCTCAGCGGCGTCTGCAGCCTCTTCGGCGGCATCCTCAGCCTGCTCAGCGGCGTCGGCAGCCTCCTCGACGATCACGTCGTCGATCGATGCAGGAACGTCGTTGTTGTGGGCGGTGATGATGGTCGCGACGATGGCGAGGACGATGAACACGGCCGCAGCGATCTTGGTGTACTTCTGCAGGCGACCTTCCATGCTCTTGGCCTTGTTCTTGCCGAAGAATGTTTCAGCGCCGCCGCCGATCGCGCCCAGGCCCTGGCGCTGGCCTTCCTGCATCAGCACGGTGACAATCAGTACGATGGAGACAAGGATCAGTAAGATATCGATGATAATGGACAAAGCGGTCATGGAACATCCTCCTTAAGTATAAAACACATCTCTTTGATCCGCGTCGGGCGGTTCATCTGCCCAAAGCGCGCAAAAAAAGCACGCTGATCAAAACACGCTGGACTATTATAGCACGCTTCCCACTAAAACGCAACCATATTTTCGCAGAAAAGGGGCTATTTTGTCCATAAAAAGACGGTTAATTCTTGGCGTATGGCGGGCGCGTGCCTACTCCTCGTCAAACATTTCCGCGATGCGCAGCTTCGCCCGATAGATCTCGTTGCGGGCATAGCCGGCAGCCTGGGCTTCCCGCGCGGCGCCTGCCAGCGCCGCCCCGTCCAGCATCCGGGCGAGCATCCAGGCCTCCACCGGGGGCTTCTCTACAGGCGCGCTGGCCGGCGGCACCATGGAGATGTCCGCTGCGAGGCAGTATTCGCCCTTCTCCACGCCGGGATTGGCGCGAAGCTGGTCCAATACCTGCGTTGCTTCCCCGCGATACAGGCGCTCGAAGCGCTTGGTGAGGTCGCTGCACACGCACAGCAGGCATTGGGGCCATTTTTCAGAAATCGTTTCCACCAGTTCCACGACGCGGTGGGGGGATTCGTACAGCACGAACACCGGTATGCCCGAGCGATGGATGGCCTCCAGCTTCTCATTGAGCGCCTTCTTCTCCCGGGGCAGGAAGCCGTAGAAGGCAAATTCCCTGGCGTCGAAGCCGGAAGCGGAGAGGGCCGTCACCACCGCGGAGGGGCCGCAGACGGGTTCCACGGGAATGCATGCTTCCCAGCAGGCGCGCACCAGCAGGTGGCCGGGGTCGGAGATGCCGGGGGTGCCCGCGTCGCAGGTCAGCGCCACGGTTAGGTCCTCTTCCAGCATGCGCGAGACGATCTGCGGGGCCTTGCCCGCCTCGTTGTGGCGGTGACAGGAGGTCATCGGCTTTTTGATGTCGAACTGGTTCAGCAGCTTCATCGTCACCCGGGTGTCCTCGGCGGCGATCAGGTCGGCGCTTTCCAGCGCCTGGCGCATCCTTGGCGACAGGTCGTTCAGGTTGCCGATGGGCGTGGCGACGACATACAGCTTGGGCATGGAAGGGCGCTCCTTATAATATGTTAGGATACCGGGACGACGGGGTCCCGCTGCCGCTTGGCGACGATATAGAACAATTCATTGCGGGTCTCGAATTGATCGCATATGTTCATGCCCTCTGGCAGATGGGCTTCCATCCAGCGGGCATAGTTATCAGACATGCCGACGCTGCGCCCGCCCAGGGTGCGGGTGGGGAACGAGACGACCATATGCCGGGCGTTCACGGCGTTCATGATCCGCGCCGCGCTGCCGCTCTCCTGGCGCTCCAGCAGGGGCAGCAGCTTGAACAGCAGCGCCAGGTCGAAGCGCTCGCCGGGGATCGCGCCGGGGCAGAGCAGGTCGGCACACCTGGCTGACGCGGGCATGTGGTAGCTTTCGTGGAAGCAGTTGACGGCATAGACCGCGGCCCCTGAGATGTCCACGCCCAAGGTTTCGATGCCCCGCGACGCCAGGTACAGGGGATTGATGCCGCATGCAAGGTCGAGAACAGACCGGGGTCTGCCTGTGATGGCGAATACACGGCGGTATGTGGCGTCCGTTTCCGAAACCGGCAGGCGCTCCCGGGTGGAGGCGTGACGGGTGAGCATCCTCTCGAGACTGAGGTCTGTTTTGTCGACGTGCCAGGCCTGCATATCGTAAGCCAGCTGGCGGGCCTCCTGGGGCGTCATGAAGGCGCCGGAGATGCCGTGAAGCGCCTCCCGCGCGGCCTTGTCCACGTCCTTCGCCTTTTTATAGCGCTTTTCGCATTCCGCCCACACCCGCCGCACGGTGTCAGGACAGATGTCGCGGTAGTTCTTTGAGCGCAGCAGCTTGTCCAGCAGTTCGTTACCCATCGCCAAGCAGCTCCATCAGCTTTCCGTAAAACCGCAGGTTGTGGGCAGTGGCCAGGCACAGGGCGTAGGGATCGTTCACCTTGAAGAGGTGATGCAGGTACGCCCGTGAATGGTTGCGGCAGAGCACGCAGTCGCAGGCTGGGTCCACAGGGCCGTCCTCCCGGCGGTGTTCTTCGTCCAATATGTACAGGAATTTGTAGAATTTGCCGTCCTCCCGGCGCACGCCCTCGCGGGTGTCCATGCCGGGCAGCCAGGTGTACAGCCGTTGGTGCCGGGCCTCCCGGGTGGGGATCACGCAGTCGAACAGCGTGTAGCCCATGCCCACAAGCCTCGCGATCTCCTCGGGCCGGCCCAGCCCCATGGCGTACTTGACCTTGTGGTCGGGCATGGCGTCGGCGGCCATCTTCAGTATGTCGGGCCGGAACGCGCCGCTCTGGTCCAGGGGCCAGCCCCCGAAGCCGTAGCCGTCGAAGCCGATCGCCTCAAGACGCCGCCCGCACTCCATGCGCAGACCGGGGTCGCTTCCGCCCTGGACGATGCCGAACAGCAGGGGCTTCTTATCCATCTTTCGGGTCAGCTTGTCAAATTCCGCCCGGCAGCGCTCGCCCCATTTCACGGTCAGCTCCACGCTGCGGCGCTGGACCTCCGGCGGGTCGTCCGGGTGGGTGCACATGTCCAGGGCCATCATGATGTCGCTGCCATACTGGAGCTGCACCTGGACGCACTTCTCCGGGGTGAAGGTCAGCTTATCCCGACCGCGGTCGGGACGGAATATGATCTCCTTGTCCCGAACCTCGCCGTACTCCGGGTTTTCCCGGATCAGCGAATAGAGCTGGAAGCCGCCGGAATCGGTGAGGATCGCGCCCCTGTACCCGGTGAAGCCGTGCAGCCCGCCCAGGCTCTTGACGAGTTTGGCGCCGGGCTTGGTCATCAGGTGGTAGCTGTTCATCTCGCAGCCCCACAGACCCGCCGCGTACACGTCCTCAAACGAACCGGCGCGAATCGCCCCATAGGTGGCGTCCGGGAAGAAGGCGGGAAGGCGGATCGCGCCGGAAGGGGTATCAAGCAAACGCATAGTTCTGCTCCTGTCTGCGTTGGAATGGCTTTGAAACCTGTGTACGGAGGGGATTTCCCTTTTATAGCTTCTCCGCGATGCGCAGGCTGGCGCTCCTGGCCCTGGGGTTTTGCTCCAGCTCCTCCGATGACGCCGTGATCGGCTTGCGGGTGACGAGCTTGACCACAGGCCTTTTGCCGCACACGCACACCGGGAAGGACTTCGGGCAGGTGCAGGGATCGGCCATATTGCGGAAGGTGTTCTTGACGATCCTGTCCTCCAGCGAATGGAAGGTGATCACGCACAGCCGCCCGCCGGGGGCCAACAAACCGACCAGGGTCCGCAGGGTCGGCTCCAGAGGCTCCAGCTCGTCGTTCACGGCGATGCGCAGGGCCTGGAACGTGCGGCGGGCCGGGTGGCTGCCGTCGCCCTGGCGGAACTTCTTCGGGATGGCGGCGTCGATGATTTCCACCAGCCGGGACGTGGTTTCAATGGGGCTTGCCTTTCGCCGGTCGCAAATGACCCGGGCGATCTGCCGGGCCCACTTCTCCTCGCCGTAATCCCTGAGGATGCGGTTCAATTCGTCCTCGCTCCAGCCGTTGACGATGTCCCGGGCGGAAAGCGCCTGGCTTTGGTCCATGCGCATGTCCAGCGGCGCGTCGTCGTGGTAGGAAAAGCCCCGCTCACGCACGTCCAGCTGATGGCTGGAGACGCCCAGGTCGACCAGTATACCGTCGAGACTGCGGTCTGTTTTTGCAGCTTTAAGCAACGCAGACGCGTCGTGAAAGTTGCCCCGAAGGCAACAAAAGCGCGCCTGTGTCTCCACGGAGGACAGGCGCAACGACGCGGCTTCGATGGCGTCGGCGTCCCGGTCGATGCCGATCAGCAGGCCGCCGGAGCCGAGCCGCTTCAGAATTTGACTGGAATGGCCCGCGCCGCCCAGCGTGCAATCGAGATAGACGCCGGTCGGTTTGATGCTCAGGCCATCCAGACATTCGTTCAAGAGCACGGGGAGGTGGTGAAAATTCATGTTTTCCTCAATCATACAGGGTTGGGCTTACAGCTTCCACGGCGCGATGCCCAGCTTCTTGCGCACCTTCAGCATCGTGCGGTGGGCGATGGCGGAGGCGCGGTCGCGGCCGGAGTCCATCACCTGCTGCAAATAGGCCTTGTCGGCGCTGATGCGCTCATATTCCTTCTGGATGGGCTCCAGCGCGGCGATGACGCTGTCGGCCACGGCGTCCTTGAATTTGCCGTAGCCCTGGCCGTCGTATTCGGCGGCGATATCGTCCATGCCCTTGCCGGTGAGCGCGGACATGATGCTCATCAGGTTGGCGACGCCGGGCTTTTCCTCGGGATCGAAGCGAATGGTGTTGTCGCAGTCAGTCACGGCCCGGCGGATCTTCTTGCGAATGATCTCCGGCTTGTCCAGTATCGCGATGTAGGTCTCCTCCGGGTCGGATTTGGACATCTTCCGGGTGGGCTCCTGCAGGGACATCACCCGCGCGCCGACCTTGGGGAAATAGCCCTCGGGCACGGTGAACACGTCGCCGTAGACGCCGTTGAAGCGCTCGGCGATGTCCCGGCAGATCTCAAGGTGCTGCTTCTGGTCCGCGCCGATGGGCACCAGGTCGGTCTGGTAGAGCAGGATGTCCGAGGCCATCAGCACGGGGTAGGTGAACAGACCGCAGTTGATGTTGTCGGCGTGCTTGGCGGACTTGTCCTTGAACTGGGTCATGCGGGACATCTCGCCCATGTAGGTAAAGCAGTTCAGTATCCAGCCCAGCTCCGCGTGGGCAGGGACCTGGCTCTGGAAATAGATGATGTTCTTCTCCGGGTCAAGTCCGCTGGCCAGGAAGATGGCCATCGTGCGCAGGCAGGCCTTGCGCAGCTCCGTCGGGTTCTGGCGCACCGTCAGCGCGTGCAGGTCCACGATGGAGTACAGGCAATCGTATTCATCCTGGAGCAGGCCGAAGTTGCGCAGTGCGCCGATGTAGTTGCCCAGGGTCAGGTTGCCTGTGGGTTGTATGCCGGAAAAGATCCGCTTTTTCTGAACTTGCTGTTCCATTTGCATAACCTCCATAAGTCCGATGAGATGATTATATCGACATTATACCATGAAGTAAAAACCCCGTCAAATGAATTGTAGGCGCGTAGGTCCTGCGCTCAGGTCAGCGCCTTGATGAAGCACCGCCGGCGCTTGTGCTGCTCGGTCTTGAAGAAGTTCCACTGGTTCTGCACCTTGTGGTTGGTCTCCAGCTGCGGCCCGGTCTCGGCCTTTGTGATGCCCATCCTGTGGCAGCCCTTCAGGATATGGTTCATGATGATGGCATTGACGGCCTTGTCCTGATATTCCCGCTTCAGCGCGATCAGGAACAGGTCGAGGGTGTCGTTCGCCCTCAGCGCGCGCAGCACCCGGAACCAGCCCAGGGGCAACAGGCGGCCGCGGCTCTTCTTCAGGGCGCCAGCCATGCTGGGCGCGGATACGCCGAAGCCCACCAGGTCGTCCTGCGCGTCCAGCACGAAGCAGGCCAGGTCGGGGTTGATGAGGGGGATAAACCTTTGGGCGTAGCGCCGAATCTGCTTCTGATCCAGCAAAACCGTGCCGTAGAGGTGACTGTAGGCGGTATTGACCAGCTGAAACACCTTCTCCACCAGGGACCTGTAGTCGCGACGGGAATGCACCTCGGCCACATGCAGGTTGGAATAGCGCTTTACGCGCTCGGCCAGCTTGTCCAGGCGGGTGCAGGTATGCGCGTCGTAGGGCACGTCGATCATAAGCTCCACCCAGTCCACGTCCTTCACATAGCCCAGCCGGGTCAGGTGATCGATGTAGTAGGGGTGGTTGTAGTAGGTGATGAACATGCTTCGGCGGTCGAAGCCCTCCACCAGCAGGCCTTCCCGGTCCAGGTCGGTAAAGCCCAGGGGCCCGTGGACCTCGCTGCAGCCCATCTGCCGGGCGTAATCCTCAACGGTTCTGAACAGGGCGTCGGAAACCTCCTCGTCGTCTATAAAATCAACCTGGGTAAAGCGCATGCGATTGGCACCCCATTTTTCATTGGCCCTGCGGCTGTGGATCGCGCCGATGCGCCCCACGATCCTTCCGTCCCGAAGGGCGAGCCAGCACTTCGCGTCGCAATATGAGAAGGCAGGATTCTTTTTTGGGTCCCAGTCTGCCAGGTCCTCGGTGATCAACGGTGGGATATACTGGGGCACATCCCTGTATAATAGATTCGGGTAGTTCACAAACTGCCTGAGCTGCCGTTTGGTCCTTACCTCTCTGATCTCAATCATTTCGATCCCCTTAATTCCATGATTCCAGCTTGCAGTATAGCACATCCGGCATCAATAAGCAATCTTTTGTGACAGAAAAATGGCGAATTCCGTCGCCGGCGGCCGATTCGGGAGCATTGCGACAGTCGTTTCGGGCGATTGCGCTTCCGGGTGAGGCGCCATATTATTTTTGAATTCAATTTTCGAAAATACATTGGTTTTTAAGCGGTTTTGTATTATAATAGACTCGGTCAAATTCATAAATGACGGAGGTGGCAAACATGGTGCAGATTCGTGAAATATTCACTTCCATCGGCGCGCTGTTTACCAATCTCTTCGAACACCCGGATTGGCGCAATATCGTTGACGTGGCCATACTGGCCGTTTTGATATACAACGTGATCAAGCTGGTCATACACACCCGGTCGAATTCGCTGTTCAAGGGCATCGCCGTGGTGCTGATCATGGCCTGGATCGCCAGCATCCTGCGCTTTAACGCGGTCTCCTGGCTGCTCAATCAGATCATCAGCATGGGCCTGCTGGTGCTGGTCATACTGTTCCAGCCCGAATTCAGGCGCGGGCTGGACCAGATCGGCCGCTCGAGGTTCATGCGCAGCATGTTCGGCCCGATCGGCAGGCGGGAAGAGGCCGAACAGGTCGAAAAGCCCGTGACGGAGATCGTGCGGGCGATGAACGACATGGCGCGCAAGAAGATCGGCGCGCTGATCGTCATCGAGCGCGTGACAGGCCTGGGCGACGTCATCGAGACCGGCACGCGGGTGGACGCCGAGATATCGGCGCCGCTGATCGAAAACATCTTTGAGCCCAACACACCGCTGCACGACGGCGCGATGATCATACGCAACCGGCGCATCAACGCCGCGGCCTGCATACTGCCGCTGTCCTCCGATCCCTCCATCAGCAAGGATCTGGGCACGCGGCACCGGGCCGCCATCGGCATCACCGAGACCACGGACGCGGTGTCGCTGATCGTGTCGGAGGAGACCGGCATCATCTCCATGGCCAGGGAGGGCAGGCTCACCCGCCACCTGGACGCGCGCTCGCTGAACATACTGCTGACAGAGCTGTTTACGCCGGAGCGGAACATGTATTCCTGGCTGAGCACGCTGCGCAGGGAGGAACAGCAAGATGAAGAATAAACTGATCCAACTGCGCGAAAGGCTGTTCGCCAGCAGCTTCTACAGGCGTTCGCCCCGGCCGGTGCGATGGATCATCGGCTCCCTGTCGAACAACCTGGGGTACAAGCTGCTGTCGCTGCTGCTGGCCATACTGCTGTGGAACTACGTGACCGCCACCAACAGCTCGATCACCCGCAACAAGACGATCTACAACCTGACGGGCACCGTCAGCGGCCTCTCCACCCTCTCGGACAACAAGCTGGCCCTGTCGGAAAGCCCCGAGGAGGCGCTGTCTGGCATCACGGTCACCGTGGAGGCGCCCCAGGCGGACTATTCCAGGGTATCCGCCGACAACGTGCAGGTGGCGCTGGACCTCTCCAGCGTGCGCGCCGTCGGCACCCAGGAGGTGCCCTTGCGGGCCACGTCCAGCTATGGCCGCGTGCGCAGCATCAGCCCCGAGACGCTGACGCTGACCTTTGAAAACCTGGATTCCCGAAATGTGGCGGTGAATTCCGTCATCGAAGGCCAGACGGAAGGCTACTGGTACAATGTCAGCCGCAGCAATCCTTCGATGCTGACGATCTCCGGCGCGGCTTCGGTGGTGCAGAGCATCACCTCGGCCCGTGCGGTGGCGGATGTGAGGGGCATGACCGATTCCACCGTTACCGCGCGGCCCTACGTGCTGCTGGACGCCGCGGGCAACGAGATACCCCAGGACATGCTGAATTGTTCCACGTCGTCGATCTCCGTCAGCGTGGATATCTATCCCTGCCGGGAAATTCCCGTATCCACGGACCAGCAGAGCATCATCACCGGCGTTCCGGCGGAGGGCTATCAGGTGCAATCGGTGACGATACAGCCCCAGAGCATACAGGTGGCCGCCGAACGGGATCTGCTGGACAGCCTGGACCAGCTGGTGATCGAGCCCGTATCGGTGGAGGGCGCGACGCAGAGCCTCTCGGCCAAGTCGACGGTGACACAGCTGTCGGACTTCAAGAACGTGTCCAGCGAGCAGGTGTATGTGAACGTGACCATCACCGAGGAGACGGTTACCGAATACTTCGACAACGTCAGGGTCATATTCACAGGCAAGGCCGAAAATCTGATCGCCAGCTACGATCAGCTCGGCGTGGAGGTGACCGGCCCGCGCAGCGCCGTTGAGCAGCTGCGCGAGGAGGGCGTGACCGTCAGCGTGGACGTGAAGGGGCTTGAAGAGGGCTATTATATACTCTCACCGAAGATCGACGAGGAGGCCTACGAGGGCTTTACGATCATGAGCGAGGCGGCATCCGTCACGCTGACCGACATCAGCTACAACGAAGAGGACGAGGGCGACGACGAGACGGAGGACGAAGCCGACGACGCGACAAAGGATGAAGCCGACGACGCGACAGAGGACGAAGCCAACGACGCGACAGATGATGAAGCCAACGACGCGACAGAGGATGAAGCCGAAGAAGTGACGGAGGACGAAGCCGAGGCCGACGTCGACGTGGCGGAAAATGATGACAGCGGCGAATGACGGCGACGGCCGGGAGGTCGATGGATAGTTTATGACAATCAGTGGATATTCCAACGCGATCGTGGACCTGATGCTGGGATGGCTGAAGGGGATCGCGAATTGGGTGCTCAGGCTGTTCAACCTGGCGGGCAGCGCCAGCGGTTCGCCGCTGCTATGGCTGGCCAACAACTGGTCGAAGCTGCTGATCTTTTTCCTGGTCCTGGGCCTGGTGCTGGATCGGCTGGTCTGGCTGATCCGGTGGCGGCCTTACTGGGTGTGGTTCCGCAAGGAGCGCATCATCGTCAACGACGACCGTTTTTTCCTCAATGCCGATATCGATCGGGCGGACGACTGGGAGGGCGACCTGGCATCCAACTGGGACGAGCATGACTATGTGGTCGCCAGCACCGTTGTCAGGCGACAGGAGGCCCGCAAGTCTGCAAACCAGCCTTCCGGGGCGAAGAAGCGCCCGACCTCCAACGGCAAAGCGCCGTCGTCCAGGCGGCGTCCGGAGGGCACCAGGGTCAAGCGGCACGTGAGCGATTCTGAGAGGGCGATGGATAAGAAGCCAGGCGCGCAAATCGCAAATAACGGCGTTCAGGAACAGGAGGCGCGCGTCCACAGGCCGGAGAACATATTTGCCACCCAGCTCAAAAAGCGGGATGTCTCCGACAGCTATGAGGACGAGGTGTTCAATGTCTCCAACCTGCCTGTATTTGACGAGTTCAACCGACAGGAACAGGCGGAACGCAAGCCGCGCCGCAGGCGGCGGTAATTGCAGTATAAGTAAGGAGAGAACGGCATTGCAAAAGCGTATACTTTGCTATGGAGATTCAAACACGCATGGCTATATTCCCACGGGCGGGCGCTATGACGAGCATACCCGCTGGCCCATGCGCATGCAAGCCATCCTGGGGGACGGCTACGCTGTGATCGAGGAGGGCTTCAACGGGCGGACCTGCGTGTTCGACGATCCCGTGGAGGGCGGCTACAAGAGCGGCGTCAAGTATCTGCCGCCATGCCTGATGACCCACAACCCGCTGGACGCGGTCATCATCATGCTGGGCACCAACGACACCAAGCTGCGCTTCGGCATGACGCCGATGAGCATCGGCCAGAGCATGATGCAGCTGGTGCGCGTGGCCAAGCAGTACGCGATGAACGAGGCGGGGGAGAGCGCCCACATCATCATCACAGCGCCGCCCCAAATCCTGGACAACCTGATGCAGACCCGCCACGGGGAGTGCTTTGGAGAACAGGCCATCGCCGTATCCGCGGGCCTGTCCAGAGAGCTTCGGCGCATATCGAAGCTGATGCGCTGCGACTTCTTTGATGCCGTGCCCTATGCCGAGGTATCAAAGCTGGATGCCGTGCACATGACCGAGCAGGGCCACCTGCGCCTGGCAGAGGCCATGGCGCAGAAGATCCGAAAGGAAATCGGTTGACCGATCATATTAAAAGCATGTGAAAACTCCCGCGAATATCCCCCTATGGGGGTTGCGGGAGTTTTCGCATGCTTTTAAAATATTATGAGGTAACAATGAACCTGCACCGCAGGGGCGCTCTCCGAGCGCCCGCCGGCCTGAACAACCATATTATGAGAATTAATCGCAGCGAGGACGACATGAGCACGACGATCATCCGCGAAAACCGCGACTACTGGACCCAAAGGGCTTCGGGCTATTCAGAGGTGAACCGGGTGGAGCTGGCCACGAACCAGCGCCGGCTGTGGCTTACAGCCCTGAATGAGCGCATTGCAGCGCGCTTTCCGGGGCGCAGTCCACGCGCCATACGGGTGCTGGAGATCGGCACCGGCCCCGGCTTCTTCGCCATATTGCTGGCGGGGGCGGGCTATCGGGTGACGGCCATCGACCTGACCCCCTCCATGCTGGCCGAGGCGCGCCGGAACGCAGGCGCGCTGGCGGGCGCGATCAGCTTTATGGAAATGAATGCCCAGGCGCTGGATTTTGCCGATCACAGCTTTGACGTGGTGGTTTCCCGCAACGTGACCTGGAACCTGCCCGAGCCTCGGAAGGCCTATGGCGAATGGGCGCGGGTGCTGAAGCCCGGCGGGCTGCTCTTGAATTTTGACGCCAACTGGTATCGCTACCTGTTTGACGATGATGCCCGCGAAGCCTACGAGCGCGACAGGACCAACACCGCCCGGGCCGGCGCGGACGACCTGAACGTCGGGGACAACTTCGACCGCATGGAGGACATCGCCCGCCGGGTGCCCCTGTCCCGCGTCAATCGCCCCCAGTGGGACGTGGAGGTGCTGACTTCACTGGGCCTGGCCGTGGAAACGGATCACCGCGTCTGGGAACGGGTGTGGTCAAAGCAGGAAAAGCTCAACCTCGCCTCCACGCCGATGTTTATGGTTTGCGGCTTCAAGCATGCCGGCACGCTGGATCAGGCGCTGTCGGGCTGACTGAACGCCTACATCCATTTTTAATATCCCATGGGCTTGCAAAAGTGAGTTACATGTGATAAAGTATAGGCGAACAACAGAATAACACAGCGGGTGTCGGGCGCAATGCGTCCGGTGAAAAGGGAAGCGGGTGAAAATCCCGCGCGAACTCGTCACTGTAATCGGGGAATGATCGGGCAAATGGGCCACTGGCAACGGGAAGGCCGCCCGAATCGTGTTGATCCGTGAGTCAGGAGACCTGCCCGGCTGTATGCGGAGGCGCCAACGCGCCTCATGCCACGAGTGCCTGGCAGCATAGCAAACGCCGATTGATCGGAGCCTGCCGGACGCTTGTGCGCCCTGCGGGCTCTTATTTTGCCCGCGCAAACGTGTATTGCTGTCCGACCGGGTGGCCGGCTCCAATAAAATCCATCATATCAGGAGGAATACACCATGAAGAAACTGCTTTCCATGCTGATCGTGCTGGCGATGGTCGTCGCCATGGGCGCCGTCGCGTTCGCCGAGGACGCCGACAAGGCCGCTGCCGCCGCGGTTGACGAGCAGATCGCCGCGATCCAGGTTCAGGAGTGGACCGAAGAGACCGACGCCCTGTGCGCCGCCGCCAAGGCCGGCTGGGACGCCCTGACCGACGCCCAGAAGGCGCTGGTGGAAGAGGCTGATTACTTTGGACGCGACACCGGCGACGCCGTTAAGGACAATCCGCTGAACGCCAATGGCATCGGCGAGAACGAGCTGCTGGTGGTCAGCTTCGGCACCTCCTTCAACGACAGCCGCGTCGAGGACATCGGCGGCATCGAGAAGGCCATGCAGGCCGCGTATCCGGATTGGTCCGTGCGCCGCGCCTTCACCGCCCAGATCATCATCAACCACATCCAGGCCCGCGACGGCGAGAAGATCGACAACGTGGCCCAGGCCCTGGACCGCGCCGTTGCCAACGGCGTCAAGAACCTGATCGTGCAGCCCACCCACCTGATGCACGGCGCCGAGTACGACGAGCTGATCGGCGTGCTGGAGGGATATAAGGACAAGATCGAGACGATCATCGTGGCTGAGCCCCTGCTGGGCGAAGTCGGCACGGACGCCACCGTCATCAACTCGGACAAGGCCGCTGTCGCCGCGGCAGTCGTGAGCGAGGCCGTCATCGAATCCGAGTATGACGACATTTTTTCCGCCGCCAAGGCAGGCGCCGCCTTCGTATTCATGGGCCATGGCACCAGCCATACCGCCAACGTGACCTATGACCAGATGCAGACCCAGATGAACGAGCTTGGCTTCACGAATGTGTTCATCGGCACCGTCGAGGGCGAACCGGAGGACACTGAGTGCTCCGTGGTCATCGGCAAGGTGAAGGATGCCGGCTTCAAGAAGGTCATCCTGCGGCCCCTGATGGTCGTTGCGGGCGATCATGCCAACAACGACATGGCCGATCCTGAGGACGAGGAGTCCTGGATCAGCCAGTTCACCGCTTCCGGCGCTTTCGACAGCGTCGAATGCCAGATCGCCGGTCTGGGCCGCATTGACCTGGTTCAGGCCCTGTACGTGCTTCACACCGGCGAAGCCATCGCCAATGCCGTCCTCGGCTGAAAGAAGTAATGACGCCAAAGCCTCCGGCCCCATGGGCACGGGGGCTTCGGCCATGTTGGAGGTATGAATATGAAGAGAATGATTGCCCTTGCGCTGGCCCTGCTGCTGGCGCTGTGCAGCTTCGCTGCGCTGGCCGAAGCCGCTGAAACCCTGGCGGACGGCGTATACAACGCCGAGTTCACCACCGATCACAGCATGTTCCACGTCAACGAGGCCTATGGCAACATCGGCACGCTGACCGTGAAGGACGGCCAGATGACCATTCACGTGACGCTGGTCTCCAAGAACATCGTCAACCTGTTCCCCGGCCTGGCCGAGGACGCCGAGAAGGAGGGCGCGGCCCTGCTGGAGCCCACCACCGACACCGTGAACTACAACGACGGCACCACCGGTGAGGTCTACGGCTTCGACATCCCCGTGCCCGTCATCGGCGAGGAATTCGACTGCGCCCTGCTGGGCAAGAAGGGCAAGTGGTACGACCACAAGGTCATGGTCAGCAATCCCGTGCCGGCCGAGGCGAAATAACGATAATGAAAAATGGCTCGGAGCCTTGAGCTCCGGGCCATTTTTCATGGATTCATCATTTCTCAAACCGCGCGTCGTTCTCCCGCACGAGCTCCATGATCTCCCGGTACCGTCCGGTGACCTTCTCATAGTTTTCCGGCATGTGGGGAAACGCGCAGTGGGTGCAATCCTTGTAGCCCTTTTCCGAATACCTGAAATTGCCGCCGCAGCGCTTGCCCAGCGCGTACAGGGGACAGTAGCAGAAAAGACAGTTGAAGCGGTCCGGGTCTTCGACCCGGTGGCATGGGAAATACTCGCATTCCCGGTTCTGGAAAAAGGCGTAGTGCTTCGTCTGCTTGTCCAAGGCGGTTTCCTCCTCGATAATTACAGTAAGCATCATGCGGTTAAGCCGGGCCATGATAAGTGAACGCATCCGTAGGGGCGATTTCCAATCGCCCGTGGGCGCTCGGAGAGCGCCCCTACGAAGTATGTCCATTGTAATCAAAGGCCTTTCGTTCGCTGTGTCGCGATGAACCAGGTCGTGCCGTGGCTGTCGCTGTCCAGCAGCAGGCGGTCCGCGCATTGCAGGACGGTGAAGCCGTTTTCCCGCAGCAGGCCGCATATCGCGTCCACGTCGTGCACCTTTTCACGGATGACCTCCGCGAACTTCAACGCGCCGTCTTCGAACATGTCGATGTGCAGCGCGATGTGCCCGTCGCCCGCCTGTTCGGTGAAAAAGCGCACATGGCCGCGTTCGCCGCAGGCCGCCTCGAAGGGCTCGCCGGTGATGGCCTCGGAGGGGTCCAGCAGGTCGAACACGAAATATCCGCCGGGGTTCAGCGCGGCGTGTACGTTGGCAAATACGCGGCCCACGTCAGCCAGGTCGGCGATATGGTTGATGGCGTCCCCGGTGCAGGTGGCGAGGTCGAATCGCCGGTCCGGGCGCAGGGATACGATGTCCGCCACCGCGTAGCGCAGCCGGGGCGAGCGCTGCCGGGCGATGTCGATCATCTCCCGGGACAGGTCCACCCCCAGCGTGTCGATGCCCCGGGCGTGCAGCGTCTCGCAAAGCACCCCGGTGCCGCAGCCCAGGTCCAGCGCGGACCTGACCGTGGCGTTTCGCCGTTCCAGCCACTTCAAGAGCTGTTCGGCAAACACGCGGGGGTACTCGTTCCAGCCGAATTCGTTGTACAGCCGGCAAAACAGGCTTGAATACATAGGCCCTCCGGGAAATGTCTCTGCAAAGGACGGTCCAATATTGTAATTATTATCATTATACCGCAAACCAGTCCCGCAAACAAGCGATATTTTCTGCACCAACTGGTTGACCGGTGAACGACGATGCTGGTATAATAGGTGACAGATGTTCTTAACACAAGCTGACCGCTCAAAGAAAGGTGATACCTTGAATACGCTGATAGAGCTGTACGATACCGTTCCCATAGAAAACGTGCTCGCCGCGGAGATGTTTCGGCCCCAGGAGCTGATACTGATCTGCCCGCCGGAGATCGAACAGGACCGCCAGTACAGGCGATCCCTGCGCGCTTATTTTGAATACCGCAACGTCAAGCTCAAGCTGACGTTCATCCCGGTGAGCATGCTGGACGCGGTGAAGATCGAGCGGGTGCTTCAGGAGGTGCTGGACGCCCACCCGGATTGCGCCATCGACATCTCCGGCGGCACCGACGCCGCGCTGTTCGCGGCTGGCGCGGTGTCTGGCGAGAACGCCGTGTTTACCTACAGCAGCAAGCGCAACGCCTTCTTTGAGATCAAGAATGCGCCCTTTGCACGAAGCGTCAGATGCGACGTGCGGCTGGACGCCCGATCCTGCTTCCTGATGGCCGGCGGCACGCTGCTGCCGGGACGGTTGAACAACGAGGATCTGGAATTCAGGGTGTACCAGATCGAGTGGCTGTTTGACATCTATTCCAAATACCGCCGGATCTGGAACCGCCAGATCAGCTACATCCAGAAGATATCCTCGGCGGAGCCGGGAAAGCTGGACGCCGAGGGCCGGTGGACGGAAAAGGCTGGGGACCGGCATGTGAAAGCCGACGCCGGCCTGTTCAAGGCGTTGGCGAAGGCCGAGCTGATACTGGATCTGAAGATGAACGATGAGGGCATGCGCTTCCGCTTTCCCGATGAGACGGTGCGCTTCTGGCTGCGGGACATCGGCTCGGTGCTGGAGCTGCAGGTGTTCCGGGCCTGCCTGGAGGCGGGGTGCTTTGACGACGTGGTGCTCAGCGCCGTGGTCAACTGGCAGGGCGGCGCCATCAAGCGCGACAGCGTGACCAACGAGATCGACGTGATGGCGGTGCAGGGCATACAGCCGGTGTTCATCAGCTGCAAGACTTGCGAGATCCACACCGAGGCCCTGAACGAATTGGCGATCCTCCGGGACCGCTTCGGCGGCAAGGACTCCCGGGCCATCATCGCCACCTCCGGCGTGGCCACCAAGAACCGCGCGCCGATGCGCCGCCGCGCCGCCCAGCTGGGCATCGAGGTGATCGAGTGGGACGACCTGCGCTTCGACCGCCTGGTGGCGAAGCTGAAGGCGCGGCCGGTGCGTTGACTCTGCAGCGGCGGCGCCTGCGACGCGAAGCTAGTCCTTTAGGGCGCTGCCACCCGGTCTCTCATCAAGGGCCTGCACAGCGACAAGGACAGCGCCTATTCCAAATATATGGGCGACGCCATCTTCAAGGTGCCCACGCCGCTGATGCTGGACAAGATCGTCTCCGCCATGGACAGCATCTATGCGGATATGGCCCAGCTGAAGGACGGGGACGCCCGGGGTGACGTGTACGAATACCTGCTCTCCAAGCTGTCCACCGCCGGCGTGAACGGCCAGTTCCGCACGCCCCGGCACATCATCCGCATGATGGTGGACATGATGCAGCCGAAGCCGGACGAGCTGGTGTGCGACCCGGCCTGCGTGCTGTTCGGCTCTTCCACTGCCCACAGAGCTATCCGCAAGACGCTGATCGAGGACAACCGGCTGGAGGCCGTCGTCTCCATGCCCTCCGGGGTGTTCAAGCCCTACGCGGGGGTGTCCACCGCGGTGTTGGTGTTCACGAAAACCGGCCACGGCGGCACGGACGACGTGTGGTTCTACGACATGCGGGCGGACGGCTTCAGCCTGGACGACAAGCGCAGCCCCATATCCGACAACGACATCCCCGACATCGTCGCCCGCTTCCATGACCGGGCAGGGGAGAAGGACCGCCAGCGTACCGACCAGAGCTTCCTCGTGCCCAAGCAGGAGATTGTGGACAACGGCTATGACCTCTCCATCAACAAGTACAAAAAGACCGAGTATGTGCCGGTTGAGTATCCGCCGACCAGCGAGATTCTGGCGGAATTGAATCGGCTGGAGGCGGAAATTCAAAAGGAGTTGAAGGAATTGGTGGGGTTGCTGGATGAATAACGCTATTGTTCCGAATGGAAAGGTTCTACTGTATCAATATGAGACTGAAAGCGTTTATGTCGATGTCTATTTTAAGAATGACACATTCTGGATGACACAGCGAGCGATGGCAGAGCTCTTTGAGGTGAATACGCCCGCCATTTCCAAGCATCTTCAAAACATATTTGATGATGAAGAGCTGGAGCGGAATTCAACTGTTTCCAAAATGGAAACAGTTCGACAGGAGGGAACGCGACAGATTCGACGCGAGCTGGATTTCTACAACCTTGACGCCATTATCGCCGTGGGCTACCGCGTCAATTCCAAGAAGGCGACGCGCTTTCGCCAATGGGCTACGAAGACGCTTCGGGAGTATGTTCAGAAGGGATTTGTACTCAACGACGATATGCTCAAAAATGGCCAGCCCTTTGGTCGGGACTATTTCGATGAACTGCTGACTTGGAAAGCTGCGCCGAGCGGCAAGATACTGAAAAGCGATGTCATCGTCGCCAAGAACTATCTGAATGAAAGGGAACTGTCCCGGCTGAACCGTCTGGTGACCATGTTCATCGACCATGCCGAGTTGATGGCAGAGGACGAGATTCCCATGAGCATGCAGGATTGGCTGGATGTGACCGATCAGTTTCTTAAAAGCAATCGTCGAAAGGTGCTGGACGGCAAGGGACAGATTTCATACGACGAAGCCGTTTGCAAGGTCACAGGGATATATGCTGAGTTCCGCAAACGTCAGGATTTGCAATACGTCTCTGAATTTGACCGGCAGATGGAACGGTATTTGACGGGTGACAATGGAGAGAAGTGACAAATTCGGATTTGTCGCTGCGTTTGAATTAGGAATTAGGAATGAGGAATGAGGAATTCAGGAGGAAATCCTAATTCCTCATTTAGGGCTTCAGCCCTACAAATCAGTAGTTGTCTTTTCCCGGGAAAACAATATGCTGTCACTGCTTCGGGTCGATCATCCCGGAATTGATGTAGTGGGCCAGTATATCCACGATGCGGGCGTTCTTGCCGCCCCGGGCGACGATCAGGTCGGCGTATTCCACGTAGTTGCGGATGTGCTTTTCGTACATCGGCTTGACCGTGGCCAGGTACTGGGCGTAGACGCTCTCGATGGTGCGGCCCCTGTCCCGCAGGTCCCGCTTCACGCGGCGCAGCAGGCACACGTCCGGGTCCACCTGCACGTAGATCTTGAAGTCCATCAAATCCCGAACCTCCGGGTCGTAGAACACGTGGATGCCCTCCAGCAGTACCACGTCCGCAGGCTCGATCAGCACGCCCGGGTCGCAGCGCCGGTGCTGGGTGTAGTCGTATTCCTTCGCGGTGATGGATTCCCCCCGGCGCAGCTTCGCCAGGTCGTCCCGAAGCACGCCGTGCTCGAAGGCCTCCGGCTCGTCGTAGTTGATCAGGCAGCGCTGCTCATAGGTCATGTCGGGGTGATCCTTGTAGTAGGAATCCTGTTTGATGTATACGCAGGGCCTTTCCAGGCGGGAAGCCAGCGCCTTGGCCAGCGTGGATTTGCCGCTGCCGCTGGCGCCGCAGATACCGATGATCAGCATGGTCCATCCCTCCAGCATCGTTGTTGACGTATCAATTGTATCATATTTTTGGTGGAAACACAACACTCTTGCCAACGCTGTTCCACATATGGTATACTGATTCTGTAAGGGAGGGATAGCCTTGACACACCCGTACACAATCGGGCAGATCGAAGCGCGCCTGACGCCTGTATTTCGCAAAAACAACGTGCGCCGGGCTGTGCTGTTTGGCTCCTACGGCAAAGGACTTGCCACGCCGGCCAGCGACGTGGATATACTCGTGGACAGCGGGCTTTCAGGCCTTTCCTTCTTCGGCCTTCTGGAGGACGTCTGTCAGTCCCTCGATTGCCCGGTGGATCTGATCGATACACAGGACATTGTTCCTGGCTCCGCCATCGATCAGGAAATCCGGAGGACGGGGAGGATCATCTATGAGCAATAATCAGGATAAACAGGTTCTTCGCAAATTGATCAACCATATCGATCACACCCTCGACTACTGCGAGGGTGTGGATTTTGACGCCTTTATGAACAATCGCATGCTTCAGGAGGCGTGTGTTTTCAATGTTTTGCAAATCGGAGAATTGTCCCGCAACGCATTGAGTGTCGATTTCAAGAACGCACACCCGGATATTCCCTGGCGGCAGATGTATGGCCTACGCAACCGCATCGTCCATGACTATGAAGGCGTCCGATTAAAGATTGTCTGGGATACCATCACTCAGGACTTCATCCCACTTCGGGATCAAATGCAGAAAATACTTGACATCTTGGAATGAAATTTGTTCATTACATATCCAGAAAATCATGAAGCAACTTGAACTAACTTTTAAGTCTTCATAGAATGGCGCAACAGATACCAATGGTCAGCTTGTCTCATCCTTCCAGTTTCGTTATTAACACATATAATCTACCATATTTCAAGCGGGATTACAGTGATATACTGGTTCACTTGCTTTATCCATTACTTTGAATTCAGATGAATTCGAAGCTATTGTTTCGGCTTATTATTTACCATATGATAACTCTGGTGATACATCCGGCTTGTGAGATAAACCTCTCTACTGTTTTTTGCAGTAGAGAGGTTTTCACTATACTTTCATTCCCGCTTAGCATCTGTGCAAGCGGGTAATGGCTGTCATTATTGTAGATAATATTGAAGAAAAGAGGCAACTAAATAATTGCGAAAATGATGAAAAATCAAGAAATGGAGACCGTCCCAAACTATGCACAAATCTCCATTGCAGTGTTTCTAATCTACACTGCTTTGGGGTTTACAAAGAGTTTGGGATGATTTCAAAGAGGAGCAACCTCTTTCGAAGTCGCTCCTCAAATCTCTTGCAATTATAGCGTTTCTTACTTCCCAAAATACCGCTTCAGCAGCCCCGCGAACGCCTTTCCATGCCTTGCCTCGTCCCTGGCCATCTCGTGCACGGTGTCGTGGATGGCGTCCAGGTTCAGGGCCTTGGCGCGCTTGGCCAGGTCGGTCTTGCCGGCGGTGGCGCCGTTCTCGGCCTCCACGCGCATCTTCAGGTTCTTCTCGGTGCTGTCGGTCAGCACCTCGCCCAGCAGCTCGGCGAACTTCGCGGCGTGCTCGGCCTCCTCGAAGGCGGCGGTCTTCCAGTATTCGCCGATCTCGGGGTAGCCCTCGCGATAGGCGACGCGGCTCATGGCCAGGTACATGCCCACCTCGCTGCACTCGCCGGTGAAGTTGGCGCGCAGGTCGGCGATGATGTCCTCGGGCGCGCCCTTGGCCACGCCGACCACGTGCTCGGCGGCCCAGGTCATTTCCTCGGACTGCTCGATGAACTTGGAAGCGGGGGCCTTGCAGACGGGGCAGAATTCGGGCGCGGCGTCACCCTCGTGCACATAGCCGCAGACGGAACAGACAAACTTCTTCATAATCATATCCTCCTTGATCATGGTTGGTCGTGATTGCATTCATGTATAAGCTGATTACAGCTTACGCCTATTATAACCTAAAACGCGCCGTTTGTGAACCACTTGTGCCGATATTTTCTTGACATTTTTCAATGCCTGTGATACCATTAACAAGTTGAATTGTATCTATTGTGGGTTTCCATATTTTCCGGCGCTCTTGGCGCGGAGGAGTCGTGTACAGTGATTGACGGCCTGGTTTCGATCATAACGCCCTGCTACAACGGCGGGCGCTTTATCGCCGATACCATCGAATCGGTGTTGGGCCAGACCTATGCCCAGTGGGAGATGATCGTCGTGGACGACGGCTCTGCGGACGATACCGCTGAAATTGCCGGGCGCTACGCCGCGCGGGACAGCCGGATACAGCTGATCCGCCAGCAGAACGCGGGCACGGCCCACGCCCGGAATACGGGCATGAAGCAGGCGAGGGGCCGCTATATCGCCCTGCTGGACGCCGACGACCTTTGGGAGCCCGATTTTCTTGAAAAGCAGCTGGCGTTCATGGGCCAGACCGGCGCCGTCTGCGTTTGCAGCGCCTATCGCCACATCGACGAGAACGGGCGGGAGATCCAGCATCCCACGGTGCCCCTCGACCGGATCACGCCGAAGGACATGCGGGTGATGAACCGCATCGGCTGCCTGACGGGGCTGTATGACGCCGGTAAGCACGGCAAGATCTACCTGCACGAGGCGCTGCGCTCGATCCGTGACGACTACGCCTACTGGTACGACATCGTCTGCCTGGAGGGCGAGGCCCGGGGCAATCCCCAGATCCTGGCCCGCTACCGCGTTCTGACGAACAGCACCACCGGCAACAAGCTGAAGCTGGTGTCGAAGCAGTACCACTTCTACAGGCAGTACCTGAAGCAGGGCATGCTGACCGCCTGCGTCAACACGGTGCGCTGGGGCGTCTCCGGCATCAGGAAGTTTTCGTGAAACGGGATGAGGGCATGACAAAGGGCGTCGCCGCGGTGGTGGTGACTTACAACCGAAGGGCGTTGCTGGCGCAGTGCGTCGAGTGCCTGCTGCGGCAGAGCGCCCCGGAGTTGGACATCTGGGTGATCGACAACGCCAGCACCGACGGCACGGGGGACATGCTCGCCCCGATGGTCCGGGAAGGCCGCGTCCACTACGCGAATACCGGCAGCAACCTGGGCGGCGCGGGGGGCTTTGAATACGGCCTTCGCCTGGCGGCGGAGCGGGATTACGAATACGCCTGGATCATGGACGACGATGCCATGCCCGAGCCCACGGCGCTGGAGGCGCTGCTGAGCGCGGTAAGGGAGCTCGGCGATTTCGGCTTCCTCTCCGGCAAGGTGCTCTGGACGGACGGCTCGATTTGCCGCATGAACGTGCAGAGGGATCTGAAGCTGGGCAACATCACCGATTTTACGCCCCGCCTGATTCCCTGCGGCGCGGCCACCTTCGTATCGCTGCTGGTGCCCGTGGCCGTGGTGCGGGAGGTGGGCCTGCCCATCGGCGAGTTCTTCATCTGGGCGGACGACCTGGAATATACCCGCCGCATATCCCGGAAGCACCCCTGCTGGGTGGTCACCGACAGCGTCACCGTGCACCGCTGCGCCACGAACAACGGCGGCAACATCGCCACCGACGCGCCGGAACGCATACAGCGCTACCGCTACGCCTATCGAAACGAGGTCGTACTGTACCGGCGGGAGGGCCTGCGCGGGGCGGTTCGATTGCTGCTGCGCACGCCGCTGCACGTGTTCCGGGTGCTGACCCGATCCGACGGGCACAAGTGGGAGCGCATTCGCGTCATATTCGGCGGCACGCTGGAGGGGCTGTCCTTCCGGCCGCCGATACGGTATCCCGAAAAATATCCCCCGGGGGCGTGACATGATGAAGGTTCTGGAAGTCAACGTCGACGATGTGGGCCTGGGCGGCGTGTACGCCCTGGTGAACAGCGTCATCCGCAACAAGCCGGAGGGGCTGAAGCTGGATATCGCCTGCATCGCCGAGTTTGAAAATCCAAACAATATCGAGCGCTTGAAGCGCCTGGGCACGGACGTCCATTATGTGGGCACGAAGGGCCCGCGATGGACGCGGCCCTCGGCCTATTACAGGAACACATTGAAGCTGCTGCAGGACGGCGGCTATGACTGCGTTCATATTCACGGGGACGTGGCTTATTTATTATTGATATTCGCCAGGGCCGCCCGTCGCGCGGGCGTGAAGAGGATCATACTGCACTCCCACGCCGCGGGCATCGACGGGGGCTCCCGAAGGCTGAAGGCGGCGCTGCACAGGCTGTGCCGGGGCGCGCTGCCGGGCTGCGCCACCGATTTTGCAGCCTGCTCGGACAGGGCGGCGGCGTGGATGTATCCCGGGCTGGACGTCAGCCGGGTGAAGATGGTCAAGAACGGCGTGGAGCTGGAGCGCTTTGCCCATGACCCCGCCGTGCGGGCGCGGGTGCGGGGCGAGCTGAAGCTGGAGGACGCCTTCGTTGTCGGCCACGTGGGCCGCTTTGCCTATCAGAAGAACCACGAGTACCTGCTGGACGCCTTCGCGGCCATGCGCAGGCGCATCGAAAACGCCAGGCTGCTGCTGGTGGGCGAGGGCGTGCTGTTCGACCAGATCCGGGCGAAAGCGGCGCGGCTCGGCATGGAGAAGGACGTGATCTTCTACGGCGCCAGCACCGACGTGGGCAGCCTGATGCAGGCGATGGACCTGCTCGCGCTGCCCTCCCGGTTCGAGGGGCTGCCGGTGGTGGGCGTCGAGGCCCAGGCGGCGGGGCTGCCGGTGCTGTTCTCCGATCGCATCACCCGCCAGGCGGCGCTGACGGATCACGTGCGCTTCCTGCCCATCGACGCTGCTTCCGTGGAAAGCTGGGGCGAGGCGGCCCGGGAAGCGGCGGAGGGCCCCGGCTGGGACCGCGCCGGGGACTGCGAGCGGGTCCGGCAGGCCGGCTTCACCGTACAGGATACCGTCCGGGCATTCCTGGCCCTCTACGGCGCAGGTGACGCGGCTGGAGAGGCGGGTGGCGCCAAATGATCTACATCGTGACCCACAAGCGGGTTGACCTGCCGAAGCTGAAGGGCTACCGGGCCATCCAGGTGGGCAGCGCCGCGGACGGCTTTCCCGGCTGCCTGCGGGACGACACCGGCGACAACATCGCGGACCGAAACGCCGGCTACTGCGAGCTGACGGCCATGTACTGGATCTGGAAGAATACGGACGACCCGTTCAAGGGGCTGGCCCATTATCGCCGCTACTTCGGCCGGCGGCCCTTCAGCAGCCGGGTGAGGGACATCCTCGGCTACGAAGCGCTGATCGGGATGCTGGAGGGGCGGGACCTGCTGGCCGCAAAGCCGGCGGTGTACCACGTCGACGCCAGGGCGCAGCTGCTGATGGATTGCTGCACCCCGGAGACCTTCTCAAAGCTGGAGGCCGTCGTCGAGGCGCTCAGTCCCGAATACATGGCGGCCTTTCAAAGGTTCTTCGCGGGCAACCGGGCGGCACAGTACAACATGCTGCTGTGCAGGAAGGGGCTGTTCGACGACTACTGCGCATGGCTGTTTCCGATACTGTTCAGCCTGGAGGACAAGGTGGACCTGAGCGGGGCGAGCGCCTACCAGAAGCGGCTGTTCGGCTTTGTGGGCGAGCGCCTGATGAACGTGTGGATGCTGCACAACCGGCTTTCGGTGGGCTACCTGCCGGTGGTCAGCACCGAATACACCCGGAGGGATCACCTGACCTACCTGAGGCGAGACATCACCAACGGTTTGAGGTTCAGATTTAAGAGCAAGGGGAGTTGATAAAATGTATGATTACCTGATCGTGGGCTCGGGCCTGTTCGGCGCGACCTTCGCCCGCCAGGCGACGGACGCCGGCAGGCGCGTGCTGGTGGTGGACAGGCGGCCCAACGTCGCGGGCAATATCTATACCGAGGACGTCGAGGGCATCCATGTGCACAAGTACGGGGCCCACATCTTCCACACCAACGACGCCGCGGTGTGGCGCTATGTCAACCGCTTCGCCGAATTCAACCGCTTCACCAATTCCCCGGTGGCGAACTACAGGGGCGAGATGTATTCGCTGCCCTTCAACATGTACACCTTCAATAAGATGTGGGGGGTGGTGACGCCCGAGGAGGCGCAGGCGAAGATCGACGAGCAGCGCCGGGAGATCACCGGCGAACCCAAAAACCTGGAGGAGCAGGCCATCAGCCTGGTGGGCCGGGACATCTTTGAAAAGCTGGTGAAGGGCTACACCGAGAAGCAGTGGGGGAGGGATTGCAGGGACCTGCCCGCCTTCATCATCCGCCGCCTGCCCGTGCGGCTGACCTTCGACAACAACTACTTCAACGCCCTGTACCAGGGCATCCCCATCGGGGGCTACACGAAGCTGGTGGAGAACCTGCTGGAGGGCATCGAGGTGCGCCTGAACTGCGACTACCTCGAAAACAAGGCCGAACTGGACGCAATGGCGAAGCGGGTGGTCTACACCGGCCCCATCGACGCCTACTTCGGCTTTAAGCTGGGGGCGCTGGAATACCGCTCGGTGCGCTTTGAAACGGAGCTGCTGGACATCCCGAACTTCCAGGGCAACGCCGCCGTGAACTACACCGACAGGGAAACGCCCTGGACCCGCATCATCGAGCACAAGTGGTTCGAGTTCGGCAAGGACGCCGAGGGCAACGAGCTGCCCAGGACCGTCATCAGCCGGGAGTACAGCAGCGAATGGAAGCCGGGGGACGAGCCCTACTATCCCGTCAACGACGAAAAGAACGGCGCGCTGTACCGGCAGTACAAGGCCCTGGCCGACGGGGAGGAGAAGGTGATCTTCGGCGGCAGGCTGGGCGAATACAGGTATTACGACATGGACCAGACCGTCGCCGCCGCGCTCAGGCTGAGCGAAAGGAAACTGGGATAGAAATACTGATTTATCGAGCTGTGCTCGACAAATCAGTATTTGTCATCCGTCCTTCAGCATCTCGTCCAGTATCTCCGCTGCGCAGTAGGCCAGGTTCGGGCAGGGGCGCGTTTTGTAGTATGCCTCCGTTCGCGCCTCCGGCGCGCCGCCCTCGGTGGCGCCGATGCCTTTGAGCAGCTCGCGGCAGACGATGGCGCCGTTTTTCTCGCGGAACCGGCGGGCGAAATCCTGCACGAGGGCGTAATGGGCCTTCTTGGCAGCGTAGTCCTTTGGGTCGGCGTAGCCCCTGACGATGCCCAGCACCAGCGCCGCGCCGCTGACGGTGCCGCAGACCTCCCGCAGGCGGCCAAGGCCGCCGCCGAAGGAGGAGGCCATCCGAGCCGCCGTGTCGATCTCCAGCCCCGTCACGTCGCAGAAGGCGCAAACCACCGCCTGGGCGCAGTTGTAGCCCTGCAGGAACAGTTCCCTGGCCTGCTCGGCATGATTGGGCGTGATCGGCGGCTGCTTTTCTGCCCCGGCATCAGGATGGATCGGGAAGCGCATGATTGGTACCGACCTTGAGGGCCTCGGCTACCAGACTGTCGATATCATAGACGTAGTCGGTGCTGTAGTAAGTGATGATGCTATCGCGGTTAATGACGAATACACAGGGATAGGTCACCCATTCCGAATCATTCTCCACTGCAAACAGGTATTCCCATAGCATGGAGCTGGTGTAAACATAGTGGTAGCCCGGCAATTCTGCCTCCAGATTTTCAACATCATCGGGGGTATAGGTATCCTCCAGTGAGACGATGACGTCCACACCCGCTGAATACAGCGAATCAAGGTGATCAGTCAGGCCGCTCAGCAGCGCCCTGCAATTGGAGCAGGTGGGACGGCCGAAAATCAATACGATGCCGTTATTGCCGTAGTTGCTCAGCTTGTAATGGCCGCGTGGACTGTCAAAATCAAAGTCCGGCGCTTGAGCAAGCCCCTCCACTGTCACCGTACATTTGGCTTGTACCTTGTTAAACATCCTGACGGTAATCGCAGCCGTGCCGACGCCTGTCGCGGTCACCGTCCCCTTTGAGTCGACTGTCGCTACATCCGTGTTATCGCTGGTCCAGGTTCGCTCATAGGACGCGGCATCCTTGGGCAACGATACTTTCAGTTTTTTGACCTGGCCCGGCTTCAGCGTAATTTCGTTCGGCTTGATCGTGGCCGTGGTCGGCGCCTTCTTGACCGTTATCTGCAGGGTGGATTTTATTCCGTTATGGGTCTTTACCGTGATGGTCGTGCTGCCTGCCTTTTTGGCCGTGATGATGCCCTTCGCGTTGACCGAGGCAATTTTGGGACGCTTCGAGGTAAAGGTAAAGCTGGTATGGGTCCTGCCGGAAATCACGGGAACGATCGCCAGGGTTTCCTTTACGCCCAGCGTTGCGGACTTTATGGGAAGCTTCACCTTGCCTGGCGCCGCAACCACGGTCACCGTGCAGGTGCCGATCGTCCTGCTGCCTGATTTAACGGTGATAACCGCGGTGCCCTTACGCTTCGCGGTGATCACGCCCGACTTGCTTACCGAGGCGACTGTCGGCTTGGATGAATCATAGCTCGCTTTTTTGGCTTTCAGCGCGTACTTCTCCTTCACGCCGAGCGTCAGCGCCTTCGGGATCGACGCGTTGACTGCCTCCGGGCCTTCCGCTGCTTCGTCCACTGCCGCCATTGCGCCTTCGAGGGGAAAATCGCCAAGCTGTAGATCGATGTCCGAGGGCTGCATGGATACAGTCAGGTCGTCCCAGGACGCGATCGAGTCGTCTATGGCCAGATCATTGCCGTCCAATGGGCGTTCGTCCAGAGTCGCGTTGTCCGGAACGAGGACGCTGTCCTCCGCGACGGCGATCGACGCGAGCAATATCGTGAGCGCAAGGATCAACGCGCACAGCCTGAAACCGTAAGTCTTCATACTTTGGCACCTTCTTCCTGATTATTTGGTGAAACCTGTCATCATACAGGCAACCGGCGGCTGCCTAACCATGAATACTCAGGAATTTTATCATATTTTCGCAATCATGTCAATGATTGGATACAGAGTATCCACGACAGTTCAGTAAGGTTAGCGCGACAAATCAGTAATTATGTAGCGGTCATTTCAGCGGGGAATGGCCGCTGTTTCCACAAATGGTGACAATCGAACTGACGGCAATGTAAATTATAACATCAGACATTGCCAAGGCGGCGTTTTTGTGTTAAAATGAAGTGATGATGAAACCCGTGCTGCAAAGGTGTCATCAACATCAATTTCAGATGCGATTGGAAACTACAAGGAGGTAAGCAGTATGCAATATTCCCGCGAAGTTGAGGAAATGGTCTGCGTTGCCAAGGGCCCGCATCATGGTCCCGCGCCCATCCCCGAGGAGGGCAAGTGGATCCAGGCCAAGGAGATCAAGGACATTTCCGGCTATACCCACGGCATCGGCTGGTGCGCGCCCCAGCAGGGCACCTGCAAGCTGAGCCTGAACGTCAAGGACGGCGTCATCGAAGAGGCGCTGGTGGAGACCATCGGCTGTTCCGGCATGACCCATTCCGCCGCCATGGCCGCCGAGATCCTGCCCGGCAAGACCATTCTCGAGGCACTGAACCCCGTCCTGGTGTGCCACGCCATCAACACCGCCATGCGCGAGCTGTTCCTGCAGATCGTGTACGGCCGCACCCAGTCCGCCTTCTCCGACGACGGTCTGCGCATCGGCGCCGGCCTGGGGGACCTGGGCAAGGGCCTCAGGTCCATGGTGGGCACCATGTATGGCACCAAGGCCAAGGGCGTGCGGTATCTTGAGATGACCGAGGGCTACGTCGTGAAGATCGCCCTGGACAAGGACGACCAGGTCTGCGGCTATCAGTTCCTCTCCCTGGGCAAGATGATGGACGCCATCAAGGGCGGCATGTCCCCCAACGAGGCCTACGAGAAGAACATCGGCACCTATGGCCGCTTCAAGGCCGAGGACGGCGCGGTCAAGTGGATTGACCCGCGCAAAGAGTAATAGGAGGTGCGCAAAGAATGGCTCTGTTTGAGAATTATGAAGGTCGTATGCCTCAGATCCAGCCCGTCCTGGACAAGTATGGCTTCAAGGACTTTGATGAAGTGAAGGCATTCAACAATGCCAAGGGCGTGGACGCCTACAAGATCGTCGAGAGCACGCAGCCCATCTGCTTGGAGAACGCGAAGTGGGCCTATGAGCTGGGCGCGGCCATCGCCATGAAGGAAGGCGTCAAGAGCGCCGCCGAGGCCGCCCGCTGCATCGGCGTGGGCCTGCAGGCCTTCTGCATCCCCGGCTCCGTCGCGGACCAGCGCCAGGTCGGCATCGGCCACGGCAACCTGGGCGCGCGCCTGCTGGAGGAGGAGACCGAGTGCTTCGCCTTCCTGGCCGGCCACGAGTCCTTCGCCGCCGCCGAGGGCGCCATCAAGATCGCGCTGAACGCCAACAAGGTGCGCACCAAGCCCCTGCGCGTGATCCTGAACGGCCTGGGCAAGGACGCCGCCATGATCATCAGCCGCATCAACGGCTTCACCTACGTGCAGACCAAGTACGACTACCTGTCTGCCGACGTGAAGGAAGACCACGCGCTGACCATCGTCAGCAAGACCGCCTACTCCACCGGCGACCGCGCGAAGGTCAACTGCTACGGCGCGGACGACGTGCGCGAGGGCGTGGCCATCATGTGGCATGAGAACGCCGACGTGTCCATCACCGGCAACTCCACCAACCCCACCCGCTTCCAGCATCCCGTGGCGGGCACCTACAAGAAGGAACGCTGGGAAGCCGGCAAGAAGTACTTCTCCGTGGCCTCCGGCGGCGGCACGGGCCGCACGCTGCATCCCGACAACATGGCCGCCGGCCCCGCCTCCTACGGCATGACCGACACCATGGGCCGCATGCACTCCGACGCCCAGTTCGCCGGCTCCTCCTCCGTGCCCGCGCACGTGGAGATGATGGGCTTCCTGGGCATGGGCAACAACCCCATGGTCGGCGCCACCGTCGCCGTGGCCGTGGCCGTTGAGGAAGCGATGAAGAAGTAATCCAGCTTCATACCCAATCCATGAAAAACCCGGTCGGCTCAGCCGATCGGGTTTTTCTTGATTGAATCAGACCTCGAAGTCACACGCCACCGAACCGCTGCGCACCTCGTGCATGCGCTTCTTCACCGGCAGGTGCACCGGGTGGGTCTGGTAGGCGTCGAAGGCCTCCCGGGTCTCGAACAGCGTGATCAGCGCCAGGTCGTAGGACCGCTCGCTGTGCAGTATGTCCGCGCCGGCCTCCAGGTCCAGCATGCCCTCGATGCGGCCCTTCATGCCGTAGAAGTTCTTCACCAGCTGGGGGATCTCGTCCTTGAATTCATCCTTGATTTTGAACAGTACGATGTGGCGTATCATGGTTCCTCCTGTAAGACATTACTTTTTATTCCGGCTCATCATCTGCAGCAGCCGCAAAAACAGGTTGACGATATCCAGGTACAGCGCCGCGGCCAGGTCGATGGCGTTGTTCACGGTCCGGGTGCAGGTGTTGGCCCGGGCCCAGTCGTAGCCGATGAACAGCGAGAAGATGGCCGTGCCGATCCACTCGTAGACCATGCCGCCGTGCCGGCCGAACAGCAGCAGGCTGACCAGGCTGCCCACGATCATGAACAGCAGCGAGAAGAACAGCACCCGCCCGAGGCTCAGGAAGAAGTTGGGAAACAGCGTGGCGGCGATCATGAAGGCCAGCGACACGATGGCCGTCACCAGCACGGCGCTCTTGATGGTGTCCACGGGGATGCCCTGAATTGAAACGCACAGCACAATGCCTATGGGCGCGGCGATCAGCGTGTAGCCGATGAAGCTCATCGCGGCGCCGCCCCGCGTCACCATCAGGTTGCCGACGATCACCAGCACCAGGTAGACGGCCAGGAAGATGAAGGGATTCATGTTGTAAACGAGTCGAATCGCCTGCTCGGCGAACAGCGTCACCGTCAGGTAGTTCAGCAGGAAGCCCCAGAGCAGCATGCCGCCGATGATCAGGTTGAAGGCGCGCTCGGAGATCTGGGTCTCACCCTCGTGCAGATAGGCGCTCTTCTCAAGGATGACCTTGGTGTTGCCAAGTGCCATACAAACACCTCCTTATAATTTTGTATATCCATAGAATGGCAAGATTATACGCGAAGCTATTTTACCCCTAAAACAGGCGGTTGTCAATGTGGTTTTGAAAATTGACATCCGGGCCGTTTAATGGTAAAATAACATCGACAGAATCACGATGGGAGGTATGAGGGATGAACGAGACGCTGGCAGGCTGGATCAAAGAGAGCAAACGCATCGTGTTCTTCGGGGGCGCGGGGGTCTCCACCGAGAGCGGCATACCCGATTTCAGGAGCGTGGACGGGCTATATAATCAGCAGTACGACTATCCGCCCGAGACGATACTCAGCCACACCTTCTTCATGCGAAAGCCCGAGGAGTTCTTTCGCTTCTATCGCAACAAGATGCTGTTTCCAGACGCCCTTCCCAACGCGGCCCATGCCAAGCTGGCCCAGTGGGAGCATGAGGGCAAGCTGACCGGCGTGGTCACCCAGAACATCGACGGCCTGCACCAGAAGGCCGGCTCGAAGAAGGTCTTCGAGCTGCACGGCTCGGTGCTGCGCAACTACTGCATGCGCTGCGGCAAATTCTACGGCCTGGACCACATCTTGCACACCACCGGCGTGCCCAAGTGCGAATGCGGCGGCACCATCAAGCCGGACGTGGTGCTCTACGAGGAATCCCTGGACAACGACGTGGTCAACGGGGCCTGCGCCGCCATCGCGGAGGCGGACATGATGATCATCGGCGGCACGTCGCTGAACGTCTATCCCGCCGCGGGCCTGGTGGACCTGTACCGGGGCAACCGCCTGGTGCTGGTCAACCTGTCCAGCACGCCCCAGGACCGCCGGGCCAACCTGGTGGTGCACGAGCGCATCGGCCAGGTGTTCGCCGAGCTGCCCTGACATGTCCGGCCGCATCATCGCCTTCGAACCGGTGGCGCCGCCCGGGGCGCGGCTGCTGATCCTGGGCAGCATGCCCAGCGTGGAATCGCTGAACCAGGGCTTTTACTACGCCCATCCACGAAACGCCTTCTGGCGCATACTGGCCGACGTCTACGGCGAGCCCCTTCCGGGAGGTATCCCGGAGAGGATCGATCTTCTGAACCGGCACGGCATCGCCCTGTGGGACGTGCTGCAAAGCTGCGAGCGCCAGGGTTCGCTGGACAGCGCCATCCGCCAGCCCGCGCCCAACGACTTCGTAGGGCTGTTCCGGCGCTGCCCGGACGTCCGGCGCATACTGCTCAACGGCGGCACGGCCCACCGGCTGTTTATGAAGTGGGGCAAGCCCTTCACCGAGGGGCGGGAGCTGCTGAGGCTGCCCTCCACCAGCCCCGCCTACACACTACCCTATGAAAGGAAGCTGGCGCTATGGCGCCAGGCGTTGAACTATGAGCATGAATCCCTGTGACATCATTCGCAAGAAGCGCTTCGGCGAGGAGCTGAGCGAGAAGGAGATCCGCGCCTTCGTGGACGGCGTCGTGGACGGCAGCTTTGCCGACTACCAGGCCTCGGCGCTGCTGATGGCCATCTGCATCAACGGCATGACCGACCGGGAGACCCTGGCCCTGACGCTGGCCATGGCCAAGTCCGGCGATACGCTGAACCTGTCCGACATCCCCGGCGTCAAGGCGGACAAGCACTCCACCGGCGGCGTGGGGGACACCACCTCGCTGATCCTGGTGCCCCTGGTGGCCGCCTGCGGCGTGAAGATGGCCAAGATGTCCGGGCGGGGCCTGGGCTTCACCGGCGGCACGCTGGACAAGCTGGAGTCCATTCCCGGCATGAGCATCTCAAAGGACGTTCCGGACTTCAAGCGGCAGGTGAAGAACATCGGCTGCGCGATCATCGGCCAGACCGCCGAGCTGGCCCCGGCGGACAAGGCGCTCTACGCGCTGCGGGACGTGACCGCCACGGTGGACTGCCTGCCCTTGGTGGTGTCGTCGATACTGTCCAAGAAGCTGGCGGCGGGCTGTGACGTGGTGGTGCTGGACGTGAAGGCCGGCAGCGGCGCGATCATGGACACCCCGGAGAAGTCAAGGAAGCTGGCCGAGATGATGGTGCGCATCGGCTCCCTGAGCGGCAAGCGCTTCTCGGCGCTGATCACCGACATGGACCAGCCCCTGGGCAACTACATCGGCAATGCCCTCGAGGTGGAGGAGGCCATCGACGTGCTGGCCGGGCGCGCCGGCGGCGACCTGAAGGCCGTTGCGCTGACCCTGGGGGCCCACATCCTCAGGAACGCCGGGGCCGCGCCCGACGTGCAGACGGGCATACAGATGCTGGAGGCGAAGATCGCCAGCGGCGAGGGCCTGAGGACCTTCGGCGACATGATCGAGGCCCAGGGCGGCGACCGCCGGGTGGTGGAGGACACCGGCCTGCTGCCCAAGGCGCCCCATAAGCTGCCGCTGAAGGCGGAGCGGGACGGCTATGTGGCGAAGATGCACACCAGCGACATCGGCAACGCGGCCAGGCTGCTGGGCGCGGGCCGGGAGCGCAAGACGGACGTGCTGGATCTGTCCGTGGGCATCGTGATGAACGTCCGGCTGGGCGACGCCGTGAAGAAGGGCGACCTGCTGGCGACGCTGCACGTGGGCGAGCGGTCCGACAGGATCGGCGCGTACAACCTGCTGAAGCGGTCCATCGTCATCGGGGATGAAAAGCCCGAGGCGAAGCCGCTGATCCAGGCGGTGGTGGAGTGACAGGTTAGCTTCATGAGCAAGAGCAAGCGTGCGGCGCAGGGACAGGCGTCTCCTGCGCCGGCCGGAGATGGGAAAACACGAACCGATGAAAAGGGAAGGCTTCGGACGGGCTGGCTGCTGGCGGTCAGCCTGTCTGGCTATGCGCTGATCGCCCTGGCGACGCGCTTCGGGCTCGTGCGCGCCCTTGCGGCGCTCTTTGAGGCCTGGAGGATCGATGGGACGAGCGTGCAGCGCGCCCCTGTGTGGGCGCAGGCGCTGTACAGGTGGCATGGGAGCCTTGCGACGGTCGCCTTCGCCGCGCTGTCGCTGGCACTGGCCGGGCGGCTGAGGCGGCTGTGGCGGCTGGAGGGACCGCTGATCCCCATGCCGCCGGCAGGGCTGTGGGGCGCGTCGCTGTCGGGCCTCCTCATGGCTGTGGCCATCGCGGCCCTTTGCCTGCTGCCGGACAGCATGCGCCCGGAGTGGCCGCTGACCGCGCCGCGGTTCACGTGGAGCCTGCCCGTGCTGTGTATCGTCAGCCTGCTTTCCACGATGGGCGAAGCGGCGTTTTTGAAGCGGGTGCTGTTTGACGGGCTGCGCGCGCAATGGAACGGGATTTGGGCCACGGCGGTGGCCTGCGCGGTGTTCTGGCTGACCGGCGGCGGCCTGGCCGGGGGCGTCGTGGCCGGGGTGAACGTGCTGCTGCTGGGCCTGGCGTGCTGCCTGCTGTATGCCCGGTACGGATTCTGGACCTCGGTCGGCTTCAGGTGGGGCTGGGGCCTTGCCAACGTGTTCCTCCTCGGCTTTGGCGGCGGGGACGCGGCGTTATACCGGCTGTATGGCGTCTCGGAGGCGCTGTTGACCGGCGGGGACGCCGGGCCGATGCACGGCCTGTGGGCGACGATTGCGCTGATCGGCATGATCGCGGCCCTGACCCGGAAGCGCAAATAAACAGAACGGTGTTGCTGGTGCAAGCAAATACTGATTTGTCGCGGAGCGACAAATCAGTATTTATAGTAAACGACTTAAGTATTTTCACCAAGAGAACGAGCAAAGTGATGCCAGCTTCTCGTTCGGCTTAGCGAAAGTACTGAACCAATCATCAAGGGTAGTGGTAAGGAATTCGAGATTTTTCCAGTAGCGGTTATGGG
>JAZOUD010000109.1:0-7546 GCA_045658005.1 Clostridia bacterium | reverse complement strand
CACCGCTCGGTTTATCTGCTTCAGCAGATGATCCTCCGGTATCCTTTCATACAGCACACTGTAGAAGTTCATCTGTCGGTTGTTCTCTCGAAGCATTCTCTTCCGTCCCTTCGCTTGATGCTTCTATTATACCATATCTTCCCGTCTTTTTGTTTGTTCTCTTGACTTTTTCAGTGGTCTCAGAAGTCCACGTTGTCCAGCACGGTGACGCCGAAGAACGCCTTGGAGATCCTCCACTGCAGCCGCCGCCAGCTCCAGCGTGTCCTCAGCAAGCTCTGCCGCGAGGGCTTCCTCCTCCGGACCGGAAAAGGGCGATATCGGCTGAATCCGCAGCCGGGAACAGAGGAGCTTTGAGAAAGCGAGCAAGGAAAGGCGACACCCCATACGGGGCGGAACGATAAAAAGCCCCCATACCGCAATACACTGACGTATAGCTGTATGGGGGCTGTTTGGGGAAGACTCGCTGAGATAATTTCTGAATCCTGGAGGACATGACCTGCTTCTGATCTCTATAAATCTAAATCCTTGTTGGGATTTACGCAGAAGTGCACGTCCGGGTCGACCTCCTTGTCGCAGGCCATCGTGCCAATGAACAGAAGGCCAAAGCCGCCCTGGCCGCGCCGCACAAAGCAGTCGATGCCATCCTTTGTAAACTCGCCCTCCGGGGTAATGTAGGACCCGATCGCCATGGGGCTATGGCAAAGCGGTTCTTGATCTTCACCTTGCCGATCATCATGGGTTGAGATGATTTTCAATCAACCACGCGGCCACGTCATCGGACAGCGTGGAGCCGCCGGAATAGTGGATGGACAGGCCCTGACCAATATTGGATTCCGGGGCCAGCTTGGCGATGGCTGTCAGGCTCTGACCGAAGCGCCCGCCGCCGTGGGAGCAGAAAGGAATGATGCGCTTGCCCGCGAAGTCATACTGTTCCAGGAAGGAGGCGATGGGCATGGGGATGGACGCCCACCAGTTGGGATAGCCCAGCAGGACGGTGTCGTAATCCGCCATGTTGTCCACGTGCCCGGTGATTTCGGGCCGCGCCTGGTCATGCTGATCGCGCTGCGCCTCCATCAGCACGGTGTTGTAGTCGTCGGAATAGGCGTCAACGGGCTCGATCTCAAACAGGTCGAAGCCTGTCTGTCGCTGGATCTCATGGGCGATGCCCCGGGTGTTGCCACCCCAGGAAAAGAAGGCGATCAATACCTTATTGCCCTCGGAGGCGGTGGGGATGCCGCCCGCTACCGTGGCGGTTTCTGCCAATGCCCGGCTGGCGTTGCGCACCAGCCGCACGCCCAGGTTGTAGCTCTTCATGTCGGCCTGACCCGCCGCGCGGTATGCGCTGCGCATGTTCTTGCCGAAGTCGTTCCAGCCGCCGCCGCGGTAGACGTGCCGGGTGCCGCTCTGGGCGCCGGCAGGATTGTCGGTATTCTCAAGGTCATAGGGGCCGTACCAGTCCCAGCACCACTCGTTGACATTGCCGTGCATGTCGTACATGCCCCAGGCGTTGGGCGCGAAGCTGCCCACCTCCACGGTCTTGCCGCGATACTCGCCCGGACGCGCCTCCAGCACGGAATCGTCGAAGTAGTTCTCCTCGATCTCGTAGGGGTAGTGGCCGTAGAAGTTGGCGTCGTCGGCATCCAGCGAGCGCTCCAGGTTGAAGGGCGTTGCCGTGCCAGCCCGGCAGGCATATTCCCATTCCGCCTCCGTGGGCAGGCGATAGCCGTCGGCACCACGGTTCCAGGTAACGGATTCGCCGTCGATGACATAAGCCGGCGTCAGCCCCGCCGTATCGCTCCTTGCATTGGCGTATTGAATCGCCTCCAGCCATGAGATGTTCTCCACGGGCAGCTTCTCACCGGTGAAGGTATTGGGGTTGCTCCCCATGACAGCCTCCCACTCGGCCTGCGTAGTCTCATAAGGATCGATGTAGAAGGAAGCTACCGTCACCTCGTGCGGCGTCTCGTCGTCGATGCGCCAGTTCTCGTCCTCCGGGCTGCCCATCCAAAAGGCGCCTCCCTCAACGAGGATGAAGCCGTCGTCAATGGAAGCAGGCTCAGAAGCGGACTCCTGTTCAGGTTCCACCGCAGGCTCCGGCCCGGCGGACTGCCATGGCGTTTCCACGGCGTCTCCCCACCCCGAATCAAAGCCAAAGTCGTTTTGATTCGGCCAGATCATATTCAATATGAGGCCGATCACGACAGCCGCCAGAATCAGGGTCACCGACAGGAGCGGATTGCCCTTCCTGCGCAGCATCAGGGCGACCTGACAGCCCACAAAGGCCCAGAACAGCAGCATCACCACGTTCTCCAGCAGCACCAGCGCCCCGGCCTTTTCATAGTCCAGGAAGGCGAAGGGGACCCGGAAGAACAGGTAGTTCGGCATGCCGTTTTTGAAGAACAGCCAGAGCCCAGCACCCGCGACAACCGCACAGGCCACATCAAGAGCGCGCCGAATTCCATCCTTCAGCTTCAGTTTTGTCAGCATCACCGGCACGTGCAGCCCCAGGTGCAGTCCCATCAGCACGAACGACCAGTGGGACATGGACAGGTGCGTCACCCGCACGAAGGACACCCGCACGATGCCGTACAGGAAGGGCACGGCGTAGTTGCTCATGGCCATGCCGCAAAAGGCGGTCAGCGCGAAGGACACCAGCAGCAGCACGTTCACGCAGGTAGAGACGGCGCGGTAGGCGGTATACTTCCCCTTGAGCATCGCCCCGTACCATCGCCGGTTGAGTATCTGATGGACGATGACCAGCGCGGTCATGGCCATGCCCAGCCATTCGTGAGCGGCCTCGCCCATCACCTGATAGGCCATCTGCAAAAGCAGGAGGACGGTCATGCCGATGTCGATGATCCTCCTCAGATTTCCCTGTCGTGTCTTCATGATCCGTCCTCCCATTCAGTTTTATATCAGTCCTTTTACCCAGGCATTCAGCTCGTTTTCAGAAATGCTGCGCTGTGACGCGCACCCTTGAGCCAGTTGCCGGCGCTGGCCAGCCGTTCAGCGGCGCGCTTCGTCGCGCCGCCGGCACAGATCAGCATCTGTCCACCGCCTTGCTTCGCGTGATGGATGTGCCAGTTGTTCCGGCAGCCGGGTTCAAGGGTCACGTTGAACACCGGCACCTGTTCGGTGGACACCGGCGCGAGATAGCTCTGTCCCACAAAGAACTGTCCGCAGGGGTTCGGCTCGCCGATGGAGAAGAAGATGCAGTCCGGTATTCGTCCTTCTTCATGTCGTTGCCTCCATGTCACATCAACAGGTTGACGATCATGCCCGTTCCCCAGGCGAAGGCCATGGTGAACAGTATATAGATGACGAATCGCCGCCAGCCAAGTACGATCTTCATCGCACCCAGGTTGGTGATCTTCGTCGCCGGGCCGGTGATCATGAAAGCGGCGGCGCTGCCCATGCTCATGCCGTCCACCAGCCACTGCTGAAGCAGCGGGATTGTCCCGCCGCCGCACATGTACAGCGGCACGCCGATGGTCGCCGCCATCAGCACACCAAAGCCCTCGTTCTTTCCGAATAAACCGCTGACGAAATCACTGGGGATGTGAATCTGGTAAAGCGCCGTCAGCAGGATGCCCAACGCAAACATGGGGCCGGTGGCCTTGATGTTGCGCCAGATGTTCTTCAAAAAACGAATCAGCAGATTTGGGTCGGTGTCCCGGCCCGCGCCCTCGTGAAAGCCGGTGAAGTCGAAGAAGGACTTTCCCCTTCCGCTGTAGAACAGCCGGATCAGCCACCCGGCGACGCAGCCGCAGAGGGTGCAGCTGACGCAGCGTATGACCACCGCCGTCCGTCCCAGCGCGCCACTGTAGAATATCAGCTGTGGGTTGAGCAGTATACTGGACATCATGAACGCCGCAAGGTAGTCGTCCTTCACGCCCTGCTCGGAAAAGCTGGCGGCGATCGGGATCGTGCCGTACATGCACAGCGGCGAGGCCACGCCCAGCAGGCTCGCGGGAATCACGCCCAGCCAGCCCATTTTGCGCTGGCCGATTTTTGCAAAGGCGCCGTGGATGGCCCTCTTGCCGAACACCGACACCGCGCTGCCCAGCAGGATGCCCAGCGCCCAGTAGGGTGCGATCTGCCGGACCTGGATGTCCAGGTAGTACCACAGGTAGATCGCCTCGCGGCGCAGCCATTCCATCATTCGATGATCACCAGATGATAATTGCGGCTGCCCAGCCCGACGGCCTCGGCGGCGTCCAGCGTGTGCAGGCCGTTGCGGCTCTCGATGCGGGCCACGAGGCTGCCGCTGTCCGGCATGGCGTACACCAGGTCGATGGCCGCCTGGTCGATGGCCAGCGGGTCGGTGGAGGCCAGTATGCCGATGTCGTGCATATCCGGCTCAGAAGGATTGCCGTCGCAGTCGCAGTCCACGGACAGGCGGTTCAGTACGCTGATATAGACGATGTTGTCGCCCATCGCGGTATCCACGCCTTTGGCGGCGTCTGCCATGGCCTCCAGGAACGGGTCCTGATCGCCCCAGATGCTGCCGCTGGTGCGGGTGCCGCCAGAGTGGATCCACACCTTGCCCATCGAGGAGCCGAAGCCGATGGAGATGTTCTTGATCGCCCCGCCGAAGCCCGCCATGGCGTGGCCCTTGAAGTGACTGAGCACCAGGAAGGCGTCGTAGTTCGCAAAGTGGCTGCCCACGTAGTTCACGGAAAGCCGTTTTCCGCCCTCGATCGGAAGCTCCATGCTGTCCTCGGCGTCCAGAATGTCCACCTCAGCGATGTCGGTGAAGCCGTGGTCCTTCGCAAGCTGCATGTGCATGGCGGTGGAGGAACGGCTGCCGCCATAGGCGGTGTTGCACTCCACGATGGTGCCGTTCAGCATCTGCACCAGGTCGCCGATCCGCGCGGGCCGCAGGTAATTGGCGCGCTCGCTCTCGCCGGTGGACAGCTTGACGCCCACCTTTCCGGGCAGCTGAACGTCCAGCGCCTGATAAGACCTGACCAGGCTCTCCGGCGAAATATCGCTGATGAAGTATACCGCAGCCGGCGCAGCTTCATCCTGATGCGGCAGCGCCGACAGGTCGAGTTGCACGCCGCCGTTGGTCGTCAGATCTGCCGCAAGGGCGGAGGCGCCGCACAGGCAGAGCGCCAGCAGCGCGATCAACAGCTTTTTCATCATGCGTTCATCCTCCCGCAGTCCCCCACCTTTTCGCCGGTCACGAAATACTCATAGGTCGGAAACTCGAACAGCACCGGCTTGAAGGTGTGGTAGTCGATCTTGCCCTTGTCGTTCAGCACGGTCTCGTCGGCGTAGGTCGCCAGGATCTTGCAGATAAAGTGGTCGAAGTGCTCCAACTCGTAGTTTCCGTCCACCTCACACTCGATGGAAACCCTCGCGTCGTCGATCAGCGGCGCGCCGTTCTCGCCCATCGTCCACTGGAAAACCTCAGACTTGTCCACCTTTTTTCCGCTGATCGTGCCCATGCGGTCGGCGGCCTTCAACCAGGAGGGGTCCACCACGTTCTCTTATCAACCGGAAAATGACACGATAGTTCTGCGCTCATAGAGCACCTCGATGGGCTCAATGTCTGCCAACTCAGCACCCTTTTCTTCCGCTCTTATGATCCGCTACAGAGCAGGCGTTCGCAGCGCCATATTCAATCAATCCCGCATCTGCGGGATCCACTGACACCCTGCCGTCCTCAAACACGAAAGCGGGGATTCCGACATCACCGATTGCCTTCAGACGGTCAAAGGCAGGATTCGTGTCCCGCAGCCTTGTAAATGCGCTCATGTTTCGGATATTCTCACCGATGTTGATGTATTCAAATTCGTCCTCTCGGCCCTTTATCTGCTCATGAACGAAGTCGCAATAGGGGCATGTCGGCATTCCATAAACCTTGATCATGGTATTCGCACTCCTCTTTTCGTTTTCAGTATAGCTTACTCAACAGTCACGATGCGCCCTTGACCGTAGGGATACTCGTACGCCTCGCCAACAACGCCATTGAGTCCGTCACGTATATATCTGGCCACAACCATGTAGTCCAGATCTTCGGACTGCCAGAGAATCTTGCCACCATCGAACATGGTGAAGCCGTTCCCATGATTCAGCAGCAGATAGTCCACGGCGGCGACCTTGTAAGTGCGCTCCACGTCCAGGGGCTCGTCACCGACCATCACGTTCTTCACCCGGTATTCGCCGGTAACGCCGGCAAACATGTTGTTCTCGTCCATCCGGCAGCCGCTCTCGATGTTGGGGTTGAATTTCCACCACTGCGGACATTTCGTTCTCAATGCCCAGCAGCTTCGGCGCCGGCACCGGATCGCTCCAGGTATAGAGACCGGTATCGAGGCTGCCGTCCGCGGCACAGATGCGCAGCCAGCCAATGCCCTCCAGCTGGGTACCGGAGGCCTGGCGAATGATCTCCCGGCCATCCCTGTTTTTCATGACCACCTTGCCCGTATCGTGACTGTGGCCGTCCAGCATGGCGTCAATGCCCGTGGTGTGCCCGAGCACGTCCGCGTAGGTATACGGGATCGCCACGGCATCGTGGCCCAGGTGTCCCAGCAATATCACGTAATCCGCGCCTTCAGACCGGGCGTCGTCCACCGCGCTCTGCACCGCTTCATACAGGTCGGCGCCGTCGTTGCCCTGCATGAAGCCGTAGATGAAGTTGCCGCTTTCATCCTGGAAGTAGCGCGGGGTGGAGGTGTACAGCGTCTGCGGCGTGGTGACGCCAACGAAGGCCAGCTTCACACCGTCAAATTCCTTGATTATATAGGAAGGAAACACCAGCTGGCCCTCCCGGTTGAAGTTGCAGCAGATGAACGGGAAGTTTGCCGCCTCTGTCAGGGACAGGAAGCGCTCCATGCCGTAGTCAAAGTCGTGGTTCCCGGGTATGGCGATGTCGTAGCCCATGCGGTTCATCAACTCGATCATCGCCTCCCCCTGGGTCAGAAGGCCCAGAGGCCCGCCCTGCATGGCGTCACCGTTGTCCACCAGCAACACGTGGCAGCCCTCGCGCTCAAGCTGATCCCTGATGGCCTCCAGTCCTGCGTAACCGAAACCCTGACCCACACCGCAATGGACGTCACTGGTGAACAGCACCACCACGTCCTTTTCAAGCCGTGTGTCCTCCCCCGCCTCCGCAAAAGCCCAGCCCGTCGCCAGCAGTGCCAGCACGACCAGCATACAGCCGATCCAGCGCAATAATCCATTTTTCCTCTGTTTCACTTTGTCCATCCTCCTCGTCTTCATCGAACTTCGCTTCCATACTCCCTATCTTATCAGCCGCATCGAATTCTCTTCGATGCATTTCGTTCAACCATGGTTTCAGGCTATTAAGGTGAGAATACAGATCTGAGGTACAGTCATTCATATCGCAATGATGGCCAGAGCCACCAGAATAACCGTCTCCTTATTCATACATGTATTAGCCACTTGTAAAAGTCGAGAAAGCCCGCAAATACAAGTGATTTTGATACATTTATCAACTGATTTTTCTCCACTTTTGCTGTATAATATCAGTACACCACTACTTCAACCGTACAACAAAAGGGAGAAAAACCATGCG
>JAZOUD010000108.1:0-54362 GCA_045658005.1 Clostridia bacterium | reverse complement strand
ATCTCCAGGTAGGAGTCGGCGTACAGGTTGTTGTTCTTGATGATGTCGCAGGTCTTGACGGTCTCCATCAGGCGCTGGTCGTTGGGGTTCACGATCGCGCTGGTCAGGCCCTGCATCATCGCCATCGCCAGCATGCAGCTGTCGAAGATCGGGCGGATGTGCTTGGGCATGCCGTTGGAGTTGTTGGACAGGCCGCCGGTGCTGTTCAGGCCCATGTCGGTGAACATCTTGATGGCCTCCAGAACCTCCATCTGCTTGTCCTGCATGCCCTTGACCACCAGGAACAGCGGATCGAACCACAGGTCCTCGGCCTCCATGCCGTGCATCAGGCCCTCTTCGAGCATGCGCTGGCAGTGGGCCATGCGCTCGTCGTTGTCGGAGGCGATGCCGTTGGCGGAGCACAGCGCGATGACGATGGCGTCGTTGTTCGCGGCCAGCTCGATGCGGTTGAAGCGGTCGCCGGCGTCGGCGGAGTTCACGATGGGCTTGCCCTTGGAACGGTTGTAGACCTGGATGCCGGCCTCGATGGCCTTCATGTTGGAGGTGTCCAGCGCCAGCGGCACGTTGTCAAAGCGCTCCTGCAGCAGCTTCACGGCCCACTGCATGATCTCCTCGCCGTCGGCCTCGGCGGGGCCGATGTTCACGTCGATATAGTTCGCGCCGGCCTTCAGCTGCTGTTCGCAGCGGGTGATGATCGGCTCGGGGTCGCGCTCCGCAAAGGCCTTGCGGATGGACGGGGCAGTGACAGAAATGCGCTCGCCGATGGTGATGAACTTTGCCATGTCTTTTCCTCCTGAATGCTTTGTATGTTTGTGAATTTGGATATCCCTTTCTAACCCCGGTTCCCGGCGAAGCCGAAGCCGCTCCGGCGCCCAAGGGGGAAGGACGCGCGGCCTGCGGCCATCGGGGACGGCACTCCCCGCCGGCTGCCGGGAACCACATCGCGCTGCCGTCGGGTACCAGCCGACGCCGGCGCGCTCGGCGCCAGTGCGCCGACCACCGGGAAAACAAAGGTTTCCCCGCAAAAGAGCAGAAAAAATGCGGGACACACCGGCCAGCACCGATATATCCCGCGATGGATTCAGCATCGCAAGCACAGCCCGCCCGCGGGCAACCCCCGCAGTCGTGCGCGCTTCAGGAACATATCTCACTTTAGGCCGAAGCTTCGATACGCGCTTCGCAGGCAGGTCTTCTGACTGAGCCTCAACGCGTCGCGCGGCCTTCTCGGAATCGATCCAATGGCGTAGAGCGCGTCGCTCGGCATCACAGCAGCGGTCCTGTCGGGGATTCGCACCCCGTTCCCTATTCTCCCCCGCCCCACGGGCGGCGGCACCTGCGAATTTCCCGCTATTCAATTGACCTATCTATCATAGCACATCTTCGGCGATTTGTAAACCCCGCAGGAAAAGAAATTGTGAAATCTCAAAAAGGCCTTGACAGCGACGCCCCGCCGTGCTATAATATCCCTTGCGTTGAAGGAAACGCGCCGTCGCGGGGTAGAGCAGTCCGGTAGCTCGTCGGGCTCATAACCCGGAGGTCGAGGGTTCAAATCCCTCCCCCGCAACCATCGCCAATCATGGGAAACCATGATTTGCTTATATGCCGGCGTATCTCAGTTGGCTAGAGAATCCGGTTCATACCCGGAGTGTCATTGGTTCGAATCCGATCGCCGGTACCACACGGAATCTGTAAGTTATGTGATGACTTACAGATTCTTTTTTATGCGGTTTGAGCCTAAATCCTTCTATCCCAGCTGGATGATCGTCAGGTGCGCCGACACCGGCCTCGTCCCACCGGCCAGGGGCGTGATGGTCAGGGCCGCAGCATTGCCGGCGGGATTTTGCACGGTCAATGCGGAATTGACCGAGGTGGTTTCCACAACGGCGATTCCCGCGATCTGTGACGTACCGGTCGCGCGGCCTGCGACGGTATAATCCAGATCCTCCCCGTTCAGCGTCAACAGCAATTGGCCTGCTTCTCCGATCGAAACCTGAAAGAATACCTGATAGGCGCCTATTGCAGCCAGATTAAAGGAATCCGGGCCGATCCTGGAAATGCCTGCGCCGCTCGAAGGGCCGTCCCGTGGAAAGTCAACGTCCGTGCCCGGAGCTACGGTGGCAGCGTTGTCAGGCGGCATCAACGCGTAATAATCCGCGTAATTCAGGATACCTCCCGCCGGACCAGGCTCACCCTGCGGTCCGGCGGGATCCGGCTCTCCGGCAGGACCCTGCGGTCCGACGGGGCCCTGTAGTCCAACCTCACCCTGCGGTCCGGCCTCACCTCGCGGTCCGGCGGGGCCGGGTTCTCCGGCAGGGCCCTGCGGTCCGGCGGGACCCTGTAGTCCAACCTCGCCCTGCGGTCCGGCCTCACCTCGCGGTCCGGCGGGGCCGGGTTCTCCGGCGGGGCCCTGTGGTCCGGCGGGACCGGGTTCTCCGGCGGTGCCCTGTGGTCCGGCGGGGCCCTGTGGTCCGGCGGGACCCTGTGGTCCGGCGGGACCCTGTGGTCCAGCCTCGCCCTGTAGTCCGGCGGGACCGGGTTCTCCGGCGGTGCCCTGTGGTCCGGCGGGGCCCTGTGGTCCGGCGGGACCCTGCGGTCCGACCTCGCCCTGCTCTCCGGCGGGGCCCTGCGGTCCGACCTCGCCCGGGCGGCCGGGTTCACCCTGAGGCCCACGGATGCCCTGGGGGCCGATTGGGCCCACCCGACCCCTGGGGCCTTCCGGTCCTGGGATGCCGGGAAACCCGCGCGGACCCGGAGGACCCGCCTGACTGATGTGAAAAACGCGAATTGACGCAGGACGGCATGAGACTCTCATATTGCATTGGGCTTTGGAAACCGCAAAGTCCTGCGGAAAACGGCGGCAGTCTTGGCTACAGCTGTCCGACAATACAGAACCGAAGGTCGTCCGCATGCATCCATCTCCCTTCGACATTTTGGCACATACTATGCAAGGCATTGGCGCACGGTTACGCCAGAGTGTTCTACTATAGGGCTGGACAGCGTGGTAATTTCCCTCCCCCGAAAAATGGCGGAAATGCGCTTTATTCCTGTGACCGCATATAAAAATTTGATCAAAACAAAACTCGACTTCAGTCTGTAATTGCTCCGGGACAGGGGGAAATCCACGGGGATTTTGCCCCTTTCCCAGGTCTCTCACGCCCGCCCGGTCGCCCCGTACTCAGGATGTTCCGACCTCTTTAAACCGCCATATCCGGGTAAAAGTATCGATTGTTTACAAACGACCCCCGTCTACTTAACAATCGACATCCGCCCCGTTTCCCTCGCGCGGCGATGCTTCCCATTCGCCGGATATTTGGGCGAGATTTCCGCTATTTTTGCCCTTCCGATTCCGGTTAAATGACCCCGGTCGGTTAATTCAGGTGTCGAAACAAATGCCCTTGCCATAGAAATAAAGGCATATGGTCGTCAAAATCTTGATATTTATTTCGTGCTATCGTATTTTATTAAATTATATTGTGTACAATAAAATAATAGACAAATTGCCGCCGCTACAGCGCGTTAAAAGGCTGCCTCAACGCGCTTCGTTTCGCGGAACGCTGCCCCGCCGCTGCGAGGTGTATTCCATAGAAGCGCTGTTATGAGACAGCCTTATTCATTGCCTGACGTATTCGTTTTTTTCCCGGACAGCCCTGTCCTTTATTTCCGGTCAGATCACCTCTTTGTTCACCATGCCGCCGAACAGGGTCCTGAGGATGATTCGCAGGTCCAGGCCGAAGGACCAGTTTTCAATGTACCAGATGTCGTGCTCGATGCGCCTGGGGATGCTGGTGTCCCCCCGGTAGCCGTTCACCTGCGCCCAGCCGGTGATGCCGGGGCGCACCTGGTTCTTCACCATGTACAGCGGCACCGTCTCACGGAACTGTTCCACGAAGAAGGGGATCTCCGGCCGCGGGCCGACCAGGCTCATATCCCCCCGCAGCACGTTCCAAAGCTGGGGCAGCTCGTCCAGGCTCAGCTTGCGCAGCAGCGCACCCACGGGCGTTCGACGGTCGTCGGCTTCGGTGGACCAGGCCGTGTCCTGCCCGTCGTTCACCCGCATGCTGCGAAATTTCAGCATTGTAAACGGCTTCTTGTTGAGCCCCACCCGCTCCTGCCTGAACAGTACGGGGCCGGCGCTGGAGAGCTTGATTGCCAGGGCGATGATCGCCAGCAGCGGGCTGAGCAAGATCAGCGCCAGCGCGCTGACGAGGATGTCGAAGGTCCGCTTCAGGAGCGCGTTGAAGGGCTCGTCCAGGGGGGTGGTGCGCAGCTGGATCAGCTTGATGGAGCCGATGTTGTCGATGTCCGCCCGGGTGGGGATCACGTCGTTGTAAAAGGGGATCACGCTGACCTTGGTGCCGCTCTTCTCGCAGAGCTGTATGACCTGCACGGTCACGCCCAGCTCCTCCGGCTCCAGGGCCAGTATCACCTCGTCGATGCCCTCGCCGTGCAGCCGGGCCTCCAGCTTCTCGGCCCAGCCCTCTTCCCTGGGCGATATGACGCCCGCCAGATGCACGCCCAGCGACCTGTCCTTCTCGACCTCAGCGGCATAGCGCCGGGTCAGGTGTCCGCTGCCCACCACCAGGTTGTGCTTGAGGTTGTACCCCTGCGCCGAAAAATGGCGAATCGCCAGCCGCTTGCCCATCATCGCGGCCACGACGGTGATATAGTAGATGCCCAGCACGCCGCGAGAGAATTCCTGCAGGCGGAACAGGTACAGCAGGGCGGCGGCCGTCACCAGCGCGATCAGGTTGCCCAGCGCGATGTTCCGGAACACGGTGCCCAGCTTCCTGACGCGCGTCTCCCGGTAGACGCGGAGCATGCCCAGCACGGCCACCGTCCACAGCGCATAGATCACCGCCGCCATGGCCGATCCGTTGCGCAGGTTGGCCAGCGAGGCCATGTTCGGGTTCTTCGTCACCACGCCCAGCCACAGCCAGGAGGCGAACACGTAGGACAGGAACACCAACAGCGCGTCGGTGAGGATGTTCAGCAGATTCAGTTGTCTTTGATTGCGTCGTATCATGCTTCTCTATCGATGCCGCCCTTCCGGTTGGCACAGCCCCCGCTCCGACGGTCCCTATGACTCAGGCTGTGTCCTGAAGGCCCAGAATTTGTTGATGATGAAGTTGAGCGGTATGCTGATCACCAGGTTGATCAGCGGGGCGACGTACTTTGATATGCCGAAGACGTTGATCCAGACCCAGGACAGCATGTTCGCCAGCACGATGCCCGTCAGCCCATAGGCCACGTACGTCTTCAGCAGGGCCTTGCCCAGGTTCCGCTTCTGGCCCTCGCCCTTCCGGAACACGTATTTGTTGTTCCAGTAGAAGGACCAGAGCACGCTGAGCAGGAACGCCACCACATTGCCGGCCACGTAGTCCCAGGACAGGTGGTACGGCTGCAGCAGCTTCAGCACCAGTATGTTGACGACATAGCTGACCGCCGTATTGGTGACGCCCACCAGCCCAAACTTCACAAACTGCACCAGCGATTGCAATGTGTTTTCCTTAAGTGGGATATGCAGCAGGCGAAAAAATGCCGCTATGGCCGTGCGAATCCATCCCTCTATCCGTTCCATCGTCACACCCGCGTCCCGTCCGCCGCCCCGTCGCTCACCGGGGCCGGTTCGTCAAAATTGATGCGCTCCTCCTCGACCACCAGGGGCCGATTCATGATTCGCTGGTTCATGCTCAGGATGTATTCGCCGATGATGCCCAGGAAGATCAGCTGCACCGCGCCCAGGAAAAACATGCCGATGACGATGGGCGCCGTGCCGGCGACGAAATCGTTCCAGTTGCACAGCTTCAGGATCAGATAGACAAACGCGATCAGCAGGCTGCAAAACGCGACGCCCACGCCGATGAAGGTCGCCATGCGCAGCCCGATCTTGGTGTAGGAGGTGAAGCTGAGCATCGCGGCGTCGTACAGCGAATACCAGTTGTTGTGGGTCTTGCCCGCCCGGCGCAGGGGCTGCTCGTAGGGTATCTCCTTGCGCCTGCCGCCCAACTCGGCCACGATGCCGCGGATGAAGGGCGTGGGGTCCTTCAGGTCGCGCAGCACGTCGATGAAGCTCTTGTCGTAAAGGCCGAAGCCGGTGAAATGCTCGATCTGTTCCACGGTGGAATACTTCTTGATCAGCCTGTAATAGGCGCTGCGCAGGGCGTACATGAACCCGCTCTCCTTGCTGGAGGTCTTCACGCCGTGCACGATCTGATAGCCCTCCTCCCAGTATTTCAGGAATGTGGGAATCATCTCCACCGGGTCCTGGAAGTCGGCGCATATGCATATCGTGCAATCCCCCGTCGTCTGGCACATGCCGTAGAAGGGGCTGTTGAACTGGCCGAAATTCTTCACGTTGAAGATCGCCTTGATCCGCCGGTTCTTTGCGCAGATCTGCCGAAGGAGGGGCCTGGTATTGTCCGTGGAGCAATTGTCGATGAACAGGATCTCGTAGTCGTATTGTGGAAGCGCCTCCATCTGGACGACCAGTGCCCGGCTGATGGGCACCACGTTCTCCTCTTCGTTATAGCAGGGCACCACGATGCTGACCTTTTTCTTTCCGTTCATCGCCCATTCACCAGCCTTTGCCTGTACTGCTCCACGACCCTGCGGATGCCCGCCTCAAAGGGGACGGCGGGCACAAAGCCCGTGTCCCGGGTGAGCTGGGAGATATCCGCCTCCAGGCGCATCACCTGGTTGGGGGGATAGGGTATCTCGCCCAGCCCCAACGGCAGCCCGGGGTCCACCGCGTCGCGCAGCAGCTCAAAGTATTCCCGAAGCGGGCGGCTCTGTCCACTGCCCAGCGGATAGATCGCGCCGTCCCGCCCGGCCTCGGCCATGCGGCACAGCGCCTCCCCCGCGTCGTCGGCATACAGGTAGTCCCACAGCTGCTCACCCGCCGTCAGCGCGGGTCTTTCCCCCTTGAACAGCTTGTCCAGCAGTATCGACAGCACGGAAAGCGGTCCGTCGTTGATGCTGTAGACACTCAGCGCCCTCGCCCAGACGTGGCGGATGCCCAGCCGGACGCAGAGGTCGCGGGTCATCTGCCCCGCGCACAGCTTCGCCATGCCGTAGCCGTTGGTGGGAAAGCATGGCGCCCCGGCCGTGACCTTGCCCTCAATCCGGCCATATTCCGCCTGGCTTCCCACGCCGACGAAGACCTCGCAGCCCAGCTGCTTCGCCACGTAGGCCGCCTCGACCGAACAGCGAATATTTTGGGTCTGCAGCAGCATGTCGTCCCGGCCGGGGCCGATGGTTCCCGCCCAGGCCAGGTGAAAGAAGGCGTCCACGGTCCCGTCGATCCGCTCCGCCAGGCTTTCGATCTGGCGCATGTCACAGGGGACGGGCACTGCGCCGTGGGGAAAGCGGTCGATCCTGGCGCTGTCCGGCGGATAAACGGCGAAGACCCGGATGCCACGCTCCAGCAGCTTTTCGACCAGCGCCAGGCCGATCGTGCCCAGCGATCCGTTGACGACGGCGGCTCTCATGCCCCGCGCCTCCACCACCGCGCGCATCCCGGTTTCAGTCATATTGCGCCTCCACCATGGGAATGAACATCTGCCGCTTCAGCTCCTCCCTGGGCAGGAAGGGGGCCAGGTCCTCCAGCGGCGGGCTGACCAGCGTGCCGTCCGGCAGGCGCCTGGCGCTGCTCTTGGGCTCCCAGACCTGGCGCGTGTCGGTGAAGATCTCCACGAACACCGAGCCCTCCTGAGCAAGCGCCGCGTCCACCGCCGCCTTCATCTCGGCGTTGCTGTGGGCGCAGGCATAGGGATAGCCGAAGGCCTCGGCGATCTTCCCGAAGTCCGGGAAGGACAGATCGCCCGACTCCGGCCCGATGCCCACCTTCGAATGATGGCCGAACAGGTTGTTCTGGGTGATGCGGATGGAGTGATAGCCGCTGTTGTTGATCAGGAACAGCTTGATCGGCAAGCGGTTGGTCCGTATCGTCTGCAGCTCCTGGAGGTTCATCATGATGCTGCCGTCGCCCTCCAGGCAGATGGTCTGCCGCCGACCCCCGCCGATGCAGGTGCCGATGGCGGCGGGCAGGCCGTAGCCCATGCTGGCGATGGCGTTGTTGTTGGCCATGCGGCTGCCCTTCTGGATGACATAGGCCTGGTTGCCCACCACGCAGCACGCGCCGTTGGACACCGCCGTCAGGCTGTTCTCCGGCAGGCTCTGGGAGAGATAACGGATGAAGGCGTACACGTTCGCGCCTTCGCCGCTCTCCTGCCAGTGCCGGGGCAGCACCACGGGGTAATCCCGCTTCCAGCGCCGGCAGGTCTCAAGCCAGTCCCCACCCGTGAACACCGGCGCCTTCGCCGCCCGGGCCAGCTTTGTGAGGAAGTCCTTCGCGTCGGCCCACACCGGCATGTCCACGTGCAGCGTGTGCTTCTTCAGCTCGTTTTCGTCGACGTCCACCATGACCAGCTCCGCCGCCCGGGCCCAGGTCTTCCAGTCGTAGCCCACCTGACGGATGGAGATGCGCGAGCCCACCGCGAGGATCAGGTCGGCGTTCTGCACCGCCCAGTTGCCCGGCCGGTCACCCATGTTCCCGGAGCGCCCGCAGTACAGCGGATGGTCGTCCTCGATCAGGTCCACCGCGTTCCAGTAGGTGACCACGGGGACGTTCAGCTTCTCCAGCGCGTCCCGGAAGGCGGCGTAGCCGCCGGACAGCCGGATGCCGTAGCCGGCGATGAACACGGGCCGGCTGGCCTTCCCCAGCTTTTCCAGCACCGCCTCCACCACGTCGTCCCCCACCGGCGGCGGCAGCTGTCCGTCGTCTGCGGCGGGATCGTAGCCGGGCAGGTCGTCGGTCTCGATCACGCAGCCCTGGAAATTCACCGGGATGTCGATCCACACCGGCCCGGGCCGGCCCGTGGTGGCCAGGTGCCAGGCCTTCTCCAGGGCATGGCGGATGTCCTTCGGGTCCTCGATCATCACGGCGTACTTCGTCATCGGCGCAACGGACTTCACGATGTCGTACTCCTGGTCGCCCAGGGCCCGCACCATGGCCCCCGCCGCCCGGGCGGCGAAGCGGGCCGTGGTGTCGTAGCGCACCTGGCCGCTGAGTATGAACATCGGTATGGAGTCCAGCCAGCCGCCCACCACGCCCGTCAGGGCGTTGGTACCGCCGGGGCCGGTGGTGACGCAGACCGCCGCGATCCGGTTGTCCAGCCGGGCATAGGCCTCCGCCGCCATGGCGCAGGCCTGCTCGTGGTGGTTGTAGGTCACCCTCAGGCCGGGATGATGCCCCAGGGCGTCGTTCAGGTGCATCGCGCCGCCCCCCGTCACCGAGAACACGTCCCTCACGCCCCGGGACGCCAGGAAATCCGCCACATAGTCCGCCAGTCGCTGTTTCATGGTTCCACCCTCGCTTTGGCTCTGTCAGGCCTCCAGCGCCTGACGGATGACCGCCGCCATGTAGTCGATCTTTTCGTCGGTCATGCCCGGATACACGCCCACCCAGAAGCTGTTGCGCATGACGAAATCCGTCACCTCCAGCCCGCCGGACACCCGGTAGGCGTCGGTGTCGCGGATCGGGTCGAAGCAGGGGTGCTTGATCAGGTTGCCGCTGAACAGCAGCCGGGTCTGCACGTTGTGGTCCTCGATCGTGCGGGTCACCCGGTTGCGATCCAGGCCGCTCCCGGGTCGGAGGCTGACGATGAAGCCGAACCAGGACGGTTCGCTGCCCTCTGCGGGTTCCGGAAGGATCAGCCTGTCCTGAACGCCCTCCAGCCCCCTGCGCAGGCGGTCCCAGTTGTGGCGCCGGCGCTCGATGAAGCCCGGAAACTTCTTCAGCTGCTCCACGCCGATGGCCGCCTGCATGTCCGTGGCCTTCAGGTTGTAGCCGAAGTGGCTGTACACGTACTTGTGGTCATACCCCCGGGGCAGCTGGCCGAAGCTGCCGTCGAAGCGGTGGCCGCAGAGGTTGTCCCGGCCCGAGGGGCAGACGCAGTCCCGGCCCCAGTCCCTGAAGGACAGTATCAGCCGGTGCAGCAGGGGATCGTTGGTGTAGACGCAGCCGCCCTCCCCCATGGTCATGTGGTGGGGCGGATAGAAGCTGCTGGTGCCGATGTCGCCCCAGGCCCCGGTGTAGCGCGTCTCGCCGTCGATGGTATACTTCGTGCCCAGGGCATCGCAGTTGTCCTCGATCAGCCACAGCCCGTGGGCGTCGCAGAACGCCCGCACCGCCTTCAGGTCGAAGGGATTGCCCAGCGTGTGGGCGATCATGACGGCCTTCGTGCGCTCGGACAGCGCCCCCTCCAGCTTCGTCACGTCGATGTTGTACTGGGGCACGGTGACGTCCACGAACACCGGCAGCGCGCCGTACAGCAGCACCGGGGTCACGGTGGTGGGAAAGGCGCAGGCCACGGTGATGACCTCGTCCCCCCGCCGGATGCGGCGCTCGCCCAGCTCCGGCGCGGTGAGGGCCATGAAGGCCAGCAGGTTCGCCGAGGAGCCGCTGTTCACCAGGTGGGCGTACTTCACGCCGATCCACGCGGCGAATTCCCGCTCGAACTGCTCCGAGAAGCGCCCGGTGGTCAGCCAGAAGTCCAGGGCCGCGTCCACCAGCGAGCACATCTCCCTTTCGTCGTAGACCCGGCTGGCATAGGCGATCCTGTCGCCGGGGACAAAGGGCTTCTGCTGCTGCGGCTTCTTGAATTCATCGTAGTACGCAGCCACCATGGCCCTGATCTGCGCGCGGGCCTCCGCCTCGCTGTTCCATCGCTTCAATGTCTTTCTCCTTCACAGGCCCGGTCCTTCAAAAAGATTTCGATCTCCCGGTCCATCTCCCCGGGGACGTCCCCGCCCGCCTGCCAGACCTTCGTCCAGGCGCAGGTCATGCCCACGGCCTCATCGATGTGCCAGGTGGGCCGCCAGCCGAGCGCGGACCTGATCCTGGAGCAATCCAGCTTCAGGAAGCCGGCCTCGTGGGGGCCCTGGCTGTGCGCAAGGTCCACCCGCTTCACGCCGCCGCCCCAATGGGCGACGAACAGGTCCACCAGCTGGCCCGTGGTGACGCAGTCGCGCTCGTCCGGGCCGACGTTGTACCAGCCCGCCAGCGACCCATCCTCCCACTGCCGCCGGGCGATCATCAGGTAGGCGGTCACCGGCTCCAGCACGTGCTGGTAGGGCCGGGTGGAGCGGGGATTGCGCACGGCGATGTCCCGCCCCTCGATGGCGGCGCGGACGCAGTCGGGGATGATCCGGTCGCTGGCAAAATCCCCGCCGCCGATCACGTTCCCGGCACGGGCCGTGGAGATCGCCGGCGCGCCGGGGCCGCCGAAGAAGCTGCTCTTGTAGCTGTGGGTCGCAAGCTCGGCGCAGGACTTGGAGTTGGAATAGGGGTCGTAGCCGTCCAGGGGATCGTCCTCCCGGTAGCCCCAGGGCCACTCCCGGTTCAGGTAGACCTTGTCGGTGGTCACGTTCAGCACGCTGCGCACGCTATCCGAGCCGCGAACGCATTCCAGCAGGTTCACCGTGCCCATGACGTTGGTCTCGTAGGTGGTCCGGGGGTCCCTGTAGCTCTCCCGGACGATGGGCTGGGCCGCCATGTGGATGACGACCTCGGGCCGGGCCGCCCCGAAGGCCGCCTTCAGCGCCGAATAATCCCGTATGTCGCCGATCACGCTGTTCATGCGGCCCTCGAGGCCCGCCATCTCGAACAGGTTCGGCGCGGTGGGCGGCGTGAGGGCATAGCCGGTGAGCACCGCCCCGGCGTTCACCAGCATGCGGCTCATCCAGGCGCCCTTGAAGCCGGTGTGCCCGGTCAGGAACACGCGCCTGCCCCTGTAGAATTCCAGGAAATCCATCATCAGTCGTTCCACACCTTCCAGGGCGCCCTACCGCTGCTCCACAGCTTCTCCAGCACGATCTTCTCGCGGTGGGTGTCCATGCACTGCCAGAAGCCCTCGTGGTTATAGCTCATCAGCTGCCCCTCGGCGGCCAGCCTTTCCAGCGGCTCCCGCTCGAATATCACGTCGTCCCCGCCCAGGTAGTCGAACACCCCCGGCTCCAGGACCATGAAACCGGCGTTGATGGGCGCGCCGTCGCTGACGTTCTTTTCCCGGAAGGACTGGACGGCGTTGTCGCTGCCGATGTCCAGTATGCCCTTCTGGGGCTCCATGCGCACGGAGGTCAACGTCGCCAGCTTGCCGTGGCTCCTGTGGAAGGCCACCAGCTTCGCGATATCCACGTCGCAAACGCCGTCGCCATAGGTCAGCATGAAGGGCTCGTCGCCGATGTAGGGCTGCACGCGCTTGATGCGCCCGCCGGTCATGGTGTTCAGACCCGTGTCCACCACCGTCACCCGCCAGGGCTCCACATGCTGGTTGTGGATGATCATGCGGTTGCCCTGGGTAAAGTCGAAGGTGATGTCGCTGGTGTGCAGGAAGTAGTCGGCAAACCACTCCTTGATCACGTGCTGCATGTAGCCGGCGCAGACGATGAAATCCGTGTAGCCGAAATGGCCGTAGCCCTTCATGATGTGCCACAGGATCGGCATGCCGCCGATTTCCACCATGGGCTTGGGCTTGAACTGGGATTCTTCGCTGATGCGCGTGCCGAAGCCGCCGGCCAGCAGAACCACTTTCATAGGGACCCCCACCTTCCGTTCATTCACAGGGAATTGCCTTTGGGCTGCCGAGCCAGCTCGTCCAGGTACCTTCCCACCGCGTCCCGCCAGTCCGGCAGCGGCTCAAACCCGTTTTCAACCAGCTTTCCCTTGTCCAGCCGGCTGTTGAAGGGGCGCGCGGCCCTGCTGAGCCCGTATTCGGCGGTGGACACGGGTATGACGTTCACGGCCATGCCCGCCTGGCGGAAGATCTCCGCCGCGAAATCCGCCCAGCTGATGAAACCGCCCCCGTTGGTGGCGTGGTAGCAGCCGTATTTTTCCGTTTCGATCATGTCCACCAGCAGGCGGGCCAGGTCGAGGGTATAGGTGGGCGTGCCGATCTGGTCGTTCACCACACGAAGGGCGTCGTGGGTCTGCCCCAGCTTCAGCATCGTCCGGACGAAGTTGTTGCCGTTCAGCCCGAACACCCAGGCGATGCGCACGATGAAGAACTTCTCCACCAGCGCCCGCACCGCCAGCTCGCCGCCCAGCTTGCTCTCGCCGTACACGTTCAGCGGCGCGTAATCGGCGCAGTCCGGCTGCCAGGGCGCGGTCCCCTGGCCGTTAAAGACGTAGTCGGTGCTGATGTACATCAGCTTGCAGCCCAGCGCCCGGCAGGCCAGGGCGATGTGGCGGGTGCCTTCGGTATTGACAGCCCGCACCTTTGGCCGGTTCGCTTCGTCCTCGGCGGCGTCCACCGCCGTCCAGGCGGCGCAGGGGATCACCGCGTCGGGCCTGATGTCATTCAGCGCGCGGCTGACCGATTCGGCGTCGGTGATGTCCACGGGGACATAGGGCATGCCGCATGCCGCGCTGCCGTCCTGCGCGCCGCTGTAGGCCGGGGCGAGGTCGCTGCCCACGCCCGCGTGGCCCCGCTTCGCCAGCGCGTTCATCACGTCGTGGCCCAGCTGCCCGCCGACGCCCGTCACAAAAACCTTCATAGTCCGTTCCTTTCAGCGATTGCCGTACATCTTTTCATAGTAGCTCCGGTACTCGCCGCTGACGATGCCCTCCCACCACTGGCGGTTGTCCAAGTACCACTGGATGGTCCTTTGGATGCCGTCGGCGAACTTCGTCTCCGGCAGCCAGCCCAGCTCGTCGTGGATCTTCGTGGGATCGATGGCGTAGCGCATGTCATGGCCCTTGCGATCGGTCACGAAGGTGATCAGGCGCTCGGGCTTGCCCAGCGCCCGGCAGATCAGCCGCACGATGTCGATGTTGCGCATCTCGTTGTGGCCGCCCACGTTGTACACCTCGCCCACCCGGCCCCCGTGGATGATGAGGTCGATGGCCCGGCAGTGGTCCTCCACATAGAGCCAGTCCCGCACGTTCAGCCCCTCGCCGTACACCGGCAGCGGCCTGTCGTTCAGGCAGTTGACGATCATCAGCGGGATCAGCTTCTCGGGGAACTGGAAGGGCCCGTAGTTGTTGGAGCAGCGGGAGACGGTCACCGGCAGATCAAAGGTGCGGTGGTAGGCCAGCGCCAGCAGGTCCGCGCCCGCCTTGGAGGCGCTGTAGGGCGAGCTCGTGTGGAGGGGCGTCTGCTCGGTGAAGAACAGGTCCGGCCGCTCCAGCGGCAGATCGCCGTAGACCTCGTCGGTGGAAACCTGGTGGAAGCGCTGGATGCCGTACCTGCGGCAGGCGTCCATCAGCGTGGCGGTGCCGATGACGTTGGTCTGGAGGAATATGCCCGGGTCCTCGATGGAGCGATCCACATGGCTCTCCGCGGCGAAGTTCACCACGACGTCCGGGCGCTCCTCCTCGAACAGCTGATAGACGCCCGCCCGGTCGCAGATGTCCAGCTTCACAAAGCGGAAGCTGGGCTTGTCCATCACCGGCGCCAGCGTGGACAGGTTGCCCGCGTAGGTCAGCTTGTCCACGCACACGATCCGGTAGTCCGGGTGCCTGTCCAGCATGTGGAATATGAAGTTGGCGCCGATGAAGCCGGCGCCGCCGGTGACGACGATGGTCATGTGTGAATCACCCTCAGCTTCGCCTCAGAAAAATGCCTTTCGGTTTCGCAGCGCGTACCCCGGCCCGTTCGTCAGGGCCGACTTCGCCATTCGAAGCACGCCGTACAGGATCTTGTTGTGCCTGGCGACCCCCTTGATCCTCCCGGTCAGCTTTGCGGCCGGGCCGGCCAGCCCAAAGCGGGAATTGGACAGGGGGACGCTGCTCTTCCTGTAGCGCTCGATATAGATGTACTTTCCGCCCTCGCCGTGCACATGCTGCAGGAAGCACCTCTCCATATTCTGGAGGAGCCCGAGCCGATGCCCCGAAAGCCCAAACCAGCTGAGCATGTCCTCAAGCCCGACGCCCTGCATCTGATGCTGGACCTGGTTCAGGTACAGGTAGCGCAGGGCGCGAAAACGGATGTAATCCACCGGTACCGGAAAATGGCAGACCCATTCGCAATCGATGCAGTACAGGCCGGATTCGTTTTCCACGAAATTGGTAAACAGGGAATCGATATTGGCGGGGTTCACGGCGACGGCGTCGTCCCCCAGCTCGGTTGGCCCAAACATCGCTTCAAATTCAGGCGTCGACCGGAAGGGCGTGACGAAGCGCTGCTGCACGCAAAGCACGCGCTCCAGGCGGGCATTCACCTGCGAAACGAAGCGCTCTTTGTCAAAGTGTTCCGCGTCGATCTGCTCCGCCAGGGTCTCACCCTGGATATAGGGAAACCGCAGCGACCCGTCCGCCCATTCGCAGGGGATCACCCGGGCGCCGTCGTAGTAGTCCCGCAGGCGCTCGCCGTTGGCGAAAATGCTCTCCAGATGCGCCTTTGCCGCGGGATCCCCGGCGCGCTTGCGCACGAACAGGCCGCCTTCGTCCTCACAGATTTCCGTCGTGACGCGAAAATCGGGCCTGCGCGTGGAATTGTACTTGCTGTAAAGCACCTGGCACGTCTGCCGGCTCATTGCCATGCACCTCCCCCGCAGAAGACAAGAAAGGAATTCGCGAACATCTCAAACTTGCCCTCCCGAATCAGCTCGTTCATGGCCTTCGCCTCGTCGAACAGGGCATAGCGGGACCTGTCGTAGTTCGGCGTGTTGCCGATGAACGGGTAGACCCTGGGAAGCCGCCTCTGGGAATAGACCTCGGTGGGCAGCTTGTAATCCGGCAGCGGATAGTAAAAATCCAGCTCCGCAAAGCCCGCTTCACGCAGCAGCGCCTCCAGGCCCTCCCGGGAAAAGGTGCGCACCCGCGCCTCGCCCGGATAGCCCATGATGCCGTCCATGACGTTGCCCGTATGGTCCTCCCGGGCGCCGGCCCAGTACTTGATGCCGTACTTGTTCTCGATGGCGACGATCAGCTTCCCGCCGGGCTTCAGGTATTCCCGCGCCCTTTTCAGCATGTCGATAAAGGGCGAATCGCCGCCGATGTAGTACATCGAATATTCCAGCACGCCGATCAGCGTGACGTAATCGAACTTCTCCTCGATTTGAATGTCCGAAAAATTGCCCACGATGAGCTCCAGGTTGTCATGCGCCCTGTTTCGGTGGGCGTTGATCAGGGACCTGCGCCGGGACAGGTCGATGCCGACCACGCGGGCGCACTTTTTGCAGAACAGGCCGGTGACCCCGCCGCAGCCCGCGCCGATCTCCAGCAGTGACTTGCCTTCGCCGAAGTCATACCACTCCAGCAGGTTTTCGCGGATCGGGGAAAGGTGGTACAGCAGCGCCCAGTTGCTCTGGCGCATCAGCACGTCCTCATAGGCGTCGCCTTGCTGAACGATCCGCAGGAGGGTTTCTTCGACATCTCCGTCGCTGTATTGATCGGAGCCCTGATAGAACCGATAATTCAGCCTGACCTTCCCTATGTCTTCGTAGAGCATCTCCGCCACCGTTCACGCCTCCTTGGGAACCGTCCTGGTCCGTCTCATACCTCGCCGTAGATGAAATTGCAGTCGCTGTCGTCCAGCAGCGGCGACGCTTTGTCCTTCGGGCTGAGCAGCGCTTCCTCGACCGCGCCCCACTGCACGCCGATGGAGGGATCGTCGTAGCGAATGCCCCGATCGCATTCCCGGCTGTAAAGATTATCCACCTTGTAGCAGAATTCCACGTCGTCCGTCAGCGCCTTGAAGCCGTGGCCGAAGCCCCGGGGGATCACCATCATCCGCTTGTTTTCCGCCGACAGCTCCACGGACACCCACTGCCGGTAGGTCGGGCTGCCCCTGCGCAGGTCCACCGCCACGTCCAGCACCGCGCCCCGGATCACCCGCACCAGCTTGGCCTGGGCCATCGGCGCGTTCTGGAAGTGTATGCCCCGCAGCGTGTTCCTCCGGGAAGAAAAGGACTGGTTCTCCTGCACGAAGCTGTACGCCAGTCCCAGCGCCTCAAAGTTCCGGGTGGACCAGATCTCCATGAAATAGCCGCGCGGATCCCCGATCACCTGCGGCTCGATGATGTATACGCCGGGCAGGCCTGTTTCGATCTTCTTCATCAATAGCGCACCCTCCCCTCGGCAACCGCCCTCAAGTGCTCTCCGTAGGGACTCTTGCCATAGCGCCGGGCCGATTCCATCAGCGCTTCCCTCGTGATCCAGCGGTTCCTGTAGGCGATCTCCTCCGGGGCGGAGATCTTGATGCCCTGTCGCTTCTCGATCATGCGCACGAAATCCGCCGCGTCCACCAGGGAATCTATCGTGCCGGTATCCAGCCAGGCAAACCCCCGGCCCAGCAGCTGCACGTCCAGCCTCAAGCGCTTCAGGTACATGTCGTTCAGCGTGGTGATCTCCAGCTCGTCGCGGGCGCTGGGCCCGACCCGGCGGGCCATCTGGGAGACCCCCCTGGGATAGAAATACAGCCCGGTGACGGCGTAGCTGCTCCTGGGCCGCGCCGGCTTTTCCTCGATGGAGACGACCCTTCCGCCCGCATCGAATTCGACGACGCCGAAGCGCTCCGGATCGTTGACGTAATAGCCGAACACCGTCGCCCTGTCGCCTTCCTCCGCGTTGCTCCGCGCCGAGCGCAGCAGCCTGCCCAGGCCGTTGCCGTAGAAGATATTGTCGCCCAGCACCATGGCGCAGGCGTCGTCGCCGATGAAGTCCTCGCCCAGCAGGAAGGCCTGGGCCAGCCCGTCCGGCGAGGGCTGCACCACGTATTCCAGGTTCAGGCCGAACTGGCTGCCGTCCCCCAGCAGGTGCTCAAAGCGGGGCGTGTCCTCCGGAGTGGAGATGACCAGTATGTCCCGGATGCCCGCCAGCATCAGCGTCGAGAGGGGATAGTAGATCATCGGCTTGTCGTAGACCGGCAGCAGCTGCTTGCTCGTCACCATCGTCAGCGGATACAGCCGGGTCCCGGTGCCGCCGGCGAGTACGATGCCCTTCATCTCCATCCCCCTTCCACTAAGCCATCACGCGCCTGTCAGATGATGTTGCGCCTGTTCAGGCCAATCGCCATCATAAAAAATCGCTCCGGCAGCCTGGCGCCCACGATCTCAAACAGCGAAACCAGCTTGCCGAAATCCCTGTGCCTCCAGATCGTAGGGATCTGCCCCGGCTCCCCGCGGAAGTAGGCCTCCCGCGCCCGAAGCCAGTCCAGCGCCCTGTCGATCTGCCCGCATAGCGCCTCATGCCCCTCAAAGCGCCGCCGGAGCCATTCCAGCCTGCGCCTGCGGGACCTGATCTTCACCTCTAAATAGGACTGCCTGTCCTTCACCCCGGCCATCAGGCCCGTCTGGTTGTCCCCGTGTATGCGGTAGCAGATCAGCCTGTCCGGGAGGGAGACGATCCTGCCGTTTTCGGCGCACCACAGCGCCAGGTAGTGGTCGTGCACCATGTCGGGGCAGAACGGCCTCGCTTCCCGCGCCGCGTCCGAGCGCACCAGCATGGCGCAGCCCACCGCGAAATTGGAGATCAGCAGCTGCGGCGCGAGCCCGTCCCCGGATTTGAATACGTGATGCCTGCGCACCTGCGTGATGCTGCCCGCTGTCTGCCTGCCCTCCCCGTCGATGATGAACATGTCCGAGCAGGCCAGCAGCGCCTTTTCCCTCTCCGCCGCCGCCAGAAGCGTCTCAAGCTTCTGGGGCAGCCAGATATCGTCCTGGTCGCAATAGGCGAAGTAGTCGCCCTCCGCCTCCCCCGTCAGCCGCTCGAAGGTCCCGTTCGAGCCCAGGTTTACCTCGTTTCGCCGCAGTTCAAAGGGGATGGCGTGAACGCAGTCCCGCACGCACGCCTCCAGCGCTTCAAGCGACACCGTAGGCGAGCAATCGTCGCGAATGTAGAGCCTGAGGTTCGGATAAGTCTGCTTCTCCAGCGATTCCAGCTGCGCCTTCAGCCAGTCCATGCGGGGCTCGTATACGGCCATCAGTATGGCGATCACCGGCTCCCGCGACGCCTGCGCCTGTCTCGTCATTTCAGATACAGTTCCTTCTGTCATATGCAAATATGGATTTCACCCTTCCAGCGCCGACAGATAGAGGTCCATTACGGCGGGCAGCACGCTTTTAAGCGCGTATCGGTCCATGCCCCGGGCGGCCCGCGCGCCGAGCCGCGCCGTCAGTGCGCCGTCGTCCATCAGCCGCCGCACCCGCTCCGCCAGGGCCGCATCGTCGCCCCAGGGCACCAGGAAGCCGTTCACGCCGTCCTCGATCAGGTCGGTATGGCCCTTCGTGGCGCTGGCCACCACCGGCAGCCCGGCGCGCAGGGCCTCCATCAGGTTGAAGGGAAGCCCCTCGCTGCGGCTGGAGGCGACGCAGGCGTCCGCCATCCTGTACCAGGCGGGCATGTCCTCCACCTGTCCCGGGAACAGCACCCGATTCGCGACCCCCAGCTCCTCGGCCAGGGCGCGACAGGCCTGAAGCGTCGCGCCGCTGCCGCAGAGCGCCAGCACCGCGTTTTCAGGCAGGGCGGTCATGGCCCGGATCAGCACGGGCTGGCACTTCCTATTGGAAAACTCCGCCGCATAGATCAGCACAAAGGCGTCCTTCCCAATGCCAAGCGCCTGCCTCAGCCGGCTGCCGTCGGCGTCGCCGGCCGCGTCCAGGGCGGAGAAGTCCACCCCCATGCCGGGGATCGACTCGATGCGCGCGCCCAGGCGATACCGGCGCGCCGCGCCCTCGTCCCATCGGTTCATCACCAGCAGCAGGTCGGTCCGGGGCGCGGTCAACCGCTCCGCCTCCAGCAGCACGCGCCGCTTCAGCGCCGGGGTATCGTCGTCGAACAGATAGCCGTGCATCACGTTGACCAGCCGCGTCGGGCAGTCGGCGGTCCGGGAAAAAGCCCCCGCCAGCGCCATACGCGTAAAGAAGGCGGCGAGGGTCGTGTGGGTGATGATCAGGTCGTAGCGCTCCGCCCGGATGCGCCGCTTCATGAGGCCCATCGCCCGGAGGTTCGCCGGCGAGGTCATGCGCTTTTCAAAGGGCAGCTCAATCGGCGCGTCCACATGCGGGGCGTCGGCCGGAATGCCCGCGCAGCCCACGTGCGTCTCCCAGCCCAGCTGCCGGAACCGGGCCAGATAGGGCAGATGAAAGCTGCGGATATGCCGCCATACGGAAGCGGTCATCAATACCTTGCGCTTCAAAGGGACTCACCACTCCTGTCACAGCTCTTCCCATCGGCCCTCCGGCGCCGAATGGCATAGCCCACCCATTTTCACCGATAACTGAATACATTTATCATAACACAGCGCCCCTGGGATGTCTACTGCGAAAAGCGAAATTTCAAACACATTTTGCCTTGAAAACATATTCGTTCCCTATTTTATTTCGACATTTTCGCCGCGCTCTATGGACATTTCGCGCCGCGTCGGTTATTATAGGAGCTGTGATATTTCCCAAACGTGTTCAAGGAGGAACAGCATGTCAAACATCATCGATTTCAACAAGCGGCGGCGCGAGCACATGCAGCAGCAGCCGATGAGCGAGGTCTCCTTGGAAGCCCTGCTGCAGGGGCTCACATCCGTCCCCCGGAACGACCTGATGGCCGACGTGGCCAACTCCGTGCGCGAGAAAATGACGCGGCTGCTGATCATGACCGACATCGCGTCGAAGGCGTCGGAGATGCTCGCCGCCTACGGCTTCGACCCGAACAACTTCTACCTGGAGTCCGATTCCATGGAGCGCTACCTCTCCGGCGAGATGGACGAGGGCGAGGACGCGCTGTGGAACGGCCCCTTCTTCGACTGGGACGCCGACGACGAGAACGACACCACCGTGCGCGTACTGTCCACCATCCGCACCACCGACGAGGACGATGAGGACATCTCCATCCAGCTGGCCCTGGAGCTGTTCAAGCTGGGCAAGGGCGACAAGGTCTGGTCGCGCTTCAACGACGGCGAATGGGTGCAGGACGGCCCGCCCGCGGACCTGTTCGACTCGCCGGACTTTGCGGACTTCGACGCGGACGACGATGACGACGGGGACGGCGAGGACGAGGACAACTGGGAAGAGTGGTACGCCAACGAGGACCCGCGCAGCATCTACATGTACGACTTCAGCAACGCCTCCCTGAAGGCGCTGACCCTGGCGGGCATCGACAACGTGGACCAGATCAAGGCCATGACCGACGCCCAGCTCTCCGCAATCCCCGGCATCACCGAAAAGGACCTGAAGCGCATCCGGACGGTGCTGTCCTACGACGAAGAGGATTGACTCATTATTCTGATTTATCGAGCAAAGCTCGATAAATCAGAATTTTTTCACCACATTGTACCTCCATTGTCCCCGATTATCCGTTGACACCCGCGCCCGTTTGGGATAAAATGAAATACAATAGGATAGTTATATGCTGCCATTATGTATGGCAGTGCTTTCCGCATACAAAACCCATCACGAAACCGAGGCGATCCCATGGCAATACCAGCAACCACCACCGATAAAAAGCCGAAAAAGGGCGGCTACCTCCGCCTGGGCGACCTGCTGATCTCGGCGGGCCTGATCACCGAGGAACAGCTGCAGGAGGGCCTTCGGCTGCAAAAGGGCACGGGCAAGCGCCTGGGCACCGTGTTGCAGGAAAACGGCTTCATCACCGAGAGCGAGCTGATCGAGGCCCTGCAGATGCAGCTGGGCATCGAATTCATCGACCTGAGCAAGGTCAACATCCCCACCGAGCTTGTGCAGATGGTGCCCAAGAACATCGCCAAGCAGTACCAGGTGGTGCCCGTGCGGCTCAACCGCGACGAGCTGTACATCGCCATGAGCGACCCGCTGAACTTCTACGCCATCGAGGAGGTCCGCAAGGCCGCCCGCCGCAAGGTGGTGCCCATGGTGGCCATGTCCTCGGCGGTGGAGCGGGCGATACAGGTGCTTTACGGCAACGAGGGCGCCGCGAAGGCCATCGAGGAGATGAAGCGCGAGGCCGCCATCAGCGGCGAGAGCACCGCCACGGTGGACACCGCCTTCTCCGGCAACTCCGTCAGCGAGGATTCCGTCAGCCAGGCCCCGGCCATTCGCCTTGTGAACGCGATCATCGAGCGCGCCATCACCGAGCGCGCCAGCGACATCCACATGGAGCCCCGGGAGGGCGAATTCTCGGTGCGCATGCGCATCGACGGCCTGCTGCGCGACATACTGACCGTGCCCCGGGAGCTGCAGGCCGCTGTGATCAGCCGCGTGAAGGTCATGAGCGGCCTGGACATCACCGAGCGCCGCGTGCCCCAGGACGGCCGCTTCAACGTGAAGATGCGGGACAAGGACATCGACCTGCGTATCTCCACGCTGCCCACGGTCTACGGCGAGAAGATCGTGGCCCGCCTGCTGGACAAGTCCGGCATGCGCCTGAGCCGCGACAGCATCGGCCTGGTGGGCGACGACATGGAAAAATACAAGCGGCTCATCCGCATCAAGAACGGCGTGATACTGATCGTCGGCCCCACTGGCAGCGGCAAATCCACCACGATGTACACGATGATCGGCGATTTGAACCAGCGGGACGTGAACCTGGTGACGCTGGAGGACCCGGTGGAATACAACATCGACGGCGTCAACCAGGTGCAGATCAACGAAAAGGTGGGCATGACCTTCGCCAGCGGCCTGCGCTCGATACTGCGCCAGGACCCGGACATCATCGCCATCGGCGAGATCCGCGACGGCGAGACGGCGGACATCGCCATGCGCTCGGCCATCACCGGCCACGTGGTGCTGTCCACCCTGCACACCAGCGACGCCCTGGGCACCGTGGAGCGCCTGATCGACATGGGCGTGGAGCCCTACCTGGTGGCCAGCGCCCTGAAGGGCGTGTTCAGCCAGCGCCTGGTGCGCCGCATCTGCCCCCACTGCGCCCAGCCCTACAACCCCTCCGAGGAGGAGCAGGGCGAGCTGGGCCTGGAATACAACCCGGAACGGGTCTTCTACCGCGGCAAGGGCTGCCCCGAGTGCTTCGACACCGGCTACCGCGGCCGAACCGCCGTGTTCGAGATCTTCCCCCTCTCCATCAAGGTGCGCCGCCTGATCGCCAAGGGCGCGGGCCGAGAGGCGCTGGAGGACCTGCTGAAGGACCCCGCCATCGGCTTCGTATCGCTGCGTGAAAACGCCATCCGCCTGGTGGAGGAGGGCAAGACCACCGTCGACGAGGTGCTGCGCGTGATCTATGAGGACATCTGATAACACAGGAGGAACATAACCATGCCTATGACCATCGAACAGCTCGTCGTGAAGGCGCGACAGGACGGCGCGTCGGACATCCACCTGATCCTGAACCTGCCGCCCAAGTACCGCAAGGACGGGCAGCTGGAGAACATGGACGACACGCCGCTGACCCTCTCCGACTGCGTGGCCTACGCCCGGGAGCTGGCGGGCACGCCGGAGGCCTACGACGAATACCTGCACACCGGCGAGCTGGACGCCGCCAACACCTACGCCGGCAACCGCTGCCGTATCCACATCTTCCGCCAGCAGGGCGCGCCGTCGGTGGCGCTGCGCCTGCTGTCCGACCGCATCCCCAAGCTGGATACCCTCGGCCTGCCCCCGGCGGCGCTGAAGCTGCCGGACCTGCACAAGGGCATCGTGCTGGTCACCGGCGAGACCGGCAGCGGCAAATCCACGTCGCTGGCGGCGCTGCTGGACTACATCAACCACACCCGCAAGGCCCACATCGTGACCCTTGAGGACCCGGTGGAGTACATCTACACCCCCGACAAGTGCGCCATCAACCAGCGCGAGGTGGGCAAGGACACCCTGTCCTTCGCCGCCGGCCTGCGCGCCTCCCTGCGCGAGGACCCCAACGTGATACTGATCGGCGAGATGCGCGACCGGGAGACCATCGAGACGGCCATCACCGCCGCCGAGACCGGCCACCTGGTTTTCGGCACGCTGCACACCGGCAGCGCCTCCGACGCCGTGGACCGCATCGTGCAGGTGTTCCCCGAGGGCATGCAGACCCAGATCCGCCTGCAGCTGTCCATGTGCCTGCAGGCCGTGCTGACCCAGCAGCTGATTCCCAAGAAGGGCGGCGGGCGCGCGCTGGCCGTGGAGATGATGGTGGTCAACGACGCTATCCGGAACCTGATCCGCAACGGCAACACCCCCCAGATCGCCAACACCATCGCCACCAGCGCCGCCATCGGCGGCCAGACCATGGACCAGGCCCTGGTGCGCCTGGTGCGCGGCGGCCAGATCTCCAAGGACAACGCCCTGCGCTTCGCCCACGAGACGGAATACGTGCGCAAGAACGCATAACGGTTATAGAAGGAGCGCATAATGCCCACCTATAAATATACCGCCGTCTCCCGGGACGGCAAGAAGGTTTCCGGCGTCATCGAGGCCTTCAACGACCTGGACGCCGCCTCGAAGATCAAGGAGAACTACGCCATCGTCTCCCAGCTCACCGAGGTGAAGGCCGGCGGCAAGCTGGCCCAGTTCATGAGCCTGGACATCGGCGGCAACAAGCTCAACGACAAGGCCTTCACGCTGATGTGCAGCCAGTTCTCGGTCATCCTCAAGGCCGGCATCCCCATCTCCCGCACCGTGGAGCTGATCGCCGACAAGATGACCGACAAGCCCCTCAAGCGGATACTGGAGCAGGTGGCCAAGGACGTGGAGGGCGGCCGTTCGCTGGCCACGGCCTTCACCGAGCGGGGGCGCAAGCTGTTCCCGGTCACGTTCCTGGAGACGGTGCGCGCCGGCGAGGAATCCGGCAGCCTGGACACCGCCTTCGATTCCATCAGCAAGCACTACGCCAAGCAGAGCAAGATGAAGGGCAAGGTGCGCGGCGCGCTGATCTACCCGATCTTCGTGCTGTTCGTGGCCATCATCGTGGTCATCGTGCTGATGGTCAAGGTGGTGCCCACCTTCACCGCCATCTTCGCCGACCAGGGCGCCGAGCTGCCCCTGCCCACCCAGATCCTGATCGGCATGTCCGACTTCTTCCGAAACAACATACTGATCATCGTCGGGGTGCTGGCCGGCGTGGTGCTCTTCTTCAAGCTCTACGGCAACACCGAGGCCGGCCGGCTGAACCTGGCCAAAATGCAGCTGAAGCTGCCGGTGCTCGGCAACATCGGCATACTCAACGCCGCCAGCCAGTTCGCCAACACCATGACGATGATGCTGCAGGCGGGCCTGCCGATGACCCGGTCCATCTCCATCACCTCCCGGGTGCTGGACAACTACTACATCAGCCAGGAGATCGGCAAGATCTCCGCCCGCCTGGAGGAGGGCCACACCCTGGGCCACAGCCTGCGGGAGTCCGGGTGCCTGCCGGCCATACTGGTGGACATGACCGCCGTGGGCGAGGAGAGCGGCGAGCTGGCCAACACCCTGGGCATGACCGCCGAATACTACGACAACGAGCTGGAGCAGGCCACCGCCGAGGCCCTGGCCAAGCTGGAGCCCACGATACTGGTATTCCTGGCCGGCTTTGCCGGGTTCATCGTCATCGCCATCTACATGGCCATGTTCGGCATGTACGCCAACATGTAATCAAACGAGGGGCGACCTGCATGAAACTACGTTCAATCCGCGGCGGCGTCAACCGCGTGGTGGCGATACTGCTGGTGCTGATCGCCATTATGCTGGTGGTCGTACTGCTGCCGGCCTGGGACGATCTGCGGCTGCTGTCGCAGCGGCTGTCCTGCGAGCAGGCCATGAAGTCCGCCAAGGACGGCCTGATCATCGAATACCTGGGCCGATTCAAAGAGGGCTCGGTGGAGGACGCCATGAACACGCTGGACCAGGTGATGGTCGCCCGGCCCAACATCTGCCCCGCCGGCGGCGAGGTCTACCTGATCAAGAACAGCGAGGGCATCTACGAGCCCCTGTGCGGCCTGCACGACCGGAACGCGCGCCGGCGGACCCGGCTGAACGCCTCCCGGGCGCTGGAGCTGCTGCGGGAGGGGCGGCGCAAGGCCCTGCGCGGCAGCAAGGGCGTCGAGCCCGAGGCCGTGGCGATCACGCTGAACAGCAAGCCCCTCTCCTGCGAACGGGTGCCCAAGGCGCAGAAGCTGCGCCGGGGCACCGCCACCACCGACGGCTTCGACGGCGTGGTGGCCTTCTACGGCCTTGCCGGCGAAGGCGATTTTCCCGCCGGCGAGGACGCGAAGGTCGAGGCCGGCGACATCTTCTATTTCGTCTACGCCGACGAGGAGCACTGCGCCATCTGGAAGGCCAACGACGGCTGGACCGGCGACGCCTATTGGCAGCAGTAATTCTGATTTGTCGCCCCGCGACAAATCAGTAGTTGTAATATTCCTGTAATATGCCATAATATTTTCTACATATCCATCTTGACATTTGCCCCCGCTTGCATTATAGTAAAGGGTGAATCATAAGATGCTCTGGAGAAGGGCAAGGGGGGGCGAAATATGTCGATTTATGAATACCGTCCCCTGCTCATATTCTCCGTGATCATGGCCGCCTGCCTCGGCGCGGTGGCGGGATCGTTTTTGAACTGCGCGGCCCTGCGCATCGTGCGGGGCGAGCCCTTCGTGAAAGGCCGCAGCCACTGCCCCCACTGCGGGCACGTGCTGGGGCCGCTGGAGCTGGTGCCGGTGATCAGCTGGCTGGTCCAGCGGGGCCGCTGCAGGGCCTGCGGCGCGAAGATCTCCCCCCGCTACCTGATCGCCGAGCTGGTGTTTGCCCTTGCGACGGTGCTGTGCCTGCTGCGCTTCGACCTGACGGCGCTGTGCCTGCGCAACTGGGTCTTCCTGGGCTGCCTGTTCCTGCTGACGCTGACCGACCTGGACGCCATGATCATCCCCGACGGCTGCCACGTCGTGGCGCTGCTGGCGTGGCTGGCGGCGCTGCCCTTCGTGGGCATGGGCCGGGGCGAGATCATCACCCACCTGATCGCCGGGGTGGCGCTGGGCGGCGGCCTGCTGCTGATCTCCCTGGCGATGGACAGGATCATGGGTCGGGACACCCTGGGCGGCGGCGACATCAAGCTGCTGGCCGTGGTGGGCCTGTACCTGGGGCCCATCGGCGCGCTGTTCGCGCTGGTGCTGGCCTGCGTCATCGGGCTGCTGTTCCACGCGCTGGGGCGCGGCGAGGGCGCGCGGCCCTTCCCCTTCGGCCCCTCCATCGCCGTGGCCGCGGCGGCCATGCTGCTCTACGGCGCGCCGCTGGTGGCCTGGTACCGGGGACTGCTATTCTGATAGAATTGTCTTGGAGGATAACCCATGGCAAAGACGATACTGGGCATCGACATCGGCCACGACCAGCTGAAGCTGGCTCTGGTGAAGGGCAAGCGCGTGCAGCGCGTGGCCACCGCCGACATGCCGGAAAACCTGTTGCGGGATAACCGGATCACGTCCCGCGAGTCGATGGCCGAGCTGCTGCGCACCACGATGAAGCAGAACAGGCTGCATGCCAACCACGCGGCCTTTGTGCTGCCCAACGAGGCGGTGTTCATCAAGAACGTGGAGATCCCGCCGATGACCGTGGACCAGCTGGTGTACAACCTGCCCTTTGAATTCAACGACTACATCACCGGCGACCGCAAGGAATACGTGTTCGACTACGCCGTGGTGTCCGACCCCGAGCCGAAGCAGGCCGAGGCCAAAAGCGCGGAGGCCGGGGACGGCGAGGCCGCCGAGGAGGGCGAGGCCCCCGAGCCCACCATGGAGCTGATGGCCGTGGGCGCCCACCGCTCGCTGCTGGAGGACGCCCAGGACACCCTGCGCAAGGCCGGCCTGCGCCTGGTGCGCACCGCCCCGGCGCTGTGCAGCTACATCGAGCTGATCCGCGCCCAGAGGGAATTCCTGGCAGGTTTCGGGGACGAATACGGCATACTGGACCTGGGCTACCAGTCCATCCGCATGTACATGTTCAAGCAGGACCGGCACGTGGCCACCCGCGTGCTGGAGGTGGGCATGAGCCGCCTGGACGACGTGCTGGCGGACGCCTACGGCGTGGACGCCCACCTGGCCCACACCTACCTGATGAGCAATTACGACAACTGCCAGGACCGGGAGGAGTGCCGCAACGCCTACGAGAGCATCGCCGTGGAGCTGATGCGGGCCATGAACTTCTACCGCTTCAGCAACCCCCAAAGCGTGCTTTCCGACCTGTGGCTGTGCGGCGGCGGAGCCGTGATCCAGCCCCTGGCCACCGAGATCGGCGACATGCTGGATTTGCAGCTGCACCCGGCCAGCGAGCTGGTGCCCGGCGGCGACGGCATCGAGTCGTGTAACAGCTTTGTGCAGGCCATCGGCATCGCGATGAGCTGAGTTCGGAGGGATCAAATTGGCAGCGAAGAAGATCAAGCCGGCCAAGGGCAAGGGCGTATTGAAGGGCAAGCTGCCCACCAAGCGCTCCATCAACCTTGTGCTGGTGGATGAAAATAAAATCAACCCGCTGACGGCCATACTGGGCATACTGCTGATCGTCGTGCTGGCCGGGGCGTTCAGCAAGTTCCTGGTCATCGACCGGCTGAACGCCATGTCCCGGGCACAGGGCCGGGTCACGCAGCTGCAAAACGACCTGGACAGCGCCATGGACGCCCTGGACAACATCGGCGACATCGGCGAGACCTACGCCCACTATACGCTGGAGGGCATGACCGCCGCGGAGCTGAACCAGGTGGACCGCGTGCTGGTGCTGGCCCTGGTGGACAGCATACTGCCCGTGGTGGAGGAGGGCCCCAGCGAGGAGGAGATCGCCGGCATACTCAAGAGCATGTTCCGCGACGCCCCCGTCACCGAAAACGACGCCCTGGACACCGCCCGCCAGCGGGCGCGGCTGGACCTGCTGGAGCAGCTGGTGCCGGTGCCGGAGTACATCATCAACCGCTGGAGCCTGACCGACAACCTGCTGACCCTGGAGATCAACGGCCAGACCCTGGAGCGGCTGAACGAGCTGCGCCGCCAGATCGAAAAGAGCCCCATCGTGGACAGCTGCGCCATCATGACCGCCAACAAGGACGCCCGCCGGAACGCCCAGGAGGGCGTCTGGGCCCGGTTCATCGTCTACCTGCAGCGGCCGGACGGCGAGATGACCGCGGAGGACGTCGCCATTGACAACGGCGAGAAGAAGAGCCTGCTGGACGACATGAAGAAGGTCACCCAATTCGTCGGAGGGGATGTGAGCCAGCAATGAAGATCATGAGCCGCGATTTCACCCGCACCGAGAAGATACTGATCGTGGTGCTGGTGCTGATACTGCTGGCGCTGGTGTACTACCAGTTCGTCGAGAAGACCGTGCGCGCCTCCATCACCAACGCCCAGTCCGAGGCGGGCATGCTGGAGACCGAGCTGGCCGCCGCCCAGGCCCGCCTGGCCGCCGCCCAGCAGGTCAAGAACAACATGGACGCGCTGGAGGCCTCGGGCAACATGTCCTGGATGGGCAGCTACAACAACAGCAAGGCCGAGGTGGCGTTCCTGAACAGCATATTGGCGGACACGCTGCAATACTCGGTGACCTTCAACAACGTCACCCGGGCCGGCAACCAGATCCGCCGCAGCTTCACCCTGGAATACCGCACCGACAGCTACGCCGCCGCCCACGAGATCATGGCCCGGCTGGTTCAGAGCCACGACCGCTGCCTGGTCAGCGACGCCAGCTGCTCGCTGGAGAACGACGGCGTGGTGGTGGTCCGCCAGGCCGCCACGTTCTACGAGACGATGGTGGGCGGCACCCCCGACGCCGGCCTGCCCGTGGACAGCGCCCAGGCGAACAGCTGAAGCCCCCGACGGGAATACCCAAAGCCTTCCCCCGGTGGGGAAGGTGCCCCCGCAGGGGGCGGATGAGGTCCTCCCCAACCTCCCGCCTCGCGCCTCTGCCGGATTGAGCGTTGTACCTGTATCAAGGACCTCATCCGTCTTCGGCGAAACAATGCAAGCATTTTTCGCCGAATCCACCTTCCCCAACGGGGGAAGGCTTGGGGGAGGCCCTTCGCCCTGCTTCTGTTAGGGGCGTATTCAAAGTAGACAGTATTCCCCAACGGGGGAAGGCTTGGGGATATTGGAGGCCCTTATGCCGAAGATTACCTATTACAACGGTGATTACAAGCCGCTGTCACAAAAGCTGCGCCGGGAAATGACCCGCCAGGAAAAACATCTTTGGTATGATTTCTTAAAATCCTATCCCATCCCCTTCCACCGGCAGAGGCAGTTCGGCCATTACATCGTGGATTTCTACTGCGCAACGGCAAAGCTCGTTGTGGAATTGGATGGCTCCCAGCACTATGAACCTGAGGCGGAACAACGCGACGCTGATCGGGATCACCACCTTTCCGCCCTCGGCCTGACTGTACTCCGCTTCGGGAATTACGATGTCGAACGTCACTTCGACAGCGTCTGTGCCACCATTGACAAGGCGGTTAAGCAGAGCCTCAACACCATCCAGCCTTCCCCCGGTGGGGAAGGTGCCCCCGAAGGGGGCGGATGAGGTCCTCCCCAACCTTCCGCCTCGCGCCTCTGCCGCATTGAGCGTTGTACGTGCATCAAGGACCTCATCCGTCTTCGGCGAAACAATGCAAGCATTTTTCGCCGAATCCACCTTCCCCAACGGGAGAAGGCTTTGGGGAACGACAGCAGGCATATGCCCTCAAAGGGCACCGAAGGGGATGCCCGCCCGGAGCTGAGGGAATTGATCCACTATCTGGACAGCGGCATCGTCAATGGGCGCCCTAGTCATACGCTGGACAGCGCCGTGCAATCGGTGAAATCCAGCGAGGAGAGGAGGCATGCGTATATGATCATGATGGTCCGCGAACAGGAGATTCGCGCGCAGGGCCGCGAAAAAGGCCGCGAAGAAGGCCGCGTAGAAGGTCGTGAAGAAGGCCGCAGGGAACAGGCCTTGGCTACTTTCAAGGGTCTACTGGCCATGAACATGCCCGAAGCACAGGCTCGCGCCCTGGCCTTTGGCGAGGACGAGGGGGAATTCATCTCCGCACCGACAGAGCCTGACGAACACGGCACAAAAAAGGACGGCATACAATAAGGTGATGTTGCGCCTGACGCCCGGTATTCTGCTATGAACATACTCCGTGGGGGCGCTCTCCGAGCGCCCGCAGGCGTAGCTCAGATCAAGGAAATCAAAGCGCAGTCGCGAGATGGCCCGGCCCGTGGCCTGACCCGCCGTCGCCACAAATAAGGCACAAAATATTTTTGCAAAACCATTGCAAAAACCACGCGCCTGTGTTACAATGTAAGAGTGAACCTGAGCCAAGATATGGCACTCCCCCAACCCGCTTTCCCGGCTGTTCCCGGCAGCCAGAAAAGATACATATCCGGCTCGTGCGGCAAATCGGCCGTGAGCCGCATGAGTTCCAACATTCTACATGTAGAAAGGATGACATGCATTGAAGAAGAACAACAACAAGGGCTTTACCCTGGCCGAGCTGCTGATCGTCGTCGCGATCATCGCCGTGCTGACCGCTATCGCCATCCCGGTGTTCTCTGCTCAGCTGGAAAAGAGCCGCGAAGCCACCGACCTTGCAAACGTTCGTGCTGCTTATGCACAGGTTATGGTTGATGCGCTTGATGACGGTGTCGTAACTCATACTGACAATGGCGTTACCTTCACCTGTGAGGGCGCTGCTGGTTCTCGTACAGTTACCGCTGTTGTTAATTTGAAACAGGCTCAGGCGGACTGGCAGACGACGGGTGCTGATAAAGCAGTTGCTGGCGTCACCTCAACCGGTACGCCCTCTGTCGGCGGCACAGCCACGATCAAATGGACTCAAGCTACAAACGTTGTCACCATCGTTTACGCATAATAGAAGTCAACCAGTATAGTTCTGATTGACTCCATCAACCGCCATTCCTCTCACCGGGATAGAGAGGGATGGCGGTTTTTAAGTCACCGGATGACACGGGGACGGTTCTTGTTGACTCCTCCTTTCTCATAAGTCACCGGGGACGGTTCTCACTGACTCCTTTTAGACACGAGGAACGGTTCTTCCGTCCTGACCAACACCCAAGCCTCCGGGATGGCTTGGGTGTTTTTTTGCCCTCCGTCGCCACTCAAAGTCACCGGGGACGGTTCTTGTTGACTCCTCCTTTCTCATGCGCTATAATACAGCCATTCATATCAATCGTCGGAGGGAACATGCAATGCCCAGGCAAGCCAGAAAATTGAGTGAATTTGGATACATGCACTTGATTATTCGAGGAATCGGGAAGCAAATCATGTTTGAAGAAGAAGCGGATTATGAACGGTTCCTTTCGGTACTTGAAAGGGTTTGCGGAGAAACGGAAGTCAGGCTTTGCGCCTACTGTCTGATGGAGAACCATGTCCATCTGCTTGTCAATGACCAGAAGAAAAGCACACCGCTGTTTATGAAAAAGCTGGGGATCAGCTATGCTCAATATTTCAACAGAAAGTATCGACGAAACGGGCATCTGCTCCAAGACCGGTATTTGAGCGAACCCGTTGAAGATGACGCATACCTGCTGACGGTTTTTCGATATATACTGAATAACCCGAAAAAAGCGGGAATATGCGACGCACGCAGCTATCCCTGGAACAGCTACGCACAATATGATCTCCCCTCCCCCTTCATGGACCTTTCGCTGATACGCAGCTTGCTTGGAGAACAGGCGATGTATGAGGCATTCATTGACGCACCCAACGACGACCTGTGCCTGGAATGCGACAGGCCGGAGCACGATGACAGTTGGGCGCTGGACGTATTGCGCAAATCCCTGGGTGTGGACAGCGGAACTGCCCTGCTGAGCTATGATAGAAAGAAGAGAAACGATGCGTTGCGCAAGTTAAAGACCAAGGGGCTGACCATTCGCCAAATTGAACGGTTAACGGGAATCAACAGAAACATTGTGCAAAAGGCGTGAAGGCGTCAAAATGGAGTCATTCAGAACCGTCCCCTGTGACTCTTATATACCTGCCTCCTTTCACTCTTGACCGGTCCCCATCCGTGTGGTATGATAAAGGCAGAAGGGAGGTCTGCGATATGTGCATTGTCTCAGTGGATATTCCGGAGGCTGTTCGACAGAACACCCGGATGGATACAACAGCCACAACCGACTTTGCGTGTCAGATGGTCGCGGTCGCTTACTTCCTGCGTCTCCATCAGCCCCTCGCTGATTGCGCCAGGATCGCACGGATGAGCATTTCAGATTTTCAGGAATTTTTAAAAAAATCCTCTGGCGTAGATTCTGACGCAATCCATCTCCTTTCCGATCTCCAGGAAGGGTATCGGTCAGGAGAAGTGAGAGGGTGGCATACGACCGATCAGGTTCTTGCGCACCGCATTCAAAAGAGGGTGGAGATGGAGCGGATATGATTCTTCGATGGTCAGATCAAGCTCTATTTGATCTTGATTGGATGTATGAAGGTGTATTTGCCGCCTGCCGTGATTTCGATACCACAGACAGGTATTATGATGGGATGATTGCCTCTGTTGAGGCTAAACAGGATTTCCCAGAGTCTGGGGCAAAGCTATACATCGGCAATATATGGACTGGGGATTATTATGTGGTGTATAAGGAATATGTCGCTTTCTACCGTATTGCGGATGACGTAATGGAGGTCAGCCGCATCGAATTACGAAAAGCTGATCACGTAAAGAAATTCATCAGAGGATAATTGCTGTAAAAACCCATAGTATGGGACGCTGGGATGGGACGCGGGGACGGTTCTCCCGTCCCACTCAATCTGACTCTGTTACATGGGACACAGGGACGGTTCTCCCGTCCCACCCAATCTGACTCTGTTACATGGGGCCGGCTCTTTTGCGTTCATGCCAAACGCAAAAGAACCGGCCCCGTGTGCTTTAAAGCTATACCATCTGATACTCCGCAAACAAGCGCTCCCTGTAATCCTCGTCCGTTGAGGCCCGCAAGGCATCTTCAGTTCTGCCCGCTTGCAAGAGCTTGGCGATCAATGCCCCCATTTTCTCCTGACCCTGGCGTTGGCCACGTAGCTCGCCATTCTGTTCCGCTTCCAGGATCTCTTCCTTAAACAACTCTTTGAATGCTGTGCACATCTCCGGATCCCTCCCCAATCGCTCATACAGTTCCCTGTTGGCCCGCATGCTTACTTCGTATACCGCATCAGCGTTTCGCTTGTCGTCTGCGTCAGACAGTCTTCGCGTCTGTTCTATAAACTGCCTGATATCCTCTTCCCTGGCGTGCTTTGAGATGATCCTCAGAACAGCATTTTTCTCTTCTCCCAATTCAGACTGCACGATGATCTGTGTGGGCATGTGGATCAAACCGCTGATATAGTATATGCCCGGATACCTCTTCTCAACCGCGCCGCCCAGCGCCTGAATCTCCTTGAAGGCCTTGGCCGGCTTACCGTCCTTGATCAACGTACCTGTAACTTGTGTTGCCTTGACCGCATCCGTCAGACCCGTTGTTGCCTTATACCGGCACATGTAGGCCAACAGATTATAGTACTCATCGATCGACAGGGCATCCGTTGGATTCTTATACTCAAAGATGTTGTGCCGAAGGAAAATTGCCGCGATATCCTCGTCGATGACGACGTCATCCTTTTTCTCGATAACGAGCGTATCTACTATGATAGGCTTTTTGCTCAATGGATGCTCGTGATGGTATTCAAGAACGCTCTTATAATTTCGTAGCCGAAACTCGATGCCGCCCTCGTAACCTGGATGCCACTGTATTTTGTCTCCTGGCATTGTGAGCACCTGCCTCTCCGTAGGTTGAGTATAGCATAAAAGTGACTGGGGCGCAAGATGGGATAATAACAACACCCAGGGACATGGAGACGGTTCTCCCGTCCCACCCAATCCGACTCTGGAACATGGGGCCGGTTCTTTTGTGTTCAATGCCTTCCCGCAATGCCCAAGTCACCGGCAACGGCTTCCATCGACGCGCCGGCCACCGCCGCCAGCGAAAAAGTGGAAATAGATGCATAAAAGTGCGCATAGTGGCTTGACAATTTTCTATTTCCCTGTATAATTATGAAGAGGTATAAAGAGTTTACCCTATGCCCTAGTGATTCCAACACGAAAGGAAGTATGCAACATGTACAATATCGTTGGCGCTATGTTCGCTGATGAGCAGGAAGCCCGTCGGGCACTGGACACCCTGGCTGAGACCCCCAAGATCAACGGCACCACCATCCTCCAGATGTCCCTGGTCAAGCGCAAGAACGGCGAGCTGAAGCTCTGCGACAACTTCACCTCCGAGCACCTCACCTCCAACGACACCGTGAAGGGCGGCGTCATCGGCGGTCTGCTGGGCCTGCTGGGTGGCCCCATCACCGCGCTGCTGGGCGGCGCTGCCGGCGTCCTGATCGGCGATGCCGTGGATCATGACGACAAGCTGGACAGCCAGGATCTGATCGAGCAGGTGGCCCAGAGGCTGGAAGAGGGCGACATGGCCCTGATCATGCTGGTCAACGAGGCCGACGAGGGCATCCTGGACCACATGCTGGTGAAGTACAACACCTACGTTGTCCGCTACGACGCCGAGACCATCGCCAAAGAGATTGAGAAGCGAGAGCGCGAGCTGGAGGAGCGTAACGACGACTGATCGTCCGAAACGGCTCTCTTGACGCTTACATATCCAACCAGGGGGACGGCACTTCCATCACGGAAGCGCCGTCCCCCTGTGCTGCGGCTGAATATGCTTCTGAATCCTGTATCACAGGCTGGCTGTCGCGATTCACATTCAGCAGGAGCGACTTTTGTCCTCTCTTGACGTGCCTATTGAAAATGGGTTATAATAACAATAGATAGGTATATTTTCCCACGATCATCAATCCCACGCAACCGCGGGCACGGAGAGGAGTCATCCACATGAAGAGAGCATCCACGCTTTTGGCGCTGCTGCTGGCGCTTTACATCGCGATCACCGCCTGGGCCGAGGGGGGCGGGATCGCCCTTGAAATCCCGGTGAACGCGCCCCGGTCCGCCGGAGACGACGCGGCAGAGGCTCCTGAATTGGAGTTGGACGGGGACGGGATCGCCGTCGATCTGCCCTCTGCCGACCTCTCCCTGTCCGAAGACCTGTCACTGCCCGATCCCGAGGCGTCCGCAGATATCGCGCCGGACGACGGGGGCGATCTCCCCCGCGCCAACGCGACCCCGGACGAGAATTTCACCATCACCGATGACGGCGTGGTCACCTACGTCGGGCACGGCGGAGACGTGGAAATCAAGGACAAGATCAATGGCGTCACCGTCACTGCCATCGCCGACCGCGGCTTCTCCAACAACGGCGGCAAGTACGTCACCAAGGTGACGCTGCCCGGTACGGTGACCCGCATCGGCGCCTCCGCCTTTTCCGGCTGCGCGCATCTGGTGCACATCAAGGGCACCTCCGCGCTGACGGAGATCGGAAACAGCGCCTTTTACGGCTGCTCGAAGCTGGTGGGCATCGACCTGCCGGACACGCTGACCAGCATCGGCGCTTCCGCCTTCAGCGGCTGCACCACGCTGGAGGCGGTCAGCCTGCCCGACGACATCCAGATCCTGCCGGACAGCGTGTTCTACGGCTGCACCACCCTGTCCAGCGTCAAGCTGCCCAGGAAGCTGGAATCCCTGGGAAGCTACGCATTCTACAATTGCATCAACCTGAAGCGCCTCACCCTGCCCGCCAATCTGGAATCCATCGGCGCCTACTGCTTTTCCGGCACGGGCTTACTGAGCGTCAAGCTGCCCGAGGGCGTCACGGTCGTTCCCCCCTATGCCTTCAGCGGTTGCGCAAGCCTGACCAAAATCCAGTGGGGCAAGATCGAAACCATCGGGGAATACGCCTTCGCCGGCTGCGCCAAGCTCTACAGCATGTCCCTGCCCTATGACTCCGTGACGGATATCGGCCAGTCCGCCTTCAGCGGCTGCGCCAGCCTCAGGAGTGTGACCATGCCCAAGGGGATCGTCGCCGTCAAGGACAACACCTTCAACGGCTGCACCCTGCTGAACAAGGTCAAAATGGCTGACGGCATCACCAGCATCGGCATCGGCGCCTTCCAGAATTGCACCAACCTGAAAGATTTCAGCATTCCCAAGGCGGTGCGCAGCATCGGCGCGTCCGCCTTCATGAACACGAGCCTGACCCACGCCGAGATTTCCAAAAATGTGCGCACCATCGACACCTCTACCTTCCAGAACTGCAGGAAGCTCTCGAAGGTCACCATCGCCGGCGGCGTCAAGGGCAAGATCATCAACGTGCGGGACTACGCCTTCGCCGGCTGCGCCAGCCTGGAGGCCATCGTGCTGCCCGATAAAGTGGTCAGCATCGGCACCAGCGCCTTTTCAGGCTGCGAAAGCCTGACCAAGGCCCGGCTGCCCAAGGGCACCGACGAGTTTACCGAGATTCGCCCGTCGACCTTCCAGGGCTGTAAGAAACTGAAGTCCGTGAACATCCCCGCCTACGTCAAAACCATCTCCGCCAACGCCTTCGAGGGCTGTGAAAAGCTGGCCAAGGTCACCTGGGAGGCGAAAAGGGATCGCCTGGAGAGCATCGGCAATTCGGCCTTCAGCGGCTGCGCCGCCCTGACCGCCTTCGACATCCCCTCCAGCACCACCGTCATCAGCCAGAACGCCTTCGCCGGCTGCGCCAAGCTCAGGAGCATCACCGTTCCCAAAAAGGTGGTCAACCTGGAGGCCGGCGCCTTCGCCGGCTGCGCGAAGCTCAAGAGCGTCAAGCTGAAGCTGGACATCACCGAGCTGAAGAGCGGGCTGTTCCAGAACTGCGCCGCTCTGACCGCCATCGACATCCCCGACAGCGTCGAGACCATCGCCAGCAACGCCTTTGCCGGCTGCGCAAGCCTCAGGAAGGTTGCATGGGGCAAGAAGGTCTCGCTGAAGACCATCGGCGCGTATGCGTTCAGCGGCTGCGCCGCCCTAAAGAAGCTCAGCATGCCCGGCACCGTTGAGTTCATCGACAACACCGCGTTCAGCGGCAGCCCCGTCGTGGTGCGCGCCAAATGCGGCACCTACGGGGCCAGCTGGGCCGTCAGCGTCAAGATCAACCGGGACATCTACAGGCACCGGAAGGTGATGGTCGACCCCGCCAGGCCCGCCACCACCACCTCCACCGGCCTGACCAAGGGCAAGCACTGCGAGGTTTGCGGCGAGGTCATCAAGGCCCAGGAGGTCACCCCGATGGTCAGCCCCCAGCCCGGGAACACCATGTCCCCCGGCGAAACCGTCGCGCCCGGAGCCACCGTGACGCCCGCGCCCACGGGCTCGGGAGAGGAGATCGACATCGGCGAACCGGAGGCCATCCGCCTGAATAAAAAGGGCTCCGTCACCCTGAAGCAGGGCAAGACGCTGGCCCTGAAGGTCACCTTCTCCCCCAGGTATGCCAGCAGCACGCTCTCGTGGCGGTCCAGCAAGAGCGCGGTGGCCACCGTCAGCAAGACCGGCAAGGTCAAGGCCGTCGCGCCCGGCACCGCAAAGATCACGGTCACCACGTCCAACGGCCTGAAGGCCAGCGTCACGATCCGAGTGCCCGCCGTGCCCGCCACAAAGGTCGCCATCACCGCGCCCGCCAGGACGGTCAAGGTCGGCAGGACGCTGCAGCTGAAGGCCAGCCTGACCCCCTCGGACGCCACCGACAAGGTGACCTGGAAGAGCAGCAACGCCGGGCTTGCCAAAGTCAGCCAGACCGGCAAGGTCACCGGCGTCAAAAAGGGCGCCGTCACCATCACCGCCACCGCCGCCAGCGGCAAGGCCGCGAGCGTAAAGATCACGGTGAATTAGAATCATACGCCCAAACAGAAAGATTCCCCACTCCGTTCAGCATGACAGAACGGTGGTTCGCCGTCATACTGAAGAGCGTGAGGGATCTTTCCATTTCCTGTTTAATTGCCTCAAGTCCTCTGCCCTATACAGGGCTTTAGCATCACCATCTGGTTCGCAGGTAATCCTCTACGAGCTGAACGACCGTTTCCGCCTTGGCAATCTGTTCTTCGGCATCAATCGCAGCAACGACATAAAAATCGTCATAATCTGCCTTTTCCCGAAGTCGAAAAGCCGTATCAATCATCTTTGAAAATGACCGTTCAAACACGCCAGTCTTGACATAGTGCATATTGATAAACGCTATGATACCCGAGTGCTTGCCTGAATCAAATCGATCCAAAGCGGTAATTGCCCTTAGTGAGTGGAAAATTGCGTAATATGAGCGATTCACGGAAGCCCGAAAACTGCCATCGACGCAGTTCTTCTTTGCGGTATCGAGATCCTCTTTCGCTCGAGCCAACCTGTATCTGGACAGATCAGCTACGCTGCCTTCCATAGCTCTATCCCCTCCCGATCCACATTTTGATAAAACGGAGTCACGCTCTTCCAAGCGTTAAAAACCCCGTTGTCAATATCGATCACGGAAAAAACCCTGTCGTACTTCAAATTCATATCCACGATAAAGTCGGCGAGCACATCCTCCGTAACACGGTCGAGTCGGTTATGGACAAACACCGCAATGTCCACATCCGATTCTGCGCTGTTGGTTCCCCTTGCAACCGACCCATAGAGAACGATGCGAACAGCACGATCCTTGAGCACGCCCAATATCCCGCGCACCAATTCATCATACATCTGTTGTTCCAAGCGCATCCCTCCATTGTTGTTTTATGCCCCGGTAAACGTGAATTCATAGGCCTGCCCACCGTCGGACAGGGTTAGGGTGGCGGGCTCGGCGTCGTAGCGGCCCACGTAGCGCACGGTTTCCTGCTTCGTCTGCGGGTCGGTGGCCGTCAGGCGCATCAGGCGGGCGTTCCCACGGTGGCGGGGCTCCTCCTCCTGGCTCTCGCCGGGGGCGTGCCCGCTGCGGTCGGTGACGGCGTTGTTGACCTTCACATTGGAAAGCAGCGCATAGGCCGGCTTGCCCTTCAGCTTCGCCAGCTCCGGGTGGCGGGTGATCGGCTCGTCCAGCTTCACGCCCTTGCGATCGTCGATGAAGGTGAGCAACTGGTTCAGCCCCAGCGCGTCGCAGCGCACCCGCAGCGTGCCGGTCACACGCTGGGCGTTGCGGTCCTTCAGCAGCATGAACAGCGCCACGCCGACGCCGGCAAGCAGCAGCGCCGCAGCGACGAGGATGTACCAGAAGCGCTCGAGGAACGTCAGCGAGTGCACGGTGATCCGCGTCCGGGCGACGGTGGCGTCCCCGGCGTCGGCATAGCGGGGCACCGCCGCCAGCTCCACGTTCACGTCGCCCTTGCCCTTGTTCAGGGTATAGCTCGTGCTGGAGGCGGGCAGGTTCTCCCGGGCCACCAGGTTGCCGCCGGCGTCCGTCACGGTCAGCTCGTAGTGGTCGATATTGCCGCCGGCGCTCCAGGTCAGTTGGGTGGTGTTGCCCTTGATCCTGCTGACGCCGTTCTTTGCCACGCCGCCCGGCACATCCATCGTCAGGCCCTCCACGGCCACGGGCTGCGGATAGAGCCGGAAGGCCAGCGCCTTCTCCGTGGCCGCCGTGCCCGCCGCCGCGCCGTTCGTCGGCAAGGCGCTGACAACCAGGGTATACTCCGACCCGTCCTTCAGCAGGCTGCGCGCCACGGTGTCGCCGGATTGCAGGTCCTCCGCCAGCGGCGCGCCGTCCTCAAGCAGCTTGGCCGTCACGCCCTCGGTGGACCGGGTGAAGCTCCAGGACAGGGTGATTTCCTCGGCGTTGCGATCCACGTACACAGCCTCGTCGACGTCCTCGACCTGGGGCTGTACATCCAGCAGGATCTCCTCGTCCGCAATCGGCGCCGGCGCGGCATGGAAGGCCAGGGTCTGCACCGTGGGCGCCGCGCCCATGATCTCGCCGTACTTCGGCATGGCCGTCACCCGAAAGGCGTAATCCACGCCCTCCTTGAAGAAGCTGGTGTCGAAGCCCATGCCGGATTTCATATTGCCGAGCGGCTTTTCGCCCTGCAGCAGCACGGCCTCCAGCGCGTCCGTCTCCTCGTCCAGCGTCCAGGAGAAGGTGACCCTGTCGCCGGTGAGGTAAATCTCCCCAGCCTCGGTGGTCACGCTGGGCTCGATGGACAGGGCCAGGCTGGTGATGGGCACCACCTCGGGCTCCGGCGTGGGCTCGGGCGTGGGCACAAGCGTCTGGCGGGGCCGCGGCGTGGGCGTCGGCTCGGACGTCGGCTCGAGCGTGGGCTCGGGCGTCGGCTCCGCTTCGGACTCGGGCGTGGCTTCCGGCGCAGGCTCTGCCGTGGGCTCGGGCGTGGGTTCGGGCGTCGGCTCGGGCGTCACGACGGGCGCTTCCACGTGGAAGCCGATGTCGTTCAGCGTCTGCTGCACATAGGGGTTCGATACCTTCACCTCGGCCTTCCAGTCGCCGGCCACCTTGGGCTTGAAGCGCACGGTGTAGCGGTCGCCGTCCCGCTTCATGGCGACCGTCTTTTTATTGCCGCCGGGGGTGAACATCGTCAGCGTGGCCTTGGATTGGGCGTAGATGTCGCTGTCCGTCAGGTCCGAAAAGTGTTCGCCGTCGTAGACCTGGAACCAGGCGTCGACGCGGGTGGATTCGCCCAGCGGCACGGTGTCGGCCATCTCCACGTTTACCTGGAGGTTGTGGTTGAAGCGCACCACGGCGTTGATCATCACCCGGGAATCGTCGCCCCCGCCCAGGCGGCTGGTCACGATCACGTTCCAGTCCCCGGCCTCGGGCTCGATGATGTCCAGCATGATATAGCTGCGGCTCTCGCTGACGGCGATGCGCGCCTCGTCGTGGGCCCCCTCCTTGTCCCACAGGGTATGGCTCTGCCCCGCCGGGTCCACCAGCGCCACCTGCTCCAGCAGGGGCTTGTCCTCGGGCATGAAGGTGATGTTCACCGTGGCGTCGGTGATGCCGTTGTAGGGCACGGTGAACGGCGTGTCCAGAGGGGTATATTCCGCGATGGTCTGTATCTCCTCCGAAGCGCTCTCGGCCTTGATCAGCATCTGCAGCAGCTTGCTGTTCAGGTCGGCCTGGGTGGCCATCAGCACGTTGTCGTATTCGCCGTCCGCGCCCACCGCGCCGCCACCGGCCTCGGCCAGGGTGTTGATGAACACCATGAAGGCGTCGGTATTCGCAACATCCTCCTGGGCGGTCAGGGCGATGACGTGGAAGTCCGCGCCCTGCCCGTGCATCCCCGCCACGATCTCGGCGGACTGTTTATTGGCCTCGATGTTCTCGGGACGGCTGAAGGGATCGGACCGATTGGTCAGGTCGTTCACGCCGTCCGTCAGCAGTATGACGCTGGTATCCCCCTCGAAGCCGGCGCGCATGTCCTCGGCCGTCTGAAGGGCCGTTCGGATATCGGTATAGACGTCCCTGCGCTTTTCGTTGGCCGCGGCGTTGAGATATTTGCCGATCCTGTCGTCCAGGGCCGGGTCGTCGATGTCCAGCGGGCCGTAGCTGACGCAGTTCTTCGGGCCGCAGAACACGATCACGCCCAGCTTGCCCCGGCTGCCCAGGTCAGCGGCGGAAACCACGTTCTGGTACACCAGCTGCGCGGCGTCGAAGCGCAGGCCCTTGGGGTCCGTGGCGCCGCCCAGCGAGTGCCGCCCCGAGGTGCTTTTGCTGTTGTCGATAATCAGTATGTAGTTATGGGGCTTCACCGCCGGCGCCTCCGGCGACGCCTCGGCCAGTCCGGCCCAAGTCGCCGCCAGCGCCAGCAGCGCGATCAACATGCCGATGCCCCATCGGCCCATGCGCTTCAACATCATAGACAGATCATCCCTTACATCCGTGAGAGCGTTTACAGGTATTGATTGAATTCCACCTTTTCCCGGTTCGGGCCCAGGACCGTGAAGTACTTCACGCCGTTGTCCCAGAAGGGCAGCTCGCCCTCCTCGATCACCTCGAGGCCCAATGTGTCGGCAAGCCGACGGGCCTCGGCCACGTCGGTCACGTTGATGGCCACGTGGTCCCAGGCGCCGTTGACCTGAGCCGCCCGGAAGTTCTGGTAGGTCTCAATGGTCAGGTCCCCCAGCCTCAGGAAGGCGACCTCCTCGCCCTTGTTGTTCGTGCGAAAGGCCACCTCGAAGCCCAGGGCCTCGTAGAAGCGAATCGTTCCCTCAATGTCGTTGGTGGGCAGGCCGATGTGCTGCAGGCCCGTAGATAAGTCCTTGAAGGTCATGAAAACGTCCCTCCCTGTGTATTATTCCAGGTTCGCGTGCAGCGCGAACATCTCGTCGGCGTTCTTTCCCATGCGATCCATCAGGATCATGATCACCGCGTCGAAGCACAGCCAGCTCAGCTGCTCAAAGGCGCTGCCCATGGGCTGTATGCTGGTGACGGTATCCGCCAATTCGCTCTTGGGCGTGGCGCCGGGAATGGGCACCACCACGTCCGCCAAACTGCCGATGGTGGCATCGGGATGTATGGTCGCGGTGGCCAGCTTCGCGCCGAAGTCCCTGGCCCGCCGGGCCATGATCGCCAGCGACCCCGTCTCGCCGGAGCCGGAGTTGATCACCAGCAAATCGCCGGGACCGATGGACGGCGTGGTGGGCTCGCCCACGAAGTACACCGTCAGCCCCAGGTGCATCAGCCGAAGAGCGAAGGCCCTGGCCGCGAAGCCGGCGCGACCCGCCCCGGCCACGAATATCCGCTTCGCGCCGAGAACGGCGTCGGCCAGCGCCTCCAGAGGCTCGACGGGGACCTTATCCGCGTTGGCCGCCAGCTCGTCGATGATTCCCCTCAGTATCTTCCCGTGTTCCATTTCCGTTTCTCCGTTCATATATCTGCTCGTTCAAACGCCCGCAGCTGCCGGGCGATGGCCGCGGCGGCCGCCACGGGATCGGGCGCGTGGAGTATGCCCCCGCCCACGATCACCACCTCGGGCCTGTAGGCGGCGTATTCGGCCACCGTCTCGGGGCGAATGCCACCGGCCACCGAGATCTTCGCCTTTTTAGCACAGGCCGTCATCCGCCTGAGGTCGTCCAGCGGCGTGCGCCCAGCGGCCTGCTGGTCGACGCCGGTGTGCACCGCCAGCCCCTGGACCCCCAGCGCCTCCAGCGCCCGTATGCGCCCGGGCAGGTCCGGCACGCAGAGCATGTCCACCACGACCTCCCTGCCATAGCGCCCGGCGGTCTCCAGGCAGTTACGGACGGTCGCGTCCTCGCTGACCCCCAGCACGGTCACGTAATCCGCGCCGGCGGCCATGGCCTCCTCCGTCTCCCAGGCGCCGCTGTCCATGATCTTCATGTCGGCCAGTACCTGCTTTTCCGGGAAGCGCGCCTTCAGGGCCCGCACCGCCTCCATGCCGTAGCCGTAGATGAGGGGCGTGCCGGCCTCGATGATATCGATGTGGTCCCGGACCCGCGCCACCAGCGCGATGGCCGCCTCCAATGAAAGGTCGTCCAGGGCGAGCTGCAGCTTCATAGGCATCCTCCTGTATAGGTCACTTTTCGGTTTCGACCTCTGCCCGCGAACATTCAACGGGCTGTAAACCTTCCCATTTGATAATACCGCATCCGCGCCGGATTGTCAATGCGCTTTGCGCCGCCACGGTTGAATTTATGGCGTGGAAGGGGTATAATCACAGCATACAGGGAGGTGGCCGTCATGACGCGCTGGCATGTGATCTTCAGCGGGCGGGTGCAACACGTGGGCTTTCGCTACACCGCCTATTACTTCACCCGCGACCTGTACCTGACCGGCTGGGTGGACAACCGCCCTGACGGCACGGTGGAGATGGAGGTCCAGGGCCCGCCGCTGCAGCTGCAAAAGCTGCTCTCCCGGCTGAAGGGCCAGTTCGACATCGACCGCGCCGAGGTCACAAAAATAGACCCGATCCCCCACGAGCGGGGGTTTCGGGTCAGGGGGTATTAAATTGGTAAAACGGCGTCAGAATCCAAAGCCCTCATAGATCAGGTCTCTGACCTTCGGATGGATCACGTCGTAGCAGTAGCCAAAGTTGCGCACGTGCATGGCATAGAAGGCGGAGATGTGGTTGATGGGATCGATCATCATCCAGCTGCCCGCCGCGCCGTCCCAGCCGAATTCGCCGATCTGGCCCCGGCCGCCGACGGCATTGGTTACCCGGGTGCGCACGCCCAGGGCGTAGGAATAGCCCAGGCGCTGCCATTCGTCGAAGGTGGCCCGGCTCCTGGGCCCCAGCTGGTTGGCGCTCCACAGCTGGATCAGCTCGGGGCGCGTCAGCTTCCCGCCGCCACAGGCCAGGGCGTCGGCAAAGGCGATGCAGTCCGCCACGCCGCTGAACAGCCCCGCGCCGCCGCTTTCGTAGTTGGGGCTGTAGCGGTAGCTGTTGGCCTCGGTCGGGCAAGGCACCGGCACGCCTTTGACATCGTCAAACTCGTACTGGGCGCAGATCCGCGCGACCTGATCCGCCGAAGGGAAGAAGCCGGTGTGCTTCAGGCCCAGGGGCCCGAAGATGTTCGCCCGCAGGTATTCCGAGAACCGCATGCCCGAGGCCACCTCGATCACCGCGGCCAGCACGTCGTGGCTCAGGCTGTACAGGAAGTCCGTGCCCGGCTCGAAGCACAGCGGATCATGGGCCTTGGCCTCCACCAGCTGGCGGGTCGTGGCCAGTCCCTTCGTCCGCTCCAGCTCCGCCTGGGCTGCGGGGGTGGTCATGTCGTAGTCCAGGCCGCTCTGCATGCTCATCAGGTGGCGCACGGTCATCACCCGTTTGGCCGGGCGCAGGGCGTCGCCCTGGCGCACCGTCAGGCTGCCGAAGGCCGGCAGGAAGGCGCTCACCGGGTCGTCCAGGCTCAGCGCGCCCCTGTCGATCAGCTGCATCGCGGCGCAGGTGGTGAACACCTTCGTGCAGGAATACAGCCAGTACAGCTCGTCGCCGTTTACCGGCTCCGCGCCTGCCGCGTCCCGGTGCCCCGCCATGTGCCGGTAAACGGGCTCGTGATCCCGGTAGACCGCCACATCGCACCCCGGCACGCCCACGGTGTGCAGGGAATCCAGGTATTTCGTCAAAGCATCGAAGTTCATCGCATCCGCCTCCCGTGATTATACAATCAAGCTGGCGTCATTGTACCATAAAAGGCGTGGATTGTAAACGCCGGACTTCACGCCTCCAAGGGCAAACGCATGAATAAACGCTGTAGCTGCTATCCCATGGGCTCTCCTGCCGCAGGGGGGAGCAGTCGCCGCAAGCGACTGAGGGGGATCCCATCACCCCGCTTCCCGACTGAACCACAAAATATAACGGCAGCAGGGGCGGTACATCACCGCCCCTGCTGCCGTGGGTTATCATTATTCTATTCTCCCTCGTACCCGCTGACCGCGACCACCGGGGGCGTGAACACCACGTCGGCTTTGGCCACGGTGATGGTGATGAACCGGGGCTCATCCGCCTCGGAGGCCTTGAAGTACACGGTGTACTCCCCCGCGTTGACGGCGGTGGGAATCTCGGGGCTGTAGGTCTCGCCGTCCAGGGAATAGAGCCATCCGCTCTCCCCTTCGACCAGCGCCTGCGCCTCGCCGTTATAGGTCAGTTCATTTGCCACGGGATACGCCACTGCAGACGCTTCCTCGGCAGGCTGCGCCTCCTCAGATTCTCCTTCGGCGGGCTCCTCCTCGATGGGAACTTCCTCTACAGGCGCTTCCTCGGCGGGCTCCTCCTCGGCAAATGCCTCTTCTACAGGTGCTTCCTCGGTGGGCTTCTCCTCAGCGGGCTGCTCTACTTCGACAGGTTCCTCCTCGGCAGACTGCTCTTCTTCGGCGGACTGCTCTTCCTCGGTGGGCTGCTCTTCCTCGGCGGGCCGCTCCTCCTCGGTGGGCTGCTCCTCGGCGGGCTGTTCTTCTTCGACAGGCTCCTCCTCCTCGGCGGGCTGTTCTTCCTCCTCAATTTCAGAGGCGCTTCCAGTATCCACGGGGAGGACCTCTTCCGTCACGGCGCTCTGCGCCGCGCCACCTTCCCCATCGGGGGAAGGCTGTTGGTCGGCCAGAGCTTCTGCTTTTTCCTCGGCAGGCTCCTCTTGCTCGGCGGGCTCTTCCTCGGCGGGTTGCTCCTCCTCGGCAGGCTCCTCTTCCTCGGCAGGCTCATCTTCCTCGATAGGCTCCTCCCCGGCAGGCTCCTCCTCGGCAGGCTCTTCCCCGGCAGGCTCCTCCTCGGCAGGCTGCTCCTCCTCGGCAGGCTCTTCCCCGGCAGGCTCCTCTTCCTCGACAGGCTCCTCCTCGGCGGGCTGCTCTTCCTCGGCAGGCTCCTCTTCCTCGGCGGGCTCTTCCCCGGCAGGCTCTTCCCCGGCAGGCTCCTCTTCCTCGGCGGGCTCTTCCTCGGCAGACTCCTCTTCCTCGGCAGGCTCCTCTTCCTCGGCAAGCTCTTCCTCGGCAGGCTCCTCTTCCTCGGTGGGCTCCTCTTCCTCGGCGGGCTGCTCTTCCTCGGTGGGCTGTTCTTCCTCGGCGGGCTGCTCTTCCTCGGCGGGCTGCTCTTCCTCGGCGGGCTCCTCCTCCTCGACGGACTCCTCCTCGACGGACTCCTCCTCCTCGACGGGCTCCTCCTCGACAGGCTGCTCCTCGACGGGCTGCTCCTCCTCGATGGGCTCCTCCTCCTCGACAGGCTGCTCCTCGACGGGTTGCTCCTCGACAGTTTGCTCCTCCTCGACGGTTTGCTCCTCGGCAGGCTGCTCTTCCGTCTGCGCCTCCTCAACGAACGCCGCCCACACATAGACCTCTGTGCCCAGTTCATAATCCTGGGCGATCACGGGATCGATCTTCCCGTCCCCATCCGCGTCAGCAAACAGAGGCGTACCGTCCGCCAGCATCCAGCCGGCGAACACCTTTCCCCTCGGCGCTTCCGGGGCTTCGGGGCGAAGAATCTCCTCCCCCGCCCCGGCCACCTGGGTCGCGACTTCCACATCATCCGCGATGAACCTGTAGATCACATTGCCCTTCAAATCGAGCGCTCCCAGCGACAGCTCCATATCCCCAGGCAATTCGTCCACGACATCCGTGCTCGGCGCTTCGTCGATCGCCAGGTCCTCGCTGTCCTCAATATCCAATACCGCATCCGGCGTTTCCAATGCGTCCTCGCAGAGCGCAAGTCCCGCCAACGTGGCCAACGCAATCAGCAGCGCAGCGGCCTTATACAATTTACGCTTCATGCTCCTGCCTCCTTGTCATTTTTGGCTTTTCGGTTTACTTTACGTTGACCTTCACCTTGCTGCGCACGCCGTTGTTGGCGATGGCGTAGATCGTGCAGCTGCCCTTCGCCACAGCCTTGACATTGCCCTTGGCGTCCACGGTCGCCACGTTGGCGTCGGTGCTGTAGAAGCGCACCTTCGCGACGTGGTCCACCAGCTTCATGCCCGATTTCACGCCCTTCAGCGTCGCCTTCAGCGTGGCGCTCCGGCCCGCCTTCAGGGTCAGGGCCGTCTTGTTCAGCTTCACGGAACGCGTGTTGCATTCGTGGTTCGTGTATCCGCCGGTGACCGCGTGCACCTGCGGGCTGGCCTTGCCGATGTAGGTCTTCTTCCCGTCGACCTTCTTCCAGGCCCGGACATAGGCCTTGTAGATCTCCCGCTTGTCCAGGCCCTTGAACCGGACCACCCGGGATTCAGAGGCCTTGACCGTTTTCTTCAGCTTGAAATGCCTGTTGCACTTGGCGAAGAAGATGTCGTAGCCTTCCGCGCCCTTGACCTTCGTCCAGGCGATCTTCAGCGCCTTCTTGCTGCTGCCCGTCACCGTCATCCGCGCCAGCAGCGTGAAATCCGGGTCGGCGGGCTTCGGCGTCGGTTTGACCGTGGGCTTCGGTGTCACAGTCGGCTTGACTGTGGGCTTGGGCGTCTTCGTCGGCTTCGGTGTCTTCGTCGGCTTGACCGTAGGCTTGGGCGTCTTCGTCGGCTTCGGCGTCTTCGTCGGCTTCGGCGTCTTCGTCGGCTTCGGTGCCTTCGTCGGCTTCGGTGCCTTCGTCGGTTTCGGCGTCTTTGTCGGCTTGACCGTGGGCTTCGGCGTCTTCGTCGGCTTTGCGGTCGGCTTCGCGGTCGGCTTCGCGGTCGGCTTTGCGGTCGGCGTCGGCGTCGGCTTCGCGGTCGGCGTCGGCGTCGTCTCAGTGATAATGGTCAGTATGCCCGGGACATAGTCGACGACGTAGTTGGCCGTCACGTCCTTGCCGCTGCCATCCAATATCTTCGCGTTGCTGGCCAGTATGGTCGAGTTGGTCAGTACTATTTCATTGGCGGCCAAACCGTTTGCGGTACTGGCGGCCTTGAGCGTCACGGCGCCCAGCCTGTGCCCGTTGAGCAGGCCGACACACACCGCCCGGTCCACGCCGGTGGCAATGCCCTGGCCTTTCTTGACGACCTGGTCCCTCGCCGTGACGGTGACGCTGCGCTTGCCGATGGAATACACGCCCTCCTTCACGACGGCGCTGTAGTTCGCATCCTCGCTCCACTTCAGGGTAATGGGATATTCGCCGGGAACGCTGCCCTCCTTCGCGCTGGTGGACAGTACGATGCCCAGGTCGTCGCCATCGACGATCTTCCCGCTGGTCCGGTAGGTCAGCTCCTGGATGACGTCGCCGTAATCGCCGGCCTTGTTGTCCGCCAGGATGGTGATGTTCCGCTTCGAAATGACGAAGCTCACCGGATCCGTGGTATGGCCCTGGTAGTTGTCGGTCTCCTCGATCTTCGCCTTCACGAACCAGCTGCCCGCCTTGGTGGGTACGGCCCCGCTGTACTGCCCGTTCCTTTCGCCGCTGTACAGGAAGGTCTCCCATCCCCTGCCGGTATTTCCGGTCAGCGTGGGATCGTTGGCCTCGTCGCCGTAGGTCCAGCCGGTGATGCCCAGGCTTGGCTTGATGGGCGCCTTGCTGATCTTCGACATGACGAACGCGGGCTCGGTGTCGTTGTGGTTTGCGTCGCCCTTGACCCGGTACCAGACCCTGTAGTCGCCGGCGTCGGTGCCGGTGGGGACCGTCTCGCTCCATATGACCGCATCCCCGGGCGTGGAATTGCTGACGAGGTATTGCAGCGTGCCGCCCTCGGCCTTGCCGGACTTCACCAGCTTCTGTGCCTTGCCGTTGTAGACCAGCGAATCCGGGACCACCACGCCGGACGGGATCCCACGGATGGTCACGAGCAGGGACTCAGGCTCGGTGTCCCTGTAGTTTTCGTCGCCGAACACCTTGTACCAGACGGTGTAGTCGCCCGCTTCGGTGCCGGTGGGCGTTTTTGTGCTCCAGCCGCCCGCACCCGTGGGCGCGGCCTTGCCCACGGCATACTTCATGGTGCCGTGTATCGCCACGCCGGGCTTCACCAACGCCTGCGCCTTGCCGTTGTAGACCAGCCCGCTGATGGCCTCTGGCGGGATCACGATGGGATTGAGCGGGAGGACCTCCAGCGTCGTCTGGGACCTGGCGGTCCTGTAATTATCCGTGTCGACCGGGAAGAAGATCACCGCGTAGGCCTTCTTGCCGCTGTCGGCCACGGCGGGCACGATGCCCTCCACGTTCCACTCAAAGTGTCCCTCCACCTTGGGCGTCCACGCACCGCCGGTCAGCTGGCTCTCCTGCAGCGCCTGGCCGTAGTTGATGGCGTCGGCGTTGGGCGGCGCGACGACCGTGATCGGGGCCTTCGCGATGGTCACGCCGACGGCCTCGGCCGTGCTGTCCCTGTGATTGTCGTCGCCCTTCACGCGGTACCACACCACGTAGTCGCCGGCATTGGTGCCGGTGGGGATGGCCGAGGAATACGGCCCGCTTGCCCCTTCCGGCGTGCCAAGGGCATATTCCATCGTGCCGTCATCGGTTTGGCCCGCCCCGACGAGCGCCTGGGCACTGCCGTTGTAGACCAGCTTCAGGGCCGTGGGCGCGACGGCGGAAGCGTTCGCCTTCGCGATGGTCGCCTGCACGCTCGCCGGCCCGAAATCCTTGTGGTTTTCGTCGCCGGCAACCATGTAGGATACATTGTAGGTTCCCGCCTCGATACCGGTGGGGATGGATTCGCTGAACCCACCCGACTCACTGGCGTACAGCATCGTACCGCCGGTGGCCACGCCCGTGACAGACACGAGCGGCTTATCCGACCCGTCGTAGGCGCTGTGGATTGCGACGACCGCTGCCGGTACGCTTTCGGCCTTGTCGATGTTTACGGTGACCGAGGCTGTCTTGGAACCGCTCTTGTGGTCATCGTCGCCCTGCGCCGTGGCCCGCACCTCCACTGAATAGGTTCCGACGGGGGTGCATGGCGCAATCGTCAGCGTCGTGCCGTTCAGGGCAAAGTAATCTACGTTGGCGGCGCTCTCCAGCAATCCCAGAAGATAATTCACGATGTTCAATATATCCTCTGGGCTCAGGCCAGTAAACTTTTTGAGAAGAATATCCTTGATTTGATCGATGCCCCCGCCGCCCAAGAGGGCTTCGAGTACTTCCTTTCCGACATCCTCCGCAAACTTTTCCGGGTCCTTCGGTTCCTTACCTTTTAAGTAGGTCTCTATGGCCCATTTGATGGCCTTTATTATAATGTCAAATATGATGGATTTCTCTCTCTGGCTTACGATTTCATATCTCACCGCGCCTACTGCCTTGGTTGCCGGCCTCAGCCCTGCCGTCTGGGCGGACGTGCTGTAGATCCTGTCCACCGTCTGGCCTTTATAGTCCAGGGGATTGTCCGCCTTGGCGACGTACACGGTGACGGTGGAATCCGCGCTGCCCGGAAGGTAATTTTCGTCGCCCGCCGCCGTGGCGCGCACGACCACCTTGTAGATCCCGACGGGGGTGCCCGCCTTGATGGTCAGGTTCATCTTCTCCTCGTCGAGCGCAAGATCAAAGAAGTCGACGTCGTCGGAGCCGCGCATCTGGCTGTAGATGGCATACGTGACCTCGCCCACCCCGTTTTGGGCCTTTTCCAGCTCCGCCGTCTGGGCTTTGTCGCTGTAAACGACCGACACGGTTTGCTTTTCGACATAGGTCAGCGGATTGGGTATCCTGCCGACCGTCACGGTGATGGGCGCTACAAGCGCCTCATAATTGTCCTCTTCCCCGACGGTGACCATCACGGTCACCGTACCGGCCTGATAGCCGGAGGTCAGAACGCCGTTCTCGTCCAGGGTGCAGCCCTTGTTATCCCCCTCGAATGCAAAGCCGACCTCGCCCTGCGCGCCGTTCAGCGTGACGTTTTCCATCAGGTCGACGGTGTGCCCGCCCGCCATCACCGACGCGGTGGGCGCGACCTTCGCCGGGTTCGGGGCCTTCCCGATGGTCACGGTGACCGTGCATTCCTTGGTGGCGCTCTTGTAGTTGTTGTTGCCCGCCGCCGTGGCCTCCACGACCACCTTATAGTCTCCGGCCGGGGTGCCTTCGGCAATCATCAGCGTGGTGCCGTTCAGGCTGAAGTAGTCTACATTGGATCGATTGACGCCATCGAGAATGCTGTTTACGATATCTTCAATTGTACCATCCGCCAAACCGCTTATCGCATTTTTGATAATGCCCGCTATACCGCCGCTTCCGCCGGAGATGATGGCCGAAGCAATGCTGCCTGCAAGGCTCTCTATAGTGCTGTCTGCAATGCCATCCAGGGCGCCCTTGAGGATGTCCTCTATGAGGCTGCTCGATACCTGCTTCTGGCTTTTGATTGCATAGGTCACCAGTCCAACCGCATTTGTTGCCGTTTTCAGCGTTGCCCTCTGGAGTGAGGGGCTGTAGACCTTTTTTACAGTCTGCTCCTCGACATATTTCATGGGGTTTTCCGCCTGGCCGACGGTGACCGTCACGTCCACGTTGAGCACAGGATTGTAGCTGTCCTCATCATCAGGCATGAAGTCCGCCTTGAAGATATTTTGTCCCACTGGGCCGACATCGAGGTTGTCGTGCACCCATTCCCAGTCGCCCTCCACGTTGCCCTCCGGGTTCTTCAGCGCCACTTCGCCCAGCTTCTGCCCATAGGTGGCCTGAGCCGATGGCACGACCACCTGGGGATCATCCTTGACGATGGTGTAGACGACATGCGCGGTCGCGGAATTGTCGCCCGTGCCAAGGGTGATCTCCGCCCAATACCTGCCCACGCCGGTGGGAGCCGCATCCAGAGGATCGCCCCTTTCGGGAGCCTCCTCTTCGCCTTTGGCTTCGTAATAGTGAACCTTCGCGTCGCCCTGGGAGATGTTCACGGCGTCTGTGCTCGCCTCCGGGGATTCGCTGTCATTGACTTTGATATGGGGCGGTCGTTGAATTTGCAGTGTACCTTTTAGCCCGCATGCCGTGCATTCTGCCTTAATGGTATCGGCCTTCTCGAGGGTATACACAAAATCGTGCACTTTGCACCGCAGCGCCAGCTCCACACCTTCATAATCCACGTAATATCTGTCATCGTCACTGGTGAACCATTCTTTAACACCGTCCATATTGCCATCTTTTTGGGTGAACACGCCGGGCTTTTCCATGCTCACGCCGACGGATTGATCAGTGCCACCATATTGAAGTTCGATCTTTTTTCCTTCCGGCAGATAGAAGTTGCTGGCATCACCCTCCTGCGGATCGCTGTCAAGCGTCTTGTTTCCTTCGACCTTGCCTCCCCAATAATATATAATGGAGCCATCGGCATACACGCCGCCGCCTTTGCCACTATCCAAACTGTTAGAGGTAATCTCACCGCCAAGCATATAAAAATGAGCATTATCGCTGACGTACACACCGCCGCCGTTAGGCCCCGCCGCTTGGTTCCCTTGGATGATCGCGCCATCTATTGAAAGGAAAGAGGATTCAGAGACGTATACGCCACCGCCTCTGCCAGTTAGCGCACTGTTTTCTTTGACAGCGCTGCCGTTAATCATATATAAGTAGCCGCCGTTGCCGACATAAACGCCGCCGCCGTCGCCGTTCACAGCGTTATTTGTGATGGCGCCACCATACATCGTTAATACGCCGCCGTCTATGTACACGCCTCTGCCTACGAGACCATAGTGGCGAATTTCGCTTCCTTCTCCATTATGGTAAAGGTTCAGCGTGCTCCCAGCGTTGATTCTAATAACATCTTTAGTGTCTTTTATGTAGATAGTGTGGTTGTTCAGGCAGAGGCTGGTCTCTCCTGTGGGCACATCCCAGGTCGAACTCAGTGCCACATCGTCCGTCAGGTAATAGTTGCCTGCATCGGGGGGTAGGATGCTGGATTCATTCCAGGGCAAAAAGGTTTTATTGTCGTGTGTATGCGTATACATCGGGTCAAAGTAGTATACATCATCATCTTTCATGAGCATGAAGCCAATCGGTTTCCTATCAGGGTTCTCCTCATCCACTTTAAAATACATGGAATACGGTATTGTAATAATTCCAGTTTCTGTCTGAGCGAAAGCATGTAAGCACTCATGAAAACGCCAAACCCAATCTCCGTAATCATAAGGATATTGACACTTATCGGGCTCTGGAACTACAGCTTCCCCTTTCCCGAATTTGTTTCTATATGTTTTATAGTAAACGACTTAAGTATTTTCACCAAGAGAACGAGCAAAGTGATGCCAGCTTCTCGTTCGGCTTAGCGAAAGTACTGAACCAATCATCAAGGGTAGTGGTAAGGAATTCGAGATTTTTCCAGTAGCGGTTATGGG
>JAZOUD010000107.1:0-4866 GCA_045658005.1 Clostridia bacterium | reverse complement strand
GAAGCTGTCTGCGAAGCAGACTGAAGAGGTGTCCCCGTTACACCTCGTTCGTCTATTCCGATAGACGATCTTATCCCAGTGGGGACACCTCTTCCGACCCGCCGCAAGCGGCGGCCCACCTTCCCCTCAAGGGGAAGGCTTTTGGAGGCCGCACAGCTTAAGTTGATGACATTGCGCGCTGAACGGGGTGTGGCCGAAACTTACATAGAGCAGGTTGGTTTGATAGCCCAGCTCTGCGGCGAAGTAGTTGTTGATCGCGCTGCCGAAGGCAGTGCCGAATGTGTTCGACGAGGGATCGGCGCCACCTTCGCTGGGACTGCCATCGGTGACGGGGCCGGTCAGGCGCCCGTCCAGGCAGCCCACCGTCAGGTTGCGGTCGCTGAGCAGGCCGGCGCAGAAATCGTCGACATGGACCCGCAGGTTGTCGCGGATCACGGCTTCCTTCTTCAAGCCGATGTATGGGACAAGGGGACGGTTCCCTTGTCCCAAGGGGTTAGGGTTTAGGGGATAAGGGTTAGGGGTGGTGCAAATCCCTGCGGGATTTGTTTTGATTCAATGGAAACGGCAGTAGTTACTACGTTTCTCAGTCCTTTGAATATAAAGAAATCCGTAGGATTTCCTCCTTCCCTATCCCCTAACCCCTATCCCCTAACCCCTCAAATTTTGATTTGTCGCTCCGCGACAAATCAGAATTTGCCGTATAAAATTCCCCACTCCTGCCGACACTTGGAACAGTTCCCATGAAACGGAGGAATTGTTCTGAAGCGTCGGTTTGTTTTTGGCCTGCTACTTATCTGGATATTGTCAACGGGCGCGGCCCGCGCGGCGGGAGCGGCCCGCGCGGAATCGCCGGGAGAGGTGCCGGTTTCGGAGTACATTCGGCTGCACGTGGTGGCGGCGGACGACGGGGCGGCGGCGCAGGCGCTGAAGCTGCAGGTGCGGGACGCGGTGCTGGCGGCGGTGCGGCCGCTGCTGGCGGACTGCGGCGGGGCGGAGGAGGCCTGGCGGCGGATCGGCCAGAACGTGGAGGCGCTGGAGGCTGCGGCGACGCTGCGGGCCCGGGCGCTGGGCTACGACGGGCCGGTGGCCGCCGTGACGGGGGTGTTCGACTTCCCCGATCGGCACTACGGCGCGGTGTTCGTGCCCGCCGGGGCGTACCGGGCCCTGCGGGTGGTGATCGGAGAAGGGGAGGGGCACAATTGGTGGTGCGTGCTGTATCCGTCGCTGTGCGTCCCCGGGGACGCGCCGCCGCTGCGCTCGGCGCTGCTGGAGTGGCTGCGGGGGCTGCTGGGAGGCGGCCGATGACCGCCCGGCGGGCGCTGGCCCTGCTGGCGGCGCTGGCGGTGGCGCTGATGCCGGTGGCGCTGGCGGCGGTGCTGGAGGTGGGCTCCAGGGGCGGCGACGTCACCGCGGTACAGAAGAAGCTGATCCAGTGGGGCTACCTCTCCGGCACGGCGGACGGGCGCTACGGCGAGAAGACCCGGCAGGCGGTGATCGCCTTCCAGCGCAAGAACGGCCTGGCCGCCGACGGGCGCGTGGGGCCGGCCACGGCGAAGACCATGGGGGTGAGCCTCTCCGGCAGCGGCGGGGCGGTGGCTGCGTCGGCGTCGATCATCTCCGCCGACCACCGGCTGCTGTCCCGGTTGGTGTACGCCGAGGCCAGGGGCGAGACCTATAAGGGCCAGGTGGCCGTGGCGGCGGTGGTGCTGAACCGGGTGGCCAGCGCGTCCTTCCCCAACACCATCTCCGGCGTGATCTTCCAGTCCGGGGCCTTCAGCTGCGTGAGCAACGGTTCCATCAACAACACCCCCGACAGCACCGCCATACGCGCCGCCCTGGACGCCCTGAACGGCTGGGACCCCACCGGCGGCTGCCTGTACTACTACAACCCCAAGGCCACCAACGACCAGTGGATCCGGACCAGGACGGTCAAGACGGTGATCGGGAATCATCAGTTCGCCGTTTAAGAATGAGGAATGAGGAATGGATGAGGAAATCCTCATTCCTCATTCCTAATTTCCAAAAAGGAGTTTTGTATATGAACGAATCCTACTACGTAACAGAGGTCCGCTCCCGCGACTGGGCGCGGGTGTTGAACGTCGCGCTGGCGGCGGTGTTGGCGGGGGTGCTGGCCTTTTCCTGGGCGCAGACGGCGCGGCTGAACGAGGCGGACGCCCGGCTGAACGCCGTGGTGCAGAAGGCGTTTTACGAGACCTGCGAGCTGACCGAGGGCGTGTCGGTGAACTTCCGCAAGGCGCTGGTGGCAGGGGAGACGGGGCAGCTGCAATCGCTGCTGGGGGAGATCGCGCTGCAGACCCAGGGGGCGCTGTCGAACCTGGCGCTGCTGCCCCTGGGCCAGGAGACGGTCTCCGGCACGCTGAAGTTCATCAACCAGGCCGGGGACTTCGCCACGGCGCTGTCTTCGCGGCTGGGCAACGGCGGCGCGGTGACCGAAGCCGACCACGAGGCGATGGCCCGGCTGTCCGAGACGGCGGCGGCCTTCTCGGTGCGCATGGGCCGGCTGCTGGACCGCTATGAGAAGGGCGAGGCGGTGTTCGATACGTCGGGCGAGAGCGGGAGCGAGGACCTGTATCCCATCACCGGCCCGGCCACCGATTATCCGACGCTGCTGTACGACGGCCCCTTCTCCGACGGGCGCACGGACGGCGAATTCAAGGCCCTGGCGGGGCTGGCCATCGTGGACGAGGCGACCGCCCGGCAGGCGCTGACCGCCTTCGTGGGCCACCAGGCGGCGGACGTGAGCTTCACCGGGGAAAGCGAGATCCCGGTGGGCTGCTATGAATACGCCCTGCAGCTGGACAGCTACCGCATCAGCGCCGGGGTGACGAAGGCGGGCGGCGAGGTGCTGTACATGCTCTGCGACAGCGCCATCGGCGAGGCGGTGCTCAGTGACGGCCAGGCCGCCGACGCGGCGCGGGCGTTCCTGCTGTCCAGGGGCTACGGGGAGATGGAGCTGAGCTATTCCAGCCGCTTCGAGGGCATACTGACCGCCAACTTCGCCGCGGTGCAGGACGGGGTGGTGCTGTACCCGGACCTGGTGAAGGTGCAGGTGTCCCTGGCCGACGGCGCCGTGGTGGGGCTGGAGGCGGCGGGCTACCTGATGAACCACGTGCGCCGGGAGATCAGCCTGCCCAGGCTGACCGAGGCCGACGCCCTGGCCCGCATCGGCGGCGCGCTGACCCCGGTGGCCGCGCGGCTGTGCGTGATCCCCGAGAACGACGCCGAATTCCTGTGCTACGAGGTCCGCGCCACCTCTGGCGCCGACACCTTCCTGGCCTACATCGACGCCGAAACCGGCGTGGAGCGCCGGCTGATGCAGGTGATCTCGGACGAGGGTGGGGCGAAGGTGAGGTAAATTCTGATTTGTCGCGTTGCGACAAATCAGAATTTCTCTCTCTGGACAATCTTCCCTCCTTATGATAAAATACCCCATAACAAAAGGGGGTTTTGTCATGGAGCGGCGGGATTTGCGGCGGGAATCGCTGAAGGTGCGCTGGCGGTGGTACGGCATGGCGATTCTGTGCGTGCTGGGGGCCTACGCGGTGGTGTGGATGTTCACCGACAAGACGCCCTTCATGCACACCCCCTATTGCAGCTATGCCCTGCAGGCCAAGCGGTGGCTGGAGGGACACCTGGACCTGGGGGAGGACTATCCCTGGCTGGAGCTGGCCATCTACAAGGGGCGGTACTACGTCAGCTTTCCGCCGCTGCCGACGCTGATCGTGATGCCCTTCGTGGCGCTGTTCGGGGTGGATCGGACGCCGGAATACTTCATCACCACGGTCATGAGCCTGGTGGCCGCGGTGCACATGCTGAAGCTGTTCGACCTTTACTGCGAGGACCGGCGCATGGCGATGGTGTGGACGCTGCTTTCCACCATAGGGTCGAACTTTTTGCTGATCGGCTACAACGGCGACGTGTGGCTGCTGGCCCAGACGGCGGCCTTCATGTTCACGGCAATGGCGCTGTACTACGCCGCGACGGACGTGGAGGCGGACGGAAAGTGGCCGCTTCTGTGGCTGGCCTGCGCGGTGGGCTGCCGGCCGCTGAACTTCGTCTACCTGCCCCTGGTGGCGTGGCTGCTGCGGGAGAAGTTCAGGAAGAACGGCTTGACGCTGTGGGGCGCGGTGAAGAAGCACTGGGCCTGGCTGATCGCCCCGGCCCTGGTGGGCGGGTTCTACATGGTACTGAACCAGCTGCGCTTCGACAGTCCCTTCCAGTTCGGCCACGACTACCTGCCCGAGTTTACCGAATCGCCGGACCACGTGCAGTTCTCGCTGAAATCCATCCCCTGGAACTTCACGGACAAGCTGATCCGGCTGCCCGGACCGGCGGAGGCGGGCTGGATGCGGGTGTCCAGGGGAGGCTTCGCGTTCTTCCTCGCCAGTCCCATCTTCGCGGTGGGCTTTGTGTACCTGCTGCGGCGTCTCGTCGGGCGGCTGCGGGGCGAAGAGACAGGGAACGGGGTCTCGATCTGGATCGCGGGGGTGTGCGTGGCGCTGCACCTGCTGGCGCTGTGCGCCCACGGCAGCATGGGCGGCATCCAGTGGGGCCTGCGCTACACCATCGACGCCATCCCCGCCGCGGCGCTGGGCATCATGCTGCTGCGCCGGGGAAAGGGCGAGGCCCTGGACGCGCTGCTGCCCCCCGCGCTGGTGTTCGGCCTGTGCTTCAACATCGTGGGCACGCTGGCGATATTGAACGATTGGAATATCTTTTTGGAGTGAGGATTCGGGAAAACGGCGGCGGCATATTGCGGCGCGGGGCCAGTCCGGTGGGCTGACGAGGCGGGGCGCGGTATGCCGCCGTTGTTTGGGGGGGAGGGGGGGGGGGGGGAGAGTGGCG
>JAZOUD010000106.1:0-6900 GCA_045658005.1 Clostridia bacterium | reverse complement strand
CCGGACGCTCTGGGCACAGTGGGTCAAGGCCGAGGACAGTTGGTTCGTCATATACGACGCCAACGGCGGCACGAAGGCGCCCAAGCCGCAGATCGTCAAGCAGGGGAAGGACGCCACGCTGTCCAAAGAGCATGCCAAGGCGGGAAAGATGATCTTCAAGGGCTGGACGACCAATCCGAAAGTGCCGAAGGTCGAATACAAGCCCGGGGATGTGCTGCCCTACGACAGCCAGAAGAACGTGGTGGTGCTCTACGCCGTGTGGAATCTATCTCCCGTGCCGCAGCCGGTTCATGTCACCTTCGACGCCAACGGCCTGGCCAGTGCGGACCTGCCGGAGGACGTCTGGCTCGAACAGGGCGGCTGGCTGCAGCTCAGCGCCGCCTTCGCGCCCCTTGGCAGCGGCTATTCCTTCCTCGGATGGAGCGAGAAGAGCAGCTCGAAGGAGCCCGAATACCTGGCGGGCAGGTCGTACCCCTTTGACCGTAACACGAAGCTTTACGCCGTGTGGAAGAAGGTCGTCGCGCCGGATTACACGCTGCTGGCTCGCATGACCGTGCCCCACTGCGACAGTAAGGCGCTTGAGATCGAGTGGACAAAGGTGCAGAGCGTTGAGGGCTACGATGTATTCTTCGCCAGGTGCGGCAGTAACTTCAAGCTGAAGCAGACGGTTTCCGCCAATACCCGCCATTTGCGCGTCTCCTGTTTGGACAAGCGGACGTGCTACAAGGCCTATGTGAAAGCCTGGAAGACGGTCAATGGTAAGAAGGTCTACATCGGCAAGGCCAGCCCTGAGGTACACGCTATCACCGGCGGGTACAACAGCAAATACTGCAACGCCCGATCGGTGAAGCTGGATAAGAGCAGCCTGACCATGGAGGCCGGCAACAGCAAGACGCTGAAAGCGACGGTCAAGAAGGTCAAGAGCAACAAGGAACTGCTGAACCACACAGCGAAGGTGCGCTACTACAGCAGCGACCCCAACGTCGCGGCAGTTGACGAGAACGGCAAGATTACTGCCGTGGAAGCAGGCAAGTGCAGGATATGGGCTATCGCCACCAACGGCGTGCGCGCGAGCGTCAGTGTGACGGTGAAGTGACGGAAAACTACGACGAGAAGAAATGGTTGACGGGAGACGGGTCGAAGCGCCCGTCTCCCGGATTTTGGGATGGTCAACGATTGGAAAAACGGTAGGTTATCCGGGTCGGCGACAGTCACAGGATGGCGTCGACAATCATTGAAATACACTTTACACTTCCGTCCTATGCTAATCCCGAAAAAAGGTGTATAATGGCTCTGTGAGTACCCATTTTGGAGGATTTATGTTCGACAGCCTTTCTATCAATCCCACCGCGCTGCTGGCTGCGGCCGACAAGGCCTTCGTCTGGCAGGAGCACACCCGCGAGATCATCACCACCGCGCTTTTGAGCATGGTGCCCACCTTTGAGGGGCGCTACGCGGTGACCGTGGCCCTGGGCATGGGCATGCCGCCGGTGTTTTCCTATCTGCTGGCGCTGATCTGCTCAAGCATCCCCGTGCCGTTCATACTGCTGCTGCTCAGACCGGTGCTGGACTGGTTCTACACCCTGCCCATCAGGCCCGTGCAGAGCTTTGCCGCCTGGCTGGAGCGCCACGCGGCGAAGAAGCGGGCCTCGATGAACGAGAAAAACCGGAGGGGCATTCGCGGCAGGCTTTCCGCCGATACGGCGGAGCTGCTGGCGCTGTACATATTCGTGGCCCTGCCCCTGCCGGGCACCGGCGTGTGGACCGGCAGCGCCATCGCCACGCTTTTTGGCATGCCCCGGGGCAAAGCGGCCCTGGCCATACTGCTGGGCAACGCCACCGCCTGCCTGATCACGACCCTGGCGACCACGGGCGTGCTGGCCGTCTTCTGATGAAACAATGTGATTAATTATAAAGGAGGAATCCCCCATGCGCTTTGAGCTCCTGCATCCCGCCGATCAGCTCGTGATGATCATGAACCGCATCTACTACTACGGCATGACCACCACCTCCGGCGGCAATCTGTCCATTCGCGACGACAACGGCGACATCTGGATCACGCCCTCCGGCATCGACAAGGGCAACCTGACCCGCGCCGACATGTGCCAGGTCAAGCCCGACGGCACCGTCATCGGCCCCCACAAGCCCTCCGTCGAGCTGCCCTTCCACAGCGAGATCTATCGCCGCCGCCCGGACCTGAAGGGCATACTGCACGCCCATCCCCCGACGCTGGTGGCCTTCAGCCTGGCCCGGAAGATCCCGGACACCTCGCTGATCCCCAACGCCAGCGAGGTCTGCGGCAAGGTGACCTACGCCAAGTACGAGGTGCCCGGCAGCAAGAAGCTGGGCGAGTACATCGCCGCCGAGTTTGAAAAGGGCTACAACACGGTCATGATGGAGAACCACGGCGTGGTCATCGGCCACAAGGACCTGTTCAGCGCCTTCATGGCCTTCGAGACCCTGGACTTCTGCGGACGCCTGGAGATCGACGCCAAGAAGCTGGGCTCGCCCCGGAACCTGACCGAGGAGCAGATCGACATCGACCGCAGCATCACCTCCCCGAACCTGGACGAATTCATCCCCGGCAGCCACAGCAGCGAAGAAAACGCCGGCCGCCGCGACCTGTGCGAGTTCATCCACCGCAGCTACGACCAGCGGCTGTTCACCTCCACCCAGGGCACCTTCGCCGTGCGCCTGTCCGACGGCAGCTTCCTGACCACCCCCTACAACAAGGACAGGAAGTACCTGGAGCCCGAGGACATCGTGCACATCAAGCACGGCATGCGCGAGGTGGGCAAGAAGCCCAGCCGCGCCGCCCGGCTGCTTCAGGAGATTTTCGACACCCATCCGGAGATCAACGCCGTAATCATCGCCCATCCCCCGGCCATCATGTCCTTCGCGGTGACGGACGCCGAGTTCGACAGCCGCCTGATCCCTGAAAGCTACATCAGCCTGCGGGACGTGGTGCGCCTGCCCTACGCTGCCAGCCGCCTGGACATCCAGGGCACGGCGAAGATCTTCGACAGCAAGCACCCGGTGGTCATCGTCAACAACCAGTGCGTGATCGTCACCGGCGCGAGCCTGCTGAACGCCTATGACCGGCTGGAGGTGCTGGAGTACAGCGCCGCGGCCATGATCGCCGCCAAGGACATCGGCGAGGTGGTGTACATCACCGACGACGAGGTCAAGGCCATCGAAGAGGCGTTCCATCTGAACTAAGAAAACGACGGTTATTCACATGCAGCCCGCACCATTTGGCGCGGGCTGCATACGACTGACCATACACCGAAGCAAGCAACAGAAATATGCATAAGAATTACCGGAAGACCCTGCGGGCCTGTTACCTGGGCTTCATCACCCAGGCCATCGCGGCGAACTTCGTGCCGCTGCTGTTTTTGACCTTTCACACCGGCTACGGCATCCCGCTGGGGCAGATCGCGCTGATCCCCACCACGTTTTTCCTGACCCAGCTGGTGGTTGACGTGCTGTGCGCCCGGTTCGTGGACGCCATCGGCTACCGCAGGGCCATCGTAGCCTCGGAGGTCGCCTCGGCGCTGGGGCTGATCGCGCTGGCCTTCGTGCCGGACCTTTGCCCGAGCCCCTTCATCGGCATCCTTTGCTGCGTGGTGGTCTACGCCATCGGCAGCGGGCTGATCGAGGTGCTGTGCAGCCCCATCGTCGAGGCCTGTCCCTTCGACAACAAGGAGTCGGTGATGAGCCTGCTGCACTCGTTCTACTGCTGGGGCTCCGTGGGCACGATACTGCTCTCCACGCTGTTCTTCGCCGCCTTCGGCACCGGGCGCTGGCGGGTGCTGGCCTGCCTGTGGGCGCTGATTCCCCTCTACAACATCTATAACTTCGCAACCTGCCCCATTGAGCACCTGGTGGAGGAGGGCAAGGGCATGTCCATGCGCCAGCTGTTCGCCGCGCCGCTGTTCTGGGTGGCCGCGCTGCTGATGGTGTGCTCCGGGGCCTCCGAGCTCTCCATGGCCCAGTGGGCCTCCGCCTTCTCGGAGTCCGCCCTGGGGCTGAGCAAGACCCTGGGCGACCTGCTGGGGCCCTGCCTGTTCGCCATTACCATGGGCATCAGCCGGGTGATCTACGGCAGGTTCGGCGACAGGCTGGACCTGACGAAGGCCATGCTGGGCTCCAGCGCGCTGTGCCTGGGCTGCTACCTGCTTGCCTCCCTCTCCGCCAGCCCCGCGGTGGGGCTGGCGGGCTGCGTGATGTGCGGCTTCTCGGTGGGCATCATGTGGCCGGGCACCCTCAGCATCTCGTCCAGGAGCATGCCCCTGGGCGGCACCGCCATGTTCGCGCTGCTGGCCATGGCCGGCGATCTTGGCGGGGCCTTCGGCCCGGGCCTGGTGGGCTGGGCCACGCAAAACGCCGGCGACAACCTGCGCGCCGGCATGCTGGTGGGCTGCGCCTTCCCGGTGCTGCTGATCGCTGGATTAGTGGCCATGCGGAGGATGACGCGGCGGTAAATTCTGATTTGACGGGGGAGACGAGCGGTTTCCCGAAAGCCTTCCCTCGTTGGGGACGCCGAGCGCCCGGAAATCTGTCCAGTGGACAGATTTCAGCAAGGCGGGGCCGGCAGGCCCTTTGTGGCCCGCCATTAGGCGGGTCGAATGAGGGCCTCCCCCCACATTTCGCTTCTCGCCTCTGCTGAAAGATGCGTTGTACCAAAGTCGAGGACCTCATCCGTCTTCGGCAAAACAATGCAAGCATTTTTTGCCGAATCCACCTTCCCCACCGGGGGAAGGCTACTTTTGGACGGTATTTCGCTCGGCTCGCCAAATCATAATTTGACGGTCTATTGTAGCGGCGGGGCCTGCGCCGCCATGGTTCCTCTATCGCGATTGGAATGCCTGTGGCGGCGTAGACGCCGCTGCTACATTGGGTTCCCCGCCAAATCAGAATTTCCCCGCCCAAACCATATCGCGTCGAAACAGCAACGGGGCTGCTTCCCATTGGGAAGCAGCCCCTGTGTTATCCCTTGCGAATCAAAAGTCTGTCGATTACTGGGCAGCCTTCCACTCGGCGTACTGGGCCTCGACCTCAGCGATGATGTCGGGCATGCCGGCATCGGCCAGGGCGGCCTTCAGGGCCTCGATGCCCTGGGCGGGATCGTCGGGATCGACCTGGCCGCACATCAGAGGATTGGCCAGCTCGGTGACAACCGCGTCAACCGCCGCGATCTGGTCAGCCACGTTGTCCTTGACAAAGCGGAAGCCCAGGGAAGCGGTGGGGATGGCGTCGTCCGCGTAGGACTGCAGCAGCTCGTTCTTCTGGGGATCCTCGCCCTCGGTGACGTACTGGAGCTTGGTGTTGCCCACGGTCCAGGCGCCGCCGTGCACGCCGTACCAGTTCTGGTCGGTCAGCTTGACGGTGTTCTCGTCGACCTTCTCGTAGTTCACGCCCTCAGCGCCGAACAGCATCAGGTTGACCAGGGTGGCGTCGCTGTGCATCAGGTTCAGGTACTTCATAGCGGCCTCGGGATTCTGGGAGGTCACCGGGATGCCGAACATGGAGCCGCCCGCATGGGTGGTCACGACGTACTTGGGCTGCATGGTGATCTCAACGCACTCGAACTCGGCGGTAGCGTTGGCCTGGTACATCTCGACGGCCTTGATGCCGTTGCCCTTCAGGGGCTGGGAGAAGGCCAGGAAGTCGCCGCGGCCGAAGGTGCCGTTGTAGTCGAAGGAGGTCAGGGCAGCGTCGGGATCGATGTAGCCCTTCTGGCCCCAGTCGTACATCAGGCGGATGTGCTCCTCCTGCTCGGGGGTCTCGAAGATGCTGTACACGGTCTCGTCGAAAGCGCCGTCAACCTGCGCCATCTTCATGGCCACAGAGTTGTTGATCATGCCGGCCCAGTCGGGGCACCAGGGCTCGTCGGCCCAACGGCCGTTCTGGCCGTCCATCAGGTAGGGATACTTGTCGGGATGGAGCTCCTTGTACTTGGCCAGCCAGGGCTCCAGGTCCGCGGTGGTCTTGATGGAAGGATCGTCAGCGGTGACGTCCCAGCCGATCTCGGCAGCAGCGGTCTTGTTGATGATGAAGCCTTCCGGCACGCACAGCTCCTTGTTGGTGGGGATGCCGTACAGCACGCCGTTCACCTTGACGCCGTCCAGGAAGGTCTGGGGCAGGGTTTCCTTGATGCCCTGGCCATACTGCTCCAGCAGGTCGTCCAGGGGCATCAGCAGGCCGCCGGAAACCTCGACGCCGTAGCCTTCCCAGTCAGCGGTGAAGATGAGGTCCATCTTCTCGCCGGACTGCAGGGCGTTGATGGCCTTGTCGTTCCAGTCGCCCCAGCCAATGATATGATAGCTGACCTTCGCGCCGATCAGGGGCTCAATGTAAGCATTGACAGCCTCTTCAACGCCCGCGCGGACAGCCTCGTTGTCGCCGTTGCCCACCCAGTAGATGTCCAGGGTGTAGGGCTCCTCGGCCACAGCCACAGTCAGCAGCGACAGGACCATCGCCACAGCCAGAAGCAAAGTAACCAGTTTACGCATGTGTTTTCCCTCCTTGGTTGTTCTATTTCGAGGGCCGCGTACGCCCTTGAAATCAAATTGGAATGGGTCCGGGTCCCGATCGTCTTAGCCCTTCACGGCGCCGACGGTCAGGCCCTTGACGAAGTACTTCTGGAAGAAGGGGTACGCCAGTATGATCGGGCCCACCGTGACCACCGCCATGGCCATGCGGAAGGTCTCCGCCGGCAGGTTCGCCACGTTCACGCCGCCCATTCGGCTGGCGTTCTCCTTGATGAACCTCAGGTTGTTCATGGTCTGGTAGATCGTGTATTGCAGGTTGTAGTACTGGGCGCTGTCGTTGATCAGCAGGCAGTTGCGGAAGTCGTTCCACACGCCGATGGCGCTGAACAGGGCCACCGTCGCGAAG
>JAZOUD010000105.1:0-4795 GCA_045658005.1 Clostridia bacterium | reverse complement strand
GGGAGAAGCGGATCGAGGAGCTTCAGGACTATACGGTGCTCGGCCCTGCGGGCGACGAAGAAGACAGCCAATTTGTGGGAGCGTGGATGGACAGCCTGTTCCGCCAGTCCGGCCAGCCCCAGACGAATTCGGTATCGGTCTCCCGGGTCTCGCCCAACGCCTCCCGGTCCGGCCGGCTGTCCAGCGCGGCGGGCCTGGCGGCCAACGACGTAGCCGACGCGAAGATCACCGTCATCACCGAAAACGAGGTGGCCATCGTGCTCCAGACGGGCACGAAGGAAAAGCCCGTGCCCGTGGCGGGCGTGGATGTGTGGGCGGATGACGTCCTGAATAACGACGACCCGGTGCTCTGCTACCATTCCAACGAGAACGGCGCGGTGGTGCTGCCGGTCAACCTGTTCCGAACGGATGAATTCGACGTGGTGCACCTGCGCCTGAAGGTGGACCCCACCAAGCAGGGCTTCCGGGATTACGTCGTCGAGGACATGGACCTTGAAAAGGGCGAGGTGCTCACCCACACCCTGACGCCCATCAACGATACATCGGCAAACCCCGCCGGCGGGGCGGCGGTCAACGCCGAGGGCGACCCCTATGTGTACATGATGTCCTTTGAGACAAAGGACATCCTGCACAATGAATACGACATGGTCTATTCCCCGCTGAACGACTACGAGTTCGAGATCAAGGTGGGGGTCAGGAATACCGAGGGGAAGAACCTGCCGGACCTGCTGATGCGCTACTACAGGTACGGGAAGACCGACCTCGGCCCCAGCTTTGACAAGCTGGAGGAGTGCTGGGCCTCGCCCACCCGGAAGGAGGGTGACGTATACGTCTTCAAGGGGAAGTGGAAGCAGTTGTTCGCCCCGAAGACCAACAAGGCGCAGCGGCCCACCTTCATGTTCGGCAAGGACGCCCCGGCGTCGCTGACCTTCCGCAGCCAGCTGGTGTCCCAGCAGAGCGCCACGGAAAAACCCCTCAACGAGGGCACTGGTCCCAACGGCGGCATATTCTCCACCGTGCTGAGCCAGGGTATGAGCTTTGGCTTTATGATTCCCGTGGTGGACATCAAGGTCAGCTTTGAACTGCCCTACAAGGAGTACCTGCCCAGGCTGTTCGTCGATCCCGGCGGGTATGTGGTCATCTACATGGGCGCGCCCGTGTTTGAGGACAAAATCAAGAAGTCGAAAATGAACTGGCAGAGCTCGGATCTCCGCTCGTTCAAGCAGGTCCAGAAGTTCGTGGAGAAGGAGGGTATGCTGGCCAACTACAAGGCCCAGTACAACCTGGCCAAGGACCTTTACAAGGAAAAAGCCTGGAAGTTCTTCGGCGAGTCGAAGTTCAACGTGGGTCTGTTCGTGGTGCTTACCGGGCGCTGGGAGCTGGACAAGGACATCCCGAATGTCATTACCAAAAACATCAGCCTCCGGGGCGGCGTCGGGGTAACGCTCAGCTTCAGCTACAGCTGGACCATCAGCTATCCCCTTGGGCCGGTGCCGGTGTACGTGTGCTTCACACTGGGGGTGTCGGCGGGCTTTGCCATGGAGATCGCAGTGGACTTCTGCATCGTCAACGGCAATTTCCGAAACTGGAATCTGCGCCCTGTCAACAACATCACCATCACCGTCGGGTTCCTGTTCAGCGGCCAGCTGGGCTTTGGCATCAAGGGCTTTCTGGAGGCCTGGGTGCGGTTAACCGCGTCGCTGAATTTCAACCTTCGCCTGAGCATCATAGACACGTCGCCTTCGTCCTTCACCATCGTCGGCGCGCTCGACCTGACGGTGGGCGCCACGGTGTTCTTCGTCTCCCTCTCCAAGAAATGGAAGATAGGCGAGAAGCAGTTCTGGCCGAAGACCAGCGCAAACCTCCTGGACCATTACATGAACGCCGAGGCCAATGACGAGACAAAGACCGTTGAGGCCGTCTCCGACGAGCCCTACCGCTATCCGGCGCTGACTCCGGAGATGAAGGAGATCAAGGCGACCTACGGCCAGGGGGACGGGGGTTCCGATTCTAAGATCCTTCGGATCGGCGGCAGGGTCATGCTGTTCACCATCCAGCAAACCCTGTACAACAAGAAACCGGTCCGGCGCGTCTACTGGTGCTGCCTGAATGCCGACACGGACGAGGGCGGTCTCTGGAATTCGGTGAAGAACGTCATTGAAAGCGATTGGCACTACAGGTCCTTCGGGGAGTTCGTCCTTCCGAGGAGCGATTACGATTTTGACGTCTACACCGACGGTCAGTTCGTATACCTGGTGGCCACCTGCGCAAGGGATTTCGATGTAAACGGCTATCCCGTCCGCAACGACCTGACCACGACCAACCGCAATGATATGAACATGGGCATCTACTATATGGTGCTGGAGCATGACGGCAAGGGACAGCTCAGCTGGCCCGAAGACGACGTCCTGGCGGCTGCGTACGATACCAAGCAGGGCTATGACAGCATCTACATGACCTACCCGGAATATACCCACGACAGCTATATCAATCCCCGCATTGCCCACGCTGAGGTTTTCCGGAAAGGCGGCAACGTCGATTACTTTGAGATCTACGGCCAGTGCGAGACGATCGCCTATCCGGAGGCCGACGACGCGGCCGTCGGCACCACCAGTTTTGCGGTGACGAACGATGCAATGATGATTCTCTTCACCGACAAGACGGTGAAGAGCGCCCTGGGCGAAAACTATGAGCGCGTGCAGGCACTGAGCCTGATGAACCTGGATGCCGTGGGACGGTCCAGGCATCGGCAATCCATGATCAACGGCTACGCCATGAGCTTTGTGGGCCTGAGCAAGCCGAAGAACGGCGGAGTGGGCGACAGCGCCATCGAGCTGTACGCCTACGACATGAACCGGGGAAAGGGCGACAGGAAGGCCATCGTGCTGGAGAAGGGCGACATCGGCCATATCGCCATGGTGGAGGACCATCTGAGCAGGGAATGGAACAAGAGCGGATGCACGGTGTTCTACACCATGCAGGAGAAGAGCGACGACGGCGTGGTCCGCAACCGGCTCCACGGCCTGTACATCGCGCCGGTTGAGGGCGCGGGCGGCGATCACCCCAGCTATGAGGTGACGAAGTACACCTATGACGCGGTCATCCCCTCCGGCAAATTCGACGTCTGCTACCTGGGCGGCGCGCCCTACCTGTACTGGGTGTCCACCGCCGAGAAGCGCAAGGACAGCGACCCGGACATCTGGCGCGTGTGGACCATGTGCTACGACCCCGTCGCCAACACCGTGACCGATCCGGCGGTGTTTGCGGAGTTCACGATCCCGGACATCACCTACAGCCCGAGGGATCAGTACGGCACCGGCCATTGGTACGACCTGACGGCGGCGCCGGGCAGCGTAATCCTGACCGGCTCGGGCACGGCCTATGTGAACGCCGTCGCCACCGACTGGGAGATCGTCCCCGAGTCCCTGAAGCCCGAGCTGCCGCCCACCTCGCTGTTCAGCTTCAATGAGCTGCTCACGCCGTCGGCGAACCTCACCGTGGCCATCCCCCGACAGCTGGCCGTCAAGGCAGGCGACTTCGAGGACGTGACCCTGGGCCTGCGCAACGAGGGCAACCTGGCCATCTCCACCTTCGATATCGCCATGTACGAGGTGGTGGACGGCGTGGCGGGCAAAAACCCGGTAAGCACCGTGCACATCAATGCCAAGGACCCGGAGAAGAGCAAGGTGATATACTACGGTTCCGAAGATTTGCAGCTGACGAACATATTCTCTCCTACGGCGGTGCTCAAGTTCGTTGAAGGGAAAAAGGGCGAGGTGGTCATGGCCGGCCGACCGGCCGGCTACCGCGAGGAGGACTACGACATTACCCCGCGCAAGCGCGACTGGATGCTGGATCAGCAGACCACCCGGTACACCCTGTCCATCGGCGATTCCGTCGGCGTGGACGCCCAGGTGACCGAGGCCAGCGCGCCCCGGTACATCAAGACGGACATACTGTTCCCCGGCTCCACTGGCTCGTTTATGGGCGCGTTCAAGATCCCCGAGAGCTGGGAGGGCGATAAGACGCTGCGGATAAAGCTGGTCAAGGCGACGGTGGAATCCAACCTGGCCCGGGCCGTGGCCAACGCCGCGGGCCTCGCCGCCAACGCCCCCGAGAGCGCGACCCTCGAATACGTGCTGAACGAAAAGACCGGGAAGCTGGAGCTGCAGGCGCCGCTCCAGGCCAACGCGACGGTGAAGAACGCCATCGCCTCCGGCCTGTACGCCAACGAGATCGACACCTCCTCCGCAGACATGATCGTGCATGTACAGGACGTAGAGGTCAAACACCGAATCTACGAGGGCCTCGGGGGCGAGCGGATGGTAGACATCGTCGTCCACAACCACGCCGCCACCCGGGCCAGGCTGACCCTGTCCTGCGCGGTGTACGTGGACGGCGCCAGCGACCCGTACATCCTGAACCTGCCCTACTACGATAAGACCTCCTCCCGCAGGACCCAGACCATCACCCTGCCGGTGAGCGCCCTGGTGGACGATGTGGCCAAGCACAAGAGCGCCCGGGTGGTGATCACCGCGGTGGGCGCCGACGAGCGGGCCTACGCCAACAACGAATTCAGCGTTTACTTCGACGGCGATACCCCTCTCAGCTTTGTGCGCCAGCCCGGAGATACCACCGTGCAGGAGGGCGAGGACGTGGCCTTCACCGTGGAGGTGACCGGCGGAACAAAGCCCTACAGCTACCAGTGGCAGATCTACAACCCGAAGACCGGCAAATGGGAGGACCTGAAGGGCTTCACCGGGCCCACCATGAGCCGTGAAAACATCGAAAAGAA
>JAZOUD010000104.1:0-12970 GCA_045658005.1 Clostridia bacterium | reverse complement strand
GGCCGTCGCCTCGGCAGGCTCGACCTCCGCCGCGTTTTCGGCGGGCTCCTCCGTCGCGCTTTCGTCGGTTTCCCCGGCGTCCTCGTTGGACGCTTCCGCCGCCGGCGCGGCCTCGGCCAGCAGCGCGTTCAGGGACAGCGGGTATTCGGTGACTTCGGTCAGGTCCACCGTCGCGGTGATGACGCTCTGCTCTGCGGCGCTCTCACCCTCTGAGGATTCGCCGTCACCGGCGTCCTCCGGCTCTTGGTCTTCGGCTTCCCCGTCGTCCATTTCCTCGCCGATCCCGTCGACTTCCTCTTCTTCACCCTCGGCGTTCTGCTCCTCGGCAGGCTGCTCTTCTCCGGTCTGGTCGGCAGCTTCCCCGCCATCCTCGGCAGGCTGCTCATCGGGCTGTTCTTCCTCCCCGGTCTGCTCGGCAGCTTCCTCGCCATCCTCGGCAGGCTGCTCTTCCCCGGTCTGCTCGGCAGCTTCCCCGCCATCCTCGGCGGGCTGCTCTTCCCCGGTCTGGTCGGCAGCTTCCTCGCCATCCTCGGATGACTGCTCTTCGGGCTGCTCTTCGGGCTGCTCTTCCTCAGGCTGTCCGACGGTTATCTCGCCGTCCTCGGAAGTCTGTTCTTCGGGCTGCTCTTCCTCAGGCTGTCTGACGGTCATCTCGCTGTCCTCGGAAGTCTGTTCTTCGGGCTGCTCTTCCTCAGGCTGTCCGACGGTTATCTCGCCGTCCTCGGAAGTCTGTTCTTCGGGCTGCTCTTCCTCAGGCTGTCCGACGGTCATCTCACCATCCTCGGAAGGCTGCTCCTCGGGCTGCTCTTCCTCAGGCTGTCCGACGGTCAACTCGCCATCCTCGGAAGGCTGCTCCTCGGGCTGTTCTTCCTCAGGCTGTCCGACGGTCATCTCGCCATCCTCGGCAGGCTGCTCCTCGGGCTGCTCTTCCTCAGGCTGTCCGACGGTCAACTCACCATCCTCGGCAGGCTGCTCCTCGGGCTGTTCTTCCTCAGGCTGTCCGACAGTTGCCTCACCATCCTCGGCAGGCTGCTCCTCGGGCTGCTCTTCCTCAGGCTGTCCGACGGTCATCTCGCCATCCTCAGAAGGCTGCGCCTCGGGCTGCTCTTCCCCGGGCTGTCCGACGGTCAACTCCCCATCCCCGGCAGACTGTTCTTCCTCGTACTGTCCAACGATCGCCTCGCCATCCCCGGCTGGCTGCTCGTCTCCGGCAGGCGCCGCCTCTTCGCCGGCCTCCTTGCCGACTTCGGTCTGTTCCCCATCGTCAGGTGCGTCAGCTTCGCCAGGCTCGACGTCCCCGACAGACACGCCGTCCAGCTCAGGCACATTGCCCAGCGCAGGCACGTCGTCCGCCCCGGGCACGACGTCCACCGCGGGCGCATCGTCCACCGCGGGGATATCGTCCACCGCAGGGGAATCGTCCACTGCGGGCGTATCTTCAACAACGGTTGTATCCTTCGCCGCGGGAGCGTCGTCTCCGGCGGGAGCGATGTCCATGTCCGGCGTGATATCCACAACGGGCGCGGCCACGCCGTCCAGCAGCGTAATAACCCGAATATCGTTCGCAAGGATCAGCGCAAGCTGCATCCTCTCGAAATCCTTCCTTGCCCAAATCCTGTAATCGTTGCCGGTCTTTTCAATGCCAATCAGGTCGTTTTCCGTCTCTTCATCGTCCACGATGCCCACATCAACGATGTCGGCGAAATCGATTTCCATCCCGAGCGCGCTGATGATCCCGCTGAGCATGGCCTCCTGACCCAGCTTGAAGCTGAGGGGTCTTTCTTCAACGGCGTTCGAGGCCACGCCTGGATTCACGTCCGGCAAATCCAGCGTCAGATCCACATCGCCGAGGGACAGCTCCAGGTCGTTGTCCATAAGCGTCGGGTCGACGACGGTATCGCCCTGAATATCCAGATCACAGGCGCCCATATCGATCTCCGGGCTTTCCTGGTAGCAGGCATCCGTATGAATGTGCTCATGCCTTCCGCAGACCAGCGCATCCCCGTCATAACAATCCAGTGTGTGGATGTGTTCCTCTCTGTATCCACACATGGGGATGCGCTCGAGCGTATTCGCATCCCGCCTCAGCGTGTGCATGGTGAACAACAGTACCACCACACACAGCATGGAGAGAATTCTTTTCAGAATTCTCCTGTTCCTGGCGCTCCTTACGATGCTATTCAGAGGATTGTTATTCATATTTTTACCTTCTTCCTGCCAATATCAGTCGGCCTGCGTCCGTTCGCCATCGGGTCAATCCGGATTATTTTTTTGTTTTGTGTTGACTTTTCAGTCGCTTTTCATTAATATATCCCTTGGAGACGTCATACAGCCTTAAAAAAATTTAAGCTGCTCCATGTACCATGATACCGTATCGGCCAGCGGAATACAATGGCACAAAAGATGGTTTTAGTGGTCAATATTTTCAATATCAGTAACAATATATACAGGATAAATGACAGTATGAACAGGGTAAGGGCAATATGAGCGCAGAATCCACCAATCCCACGAAAAAGAGCCTGCAAAGGCAGAAAACCATGGCCCAGATCATCGACGGCGCCATCACCGTTTTCAGGAAAAAGGGCTTTGAAAATGCGAATGTCGTCGACATCACAGGGGCAGCCGGCGTTGCCATGGGATCGCTGAACAACTGCTTCGGCAACAAGGAACGCCTGGGCGCCTATGTCACTCTGGCCATGCTGAAGCACACCATGCCGCCGGTACACGCGGCGATCAGCTTCGAGGCCGACCCGGCGCTGTTCGCGCTGGCCGCGGTGTCCACCTACCACCGCTTCATGATGGAAACCGGGGGCTATCGCCAGTTCTTCATCGATTCCCTGAAATACGACTTCATATTCAATTACCTGTCGAAGCGTCCCAACACCCTCGCCATGAAGCTGGTTCGCCACTACTACGGCAGCGACATCGACGAGGAGACCGCGACGCTCCGGGCCCAATACCTGCCCTATATGCTGGGCAGAACGCTGATCCTGAAGCAGCAGGAGGGATATTTCAACGGCATCTCCAGCAGCGAGGTCGCCTTCCTGATCTGCCGCGAGGCGCTGAAGGACCGCGTGCCGGAGGCGGCGCTTCGCGGCCTCATGCCAGAAGGCATGCGCATCGCCACGGAAATCTGTAAAGGCCTGGCCGACCGTCCGTCCATGCAGACCATCGAGTCGGTGGCCAGGGCAGAAATCTGACGTTAGGCGGTGTGAAGCCTCCCAGCCAAAATAAACCGGGAAGTGCCTGTCACGCGCTTCCCGGTTTTATTGATTATCTCCGCCCTGTCAGACCGCGGAGCTGTTCAGGTATGCCTCCTGCTCCGGCGTCAGCCTGTCGATGGTGACGCCCAGGAACGCCAGCTTGCGGTTGGCCACCTCCAGGTCCACCTCGGCGGGAACGTCGATCAGCTTCTCCTTCAGCTCGCCCGCGTGCTCCACCAGGTACTTCGCGGATAGCGCCTGGATGGCAAAGCTCATGTCCATGATCTCCGCCGGATGTCCGTCGCCCGCCGCCAGGTTCACCAGCCGGCCCTCCGCCAGCACGTACACGTGCTTGCCGTTGGGCAGGGTGTAGCCCATGATGTTGGCGCGCATCTCGCGAATCTCCGTCGAGCATTCCCTCAGCCACTTCATGTCCACTTCCACGTCGAAGTGGCCAGCGTTGCAGAGCACCGCGCCTTCCTTCATCACCATGAAATCGGGCTGGGTGATGACGCCGGCGCAGCCGGTCACCGTCACGAACAGGTCGCCCAGCACCGCCGCCTCGCGCATCGGCAGCACCTCGAAGCCGTCCATGACCGCCTCGATGGCGCGGATGGGGTTCACCTCGGTCACGATGACCTTCGCGCCCAGCCCCTTCGCCCGCATGGCCACGCCCTTGCCACACCAGCCGTAGCCCGCGACGACCACGTACTTCCCGGCGACGATCAGGTTGGTGGTGCGGTTGATGCCGTCCCACACGGACTGGCCGGTGCCGTAGCGGTTGTCGAACAGGTGCTTGCAGTCGGCGTTGTTCACCTTCACCATCGGGAATTGCAGCTTGCCCTCCTTGTTCATGGCGATCAGGCGAACGATGCCCGTGGTGGTCTCCTCGCAGCCGCCGATCACGTACTGCAGCTCGCCGGGCATCTCGGTGTGCAGCATGTGCACCAGGTCGCCGCCGTCGTCGATGATGATGTTGGCGTGGTGGGACAGGGTCTCGCGGATGTGGGCGAAGTATTCCTCGTCGGTGGCCCCGTGCCAGGCGAACACGTTCAGGCCCGCCGCGACCAGCGCCGCCGCCACGTCGTCCTGGGTGGACAGCGGGTTCGACCCGGTCACGTACATCTCGGCCCCGCCGGCGGCCAGGACCTTGCACAGGTAGGCGGTCTTGGCCTCCAGGTGGATGGACAGCGCGATGCGCTTGCCCTCAAAGGGCCTGGACTTCGAGAAGTCCGCCTCCAGGCTGCGCAGCAGGGGGCAGTTTCGCCGCACCCATTCGATCTTGTTCTCGCCGGAGGGCGCCAGGCTGATGTCTCTGATGATGCTCATATTCGTTACCTCCATGTCACGTCAGAATGGTTGATCCAATATTTTCATACGCGGAAAGGTCCTGTAGCGGCGGCAACCTGCCGCCACTGTTCTCACAGGTTCCGCCGCTTCGCCTTCATCCTCGCCCAGGCGTTGTAGAAGGCCATTGCGGCGATGGTGGCGATGTAGGGGATGCACTGCAGCAGCTGCTGGCGAATGGCGGTGCCCTGCAGGCTGCGCGCCAGGGCCGTGGTAAAGCCGAACAGCGCGCTGGAGATCATCGCCCCGAGGGGATGGCCCTTGCACAGGTTGTTGGCCGCCAGCGCCACGTAGCCCCGGGCGCCGGAGATGTCCTGGATGAACATGGCGTTGCGGCCCAGGGTCAGCAGGCACCCGGCCAGGCCGATCATGCTGCCGGACAGCGTGGTGGCCAGGATCTGGTAGCGGGCCACGTTGATGCCCAGGCTGCTGGCCGCGCTCTGGTTGATGCCCAGCGCCCGCAGCCGGAAGCCGATCACCGTGCGGTACATGACGACGAACATCACGATGGCCAGCGCAAAGGCCAGGTAGTCGATGGCCGTCAAAGCCCCGAACACCGTGGACAGGAACGGTATATTCCGGATCACCGGCAGGTCGAACTTGGTCAGGCCCTTCAGATCGGAGGGGTTCACCGCGCCTTTCGTCTTGAAGATGACCGAGAGCAGGAACGTCGTAAAGCCCCGGGCAAAGGTGTTCAGGGCCATGCCGACGATCATGGGCTGCCCCTTCAGCTTCACGATGAAGAAGGACATGACCAGCGTCATCCCCATCGCCACGGCCATCGCCACCGCCACCGACAGGAAGATGTTGTGCAGGAAGAAGTGGGTCAGGAAGGCGAAGAACGCGCTCATCAGCAGCGTGCCCTCCAGGGCGATGTTGAACACCTGGACCTTGCTGCACACGCCCGCGCAGAGCGCCACCAGCAGGATCGGGGTGATCTCCCGGATGGTGGAATTGATCACCTGGGCAAGGTACATCATGTCTCCCCGCCTCCCTTCGCCTGCTTGCGCCTGCGCATGTTGCCCGCCGCGATGCGGATCATCTTCGCGCTCATGAAGAGGGTGATGATGCCCTCGATGATGTTGCACACCTCCAGGGGAATGTCCATGTTCAGCATCATGGTGCTGCCGCCCACGGCCAGGCCCGCCAGCAGGATCGACGCCAGCAGCGTGCCGAGGGGGTTCATGTTGGCCAGCAGCGCCGCCACCATGCCGGTCCAGGCGTAGCCGGTGGAGAAGATCATCTGGTCCACGTACCGGCCCTTGCTGCCCATGACCTCGAACGCGCCGCCGAGTCCGGCCATGACGCCGGAGAGGACCATCACCAGGTACAGCATCCCCCGGGCATTGATGCCGCCGTACAGCGCGAACCGGGGGTTCAGGCCGCCCATGCGGCTCTTGTAGCCGAAGCTGGTCTTTTTGAACAGGAACCAGGTGACGATCACCGCCGCCACCGCCAGCACAAAGCCCCAATGCACCCAGCCCTTCATGATCGGGGGCAGCGTGGCCTCCGCGGGCAGCTTGCCCGTCTGGGCGTTCTGCATCTGGTAGACGTTGGCCTCCGGGTCCCGCAGCGGGTAGTTGCACAGGTAGGCCGCAAAGTAGTTGGCGATGTAGTTCATCATCAGCGTGGAGATGACGAAGGTGACGTCGAACCTTTCAAACAGCCAGCCCGACACCACCGAATACAGCGCGCCCGCCGCCGCCGCTGCCAGCAGGGCCGCGGGGATGCGCAGCCAGCCCGGCAAGGGCAGGTAGTAGCCCGCCAGCGCCGCCGCCACCGCGCCCAGTATCATCTGGCCCTCGCCGCCCATGGCCTCGTAGCCGCTGCGCCAGGCCACGCACACCGCCAGGCCGCCCATGATGATGGGCGTGGCGCGCTTGAGCGTGTTCATCAGGTAGACCTGCTTGCCGAAGGCCCCCCGGATCATCTCGCCGTAGGCCAGCAGCGGATTCTTGCCGATGACGAGTATCACCACCGCGCCCAGCAGGAAGCTGATCAATACGGCAACCAGCGGCTGGGTGACGGTATCGACGACGCCCAGCAGCGTCCGCTTCCAGTTGCGCTCATTCTCCATGCCCGATCGACCCCCCAACCATCAAAAGGCCCAGATGCCTGTCGTCCATGCTGCCCCTTTGGAATTCGCCGACGATGCGTCCCTCGAAGATCACATAGATGCGGTCCGACAGGCTCATGATCTCGGTCAGCTCCGACGACACCAGCAGTATCGCTGCGCCGTCGTCCCGGCGCTGGAGCATGCGGCTGTGGATGGCCTCCATCGCGCCGATGTCGATGCCCCGGGTCGGCTCGCAGCAGATCAGCACCGGGGTATCCAGGCTCATCTCCCTGGCCACGATCAGCTTCTGGGCGTTGCCGCCGGAGAGCTCCCGCATTTTCTGCGCCGGGGAGGAGGCCTTCACGTTGAAGCCCCGGATCAGCTTCACGGCGTAATCCCGTATGGCCCCGGGTCGGATGATGCCGTGGCGGCTGAAGGGCGACTCGTCCTGCCGGGCCATCAGCGCGTTCTCCTCCAGGGTGCCCTCCGGGGCGCTGCCCCACACGTAGCGGTCCTCGCTGATGTGGGCCAGACCCGCGTCCCTTACCTCGCGGACGGAGCGGTTGGTCACGTCCTTTCCCGCCACCAGCACCTGCCCGCCGGTACACGCTTCAAGGCCCGTGATGCAGCGGATCAGGTGGCTCTGGCCGTTGCCGGACACGCCCGCGATGCCCACGATCTCCCCGGCGTTCACGTGCAGGCTGATGTCCGAAAGCACCTGGCGGCCGTTGTCCACCAGCCGCAGGCCCTTCGTCTCCAGCATCGTCCTGCCCGGCTTCGGCGGATCGATCTGGTAGCTGGCCAGGGGATGGCCCACCATCAGAAGGGCCAGCTCGCCCATATCGGTGTCCGCGCCCATGCGCTCCGCCACGACCCGGCCCTGGCGCATCACATAGATCCGGTCGGAGACCGCCATGACCTCCTGCAGCTTGTGGGTGATCAGCACGATGCTCTTGCCCGCCTTCGCAAGGCCCCGGATGGTCTCCAGCAGCGCGTCCACCTCCAGCGGCGTCAGCACGGAGCTGGGCTCGTCGAAGATGATGATCCCGGCGTTCTGGTACAGTATCTTCAGTATCTCCACCCGCTGCCGAAGGCCCACCGGGCAGTCGGCGATGCGCGCCAGCGGGTCGATCTTCAGCTCGTAGCGCTCGGAGATCTGCCGCACGGTCTCCACGGTGCGGTTCATGTCCATGAACGGACCCCTTCTCAGCTCGTTCTTGAACACGATGTTCTCGGCCACGGTCATCTCCTCGAAGAGCATGAAGTGCTGCTGCACCATGCCGATGCCCACGGCCATGGCGTCGGAGGGGCTGTGGAAGCGCCGGGGCTGGCCGTTCACGAGGATCTCGCCGGAATCGGGCCGTTCCAGGCCGTACAGTATCTTCATGATCGTGGACTTGCCCGCGCCGTTCTCCCCGACGATGGAGAGGATCTCCCCCCGGTTCAGGTGCAGGCTGACATCATCGTTCGCTACGACGCTGCCGTAGGTCTTGGTGATGTGCTTCATTTCAAAAACCATATCGCATACTCCTTGGGTTCCGTTCCGCGCCTTCACTGAAAATCGGCCCCTTGGATCATCCAAAGGGCCGCTTTCTACTACGCTCGATCAGAAGATCGGGAAGGTGTAGTCGTCCTCGGAGGCGGGCATTTCCAGCACCAGCTCGCCGGAGGCGATGGCGTCGGCCACGGCCTTGCACTGGGCGATGACCTCGTCGGTCATGATGTCGCTGTTGCGGAAGATGCCGTCCGCGGTAATGTGGGTCGCGCCGATGGCGCCGTCCTTCATCTCGAGCACGTGCAGGCCGTTCTCCAGGGTGCCGGCGAAGAAGGCGTCGATGATGATGCCCGCGGTCACGCCGGTCTCCTTCAGCTGGGAGGACAGCACATAGGGGTTGTCCTCGCGTGTCATGTCGGTATCCTGGCCGATGGAGTAGATGGCCTTGCCCTCCTCCGCCAGCTCCAGCGCGGCGTTGAAGATGCCCTCGTTGCAGGCGGCCGCGCCGCCGAAGATGTAGGTGCAGCCCTTCGCCTGCTGCTGCTTGGCGAAGTCATAGGCCGGGGCGGGATCGCTGTAGGAATTGGTGTAGTTGAAGGTGATCTGGGCGTCGGGCACCACGGACTTGACGCCCTCCATGAAGCCCCAGCGATACTTGAAGGAGCCGGAGCCCTCGAAGCAGCCGATGTAGCCGAACTTGGTCTCGTTGGGGAAGGCATAGCCGGCCATCGCGCCCATCAGGTAGGCGCCCTGTTCCTCGTTGTAGCTGTAGGAGGCCACGCCGTCGCTGCCGGCGTCGGTATCGATGACGGCGAAGCGGATGCTGTCGCCCACCTCGGCGGCCTTGGCGGCGGCAAACTCGGCGGACTGCCAGCCCACGCCCAGGATCAGGTCATATTCCTCGGCCACGGCGGCGTCGTAGCTCGCCTGCCACTTGTCGGTGTCGGGGCACTCGAGGATGCGGTACTCGTAGCCGTAGGTGCCGGCCAGCTCCTCAACCTTTTCCACGACCTGGGTCAGGAAGGCATTCACGCCAACCGGGTCGCAGATGACGGCGATCTTCTCGCCCTCCGCCATGGCGGGGACCATCGCCAGGACCAGCACGAACACGATGAGCAGGGATGCGATTTTCTTCATGGGACGCAACTCCTTAGATGTATTATTCAAAGCCGATCCGGCTTCAAATTCACCCCGGGAAACGGCGCAAAGCCGAACATTCCGATATATCCTTCATTGTACCGTTCACCATAATAATAACACTTTCCCCCCGCCCTGTCGAGAGCTATCTTCTCGTTTTTCAGTTTTATTTTGCGTTATGGCATTGGTTGATAAATCAGAATTTCCCCCCATCATTGACTTGCCTTCCCGGACATGATAAAATTGGTACAAACACACGAATACCAACAGCGACGGGAGGAAAGAAACATGGATTATACCCTCGAATACTTCCAAAAATCGGCGGATTACATACGCGCCATCGTGCCCTGGGAACCTGAGGTTGCCATCGTGCTGGGTTCGTTCCTGGGGCCGTTTGCGGACGCCATCGAAGATCCCATCGTCGTCGACTACAGGGACATCCCCAACTTCCTGGTCTCCACCGTACAGGGCCACGCCGGCAAGCTGATCTTCGGCACCGTGGCGGGGCGGCGCGTGGTCTGCATGTCCGGGCGCTTCCACTCCTACGAGGGCTACGACTTCGAGCAGCTGGTGATCCCGGTGCGCCTGTTCAAGCTGCTGGGCGCGAAGGCGCTGATCCTGACCAACGCCGCCGGCGCGGTGAACACCGAATACCGTCCCGGCGACGTCATGGTCGTCTCGGACCACATCAAGCTGACCGGGGCCAGCCCCCTGCGGGGAAGCAACGTGGAGGCCTTCGGCCCGCGCTTCTTCGACGTGAGCCGCATGTACACCCCCGAGCTGCGCAGGCTGGCATGGGAATGCGCCGAGGGCACCGGGCTTACGCTGCGGGAGGGCGTATACATGTTCTTCACCGGCCCCCAGTTCGAGACCCCGGCGGAGATTCGCGCCGCCCGCATACTCGGCGCGGACGCCGTGGGCATGTCCACCGTCACCGAGGCGCTGACGGCGGCCCACTGCGGCATGCCGGTGCTGTGCCTGAGCGTGATGACCAACATGGCCGCGGGCGTGCTGGACCAGCCGCTGACCCAGGAGGAGGTACTCGAGACCGCGACGACCGTCGCCGCGCGCCTGGGCGACTGCCTGAAGAAGATCATCGGGCGCATCGGGGAGGTGGTGGCGCTGTGAGGCTGCTGATTAAAAACGCGGGCATACTGGCCTGGAAGGACGAGCGCTTCGACTATATCCCCGGAGGCTTCCTGGGCATCGACGGGGACAAAATCGACTACATCGGCGCCCAAAGGCCGACTATCCCCTATGACACCGAGAAGGACATGCGGGGCAAGCTGCTGATCCCCGGGCTCATCAACTGCCACTGCCACGCGGCGATGACGCTGCTGCGGGGCATCGGCAGCGACCTGCCGCTGAGCCGCTGGCTGTTCGAGGCGGTGTTCCCCGTGGAGGACCGCATGAAGACCGAGGACTTCATCGCCGGCAACCAGCTGGCGATGCTGGAGCTGCTGGCCAGCGGGGTCACCGCCTTCAGCGACATGTACATGGAGCCCCGGGAGGCGCTGATCCGGCTGAACGAGCAGGTGGGCATGAAGATCAACCTGACGCGGGTGGTGCAGGCCTTCGACCCCGCCGAGCCCCCGGAGAAGAACTTCCGCGTCGCCGAATCGCTGGCGCTGTTCGACGAATGCCACGGCTGCCAGGACGGGCGCATCCGGGTGGACTTCGGCGTGCACGCCGAGTACACCACCAACGACGCCGTCACCCGCTACTACGCCGACAAAATCCGGCCCTGCCGGGAGAAGGGCGCGCGGGTGCAGCTGCACCTGTCTGAGACCCGCAAGGAGCACGAGGAATGCGTCCAGCGCCACGGCCTGACCCCCGCCGCCTGGTTCGAGGCCATGGGCATATTCGACCTGCCCGCCGCCGCGGCCCACTGCGTCTGGTGCACCCCGGAGGACCTGGACATCCTGAAGGCCCACGGCGTCTATCCGGTCAACAACCCCACCAGCAACCTGAAGCTGGGCAGCGGCTTCGCGCCCCTGCCCCAGATGCTGGACAAGGGCCTGACGGTGGCGCTGGGCACCGACGGCGCGGCCAGCAACAACAACCTGAATATGTTCGAGGAGATGCACCTGGCCGCCATCGTCACGAACGGGCACATGCTCGACCCGGAGCTGATGCCGCCCGACACGGTGCTGCGCATGGCCACGGTGAACGGGGCCCGGCTCCAGGGCCGGGACGACACCGGCTGCCTGGTCGTGGGCAAGAAGGCCGACATCGTTGCCGTCGACATGGACCGGCCCCACCTCTACCCGGCCTTCGAGCCGCTGCCGATGCTGGTGTACGCCGCCCAGGCCAGCGACGTGGTGATGACCATGGTGGACGGCAGGATACTGTACGAGAACGGCGAATACCTGACACTCGACCGGGAAAAGGTGATGTTCGACGCAAAGCAGGCCGTGAAGCGGCTGTATGGAGGGCGATGACATGGAGCGACAGGACCGGGACCTCGCCTTTATGCTGCAATACGAAAACGTGGCCTGGTTCGACGGCCGCGAGGTGCGCATACTGGACCGCCGCGTCTACCCCGGGAAGGCGGAATTCGTGACCTGCAAAACCCACCGGGAGGTCACCCGGGCCATCGCCGACATGGTCACCCAGAGCGCCGGCCCCTATACCGCCGCGGCCATGGGCATGGCCCTCGCCGCCCACGAATGCCGCGACCGGAGCGCCGCCGGGCAGCTGGCGTGGCTGGAGGACGCCGCCGACAACATCAGCCACGCCCGCCCCACCACCGCCTCCCGGATGAAGATCATCACCGATGGCTGCCTCACGGCGGCCCGGCGGGCCATCGACGCCGGCGAGGACGCGGCCCGGGCGATCATGGACCACACCGTCGAGGCCAACAACCTGCGCTACAGCAAGGTCCGCCGCACTGCGGGTTACCTGGTGGACATGATCCCCGACAACGGCACGGTGATGACCCAGTGCTTCGGCGAGACCGTCGTGGGCATGATGCTGAAGGAATGCCGGGACCGGGGCAAGACCATTCGCCTGTTCTGCCCCGAGACCCGCCCCTACTTCCAGGGGGCGCGGCTGACCGCCACCGTCTGCAGGGACATGGGCTTCGACGTGACAGTGATCACCGACAACATGCCCGCCACGGTGATGCAGAACGAGGGCGTGGACGTGTTCACCTCCGCCGCCGACGCCATCAGCCTGGACGGCTACGTGGTCAACAAGGTGGGCACCTTCCAGATCGCCATCGTCGCCAAGTATATGGGCGTGCCCTACTTCGTCACCGGCGCGCCGGACCCCGGGCACCCCACAATCGACACCGTGACCATCGAGATGCGCGACCCGGAATTCGTGCTCCAGGCCATGGGCACGCGCACCGCCGCCCAGGGCGTGAAGGGCTATTACCCCAGCTTCGACATCACCCCGCCCCACCTGGTCTCCGGCGTCGTCACCGACTGCGGCATCTACAGCCCCTACGACCTGCCCCGCTACTTCAAGAACGGCGAAGGCGAATTCAGCCAGGCCGGGCTGAATTTGTAGCGTGCAAATTCTGATTTGTGGGGGTGTTGGCGACGGCCCCAAAAGTAGCCTTCCCCTTTGGGGAAGGTGGATTTCCCGGAAAATGCTTGCATTGTTCCGGGAAAGACGGAAGAGGTCCTTGTCGATGAGACAACGTCTATTGGGGCATAGGTACGAATAGCAACGTGAGGGGAGGACCTCTTCCGACCCGCTTCGCGGGCCACCTTCCCCAACGGGGGA
>JAZOUD010000103.1:0-4312 GCA_045658005.1 Clostridia bacterium | reverse complement strand
CCCCTACATCCACCACGTGGCGGCCATCCACGGCGACGTGGTCCCGGTGGTCTACGAGGCCTGCAAGTACATCGGCGTGAAGCCCGACCTGTACGATCCCATCGAGGACAAGGTGAAGGCGTATCTGCACGGCGAGGACGTTGTATTTGACGAGGTGTAAAACATGCAAAACCTTAAAGCATTGAGCTACCGCCTCCGCCAAAATGTGGTGGACATGATCATGGCGGGCAAGGCGGGGCACATCGGCGGGGATATGAGCGTGATGGAGACCATGGTCGCGCTGTACTTCCACGCCATGAACATCAGCCCCGAGAACCAGGACGACCCCAACCGGGATATGTTCGTTATGAGCAAGGGCCACTGCGTGGAGACCCTCTACGCAGTGTTGGCCGAGAAGGGCTTTTTCCCCATTGAGCAGGTCATCAAAGAGTACAGCCAGTTCGGCAGCAAGTTCATCGGCCATCCCAACAACAAGCTGCCCGGCATCGAGATGAACTCCGGCTCCCTGGGCCACGGGCTGCCCGTGGCGGTGGGCATGGCGCTGGCCCAGAGGATGGACAAGCGCCCCAGCCGCACCTACGTGGTGATGGGCGACGGCGAGCTGGCCGAGGGCTCTGTCTGGGAGGGCGCGATGAGCGCCACCCAGTATAAGCTGGACAACCTGTGCGCCGTGGTGGACCGCAACCGGCTGCAGATCTCCGGCACCACCGAGGAGGTCATGCACCAGGACATGGTGGAGGACCGCTTCGCGGCCTTCGGCTGGAACGTGCTGAGCGTGGACGGCAATGACATCGACGCTATGAACGCGGCCTTCGATGCCGCAAAGGCCGTCAAGGGCAAGCCCACCCTGATCGTCGCCAACACCACCAAGGGCAAGGGTTCCGCCGTCATGGAGAACAAGGCGAGCTGGCACCACCACGTGCCCACCGCCGAGGAATACGAGCAGATCATGAAGGACCTGAAGGCACACGAGGAGGCGGCGCAAAGCGTCCGCCCGGAGGGCGGACTGAGCCTGCAAGCGCAGCGAAGCAAGACGCAGGCGAAACCCCTCACCGAGCGTAGCGAAAGGGAGGGGGCGAGAATATGAATAAGATAACAAATCGTCAGATCATCTGTGAAGTCCTCTCCGAGCATGCCAAGACCGATAAGGACATCGTGGTGCTGTGCAGCGACAGCCGCGGCTCCGCGTCGCTGGCCCCCTTCTCAAAGGAATTCCCGGACCAGTTTGTCGAAGTCGGCATCGCCGAGCAGGACCTGGTGGGCATCTCCGCGGGCCTTGCCAAGATGGGCAAGAAGCCCTACGCGGCCTCTCCGGCGTCCTTCCTGTCCACCCGCTCTTACGAGCAGGCCAAGGTGGACTGCGCCTACTCCAACACCAACGTGAAGCTGATCGGCATCTCCGGCGGCGTCAGCTACGGCGCGCTGGGCATGAGCCACCACTCCGCCCAGGACATCGCGGCCATGGCCTCAATCCCCGGCATGCGGGTGTACCTGCCCTCCGACCGGTTCCAGACCCGCTGCCTGTTCGAAGCGCTGCTGAAGGACGAAAAGCCCGCCTACATCCGCACCGGCCGCAACGCCGTGGAGGACACCTACGAGGAGGGCAACTGCCCCTTCGAGATGGACAGGGCCACTGTGGTCTGCGAGGGCAGCGACGCCCTGATCGTGGCCTGCGGCGAGATGGTGAAGCCCGCTAAGGACGCGGCGGCGCTGCTGAAGGAACAGGGCATATCCGCCACCGTACTGGACATGTACTGCGTCAAGCCCCTGGACGCGAACGGCCTGCTGGCCGCCGCGAAGGGCAAGAAGGTCGTCGTGACCGTGGAGGAGCACAGCCCCTTCGGCGGCCTGGGCAGCATGGTCAGCCAGGTCATCGGCGCCAACGACCCGAAGAAGGTCATCAACCTGGCCCTGCCCGACGCCCCGGTCATCACCGGCACGTCGAAAGAGGTGTTCGACCACTACGGGTTGAATGCCGAGGGGATCGCCAAGACGATCAGAGAGAATCTGTAAAAAGTCGGCATACCGGGGAAATGCATTTCCCCGGTATGCCGATATGTATAAGGAGTGAACATGAGCAAATATATACTGAGTATTGACCAGTCCACCCAGGGCACCAAGGCGCTGCTGTTCGACGAACGCGGGGCGCTGCTGTGCCGGGCGGACCGGCCCCACCGGCAGATCGTCGACGAAAGGGGCTGGGTGGAGCACGACCCGGCGGAGATCCTGGCCAATACCCTGCAGGTGGCCAGGGACGTGGTGGAAAAGGCCGGCATCGAAAAGTCTGAAATCGACGCGCTGGGCCTCAGCAATCAGCGGGAGACCTCCGTGGCCTGGGACCGCGCCACCGGCAAGCCGGTCTACAACGCCATCGTGTGGCAGTGCGCCCGGGGCGCGGCCATCTGCGAGGACCTGGAAAAACAGGGCTATGGCGAGCTGGTGCGCCGCACCACGGGCATCCCGCTGTCGCCCTACTTCCCGGCGGCGAAGCTGGCGTGGATCATGCAGAATGTCGAGGGCGTCGCCGAACGGGCGAGGACCGGCGAAATCTGCGTGGGCACCATCGACAGCTGGCTGGTGTACAACCTGTCCGCCGACCATCGGCACTGCACCGATTATTCCAACGCCTCCCGAACCCAGCTCTTCAACATCAACACCCTGAAGTGGGATGAGACCATGCTGGAGCTGTTCGGCATCGATGCCGCCTGCATGGCGGCGGTCACCGACTCCGACGGCGACTTCGGCGTGACCGACCTGGGCGGCTGGCTGGCAAAGCCCATCCCCATTCGCGGCGTGCTGGGGGACAGCCACGGCGCGCTGTTCGGCCAGGGCTGCCTCAGGCCCGGCATGACCAAGGCCACCTATGGCACGGGCTCCTCCATCATGATGAACATCGGGGAAAAGCCCGTGTTCAGTGATCTGGGCGTGGTGACCAGCCTGGCCTGGAAGATCGGCGGCAAGGTGAACTACGTGCTGGAGGGCAACATCAACTACACCGGCGCGGTGATCACCTGGTTGAAGGACGATTTGAAGCTGATCGAAGGGCCGGGAGAGACCGAGGCGCTGGCCCGGGCAGCCAACCCCGGCGACAGCTGCTACCTCGTGCCAGCCTTCTCCGGCCTGGGCGCGCCCTACTGGGACAGCGGCGCCCGCGCCGCCATCGTGGGCATGAGCCGCACCACGGGCAAGAACGAAGTCGTTCGCGCGGCGCTGGACTGCATCGCCTACCAGATCACCGACATCGTGAAGGCGATGGGGAAAAGTGCCGGTGTGCCCATCGGCGAGCTACGGGTGGACGGCGGCCCGACCCGCAACGGCTATCTCATGCAGTTCCAGAGCGACATGCTGGGCATCCCGGTGCGCATCCCCGATTCCGAGGAGCTCTCCGGCATCGGCGCGGCCTGGGCGGCGGGGCTCGCCTGCGGGCTGTACGATGAAAACGTGTTCAATGTGCTGAAGCGCACCGCCTACGCGCCGGAGATGGCGGCGCAGGCGCGCGACGGGAAATACGCGGGCTGGCAGGACGCCGTGCGCCGCGTGCGGGTGTAGACCAGTCGCGGCGGCATCTACACTGCCAAGACTTGAACAAAGACAGAGAAGGGGGATCATCATCATGCTCAGAGGCATACCTGACATCATCGGTTCCGACCTGCTGAAGGCCCTGGCCGACACCGGCCACGGCGACCTGATCGTCATCGCGGATCACTTCTATCCCCACGTGACCAAGTGCCCCAACGGCGTGAGCATACAGGCCAAGGGCGTCGGCGCGGTGGAAATGCTGGACGCCATACTCCAGCTGGTGCCGCTGGACGTGGAATACGAGAAGCAGCCGATCCAGTACATCGTGCCCGACGCCGACTCCGGCGTCGTGGTGGAGAGCAACCCGGTGTGGGACGCCGTGAAGGAAACCGTGGCGAAGCACGGCTACGACGTGGCCTGCGTCGGCACCATCGAGCGCTCGAAGTTCTACGAGAAGGCCATGAAGGGCTACATCACCATCTCCACCAGCGAGCGCCAGCCCTACGGCTGCATCATTTTACAGAAGGGGGTTATGTAGGGGCGCGGCGGCGTGAGAGAAGAACGGTAACTACTGATTTGTCGCGCTGCGACAAATCAGTATTTAAGGGGTTAGGGGATAGCCGGACCCGTACACGGTGTAGGGGCGCTCTCCGAGCGCCCGCGGGCGATTGGAAATCGCCCCTACACACCAACGACCCCTAACCCCTAACCCCTAAAACCTAACCCCTGAATACTGATTCATCGAGCAACAGCTCGATAAATCAGTAGTTGCCTTTCTGAATAGATACCTGCC
>JAZOUD010000102.1:0-9907 GCA_045658005.1 Clostridia bacterium | reverse complement strand
ATTCCCACCAACGTCATATCGATCACCGACGGCCAGCTCTTCCTGCTGACCGAGCTGTTCCACGCCGGCATCATGCCCGCCGTGAACCCCGGCATCTCCGTCTCACCCGTGGGCGGCAACGCCCAAATCAAGGCCATGAAGAAGGTCTCGGGCACGCTGAAGCTGCTCTACAGCCAGTATCGCGAGCTGCAGAGCTTTGCACAGTTCGGCTCCGACCTGGACGACGATACCCGGGCCCGCCTGGGCCAGGGCGAGCGCATCGTTGCCGTGCTGAAGCAGAACCACAACGCCCCCGTGTCCGTGGAGCATCAGGTCTGCATACTCTACGCGGTCATCCACGACTACCTGAAGGACGTGCCGGTGGAGCTGATCAACGAGTACGAAACCACCCTCTACGAGCGCCTGGACGCCCAGCACGCCGACATGCTCAGGACCATCCGCGAAACCGGCGACCTGAGCAAGGAGACGGAAAACCAGCTGAAGGCCGCCATACAGGCCTTTACCGCCGATTTCCTGAAGCTGCACACGGATAAGGAGTGATACCATGGCCGGAGCATCGATGAAGGATATCAAGCTGCGGATCCGAAGCGTGGAAAGCACGATGCAGATCACGAAGGCGATGCAGCTGGTGGCCTCATCCAAGCTGAGGGGTGCCCGCGCCCGCATGGAGGCCAGCAAGCCCTACATGAAGGTGGCCCGGACCGCGGTGTGGGACATCGCGCTGCACAACACCGGTGCGCAGAGCCATTATGTCATTCCCCGCCAGATCAGCCAGCGCTGCTACATCGTCATCGCGGGCGACCGCGGCCTGGCGGGCAGCTACAATGCCAACATGTTCAAGCGCATCGAGTGGGACAGCCGCGACGCCGCGTGCTGCGTCATTCCCGTCGGGCGCAAGGCCATCGAATACTATTCCCGTGGCAGGATGTCCATCGTCACCAGCGTGGAGAAGGTCGAGGGGCTGAGCCTGGAGGCCTGCGGCAACATCGCCAGGCGTATCCTGGAGAGCTACGACGCGGGGGAGTACGACGAGATCGTGCTGGCCTATACCAGCTTCGTCTCGGTGCTGCTTCAAAAGACCAAGCTGAAGCCGCTGCTGCCCCTGGACGCCAGGGACGCCCCCGAGCGCACCAGCAAGCAGATGCTGTGCGAGCCCGGCGCGGATACGCTGCTGAAGGAATTCCTGCCCCAGTACCTTGCGGGGCTGATTTATTCCGCCGCCTGCGATTCCTTCGCCAGCGAGCAGGCCGCGCGCCGCGTGGCCATGGATTCGGCCACCAAGAACGCGGGCGAGATGATCGAGGATCTCAGCCTGCGCTACAATCGCGCCAGGCAGAGCTCCATCACCCAGGAGCTCACCGAGATCGTCGCCGGCGCCGAGCATTAAAAATGCCATAGTAAACAGGGAGACGAGTGAATGGATAAGCATAATATCGGAACCGTCGTGCAGGTCATCGGCCCGGTGCTGGATATCCGCTTTGCGGACGGCGAGCTGCCCAACCTGCTCTCGGCCATTGAAATTCAGAACGGAGACCGAAAGGTGACCGCCGAGGTGGCCCAGCACATCGGCGACAACGTGGTGCGCTGCATCGCCATGTCCAGCACCGACGGCCTGCGCCGGGGCATTGAGGCCGTGAACACCGGCGGCCCCATCACCGTGCCCGTGGGCGACTGCTGCCTGGGCAGGGTGTTCAACCTGCTGGGCGAGCCCGTGGACAACAAGCCTGCTCCAGAGGCAAAGGAGCGCTGGCCCATCCACCGTCCCGCCCCCGCCTATGACGAGCAGGAGGGCACCACGGAGATCCTGGAGACCGGCATCAAGGTCGTCGACCTGATCGCACCCTACGCCAAGGGCGGCAAGATCGGCCTGTTCGGCGGCGCCGGCGTCGGCAAGACGGTCATCATCATGGAGCTGATCAACAACATCGCCAAGCAGCACGGCGGCCTGTCCGTGTTCGCCGGCGTTGGCGAGCGCACCCGAGAGGGCAACGACCTGTACAACGAGATGCAGGAGAGCGGCGTCATCAACAAGACCGCGCTGGTCTACGGCCAGATGAACGAGCCGCCGGGAGCCAGGATGCGCGTGGGCCTGTCGGGGCTGACGATGGCCGAGTACTTCCGCGACCGGGAGAACCAGGACGTGCTGCTGTTCATCGACAACATCTTCCGCTTCACCCAGGCGGGCTCCGAGGTTTCGGCGCTGCTGGGCCGCATGCCCAGCGCCGTGGGCTACCAGCCGACGCTGGCCACCGAGATGGGCGCGCTGCAGGAGCGCATCACCTCCACCAAGAAGGGCTCCATCACGTCCGTCCAGGCGGTCTACGTGCCCGCCGACGACCTGACCGACCCGGCCCCGGCCACCACCTTTGCCCACCTGGACGCCACCACGGTGCTGAGCCGTTCCATCGCGTCCCTGGGCATCTATCCCGCCGTGGACCCGCTGGATTCCACCAGCCGCATACTGACCCCCGAGATCGTGGGCAGGGAGCACTACGACGTGGCCCGCAGGGTGCAGAGCATCCTCCAGCGCTACAAGGAGCTGCAGGACATCATCGCCATCATGGGCATGGACGAGCTTTCCGACGAGGACAAGCAGATCGTCGCCCGCGCCCGCAAGGTGCAGCGCTTCCTGAGCCAGCCCTTCCACGTGGCCGAGCAGTTCACCGGCATGGAGGGCCGCTATGTGCCGCTGAAGGAGACCATCCGCGGCTTCAGGGAGATCATCGACGGCGAGCACGACGACCTGCCGGAGAGCGCGTTCCTGTTCGTCGGCACCATCGACGAGGCCGTAGAAAAAGCAAAGCGAGGCGAGTGACCCATGGCGCTGCTGATCCACCTGAAGATCGTCACCCCCGAGGGCAAGTATTACGACGACGACGCCCAGCGGGTCATGGTGCGCACCACCGGCGGCGACGTGGCCATACTGCCGCGCCACATCGACTATTCCGCCGCGCTGGCCGAGTCGGGGAACGCCCGCGTGACCGAGCCCGACGGCAGGGTCCGCCGCGGAGAGTTCCAGGGCGGCCTGCTGCACGTCTCCAGTGACGATGTGCAGGTGATCACCAATCGCTTCCACTGGATAGACGAATAGCGCGATCGCCTCATTGAACTGTACCACGCTCGGCGGGAACATCCGCTGATTCGTATTTTTCCCGGCCTCGAATCGAACAGATCCTTCGCTTCGCCCCGGATGACGCGTTTCTCTGTAGTTGTCATCCTGAGCGAAGCAAAGGATCTTCTATTTATATAGGGGGCAGGTATCTATTCAGAAAGGCAACTACTGATTTATCGAGCTGTTGCTCGATGAATCAGTATTCAGGGGTTAGGTTTTAGGGGTTAGGGGTTAGGGGGGGTTGGTGTGTAGGGGCGATTTCCAATCGCCCGCGGGCGCTCGGAGAGCGCCCCTACACCGTGTACGGGTCCGGCTATCCCCTAACCCCTTAAAAGGTGGATCGTGGTCCTCGGCTTGAACATGGCGTGGCTCATGGGGATCCAAAAATCCGAAAATGCCTGGTTGATGCCCAGCTTGCTCCGGGAGTGCTCGATCTGCTTACTCAGCGTGGCGTTCTCGGAGCCGGCGGAGAAGGCCAGGGAAGCCATCGGCAGGGTCTTTTTCAGCAGTACCGGGATGCTGAGCTTGCACCTGAGCGAAACCTTGACCAGCTTGAACAGACAGCATATCGCGAGCGCGACGACGACGCCGACGACGAACTCCCAGCCGTCCAGCAAAACAGAGGCCTTTCCGTCGGCAAATGCAGTGAAGAGGCTGAGGAAGGGGATGGCCGGGGTGAGGAGAGAGACCAGTCGCATGACGCTCGATGACCACTCCTGCAGGGAGCGGAGGGAGGCGGTCAGGTTGGCGACGCGATCCTCCAGAAACAGAAGCGCCGCACCCATGAGAAGGCCCAGTATCACCAGCTGGGGCGTATCGTTGTTGAGAAACGGCGCAACGATGTTTGTGGGAACCAGCTTCAGCAGCATCGAAACCAGCTGTTCCGGACTGAATGAACGGGCCATTGTCGTTCATAAAGAGATTCGAGACAAATTCGGAAACGCTGTCGACGGTATCGTCTTCCTCCGGCAGGGGTGGATTGAGGGCGTCCATAAACAGAATCCTCAGTCTGAACCGGCCGAAGTGCCTGTCGATCGCATAGTGAAACGGGGTTCCCGGTCCAAGCTGAATGGCGCACTTATCCAACAAGAGCGCAGCTTTCTCGGTGAACGCGGCAATTTCTTCCTCAGGAAATCCCCTTTGTGTCATTTCAGCCTTAATTTCCGATGATATCCTGCCACAAAGCTGTGCTTATTTTGTCGATTGTATTTGGTTGAGAATAAACAGCGTGTTGGAGTATAATCAAACCTGATAAATATTACAAAAGTATTTCATCTGGCGGCCCTGCCAGATGTTACAAGGAAAAACGAAATGAACAAAATCGCGTTGTTGCCCGTCTATGTAATGCAACTTCGCGATGGAGGTTATGCATATGAAGCGATTGCAGAAAATACTGTCGATGCTGCTGGCCACGGCCCTTGTGGCTTCCCTCGGGGGCTTTGCCGGCGCTGAGAATATAGATCAGGCAGAACAAAAGCAGCCGATTCAGGCGGATATACTGTCGCTGATGCGCCCGGAGAGCGCGCCGAAGAGCACCACCATCCACCTCGACGTCGATGTTCCCGGGGACCAGGCCGCCCAGCAGCGCGCCTTCAACCAGGAGCTGATCAGCAGCAGGGGCGACGTGCTGAACGTCGAATTCAGGTTTACGGTCAGGGGTGCCGCCATGGGCGAGGGCCAGTGGGCCACCGTGGAACAGTGGCTGAAGCAGCTGGTACTGGGATCGGTGCAGTACGTCCAGGCGGATTCCGAATCCCTGGCCCACGTGATCTACGACGGCTATCGCGCCAAGCGCGTCGCCGCCGTGCCCGGCGAGACCGGCATGCCCGCCTGGGCCAGCGAGGACCTGCTGCTCAATGACATCGTATGTACCGTGCCCTTCTATCCCGAGCTGGCCGTCGACGTCAACGGCGACGCCACCCGGCGGCTTCAGCAGAAGCTGATCGACCTGGGCTACCTCACGGGCAGGGCGGACGGCTACTACGGAGAAAACACGAAGGACGCGGTGATGCGACTGGAGACATACGTGCGCCAGCTGGAGCAGGACGAGATCGACGCCGCCCTGGGCATCACGCCCACGCCGACGCCCGAGGCGACCCCTGCGCCGGAGGACGGCGCTGACGAGACCGGGGCGACGGCGGAGCCCACCGTCAATCCCGGCCCGACGCCGATGACCGTCGTGGACGGCGTTGCGGACGGCCTGCTGCAGGCCTACCTGTACAGCGACGACTTCAGGCTGGCGCGGAAGGACCTGGGCATGGGCGACGAGGGCAGCGACGTCAGTCGCCTGCAGACCCGCTTGAACGGGCTGGGCTACACCACCGACGCCGCGGACGGCATCTACGGCAGCGGCACGGCCCGCGCGCTGCGGATATTCCAGCACTACAACGGGCTGGACCAGACCGGCATCGCCGACGGCGCCACCCAGGCGGCGCTGTTCTCCGGCGAGGCCAAGGCCCCGGACAACGCTATGCTGACCGTCGGCTCCTCCGGCGAGGATGTCTCCAGGCTGCAGAAGCGACTGCGGGTGCTGGGCTTCGCGTCCATCGCCGTGGACGGCGGCTACGGCGCGTCCACCAAGGCCGGCGTGGAGAACCTGCAGCAGTATATGCGGCAGATGGAGGCGGAGACGCTGGCGGCGACGGCCGCGCCGGAGGGCACGGAGGAGCGCCCGCTGTCCGTCGTGGTCAACGGCGTGGCGGACCCGCTGCTGCTGGACGACTTCTACGCCGACAGCTTCCCGGCGGTGCCCGCCGAGATGTCCACCGGCTCCGAGGGCCGCGACGTGGTGCGCCTGCAGCGGCGGCTGAGCTGCCTGGAATACTACTACGACGGGCTGGACGGCCAGTACGGCTCCGGCACGGTCAAGGCGGTGTCTGACTTCCAGCGGCGCAACGACCTGCCCGAGACCGGCGTGGCGGACCGAAGCACCATGGCGGCGCTGTTCAATGAAAACGCCAAGAAGGCGCTGAAGCCCTACGTGCTGAAGGTGAGCGTGGCGGACCAGCGGGTCTATGCCTACGCTCCGGACCGCAATGGCGAATACACCGACCTGGTGCGCACGATGAAGTGCTCCACGGGCCGCAAGGGCACGCCCACGCCCACGGGTACCTTCACCGACACCGCGCCCGGCGCGCGCTGGCACTTCTTCAAGAAGTTCAACTGCTGGGCGCAGTACGCCTTCTATATCCAGGGGGACATCATGTTCCACTCGGTGCTGTACAGCCAGAAGGGCGGCAAGGTGACCCAGAGCTCGGTCAACCACCTGGGCAGCCGGGCCTCCCACGGCTGCGTCCGCCTGAGCGTGGAGGACGCCAAGTGGATCTGGAACAACTGCCCCAGCAACACGCGGGTCGAGGTGTACTAACGAACATCACGCAAAACGGGACCGTCCGCCGGACGGTCCCGTTTTGCGTGGGCTTTTAGATCACGTACAGCAATATGCACAGAAAATGCAGCAGGCTGCCGACGACCGTGAACACGTGGAAGGCGGTGTGGGCGTAGCGGCGCTTCTTGCCCACCAGGTACAGCGCCGCGCCGACGGTGTAGGCCAGCCCGCCTGAAAGCAGCAGCCAGAAGCCCGCGGGGGTGATCAGCCGGTAGATCAGGTCGATGCGCACCGCGATGGCCCAGCCCATCAGCAGGTAGCAGATCATAGAAAATTTGGCGTATTTCTTCAGGTCGATGGCGTTGAAGGTGATGCCCAGCGCCGCCAGCGCCCAGATGGCGCCGAACAGCACCCAGCCCAGCGCGGAGTTGTAGGGGCGTATGGCGCACAGGGCCATCGGGGTATAGGTGCCGGCGATCAGCAGGAAGATGCTGCAATGGTCCAGCACCTGCATCACCCGCTTGCCGTGCAGCCGGGGGCTCAGGCCGTGATAGACGCTGGAAATGGCGTACAGCACCAGCATGCAGAAGGCGAATACGCATCCGCACACCACGCCCCAGACGCTGTGATGCCGCGCGCCAAACACCGGGCAGAGCACCAGCGCCAATATCCCCAGCGCGCCGCCGAGGATGTGGGTGACCATGTTCCAGATCTCCTCGCCCCGGGTGTAATCGGGCAGCGCGCGTTCGGCCAGTGGAGTTCGCTTCATGGGTTACCTCCTGTTGAATGTCAGCTTAGACCTTCTTCAAGTCCTCGGGCATCGGGGTGGCTTCGGGGGCGTCGGGCAGGGGAGCGGACAGCTGGCCGGAGAGGGTGAAGCTGAAGGGGGTGGCGGGGATGTCCAGCGTGGACGACACCTCGCCGGAGATCATGTCCAGCGCGACCAGGCTCGCGGACAGCGCGCCCGCGTAGCTGACCATGCCGCCCGCTTCGCTGACGCTGTCGATGGTGATGGAAAAACCGGATCCGGCGGGGTAGACGCTGCCGTCCAGCACGCTCGAGAAATAATAGGTCTCCAGGCTGTCCCTGGATGCGATCAGCACTACGGAGCTTTCCTCGTTGGTCATGGCGGCGTATTCGGGCGTGATCACCATGCCGGCGCGGGCCGTCTCGGGGAAGGTGATGTACAGCTCGTAGAGCGTCTTTCCGTCCGCGCCGTAGGCGTAATAGGAGGCCTGCACAAGCCCGCCCTGGATCGAGGAATATTGGGGCGAGGCGTCGTAGGCCAGCCGGACGGTTTCGCCGTCTACCGCAATGGTTATGCTGTCGGAGGCATCGACGTCGCCCCGGGGCGGGGTATCGCTCCCCGGCTCGCCGGGCAGGTTGTCGAAAAGGCCGCCAAAGGGGGATTCGGCCAGCGCCATCGCGCCCAGTGTCATCAGCAGTGCGCACAATACGATTGCCACGGTTCTCTTCATATTATCCGCTCCTAAAAATACAGCTTCTCTGTTATTATTGTAGCTGTAAAACGGGGGGTTGTCAAGAATTTCGGCGCGATTCCAGGATTTTATCACGCCACGATTGGTCGATACTGCAGGGAGAATGGCAAAAAAAGATAATCAATATTTTGTGGCGAAAATACACGGAAAGGGCTGTACAAAATTGCTCAACTGTGTTATAATATTTCCAGCCCCGATTAGAGCGCTTCGAAACCGTATCCCTCCGGTGGAACCCTACCGATGACAGGAATCGGCAACAGAGACTATACATCGCATGGGCACATACTATTAGGAGGGTTTTTTTCCATGTTCGAAGACAAGACTTTGGTATGCCGTGAGTGCGGCAATGAGTTCGTTTTCACCGCGTCCGAGCAGCAGTTCTACGCCGATAAAGGCTTCCAGAATGAGCCTGGCCGCTGCAAGGCCTGCCGTGACAAGCGCAAGGCTGCCAACGGCGGTTTCAACCGCAGCGATCGCCCGATGTACGACGTCGTTTGCGCCGAGTGTGGCCAGCCCACCCAGGTGCCCTTCCAGCCCCGCGGAGATCGCCCGGTGTATTGCCGCGCTTGCTTCGACAAGCAGCGCATGGAGAACCGCTGGTAATCCATCGCTGAACGAAAATCCCCTTCCGATCCGGAAGGGGATTTTCGTTGGTCAGATCTTCTTCATCAGTCCCAGCGCGATGACCCTGGGGCCGACGTGGCAGGCGATGCTGATGGGCAGCGGGTCGCCGGTGACTTCAAATTCCGGGAAGCGCTCCTGCACCTGGGCGTTCCAGGCCCTGCCGATGCTCTCGTCGCCGGTGTAGGCGGTGCGCAGGAGCATGGGCACGCCGGCAAAGCGGGTGTCCAGGTCCTTGCGTATGGCGTCCAGCATCGTATTCTGGGCGGCGTGCAGCCCCCGGACCTTCTTGTAGGTGTCCAGCTTGCCGCCCTGGATCTGGAGCACGGGCTTGATGTTCAGCACGGTGCCGATGGCTGCCACCGAGGGGGTGATCCTGCCGCCCCGCTTCAGGTAGTTCAGGTCGTCCACCGTCAGGTAGATGCTGGCGTCCATCGCGGTGTCCAGCAGCTTCTGGAGGATCTGCTCCGTCGACAGGCCCATGTCGCGCCAGTGCAGCGCGTCATAGACCGACTGCTTCTGGCTGATGGAGATGCGGTGGTTGTCCGCCACCAGCACGCGGCCGTCGAAATCCTCCGCGAACAGCTTCGCGCTCTGGCAGCTGCTGCTCAACGCGCTGGACATGGGGATGTAGATGACCTTCTCGTAGGTCTCCAGCGCCTTCTTCCAGCAGGCCATGACGTCCTCGGGGGAGGGCTGGGACGTGGCGACCGCCGCGCCGTCAGCCAGGCAGTCGAAGAACTCCATATAGCTCATGTTGACGTTTTCAACGTAATTCCTGCCGTTCACGGTGAAGGGCATGGGCATCAGTATGACGCCGCACGCATCGGCCTCCGCCTGGGTCATGCCCGAATTGGTATCGGTGATGATGCCTGTCTTTTGCATAATAAAACCTCTTTGACGCATAACAACGCATGATACTTCCATGCTATTGTAATCGCGGCGGGCCGTGAAGTCAATGTTATTTCGCAGAGTATCTTGTAAAAAATACCGCCCCGGCCTTACAGTCGGGGCGATAAGGAGGGGAAAGGGGATCAGGCCACCAGCTCCTTGGCCTTCTGGGCGGCGGAGGCGGCGTCCTCGGTGTAGGCGTCGGGGCCGATCTTGTCGGCGGACTCCTGGGTGATCGGCGCGCCGCCCACCATGACCTTCACCTTGCTTCTCCAGGGCTGCTGGTTGATGGCGGCCACGGTCTGCTCCAGGGCCGGCATCGTGGTGGTCAGCAGCGCCGAGCAGCCGATGATCTTGGTGTCGGGGTTCTCCTCGTAGGCGGAGATGAAGCGGTCGATGGGCACGTCCACGCCCAGGTCGATGACCTCGAAGCCGGCGGACTCGATCATCATGATG
>JAZOUD010000101.1:0-8738 GCA_045658005.1 Clostridia bacterium | reverse complement strand
CGTCCGCAGGGGCGAGACCGCAACGGCAAAGCAGCCGCCGAAGACACCCGCGCCGTCTGTGGCGAAGCGTGGGCCAACGGCTTCCTGGAGTGCGCCCACGGCTGCGAAGCACGGGCCGACGGCTTCCGCGCCTGCCCCGGCGGAGCCACCCCCCGAACTCACCCGCGCCGACGGCCTCCGGGACCGACCCATCCTTCGCGAAGCCCGGTCCGACGACCCCCGAACCGGCCAGCGCCCCGTCGCGCCCCACCCCGCCGAAGCCGGCCATGCCCACCTACCGCCCGGCGTTCGTGCCGCCCAAACCCGCCGCCGCGCCAAGGCCCGCCGAAGCCCCGAAGCCGGACCTGAGCCGCGTCGCGCCGGGTGCCGTCGTAACCCACCGCGCCTTCGGCGCGGGCACGGTGCTGTCCATCGAAAAAAAGCCGAGCGGCAGCGCCTATGTGCATGTGCAGTTCGGCGAAACAAAAAAGTCCTTCGGCTACCCGGGGGCGTTCTACGATGGGTTTTTGAAGGTGGAGGAGGGATAACTTCTGATTTATCGAGCTAGCGCGCAGGTAATAGGAATGGCGGCTGACGCACCCCAAAGCCTTCCCCTTCAGGGGCATCGAGCGCCTGGAAAACAGTCCAGTGGACTGTTTTCAGCGAGATGGGGCCGGTAGGCCCGCGGTAGGTGGCCCGCGTAGCGGGTCGGATGAGGTCGGTCCCCCCGCGGTAACGATGATTTACTCGCATCCTTCCAAGAGAACGACCTCATCCGTCACGGCGCTGCGCGCCGCGCCACCTTCCCCTGAATCGGCAGCTTCGCTGCCTGGGGAAGGCTTTGGGGACCGTCGCCAACAGCCCGACAAATCAGAATTTGTGCGCATTGCAAGGCCTGTCAAGCCCCATACCCAAGGCCGCCCCCCCCGGGCCCGCCCTTTGGCATCTGCTCATTCCTTACTTCACATATTCCGCCGCGTTCCGTCCCGCCTCCAGGCCGAAGGTCATGCCCAGGGACAGGGAGGAGCCGCTGGCGGGGTATTCCACGTTGTAGAAGCCGCCGTTGGCCACCTCGCCGGTGGCGTACAGGCCGGGGATGGCGCTGCCGTCTTCCTTCAGCACCCGGGCGTCGGTATCGATCACCAGGCCGCCCATCGAGCCGATGGTGGTGGGCTTCACCATCACGGCGTAGTAGGGCGCTTCCTTCAGGTCGGGGTCCTGTTCGATGGCCGCCGCCAGCTTCTCCGCGTCCATGCCGGTGGCCTCGGCCAGAGCCTGGACGGTGTCGCCCTTCCAGCCGAAGCCCACCGCCACGGCGGCCTCGGCGGTCCCGGCCCCCGCGGCGTCGTACAGGCCGTAGAAGTGGTCCACGCCCAGGGTCTTGATGGCGGTGTAGGTGATGGGATAGTCGATCACCTTGCTGACGAAGGTGCCGTCGGGCTGCACGTAGCTGCTGCAATACATGGCCACTGCGTTCATGCCGCTGGCGGGCAGCGAGCCGTCCACGAAGTCAAAGCCGATCACGCCGCCCTTGAACTCGGTGGCCGCGCCGATGGCCATGCCCATGTTGATGCCGTCGCCCACGTTGCCCTTGCTGGACAGCGGGAAGTCGTTCTCAGCCACGGGGGAATACTGCGCCTTCATCTCCTTGCTGGCATCGAAGCCGCCGGTGGCCAGGATCACGCTCTTCGCATCGATCTGGTATTCGGCGATGTCGCTGTCCACCTTCGCGCCGGTGATCGCGCCGGCCTCGTCCACCAGCAGCTCGGTGCCCTTCATGCCGCACAGCACCGGCACGCCCAGCTCGTCCAGCTTCGCAAGCATCGGGTTCACCAGCGCCGCGCCGGTCATGCCCACGCCCTCGGCGGTCATCGAGAAGCGGGCGCGGGGCTCGGGGGCGGTGCCCGCGGGCACGGTCATCAGCCACTGCACGCCCAGGCTCTCCAGCCAGGCGATGGTGTCCAGCGCGTTGTCTGCGTAGAAGGTCAGCAGCTCCTCGTTGGCGTTGCCCTCGGCGCGGTCCATGTAGTACTGCACCATGGCGGCCTTGTCGCTCTCGTCCACCGGCGCGTAGACGATGCCCGCGCTGGTCACGGCGGATCCGCCGGGGATGTCCTGCTTCTCGATGACCAGCACGTTCGCGCCGGCCTCCGCCGCGGCGATGGCGGCGGACAGGCCCGCGGTGCCGCTGCCCATCACCAGCACGTCGCACTCCAGGGTCTCGGTGGTCTTCTCGTAGGGTTCCACCTTCGCGGTCATGGACTCAGGGGCGTTCGCCTCCTTCAGCGCGGCGTTCACCGCCCTGCGGAAGAAGGCCGAGGTCACCGTCGCGCCGGAGACGCTGTCCACGCCGGAGGTGTTCTCGTCGATCATCTCCATGGTCATCATCTCGATGGCCTTGCCGCCCAGCTCGGGGGTCTCGGGGCAGTCCTTGACGATGATGTCGGAGATCCTGCCGCCCTCGATCACCACGGTGACGTTCAGCTCGCCGTAGAAGCCGGGGCTCGTCACGGTGTATTCGCCGTCCGTCGCGCCCTCGCCCAGGGCCATGCCACCCAGCAGCATCAGCGCGCACAATACCAGTGCCAACAGTTTCTTCATGGGGTACCTCCTTTGCTATGGTTCGTTTATTCCAGACCCGGCTCACCGCCGGGGGCAACGCGGAAGAATTAGGAATGAGGAATGGAGGATGAAATCCTGACGGATTTCTTTGATTGAACATATCCGTTCAACCGGGTAAATTCTGATTTGTAGAGGTGATGGTGACGGCCCCAAAAGTAGCCTTCCCCTCTGGGGAAGGTGGATTTCGGTGAAAACGCTTGCGTTTTTGCCGAAAGACGGAAGAGGTCCTTGTCGCCCTAAAGGACTAGCTTCGCGTCGCTGAGATAACGTCTATTGGAGTATAGGCGCGAATAGCAACGTGAAGGGAGGACCTCTTCCGACCCGCTGTGCGGGCCACCTTCCCCATCGGGGCAATGTCATCAACTTAAGGAAAAATACCTGCTGTCGCGCCCAAAAGGCTTCCCCTTGAGGGGAAGCTGTCTGCGAAGCAGACTGAAGAGGTGTCCCCCTATGCCTCGTTCCTCTGTCGTAATAGACGAACTGTGCCCAGCGTGGACACCTCTTCCGACCCGCTTCGCGGGCCACCTTCCCCTCCAAGGGGAAGGCTTTTGGAGACCGTACCGCTTAAGTTGATGACATTGCCCCATCGGGGGAAGGCTTTTGGGAACCGCTCGTCTCCCCGACAAATCAGAAGTTGCCACCGCCAATACACCCACGAAGGAAGAAGACCCGACCCCCATATCAATCCAAGAAATCCGAAGGATTTCCACCGCCATTCCTCATTCCTCATTCCCCTCTGTACGCCTCGATCGCCGCAATGCTCTCCGCGAACCGCTCCCGCATCTCCGCCTCGGGTATGTTCAGATACTCCGCGCACTGCTGCAGCACCAGGGTGGGGCGGGTTCTGACGTTGGACATCAGGTTCTTCAGGTTGGTCTGGTAGCGGGATTCGGTGACGTCCACCTTCGCCAGGTACTCGGGCAGCAGCGGCTTGATGCGTTCGTACTGTTCCTGCACCGCCCGGGCCAGGCTCGCGCTGGACAGGTAGGTGGACAGGGCCCGGTTCAGGTTGTCCAGGAATTTCTCCCGCAGCGCGTCGTTGGCCATCACGGCGTTGAACAGCTGGGCGTTGGTGCCCTGGGCCATCAGCTCGAAGCCGCTGCCGCTGCTCTTGCCGCCCCGCAGGCCCCGGTCCAGGTCGTACAGCACCCAGCGCCACTTGCCCCCGGCGGCGGTGTTGCGGTAGCGCTTCACGTTCACGGTGTCCGGCGGCACGTACACGCAGTAAAAGGTGGCGAACTCGATGAAGTTGTCGATGTCCACCTCGGCGGTGATCCGGTCATAGGCCTCCTGGGTGTTGGCGTCATGCCCGTCCAGCCAGGTCCTCAGCGCGGCATAGCTCTCGTTGGTGCCCTGCTTCACGTCCGCGCCGCTCTTGACCAGGTCCAGCGCGGCCTCCTGCCCTTCCCAGCCCTCCCGGCGGGCCAGGGAGAAGGGGCTGACGTTCTCCCGAACGTACATGGCGCTGTAGTATTCGCCGTTCAGATAGACGATGCACTCCTCGGCCTCCATGTACATCACGCTGGTGTTGGCGGCCATGGATGTCAGCACCGCGTCCCGCATGAAGGTGTACTTGTAATCCTGCCCCGAATAGCGCAGTATGAAGGCCTCGTATTCGTCCCAGGGCCGGTCCCGGAACAGCGGGTATTTGAACAGCTTCGCGCCGTAGCGGCCCCGGGCGATCACCTTGAAGCTCTTCAGCTCAAAGGCGCGGGTGTTGCGGCCGTGCAGCTTGACGCCGCACTCCTGGGAGACGGCCGTCTCCCCCGCCCCGGTGAACAGCTCCACGTGGGCCTCCCGCTCCCAGTCCATCCAGAAGTTCGCGCCGTGGCCGTAGTCGCCGTGGGGAAACTTTGCCTCGGGATGCAGGCCCATGACCATGATGCCCGTCTCGTCGCTGTACAGCCCGGTGGGGTCGGAGACCAGCGAGACCACATAGGGGGCCTCGCCGGCGGCCTTCACGTCGAACAGGTAGCTCTGGGCATCCATGATCGAGGGCAGGCGGCCCTCCTCGTACACCCGGGTGCGCAGCACGGTGTTGCCGTCCACGGGGATGGGCGTGCCGTCGTACAGGGTCTTGTCCTCGCCGGGGTCGGAGCAGTCCAGCGTGTAGTAGATCCGCGCGCCGGGGTTCGCCGTCAGGGTCACGTCGATGTGCTCGCCGGAGGTGTGCAGCCCGCCCGGCGTGGAATACCGCGCCCCCTGGGCCGGGCCCAGCAGCGCCTTCGGGCCGTTGGCGGCCAGGGGCGTGCCGCCGTCGAAGTAGCCGCAGCCGCCCTCGGCGTCCCGGCCAAAGGAAGCCCCGGCGTACTGCTGGGGCAGGTACAGGCTGTCCAGGACATGGCCCGAGGGGTCGCACAGGCTCACCGCGCAGCCCCCGTCGGCGGGCAGCGCGAAGGGCGCGGACAGGTAGTCCCCGGCGGGGGCGCTGCCGTCCCCCACCAGGAATACCGCCAGATAGCCGTGGGCCGGAATGACCGTGCCCTCGGGAAACTGCCACTTGCGGGGATGGCTCAGCCTGTCCGACAGGCCCCAGCCGCCGATCTGGGCGTCGGCGTCCGAATCGTTGAACAGCTCCAGCCAGTCCCGCTTCTCGGTGACCGGGCTGGCCATGACCTCGCTGATATACACGCGCCCGGCCCGCCCGGCCCGGTTTTCGCCGTCCAGCGCCAGCGCCGCCTCAACCGTGTTTTCCCGGTTGGGCGTGGGCGGCAGCGCGGTGCCCCAGCCCTCGCCGTCGATCCAGGACAGCGCCTGGCCCGCCTGGAGCTCGGGAAGGGTGACCACGCAGACCGTCGTGCCGTCGGGCCGGGACAGGTAGACCGTCTCCCCCTTGGACAGCTTGAAATTGGCATGCAGCTGCGCGGGGTCGTCCCGCCGGTCCTCGCCGGAGCAGTGGATGGCCAGCACCCCGCCCGCGGGCAGCGTGGCGGCGGGAAAGCGCCACTTGTTGGGCTTGGCGGCGTTGTCGGACAGCCAGTAGCCCTCCAGGTCCACGTCCTCCTCGCCCCGGTTGGCGATCTCTATGTAGTCGTGGCATTCGCCGTCCTCGTCCGGGAACAGGTCGACATTGGCGCACATCAGCTCGTTCAGCGCGACGTCGGACGCCTGCACCGAGGATCCCCTGTGATCGGCCAGGACGTTCGCCCGACCGGGCGTCGGCTCGGCGGTCAGCGCCCATTCGCCGTTATCATCCCGGCACCAGGCCTCGTCCGCCTTCATGACGGGCACCTCCACCTCGTCCAGCAGCCGCTGGGCGGAGTCGTACAGGAACAGCGCGTGGGCGCCGGACTTGGGCAGCCGGAAGGGGGCGTGCAGCGCGCCGTCCGTCGCCGAGACGCCCAGGCCGTCGGCGTAGACCAGCAGGAATTCCCCCGGCTCCATGCGGATGTCGGGGAAGACCAGGGTCTTGGTCAGCTTGGTGTCCCGGGTCAGGCACAGCCCGTGAAGGGACACCGGCGCGTCGCCGGTGTTCTCCAGCTCGATCCAGGCCGGTCCCCTGCCGCCCTCCGCGGGCAGGGTCAGCGCGTTGTGGTTCTGCACCTCGCTGATGCGCACGCCCTCCAGCCCCTCGGTGGCCCGGGCCTCAAGCGCCCCCCAGCCGCTGCGCTCGATCAGCCAGCCCGCCAGTATCGCCGCCGCGCCCACCAGCGCCAGCGGCACCGCCAGCCGTCGCCAGCGGCGGCGCGCGTTTTTGTTGCGTCTGTTCATGATTTGCCCCTTTGATATCCGTATCACGCCTTCGGCGCGAAGTATACCTTCACGATTATATTATACCATACCCCGGGCGCGTCTGGCAATCCCCGTGAGATACTGATTTGTCGCGCTGTTGGTGGCGGTTCCAAAAGCCTTCCCCTGGCGCAAGCGCGGGAGCAGGGGAAGGTGGCACGGCGAAGCCGTGACGGATGAGGTCGTTCCCCCCCCCCCGCGGTAACGATGGTATGCGCGCTTCCTCCCAGGAGAACGACCTCATCCGTCTTGCCGCTTCGCGGCAATCCACCTTCCCCTGAACCGCTCCCTTCGGTCGCTGGGGAAGGCTTTTGGATGCGCCGGTGTTTTCCTTGGGACAAGGGGACGGTTCTTTTGTCCCACATTCCTCATTCCTCATTCCCAATTGTTCCTTGCCTGCCACTGACATTTCTGCTATAATGACATTGGTATACGACTGATATGGGGGCCATACGAATGCAAAAGGTATTTGCACATCGCGGCGCTTCCGGCTACGCCCCGGAAAACACTCTGGAGGCCTTTGAGCTGGCGGTCCGGATGGGGGCGGACGGCGTGGAGCTGGACGTTCACATGACCAGGGACGGGGAATTGGTGGTCGCCCACGACGAAGCGCTCAGCCGCGTCTCCAACGGCCTGGGCTTCATACGGGATAAGACCGTGGCGGAACTGAAGCGGCTGCGCTTCAACAAGACCCATCCCGAGTATCCGAACGCGACCATTCCCACCCTTCGGGAGGTCTACGAGCTGCTGAAGCCCACCGGCCTTGAAGTCAATACGGAGCTGAAGACGAGCCGCATACGCTATGAGCACATCGAGGAAAAGTGCGTCAAGCTCGCCTCGGAAACGGGCATGACGGATCGCGTTCTCTATTCCAGCTTCAACAGCGCAAGCCTTCTGCTGATCAAGCACATGGAGCCGCACGCCCGCGTCGGCCTGCTCCGGACCCCCATCGGCAAGCTCAACAACCGGAAGGTCGTCGATCCCTGGAACCTGACGCACCTGGTGGGCATCGACGCCATACACCCCCACTTCTCCGAGCTGCTGCTGTATCGGGAGGCGGACAAGGCCCACGCCAGGGGCATGCAGGTGAACGTCTGGACCGTGAACGACGAGGCCGACATCCGCCAGAGCCTCGAAGCCGGCGCGGACATGCTGATCGGCGACTACCCGGACCGAATGCTGAGGATACGGGAGGAAAGCAACATCTGATTTGTCGCGGGGCGACAAATCAGATGTTGAGTGGCCTTGTCGTTCCCCACCCTTTCTGCTATAATACCCACGTAACGATTCAAGCACAAGGAGGTAACCTCAATGGACAAGAAGATCAATCGCATCGGCGTGCTGACCAGCGGCGGCGACTCCCCCGGCATGAACGCGGCGGTGCGCGCGGTGGTGCGCACCGCGCTCTCCAACGGCATACAGTGCGTCGGCATCCGCCGGGGCTGGCAGGGGCTGATCAACAGCGACTTCGTCCAGCTGGACGCCGCCAGCGTGGGCCACATCATCTCCCGGGGCGGCACCATACTCTATACCGCCCGCAGCGAGGACTTCATGTCTGAAAAAGGCCGCCTGAAGGCGGTATCCACCTGTAAAATGCTGGGCTTGGACGGCATCGTGGCCATCGGCGGCGACGGCACCTTCCGGGGCGCGCTGGCCCTCTCCCGGCTGGGCGTGCCGGTGGTGGGCGTGCCGGCCACCATCGACAACGACATCGGCTGCACCAACTACACCATCGGCTTCGACACCGCCTGCAACACCGCCATCGAGTGCATCGACAAGCTGCGGGACACCATGCAGAGCCACGAGCGCTGCTCGGTGGTGGAGGTCATGGGCCGCAACGCCGGCTTCCTGGCGCTCTACGTGGGCATCGCCGTGGGCGCCACCGCCGTGCTGGTGCCCGAGCGTGAGCTGGACTTCCAGCGGGACGTGATCGAGCGCATCCGCAGCGCCCGCCTGGCCGGCAGCACCCACTTCATGATCGTGGTGGCCGAGGGCGTGGGCAGCGCGGTGGAGATCGGCAAGCAGATCCACGAGGCCATCGGCATCGAGCCCCGTGTGACCGTGCTGGGCCACATCCAGCGCGGCGGCACCCCCAACGCCAGGGACCGCGAGACCGCCACCCGCATGGGCTACTTCGCGGTGAAGGCCTTCGTGGAGGGCCGGGGCAACTGCGTCATCGGCACCCGCGGCGGCGACATGGTGGAGACCCCCATCGAGGAGGCCCTGCAGATGAAAAAGCACCTGCAGATGGACCGCTACCACGTGCTGGAGACGGTCAGCGTCACCACGCCGTATGTGCAGCCCCCCATCGAAGGGCACTGAGGCGCTGTATCCGCGCAAACCCCCGCAGCCTGCGCCGGCGGCGGGGGGTTTTGCGGGTAGGCGAATACACGTTTGTCCCCCCCCCG
>JAZOUD010000100.1:0-4388 GCA_045658005.1 Clostridia bacterium | reverse complement strand
CAATACGGCGGCGCATTGAGCGCCGCCGTATTGCGCGCTGGTTAGTTAACACAGCCTTTCTTGACTTTACTGTGGTAACGTGCTAAAATACCGACAATCAAAACCCGGAGGTTGTCTATGAACCCTGTCAACGATTCGCTGAAGCCGGAGGAGCGGGTGCTCTATGCCCTGCGGGGCCTTTACCAGCGCTACGGCTACAGCCAGTTTAAGATGAGCAAATTCGAGGAATATGACCTGTACGCGCGCAACAAGGATTTCCTCGTCTCCGACGGCGTCATCACCTTCACCGATACCGACGGTCGTCTGATGGCGCTGAAGCCGGACGTGACGCTCTCCATCATCAAGAACACCCGCCAGATGCCGGGCAGCGTGCAAAAGCTGTACTACAACGAGAATGTCTATCGCGTCTCCGGCAGCACGCGCTGCTTCAAGGAGATCATGCAGACGGGCCTGGAGTGCATCGGCGACATCGACCTCTACAGCCTGTGCGAGGTCATCTTCCTGGCGGCCCAGAGCCTGCGCACCATCGATCCGGCCTACGTGCTGGACCTGTCCCACATGGGCGTGGTGTCGGCGCTGGTGGACGCCCTGGCGCTGGACGCCGAGTGCCGCGCGGCGGTGCTGGCCTGCATCGGCGAAAAGAACGCCGACGGCGTGCGCCGGCTTTGCCCGGACAGGGACGTCTCCAGCATACTCGCCCTGATCGCCGCCCACGGCCCCGCGGAGGCGGTCATTGAAGCCCTGCGCCCCTGGTGCGGCGAGGGCGACGCGAAATCCGCCCTGGACGAGCTCGCGCGGGTGACCGGTGTGCTGAGCGCCAACGGCTGCGAGGGCGTGCGGGTGGACTTCTCCATCGTCAACGACATGAACTACTACAACGGCATCGTGTTCATGGGCTACATCCGGGGCATCCCCACCGGCGTGCTCTCCGGCGGCCAGTACGACAACATGATGCGCCGCATGGGCCGGGACTGCAGGGCCGTGGGCTTCGCCATCTACATGGACCAGCTGGAGCGGCTGAACGACGGACCGAGGCCCTTCGACGTGGACACCCTGGTGCTCTACGACGAGCGGGCGGACATCATGGCGCTTACAAAGGCCGTGAACCTGCTGGCCGGCGAGGGCTGCAGCGTCCGGGCCCAGAAGGCCGTGGACGGCAAGCTGCGCTACCGGCGGCTTTTGAGGTTCGGCGAAGGAGGGATCGAGGATGGCAAATAGCATGCTCAACGTCGCCCTGCCCAAGGGCCGACTGGGCGAGAAGGTCTACGGCATGTTCGCGTCGGCGGGCTACGAGTGCCCGTCGATCCTGGAGCCCAACCGCAAGCTGATCTTCGAAAACGAGGCCACCGGCGTGCGCTACTTCTGGGTCAAGCCCTCGGATGTGGCCATCTACGTCGAGCGCGGCGCGGCGGACATCGGCGTGGCCGGCAAGGACATCCTGCTGGAGTACGCGCCGGAGGTCTACGAGCTGCTGGATCTGAACGTGGGGCGCTGCCGCATGGCCGTCGCCGCCATGAAGACCTTCCGGGACAACCCGGAGCGCACGCTGCGCGTGGCCACCAAATTCACCCGCATCGCCCGGGAATACTACGCCGGGCTGGGCCGGGACATCGACATCATCCATCTGAACGGCAGCATCGAGATCGCGCCGATCCTCGGCCTTTCCGATGTGATCGTGGACATCGTGGAGACGGGCAAGACCCTGCTGGAGAACGACCTGGAGCCCATCGAGACCATCGTTCCCATCAGCGCCCGGCTGATCGCCAACAAGGCCAGCTTCAAGTTCCACGGCGAGCAGATCGAGGCCGTCTGCCGGGGTCTGGCGCAGCAGGTGAAGGAATAATTCAAAGGGGGATCGCTATGATCAAGATCATGAAATACGGAGAGGTCGACAATTCCGACATCTTCGCCCGCTCCGTGCCCGAGGTGGACGTGGCGGGGATCGTCTCAGGCATCATCGCCGAGGTCCGCGCCCGGGGCGACGCGGCGCTTATGGAATACTGCCAGAAATTCGACCATGTGACCCTCGAGGCGCTGGAGGTCTCCCCCGCCGAGCTGGACGCCGCCATCGAAAAAGTGGAGCCGGAATTCATCGACGTGCTGGAGACCGCCGCCGCCAACATCCGCGCCTTCCACGAAAAGCAGGTGCGCAACAGCTTCATCATCGCCGAGAGGGACGGCGTGGTGATGGGCCAGAAGGTCATCCCGCTGGACCGCGTGGGCCTCTACGTGCCCGGCGGCACGGCGGCCTACCCCTCCACCGTGCTGATGGACGCCATCCCCGCGAAGATCGCCGGCTGCGGCGAGATCGTGATGGTGACGCCCCCGGCGAGGGACGGCAGCGTCAACCCCGCCATACTGGCCGCCGCGAAGGTGGCCGGCGTCAGCCGCATCTTCAAGGTGGGCGGCGCCCAGGCTGTGGCCGCGCTGGCCTACGGCACCGAGAGCATTCCCTGCGTGGATAAAATCGTCGGCCCCGGCAACGCCTTCGTGGCCGAGGCCAAGAAGCAGGTCTTCGGCCGGGTGTCCATCGACATGATCGCCGGGCCCAGTGAGATCCTGGTGGTGGCCGACGGCAACAGCAACGCCCGGCAGGTGGCGGCGGACATGCTCTCCCAGGCCGAGCACGACAAGATGGCCAGCGCGGTGCTGGTCACCGACAGCATGGCCCTGGCCGAGGCCGTTCGAGAGGAGCTCGACCGCCAGGTGCAGGCGCTGCCCCGCTTCGAGATCGCTTCGACCTCCATCGACGTCAACGGCAAGATCATCGTCGCTGACAACATCGACCAGGCCATCGGCATCGCCAATGCCATCGCGCCGGAGCACCTGGAGCTGTGCCTGGACAATCCCTTCGACTACCTGGACCGCATCCGCCACGCGGGCTCCATCTTCATGGGGCGCAACTGCCCCGAGGCCCTGGGCGACTACCTGGCCGGGCCCAACCACACGCTGCCCACCGGCGGCACCGCCCGGTTCTACAGCCCCCTGTCGGTGGACGACTTCGTCAAGAAGAGCCAGTACACCTACTTCACCGCCGCCGCTCTGGAGGCCGTCTCCGACAAGATCGCCCGCTTCGCCCGCAAGGAGGGGCTGGAGGCACACGCGAGGAGCGTACTTTCACGCTTCGAAGAAGCCTGAAAGTACGCAAATGAGGAATTAGGAATGAGGAATGAGGAATGAGCCGTTATCTGATCGACAGGTATCAATCCTTGGAAGCCTATGTTCCCGGCGAGCAGCCGCGGGACATGCAGTACGTCAAGCTGAATACGAATGAAAGCCCCTATCCCCCGGCCCCCGGCGTCGTCGAGGCGGTTCAGGCCGAGGCGGGGCGGCTGCAGCTGTATTCCGATCCCGTGTGTGTCGAGCTGAGGGACGCGCTGGCGGCGCGCTACGGCGTGAAGCGGGAAAATGTGTTCGTGTCCAACGGCTCTGACGACATACTGAACTTCGCCTTCATGGCCTTCGGAAGCCCCAGGGCTTATTTCCCGGACATCAGCTAAGGCTTTTACCCGGTGTACGCCGGGCTGCACGGCCTCGAGACCCATCCGATCCCCCTGCGTGAGGATTTCAGCATCGATCCTGGCGATTACATGGCGCTGGACAGCTTCATCGCCATCGCCAACCCCAACGCCCCCACCGGCATGGCGCTGGATGTCGGGCAGATCGAGGACATACTGCGCTCCAACCCCGACCACGTGGTGCTGATCGACGAGGCCTATGTGGACTTCGGGGCCAAATCCTGCGTTTCACTGACGGGGAAATACGACAACCTGCTGGTGGTGCAGACCTTCTCCAAGTCCCGCAGCATGGCGGGCGCGCGGCTGGGCTTCGCCATCGCGAACGAGGGGCTGATCGCCGACCTGGAGAAGATCAAGTTCAGCACCAACCCCTACAGCATCAACCGCATGACCCTGGCCGCGGGCCTGGCCACGCTGAAGGCGGACGACGTCTGCATGGCCAATTGCCACAGGGTGGTCGAGACGCGTGAAGCCACCGTCGACCGGCTCCGGCAGATGGGCTTCGAGGTGCTGCCCAGCAAGGCGAATTTCGTATTCGCCCGCCATCCCCACTCAGGCGGCGGCTTCCTCTACCGCCAGCTGAAGGCCAAGGGCGTGCTGGTGCGCCACTTCGACAGTCCCCGCATCAAGGACTTCCTGCGCATCACCATCGGCGCGCCCGAGCAGATGGACGTGCTATGCGAGGCATTGAAGCACATTCTTGAGGACGAGTGAAGCGTAGTACAAATCCTGATTTGTCGGGGAGAGGGATTAGGGATTAGGGATTAGAAATAGTGGCTGGCGCATGGTAGAAACAAACACCATCCCTTAAAACATGAATAATCCTCTGTTCTGTCGCGGGAACGGTCGCTCTATTCCTCGTGATACCTC
>JAZOUD010000099.1:0-47227 GCA_045658005.1 Clostridia bacterium | reverse complement strand
AGATTCATATTGAAATCTATGATATAGTCAACGGCCATGGAAAGAATAGACCCATGGCCATTTTGTTTTTTTGTGTATTGAAACGTGGTTACTATATATCAACAATGCCTTTTGGCCCTGTGCTCAAAGCATCAGCCAATTCCGCCATCGAATAGGGGACCGTGTCTTTGGCCCTTTTCCCAAGGTTGCACATCCGTTGCATGAAAAAAGCGCCAAAGACGGCGCTTTGTGCAAAATGAATAAAAAAAGAACCGAAATCCTTTCGGATTCCGGCATTTTCTGGTCGAGGTGACAGGATTTGAACCTGCGACCTTTTGGTCCCGAACCAAACGCGCTACCAAACTGCGCTACACCTCGTCGGCGTGGAGCCAATGAAGGGACTCGAACCCTTGACCTGCGGTTTACGAAACCGCTGCTCTGCCAACTGAGCTACATTGGCGCGACAATCAATCGCCGCTGACAATTACGGATTATACCACATTTGCAGGCGTTTTGTCCATAGCCTGGAGGATGTGTTTGGATATTTAACAAAATGAGCGTTCTCATACGCTCGAATTGTTAACAGCTTGTGATGGACGGAGTGGCAGGCTCGTGGTAGGATAGAGACATCGTAATCGCAGGGGAGGGGAGCCGCTTGATTCGTTCGATCGTCAGGGACGTCGTGTTTCTTGGGCAGAAATCCGAAATCGCCGACAGGGCAGATGTGGCCGTTGGGCGGGATTTGAGGGAAACGCTTCACGCCAACCGGGACAAGTGTGTGGGCATGGCCGCCAATATGATCGGGGTCCGCAAGCGTGTCATCGTCGTGGGTATGGGTCCCGTGGACGTGGTGATGTACAACCCTGAAATCGTTCGGCGTGATACGCCCTATGAGGCTGAGGAGGGGTGCCTGTCCCTCGACGGCACGCGTCGGACGACCCGCTATCAGAACATCGAGCTCACCTGGCTGGACGACAGCTGGAAGCCGCGTCGGCAGCGCTTTTCCGGGTGGATCGCCCAGATCATACAGCACGAGGTGGACCATCTGGATGGGGTGGTCATATGAATTACCGCTTTCCGGTCAGCTTGAAGCCGGTGACGGTGGCCTGGGCGATATCCCGACCCAGGTCGTCGGAAACATCCACGTTGTAGACGCAGCTGCTGCGCCCGTCCTTGCGGCAGGTCGCCCGGGCGGTCAGGCGGCTGCCACGGCTGCCGCTGAGGAAGTTCATGCTGACCTGCTGGGCTACGGTGGGTCTGTGGATGTTGTTGGCGGCCGCGGCGAAGGACAGGTCGACCAGCGTGAATATGGCCCCGCCCATCACGCCGCCCTCGGCGTTGCGGTGACGGGCTGTAATTTCGAAGCTGCAAACGGCACCGGCAGGGGAGAGTTCGTCGATGGTGACGCCGTTTTCAAGCGCGAAGCGGTCGCCTTCAAAGTAGGCGCGGGCCTTGTCGATGGTTTCGAATACGGACATTGTCGAATCCTCCGGATGGTTTTCTTATATTATATTCAAACAGTGGGAAAATGCAACAATAAATATCCGCTTGCCTGGAACGGAAGAATGTGGTAATATTATTTAGTGAAACAAATGGGGGGATAGAACATGGCTGATATTATCGGCAAGCTGGACAGCTTTCTCTGGGGCTGGCCGCTGATCATACTGCTCTTTGGAACGCATATCTTCATGACGATCCGAACGGGCTTCATCCAGAAGGACATCTTCAAGGCAATTCGCATGAGCGTGACCCGGGACGAGGGCTCCGAAGGCGACGTGTCCCAATTCGGCGCCCTGACCACGGCGCTGTCCTCGACCATCGGCACCGGCAATATCGTCGGCGTCGGCACGGCCATCGCCCTTGGCGGACCGGGATCGGTGCTGTGGATGTGGCTGACCGGCGTGTTCGGCATCGCCACGAAGTATGCCGAAACCATCATCGCCGTCAAGTACCGTGTGAAGAGCGAGAACGGCACGATGATCGGCGGCGCGATGTACGCGCTGGACCGGGGCCTGCACGCCCGCTGGGCCGGCATACTGTTTGCGCTGCTGGCTTCGCTGTGCGGCTTCGGCATCGGTTGCATGGTGCAGGCGAACGCCGTGGTGGGCAACATCACCCAGAACTTCAACATCCCGCCCATCGCCGTGGCCATCGTGCTCAGCGCACTGGTGGGGCTGGTGATCATCGGCGGCATCAAGTCCATCACCCGGGTTTCGGAGATGCTGGTGCCCTTCATGGCGCTGTTCTATTTCCTGGGCTGCCTGGTCATACTGATCATGAACGCCGACGTGCTGGGCCAGGCCATCGGGGTCATCGTCAGCTCCGCCTTCAGCCCCAGGGCCATGGGCGGCGGCTTCATCGGCAGCACCATCACCATGGCCTGCCGCTACGGTTTCGCCAGGGGCCTTTTCTCCAACGAATCCGGCATGGGCTCCGCCCCGCTGGTGGCTTCCGCGGCCAAGACCCGCAACCCCAAGCGCCAGGCGCTGGTCTCCATGACGGGCACCTTCTGGGATACTGTGGTCATCTGCCTGATGACCGGACTGGTGCTGGTGACCTGCATCATCAAGTACCCCCACATCGACGGCCTTTCCGGCGACGGCTCGGTGCTGACCAGCCAGGCGTTCTCGATGATCCCCCACGTGGGCCTGCCGGTGCTGGTGATCGGCCTGATCACCTTCGCCTTCTCCACGATCCTCGGCTGGTACTACTACGGCGAGCGCTGCTCGGTGTATCTGTTCGGCGAGAAGATCATCTTGCCCTACAAGATCCTGTGGGTCATCGGCGTGTTCCTGGGTTCGATGCTGAAGATCAGCGTGGTGTGGGACCTGGCCGACTTCATGAACGGCCTGATGGCCATCCCGAACATCTTCGCGGTGCTGCTGCTCTCCGGCGTCATCGCCAAGGAGACAAAGAGGTATTCCGGCAGCCACATCAACGACCTGGACAACACCCCGATCCCGACGCTGAAGAACGCGAACAAGGGCATATTGGGATAATTGAGACGATACGAACAGTCCCCCGCGGAATGCATTCCACGGGGGACTGTCTCATTGGTGTTCTATGCCTGTTCCCTGTACGACGCATACCACTCCGCGAAGCTTCTCAGCCCCTCCCGTATCCCGATGGCGGGACGGAAGCCATAGTCGGCCTCCAGGGCGCTGCTGTCGGCATAGGTCACCGGCACATCGCCGGGCTGCATCGCCACAAGCTCCCGGTGGGCGTTGAAGTCGTAGTCCTCTGGCAGCAGGCCCGCGCGCACCAGCTCCCGCTGAAGTTCGGCGATGTAATCCAGCAGGTTCTCCGGCTTGCCGCCGCCGATGTTGTACAGCGCATAGGGGGGGATGGGCAGGCCGTCCTCGCCCTTTTGGCGCTGGGGCGCGCCCTGCATCACCCGCAAAACGCCCTCCACGATGTCGTCGATGTAGGTGAAATCCCGCAGGCAGTTGCCGTAATTGAATATCTTTATGGTCTCGCCCCGAAGCAGCTTCTCAGTGGCTGAATAGTAGAACATATCCGGACGCCCCGCAGGGCCGTACACGGTAAAGAAGCGCAGGCCGGTGCAGGGGATGTCGTAGAGCTTGGCGTAGCTGTGGGCCATCAGCTCGTTGGACTTCTTCGTCGCGGCATACAGGCTGACGGGATGGTCCACCTTGTCGTCGGTGCTGAAGGGCACCTTTTTGTTGCCGCCGTACACCGACGAGGAGGAGGCGTACACCAGGTGGGCCACCGGATGGTGGCGGCAGGCTTCGAGAATGTTGTAAAAGCCCACCAGGTTGCTCTCTATGTAGGCCTCGGGATGGTCGATGCTGTAGCGCACTCCGGCCTGGGCGGCGAGATTGACGACAACGCCGGGCGCATATTCATCAAACAAGCCGTCCACAAGCGCCTTGTCGGCAATGGAGCCCCTGACAAACACATGCTTCACGGGGGATTCCGATGCGGCCTTCTCGATCAGGCTCAGCCGGTATTCCTTCAGCTTCGGGTCGTAGTAATCGTTCATATTGTCCAGGCTGACGACGGTACCGGCTTTCATCGTACTGAGCAGACGCAGTACAAGATTGGCCCCGATAAAGCCGGGGGAGCCGGTGACCAAGATCGTCCTGCCGTCCAGGTTCACATGGGTTTTGGTCATGGTCCATTCCTCCTGAATACATCGCTTGCTGATGCTTGATCAGTTCATTATTGATGATAACTGAAATGTGTCTGCCTGTCAAGCTGGATTCTCTATGATTGGCTTGTGATGCCCAGGTATTGTTTATTGTTGGTTAAATCATACAAATAGCATTGACTTTCTTTGACTATTGATTATAATATACATTGTCAGCGGGAGGGCATGGAAAGCACCGCCGCCGACCACAATAACGACAGCGCTCCGAACAACAGAGAGGAGCGAAAAGGAGGATATGAATATGTTCAACGTAATTCCTTATCGCAGCAATCACAATGTGGCACCCCGCGGCTTCTTTGACGATTTCACCGGCGATTTCTTCAAGCCCCTCTTTGACAGCTTCGGCATGACGCGGGCCGAGCAGGCCATGAAGGTGGACGTGAAGGACGAGGGCGACCGGTTCACCCTGGAGGCCGACATGCCCGGCGTCAAAAAGGACGATCTGAAGGTTGAGGTTACGAACGGCATGCTGACCATCTCCGCCGACTACGACGAGAAGAAGGAGGAGAAGGGCGAGAACGAGAGGTACGTCTATCGCGAGCGCCGTTGCGGCAGCATGCGCCGGTCCTTCAACGTAGAAGGCATCCGGGAGGACGGCATCACCGCCGAGTTCAACGATGGCGTGCTGAAGCTGACCCTGCCCAAGCAGGAGCAGAAGGCCATGCCTGAGGCAAGGACGATCCAGATTCAGTAATATCATTTTCACGCCAGCTGCCCGGCATTTCTGCCGGGCAGCTGGCGTTTGGGAAAAATCTGATTCATCGAGCACAGCTCGATAAATCAGATTTTATCTTTCCCTCCTTGCCAAATCCGCTCCGACCTGCGATAATGGTCTCATCATACGCAGGAGGAAAGGACATGACCGACGGACTTTACGACCTCGCCGCGCTGGATATGGACGGCACGCTTTTGAACTCGGCGCATGAGATCACGCCCTTTACCCGAGACGCTTTGAACCGGGCAGACGCTGCGGGGAAGGTGATCGCGCTGTGCACGGGGCGGTGCCTTTCGGAGCTGCGGGACCACCTGGCCCGGGTGCCGGGGATTCGCTATGCCATCAACGAGAGTGGCGGCTGCCTGTATGATGTGCGGGCGGATCGGGTGCTGCGTCAGGCGGCCATCGACGACGACGTGGCGGAATGGCTCTTCGATATCGCCGCGCCAAGGGACGTCCTGCGCCAGGGCTTCTTCGGGAACCAGTCCCACATGCAGATCGAGGACGTAAGGAGCATCGCCCGCTATAACATGGCCGGGTTTGAGTCGGTCTTTGAGGCGGGCACCCGGTTCACGCCGGACCTTCGCGCCCTCTGGCATCAGAGTGGAAAGCCGATGACCAAGTTCCTGCTCTATTTCACCGACGAGGCGGAGAAGGCGCGCTTCACCGAAGACATGGGGGAGGTGGACCTCTGCGTCACCGGCTGCCTGGGCATCGGGTATGAGATCACGCCGAAGGGCGCGGGCAAGGGCGACGGCCTTCGCGCCCTGTGCGATCACCTGGGCCTGCCCATCGAGCGCACGATGGCGGTGGGGGACGGCAACAACGACGTAGAACTGATGTGCGCCGCAGGCTTTTCCGTGGCCATGGGCAACGCCGTGGCATCGGTCATGCAGCTGGCCGACGCCGTCACGGACGACTGTGACCATGACGGCGCGGCCAAAGCCGTGTTGAGATACATGCTCGGTGAAATGTAAATCGAGACTTTACAATTCCTTATAATTGTGCTATAATGCCTCCGTGAAATCAATACAAGGAGGCTTTTTCAATGAAGAAATTCCTGACCCTGCTGCTGGTCGCAGCCCTGGCCCTCTCCCTGGCGGCGGTCTCCGCTTCCGCAGAGGATTATTCCGACTACACGATCCGCATCTACTCCAACTCCAATTCCCCCGAGCGCGTGACTTGGCTGGTGGACGCCGCAGCCAAGGCAGGCTTCACCATCTCCCTGGACGACAACTCCGTCATCTCCGGCGACACTGCCGCAGTTCAGACCGCCAACGAGAACAAGGATGCCGACATCATCTTCGGCCTGAACGAGGTCCGCTGGTCCCAGCTGGTGAACGGCGCCTATGAGAACCTGACCGTGATGGACTGGACCCCCTCCTGGGCCGACAAGGTGGGCGCTTACAAGTATGACGGCAAGGCCTACGGGCTGGTCATCCAGAACATACTGATGCTCTACCGCAACGATGAGCTGGGCACCAAGGGCGAGGCGCTGCACTTTGCGCACTGGGCCGACATCGTGAACAGCGGCTACACCTGGTATCGCCAGAACAAGGTCGGCGGCACCACCAACATGAACACCAACAACGCGCTGCTGTACGCCTTCACCGATCCCACCTCTCCCGCCGGCGGCATCTCCCTGGACGGCTGGAAGACCCTGTGGGCTTACTGCGCCAACGGCAAGGTGTTCCCGGACGACAAGTACGGCCTGGATCCGCTGATCCGCGGCGACGTGCAGGTCTCCACCTTCTACTCCTCTTCCCTGTACGGCAACATCGAGGCCGCCGAGGAGGCCGGCACCGAGGCCAACCCGCTGCACGGCACGCTGGAGCCGGAGAACTGGGATCTGGTGGACATCGATGACGGCACCTACTACATCGCCGAGTACCTGGGCGTGATCGACAACCCGAACCGCACCGAGGCGCAGACCGAGGCCGTCAAGGCCTTCGCCGACTGGTTCGGGTCCGCCGAGGTCCAGATCGCCTGGTCCGACGAGTTCGACAGCTATCCCTGCAACGAGGAGGCCGTCGCCGAGCTGTTCGACGAGGTGCCCGCGATCTACGCGATTCCGAACTTCTCCCTGAACAAGGTGGAGGGCACCGACATGACCTACGCCGAGTACGTGGGCGCTCACTCCGCCGAGTGGACCAACATCATGACCAACCTGGGCTTCTTCTGGGCGGACAGCGCCAGCGCCGTCGCCGAGCCCGATTGGGACAACCTGGACTGGGCGACCCTGACCCAGAAGGCGCCCGAGGCCTGATATCGTACCGGACAACCAGGGGCGCCGCATCGGCGCCCCTGCACGTGTATATGAAGATGCAAACCTACCGAAGGAGCGATGCGCATGATCCAGTTGAAGGACATCGTGGTCAAATTCGACAATTTTGAGGCGCTGCATGGCATCAACGTCCACGTAAAGGAGGGAGAGTTCTTCACCTTCCTGGGGCCCTCCGGCTGCGGCAAGACCACCACGCTGCGCACCATCACCGGGTTTATCGAGCCGGTGTCCGGCAGCGTGCACATGCAGGGGGAGGACATCACCCATGTGCCCATCGAGCAGCGCAACATCGGCATCGTGTTCCAGAGCTACGCGCTGTTTCCCACGATGACGGTGCGGGACAACATCGCCTTCGGCCTGAAGATCAAGAAGCTGAAGAAGCCCGAGATCGACCAGAAGGTGAACGCCATCGCCCGAAAGGTGGACCTGTCCGATGAGCAGCTGGCCAAGGCGGTCTCCCAGCTCTCCGGCGGCCAGCAGCAGCGCGTGGCCATCGCTCGGGCCCTGGTGACCGAGCCGGCCATCATCTGCATGGACGAGCCGCTTTCCAACCTGGACGCCAAGCTGCGTGTGCAGCTGCGCAACGAGCTGAAGAAGATGCAGCGGGAATTCGGCATCACCACGATCTACGTCACCCACGACCAGGAGGAGGCGCTGACCCTCTCCGACCGCATCGCCGTGTTCAACAAGGGCAGCATCGAGCAGATCGGCACGCCCAACGAGGTCTACAACCACTCCGCCACGGAGTTCGTGGCCAACTTCATCGGCGACATCAACCCACTGGGGCCGGGCGTGACCGATAAGCTCGGGCTTCCCGGGGACAAGCACCACTTCATCCGCCTGGAGCGGGTGCGGGTCAACCGAAGCCGTGACGACGGCGAATTCCAGGCAGAAGGCGTCATCGAGAGCCGGGAATATTACGGCCTGTACATCAAGTACTACATAAAGGCCGCCGGGCAGACCGTCAAGGTGATCGAGAAGAACGACGGCATCAACATCTACGAGCCAGGCGACAGCGTCACCGTGGGCATACATCCCCAGGATGTCATGTCCTACTGAGAAGGGGGGCGAGTACATGCAGCGCACTGAGCGGCGCAGGGGCGGGCTCGACCTGTCCCTGCTGTACAAGGTCTTTGGCGCGATACTGTTCGTCTATCTCTTCCTGGGATTCATGGTGCTGCCCTGCCTGAACACGCTGACCTCGATCTTCACCACGAAGGACGCCGCGGGAAACGTGGATCCCTTCGCGGTCATACGCTTTTTCTTTGTGGGCAACATGCCCTCCTTCGTGATCAACTCGCTGAAGCTGGCGGTGTGCCTGGTCATCACCGTCAACGTGGTGGGCATCTCCATCGTGCTGCTGACGGAGTACTTCGACATCAAGGGCTCGAAGATACTGCGGCTGGGCTACATGACCACGTTGATCTATTCCGGCGTGGCGCTGGTCACCGGCTACCAGTTCCTCTACGACAGCAACGGCATGCTGACCCAGTGGCTGGCGGGCATGTTCCCGGGCATGAACCGGCAGTGGTTCTCCGGCTTCAGCGCGGTGCTGTTCACGATGACCTTCGCCTGCACCAGCAACCACGCGCTTTTCCTGCGCAACGCCATTCGCGGCATCGACTACAACACCGTGGAGGCGGCCCGGAACATGGGCGCGAAGCCCTTCAAGGTGCTGTTCAGTGTGGTCATGCCCACGCTGCTGCCCACGCTGTTCTCGCTGACGGTCATGACCTTCATCACCGGCCTGTGTGCCATGAGCGCCCCGACGCTGCTGGGCTACAATTCCATCAACCCGGAGATCGTGCGCCTGGCGGGCTCCTCGGTGGCCGACGAGGCCTTCCCTCAGGCCAGGGCGGCGCTGCTGTCCATCATACTGGCGCTGTTCACCATCGCGCTTCTGACGATGCTGAACCACTACGAGCGCAAGGGGCATTACCTGTCCGTCAGCAAGACGAAGGCCAAGCTGGTCAAGCAGAAGATCCAGAGCCCCGTGGCCCGGGTGCTGGCCCACATCTACGCCTATGTGCTGTTCGTCATCTACATGACCCCCGTGGTGATGATCGTGCTGTTCGCCTTCCAGAACTGGCCGGCGGTGCGGGCCAAGTCGCTGAACATGTCCGACTGGACGCTGATCAACTTCTTCGGCACCCAGGACTACAGCTACACCACCTCCCGGGGCAAGCAGCGCATCCGCGAGGGGGTCATCTCCGGCGTGTTTTCCAACGCCGACACCGTGGGCGGCATACGGCTGAGCTTCGTGCTGTCGGCCCTGGCGGCGGGGCTGGCCTGCGCCATCGTGGTGGGGGGCGTCAACTACATCTTCAAGCACAAGGGCAAGAAGCGCTCCGTCGTGGTGGAGGCCTGCCTGCTGTTCCCCTGGCTGCTGCCCACGATACTGATCTGCTATTCCTTCCGCACCTTCTTCAACGGCGAGGTGTGGTACGTGTTCGGCAAGAACCTGTACTACCGGGAGAACGTGCGCTTCCTGATCGTGATGGCCTACACGGTGGTCAAGCTGCCCTTTGCGCTGCGCATGGTGAAGGCGGCCTTCTACGCCATCGACGACGAGCTGGAGGACGCCGCCCGGAACCTGGGGGCCAGTTCCCTGGTTACGTTCCTGCGGGTCAAGCTGCCCATCGTGCTGCCCAGCGTGCTGGCGGTGTTCGCGTTGAACTTCAACGCGCTGTTCACCGAATACGACATGTCCGCCACCTTCCACTCCAGCTACGGCAAGAGCTACGCCATGGTCATACAGTCCATGACCGCCGAGGAGGGCCGCGACGGCTACAACATGAACGGCTCCGGCCGGCGCTGCGCAAGCACGGTGTTCATCATGCTGGTGTCCGGCTTGATACTGTACCTGGTGTACGGCGTCGGCGCCAGGGACCTGGGCGAACGCCTGGAGCGCAGGAAGAAGCGCAGGGAGTTTTTTGCCAGGATCACGGGAAGGAAGGCCGCGGGGAATTGATTGTATTGTTAATTACATATTGACAATATTAAGGCAATCCGCTATAATAGGAACGGTTGATAAAACCGAATTGAAACGGAGGTATTTGGTATGAAGAAATTGCTGGCTGTGCTGCTGGCGGCCCTGATGCTGCTGGCCTGCTGCTCCGCGTTCGCGGAGGAGATCGACGCCGACCTGATCGCCGCCGCCAAGGAAGAGGGCGAGCTGGTGGTCTACGGCTCCTGCGAGGAGGACTACCTCGCCGCTGCTGCCCAGCACTTTGAAGAGCTGTACGGCATCAAGACCCAGTACCAGCGCCTCTCCACCGGCGAGGTTCCCGCCAAGATCGAAGAGGAAAACGGCAACCCCTCCGCCGACGTCTGGTTCGGCGGCACCAACAACCCCTATGATGACCTCGCCGCCAAGGGCTTCCTGGACAACAGCTATGTGCCCGCCAACGCCGCCCACCTGACCAAGGACATCTACAAGAATCCCGACGGCTACTGGTACGGCATCTACACCGGCATCCTGGGCATCATGGTCAACAAGGACGAGCTGGATCGCATGGGCCTTGAAGCGCCCCAGACCTGGGACGACCTTCTGAAGCCCGAGTACAAGGGCCTGATCTGGCTGTCCAACTACAACACCGCAGGCACCGCCAAGCTGGTCGTGAACACCATGCTGCAGATGAAGGGCCATGACGAGGGCATCAAGTACCTGGTGGACCTGGACAAGAACATCCAGGTGTACACCAAGTCCGGCTCCGGCCCCTCCAAGAACGTGGGCACCGGCGAGTGCGTCATCGGCATCGGCTTCCTGCACGATGGCGTGACCCAGATCGTGGACAACGGCTATGAGAACATCCAGCTGATCATCCCCCAGGACGGCACCACCTGCGAGATCGGGCCGGTGGCCATCTTCAAGGGCGCGAAGCATCCCAACGCCGCCAAGCTGTTCATGGAGTACGCCCTGTCCCCCGAGTGTGTGAACATGGCCGCGAACTACGGCTCCTACCAGTTCCTGGTGTTGGACAACGCCACCCAGCCCCAGGCCGCCATCGACTTCGGCCTGGATCCCAGCCTGGTCTGGGACGGCTATGACTTCGCCGACGCCGCGGCCAACACCGCGACCTACGTCGAAGAGGTCATGAACGCCCTGGGCGAAGCCGCCGACGACCGCTTCCAGACGGAATAACCGATCAATGACTTTTTCCCCGCCCCTTCGGGGCGGGGAATTTATTAAAATTACCAACCAAAGAAAGGGGGCGGTTGCTGATGGCAAGCAGCCAGGGCGCGGCGCTTGATCGCAAAAAGCTGATGGCGGATCCGATCATGATGACCACCATCGTGCTGCTGATCGCGTTTTTGACGTTGTTTATACTCTACCCGCTGGCGATACTGTTGGTTGACAGCCTGTACGGCTCCAATGGACTATCCCTTGAGACGTTTACGCGCATCTTCCAGATGCGCACCTTCCGGCACGCGATCAAAAATACGCTGCTGGTGGGCCTCGTGGTGGGTGTACTGTCTACGCTGATCGGCCTGCTGTTCGCGTATGTGGAGGTCTACGTGCGCATGAGGAAGGTCGTGGGCGGGCTGTTCAAGGTGGTTTCGATGCTGCCCGTGGTGTCGCCGCCCTTTGTGCTGTCCCTGTCGATGATCATGCTGTTCGGCAAGGCGGGGCTGATTACCCGCTTCCTGCTGGGCATCTACGATAACAACATCTATGGCTACTGGGGCATCGTCATCGTGCAGACGCTGACCTTCTTCCCGGTGTGCTACATGATGATGAAGGGCCTGCTGAAGAACATCGACCCCTCGATGGAGGAGGCCGCCCGGGACATGGGCGCTTCCCGCTGGAAGGTGTTCACCACGGTGACGCTGCCGCTGCTGCTGCCCGGCCTGGGCAATGCCTTCCTGGTGACGTTCATCGAATCCATCGCCGACTTCGCCAATCCGATGATCATCGGCGGCAGCTACGACACGCTGGCCACCACGATCTACCTGCAGATCACCGGCGCCATGGACAAGCAGGGCGCGGCGGCGATGGCCGTGGTGCTGCTGTGCATCACGCTGTTGATGTTCGCCGTCCAGAAGTACTACCTGGAGCGCAAGACCGCCGCCACCCTGACGGGCAAGGCCAGCCGCGCCAGGATGCTGATCGAGGACAAGTCGGTCACGATCCCGCTGACCGCCCTGTGCGCGCTGGCGGCGGTGTTCGTGATTATGATGTACATCTGCGTGCCCATCGGCGCGCTGTTCCCGACCTGGGGCTACAAGTTCACGCCCCTGACCTTCAAGTGGTTCCAGCAGGTGTTTACCCGCTACAAGGGCCTGAAGGCCTTCCGGGATTCCTTCGTGCTTTCGCTGATCGCCTCGCCGATCACGGCGCTGCTCTCGATGATCATCTCCTACCTGGTGGTCAAGCGCAATTTCAAGTCCAAGGGCTTCATTGAGGCGGTTTCGATACTGGCCATGGCGGTGCCCGGCACGGTGCTGGGCGTGGGCTACATCCGCGGCTTTGCCAACGGCCTGTTCCACACCGGCATACTCAGCGGCATCTACGGCACGGGGCTGATACTGATCATCGTGTTCGTGGTGCGCTCGCTGCCCACCGGCACCCGCTCGGGCATCTCCGCGCTGCGGCAGATCGACAAGTCCATCGAGGAATCGGCCTATGACATGGGCGCGGACAGCCTGAAGGTGTTTACCTCCGTCACGCTGCCGCTGATCAAGGATTCCTTCCTCTCCGGCCTGGTGACTGCCTTCGTGAGGTCCATCACGGCCATTTCCGCCATCATACTGCTGGTGACGCCCAGCTACCTGCTGATCACCGTGCAGATCAACGAATTTGCCGAAAAGGGCGCCTACAGCATCGCCTGCGCCTTCGCCACCATACTGATTCTGATCACCTATGGCGCGGTGCTGCTGATGAACTTCTTCATCAAGCACTTCGGCACCAGCAAAGTTATAAAGGAGGCTGAGTGATCATGGCCGATATGCGCGCAAAACAGCCCAAGGGCGTCAAGCTGGACCACATCTCAAAGATCTACAAGGATCCCAAGACCGGCAAGGACTTTTACGCCGTGCACGACGTGGACCTGACCATCGAGCCGGGCACCTTCGTGACGCTGCTGGGCCCTTCCGGCTGCGGCAAGACGACTACCCTGCGCATGATCGCCGGCTTTGAGTCGCCGGACGAGGGCGAGATTTACCTGGGCGGCGAGCCCATCAACGCGCTGACCCCCAACAAGCGGGACACGGCGATGGTGTTCCAGAGCTACGCGCTGTTTCCCCATTACAACGTGTTCGACAACGTGGCCTACGGCCTGCGGCTGCGCAAGGTGTCCAAGGATGAGATCCAGAAGCGGGTCACGGAGATATTGAAGCTGGTGGAGCTCTCCGGCATGGAGCAGCGCATGACCAACCAGCTCTCCGGCGGCCAGCAGCAGCGCGTGGCGCTGGCCCGCGCCCTGGTGGTGGAGCCGGGCGTGCTGCTGTTCGACGAGCCGCTGTCCAACCTGGACGCCAAGCTGCGCGTGCAGATGCGCACCGAGATCCGCCGCATCCAGCAGCAGCTGGGCATCACCGCCGTTTACGTCACCCACGACCAGTCCGAGGCCATGGCCATCTCCGACAACATCATACTGATGAAGAAGGGCGTCATCGCCCAGATGGGCAGCCCGACGGAGATCTACTACCATCCCAACAGCGAGTTCGTGGCCGATTTTATCGGCGAGTGCAACTTCCTGAAGGGCACCGTCTCCGCGGTGCGCAGCGGCGAGGCCGACGTGAAGGTGAACGGCGTGGACGTGACCGTGGTGACCGACAAGGCCGTGAAGGTGTGGGATGAGGGCGAGATCGTTCTGCGCCCCGAGGCCATCGTGCTCGACGACAAGGGTATGCTGCCCTGCAGGGTGGAGCTGAGCTGCTTCATGGGCTCCTACCAGAATTACCACGTGCGCGTGGGCGATGCGCTGGTGAAGATCACAGACAACTGCCCCATCAACAAGAAGGTCTTCGATGTGGGCGACAGCGTTTGCATCTCCTTCGACAAGAGATGCGCGCACCTGCTGTAGGGTTTTTGGAAAGCGGCCGGCCGGAACCATCCGGTCGGCCGCTTTAAATTTTTATTGCGCGTATTATGCATGTTCTATCGAAATTAACGCGGGTTATACTGTGTCAGGCCCGTTAAAATGCATTTTTGGCGTATATTTATAAATTTCGCCGGTGCATGGGGCTTTAATTGAGATTCCAAAAATGTCATATTTCATAGTCTGCACATGTTCAATCTGACGAAAATAATATCGCTGGTTTCAGGTCCGGCGACCGTGCCTGCATATTATTGCGTTAATTATTATTGTTCGTGTTTTTAGCGCCTGCATCTGTATAGTATTAAGATTTTCATGCTGATAACAATAAAAATCCGAACATTCGGAAATTTAGACAGGTTAAATATTCGGGTTTATTATTGACTTTACCAAGCCGTTCGGTTTATACTGGAGTCATTGAAAACGCCTGCGCCATGGGCAGAGACGCCCCATGGCGGGGCAGGGGAGATGGACGGTATGAACAAGGTAGCCATCATCATGGGCAGCGACAGCGACCTGAAGGTGATGCAGGGCGCGATGGACACGCTGAAGGCCCTGGAGGTGCCCTTCTGTGTGCGCATACTGTCGGCGCACCGCACTCCCGACGCTGCGGCCCAATTTGCCAAAGGTGCGAAAGCCGAGGGCTACGGCGCGATCATTGCGGCGGCGGGCAAGGCGGCCCACCTGGCCGGAGCCATGGCCGCCAATACCATATTGCCGGTGATCGGCGTGCCGATGAAATCCTCGACCCTGGACGGTCTGGACGCGCTGCTGAGCACCGTTCAGATGCCCTCGGGCATGCCGGTGGCCACGGTGGCCATCGACGGCGCGGTTAACGCGGCGCTGCTGGCGGTACAGATCCTCGCCCTGTACGACGAGAATCTGGCTCGGAGATTTACCGACTACCGTGAAGCCCAGTCGGCGAAGGTTTCAGAGAAGGACGCCAGGATCTGCGCGGAATACAGTTGCTTATAATACGGAGAGCCGAAACCTCAATGGGGGTTTCGGCGCTCCGATTTTATCTATCTATAATTCGAATTTGGAGGAATACCACCATGGAAAAGCTGCAGCAGCTCTACGAGGGCAAGGCCAAGAAGGTCTACGCGACGGGCGACGACAACCTCTACATCGTCTCCTACAAGGACGACGCCACGGCCTTCAACGGCCTGAAGAAGGGCACCATCGCCGGCAAGGGCGTCATCAACAACCGCATGAGCAACATGCTGATGCAGATGCTGGAGAAGCATGGCGTGCCCACCCATTTCGTCAAGGAGCTGAGCGACCGGGACACCCTGGTGAAGAAGGTTTCCATCGTGCCGCTGGAGGTCATCATCCGCAATGTGTCCGCGGGCAGCTTTGCCAAGCACTATGGCGTGAAGGAAGGTATCGTGTTCGACGCCCCCACCATCGAATTCTCCTATAAGAACGACGAACTGGGCGACCCGCTGCTGAACCGCTACCACGCGCTGGCGCTGAAGCTGGCCACCGCCGAGGAGATCGACACCATCGAAAAATACGCCTTTATGGTCAACGAAGTGCTGAAGGCCTACTTCCTGAAGCTGGACATCACGCTGGTGGACTTCAAGCTGGAGTTCGGCCGCCTGCCGGACGGTACCATCGTGCTGGCCGACGAGATCAGCCCCGACACCTGCCGCTTCTGGGACGTGAATACCGGCGAGAAGCTGGACAAGGACCGCTTCCGCCGCGACCTGGGCGGCGTCGAGGACGCCTATAATGAGGTCATGCGTCGGCTGATGGGAGAGTAAGGCAAACTGAAAGGGAAATAAAGGAGACCATATGAATCATATTCACGAGGAATGCGGCGTATTCGGAATCTACAACAAGGCCCAGGCAGACCTGGCCTCGGACTGCTATTACGCGCTGTTCGCCCTGCAGCATCGCGGGCAGGAGAGCGCCGGCATCACCGTCAATGAAAAGGGCCGGCTGCGCACACACAAGGACGCGGGGCTGGTGCAGGACGTGTTTACCCCCGACGTGGTGAATTACCTGGGCAAGGGCAACATGGCCGTGGGCCACGTGCGCTACGGCACCGCGGGCATCAACCCGGTGCAGAACGCCCAGCCCATCGTGGTGAACCACTGCAAGGGGCTGATGGCCCTGGCCCACAACGGATCTCTGACCAACGCCGGTGAGCTTCGGGAGGAGCTGGAGATGAACGGCTCCATCTTCCACATGACCAGCGATTCCGAGATCATCGCCCACGTCATCATAAGGGAGCGGCTGAAGTGCGGCTCCATCGAGGCGGCGGTGTGCAAGGCCATGGACCGGCTGGACGGCGCCTACTCCTTCGTGGTGATGTCCTCCACCAAGCTGATCGCGGCCCGCGACCCCCACGGCTTCCATCCGCTGTGCGTGGGCACGCGGCCCGACGGCAGCATCATATTCGCCTCGGAGACCTGCGCGCTGGATGCCGTGGGCGCCACCTTCCTGCGGGACGTTGCGCCCGGCGAGGTGGTCATCGTGGACAAGAAGGGCATGCGCAGCGACGAGACCCACGTGGGCAAGTGCAAAAAGTCCCTGTGCGTGTTCGAATACATCTACTTCGCCCGTCCCGATTCCGTGGTGGACGGCTCCAGCGTCCACATGGCCCGCCAGCGGGCGGGCAGCTTCCTGGCCCTGGAGCATCCGGTGAACGCGGACGTGGTCATCGGCGTGCCGGACAGCGGCCTGGACGCCGCCATCGGCTACGCCAAGACCTCCGGCATTCCCTACGGCATCGGCTTCATCAAGAACAAGTACATCGGCCGGACCTTCATCCAGCCCACCCAGTCGGACCGTGAGAACAAGGTGCGCATCAAGCTGAACCCCGTCTCCGCCACGGTCAAGGGCAAGCGCGTGGTGCTGGTGGATGACAGCATCGTGCGGGGCACCACCTGCGCCCGCATCGTGCAGCTGCTGCGGGACGCCGGGGCCACCGAGGTGCACATGCGCTCCAGCGCGCCGCCCTTCCTGTACCCCTGCTACTACGGCACCGACGTGGACAGCCAGAAGAACCTGGTGGCATGGAATCGCACGATTGAGGAGGTACGCCAGATCATCGGCGTGGACTCCCTGGGCTACCTGTCCTGCGAAAACGCCCACAAGCTGGCCGAGAACACCACCGGCTTCTGCACCGCCTGCTTTGACGGGAAATACCCCTGCACCCCCCCGAAGAAGCCGGACAAGACGCGGTTTGAGCGGGGCGTAGAGGAATAATGAGGAATGAGGAATGAGGAATTAGGAATGACAAATGCTGTTTCCAGATCTGAAAGCTACGCCGCCGCGGGCGTGGATATCACTGCCGGTTACAGGGCCGTGGAGCTGATGAAGAAGCACATCGCGCGCACGAACATTCCCGGCGTGGTGTCGGGCATCGGCGGCTTTGGCGGGCTCTTCGAGCTGGACGTGACCGGCATGACCCATCCGGTGCTGGTCAGCGGCACCGACGGCGTGGGCACCAAGCTGAAGCTGGCCTTCCTGATGGACAAGCACGACACCGTGGGCATCGACTGCGTGGCCATGTGCGTCAACGACATCGTCTGCTGTGGCGCCAAACCCCTGACCTTCCTGGATTACATCGCCTGCGGAAAGAACGTGCCCGAGAAGATCGCCGAGATCGTCTCCGGCGTGGCCGAGGGCTGCGTGCAGGCGGGTTGCGCGCTGGTGGGCGGCGAGACCGCCGAGATGCCCGGCTTCTATCCTGAGAACGAATACGATTTGGCGGGCTTCTCCGTGGGGGTGGTGGACCGGGACAAGCTGTTCGATTCCTCCACCGTGACGGTGGGAGACGTGATGATCGGCCTGCCCTCCTCCGGCGTGCACTCCAACGGCTTCTCGCTGGTGCGCAAGGTGTTTGACGTGGAAAACGGCGGCCTGGACTTCTACTGCGACGACCTGGGCAAGACCCTGGGCGAGGCGCTGCTGGAGCCCACTCGCATCTACGTCAAGCCCGTTTTGAAGCTGGCGGAGTCGGTGACGGTCAAGGCCGTCTCCCACATCACCGGCGGCGGCTTCTATGAGAATATCCCCCGCAGCCTGCCCAAGGGCGTCACGGCCTGCATCGATGTGAACAGCATCGGCCCGATCCCGCTGTTCGAGCGCATCGCCAGCGCCGGGCGCATCCCGCTGCGGGACATGTACAACACCTTCAACATGGGCATCGGCATGGTGCTGACGGTCTCCTCAGCCCAGGCGGACGAGGCCATGCGCTTATTGCAGGGCTGCGGCGAAGACCCCAGGGTGATCGGCGAGATCGTTCCCGGCGACGAAAGGGTGACACTGATATGATGACGCGCATCGCGGTGCTGGTCTCCGGCGGGGGCACGAACCTCCAGGCCCTGATCGACGCCCGGGACCGGGACGAGCTGTCCCACGGGGAGCTGGCGCTGGTGGTGTCCAACAACGAGGACGCCTATGCTCTCGAAAGGGCGAGGAAGGCCGGCATTCCTGCGGCCGTGTGCCTGCGCCAGAAGGGCATGAGCCGCGCCGATTTCGAGGCGAAGTTGCTGGACATCCTGTCGGAAAACAAAATCGACATGATCGTTCTCGCGGGCTTCATGGCGATACTGTCCGCCGATTTCGTCAGCCATTATCCGGACCGCATCATCAACATCCATCCGTCGCTGATCCCGTCCTTTTGCGGGGAGGGCTTCTACGGCCTGCGGGTGCACCGCGCCGCGCTGGATTACGGCGTGAAGGCCACCGGCGCGACGGTCCACTATGTCAACGAGATCCCAGATGGCGGGCGCATCATCGCCCAGAAGGCCGTGGACATCCTGCCCGGCGACACCCCCGAAACCCTCCAGCGCCGCGTGATGGAGCAGGCCGAGTGGATTTTGCTGCCAAAGGCGGCAGAGGAAGTCGCGAGAAAAGTAAGGAATGAGAAATGAGGAATGAGGAATGATAAAGACAGCCAGCGAGGCCGTCGGCGCGACGACCTATCCGGGGCGTGGCATCATCGTCGGCAAGAGTGCCGACGGCAAGCGGGCCGTAATGGCCTACTTCATCATGGGCCGCAGCGTGAACAGCCGCAACCGCGTGTTCGTGAAGGAAGACAAGGGCATTCGCACCGAGGCCTTTGACCCATCGAAGATGGTGGACCCCAGCCTGATCATCTACTGGCCCGTTCGGGTGATCGACGACTGCGTCATCGTCACCAACGGCGACCAGACCGACGACATATACAATTACATGGGCGATGGCGCCACCTTCGCGGACGCCCTGCGGGAGCGCACCTTCGAGCCCGACGCCCCCAACTTCACCCCCCGCGTCAGCGCCATGGCCACCTTCCTGGACGGTGATTTCAGCCTGGACATGGCGATCCTGCGCGCCGGCGACGCCAAGGGCAGCTTCTGCCACCGGGTGTTCTGGGAGTATGAGGCGGTCGAGGCGGGGAAGGGCTACTTCCTGCACACCTACCTGTCCGACGGCGACCCGATCCCGTCCTTCACCGGCGACCCGGAGACCGTGGCCATCGACGACGGCGACGCGGAAAGCATCGCCCAGGCCCTGTGGAACGGCCTGAATGCCGACAACCGCGTGTCCCTGTGGGTGTGCACACGGGACCTGGCCACCGGCAGCATGGAACAGAAGATCATCAACCGGAACGCGTGACGGAGGAGATATATCATGGCGCATGAGATTCAACTGAAGTACGGCTGCAACCCCAACCAGAAGCCCTCCCGCATCTTCATGGAGGGCGGGGAATTGCCCCTTGAGGTCGTGAACGGCCGTCCCGGCTACATCAACTTCCTGGACGCGCTGAACAGCTGGCAGCTGGTGACGGAGCTGAAGAAGGCCACCGGCATGCCCGCCGCCGCCTCCTTCAAGCACGTCAGTCCCGCCGGCGCGGCCATCGGCAACCCGCTGACGGAGGTGTTGAGGAAGATCTATTTCGTGCCCGAGGATATGGAGCTGTCCCCGCTGGCCTGCGCCTATGCCCGGGCCCGCGGCGCGGACCGCATGTCCTCCTTCGGCGACTTCATCGCCCTGTCCGATACCTGTGACGCCGCCACCGCGCGGCTGATCCGCCATGAGGTCTCCGACGGCGTCATCGCCCCCGGCTATACCGACGAGGCGCTGGCGATCCTGAAGGAGAAGCGCAAGGGCGGCTACAACATCATCAAAATCGATCCCACCTACGTGCCCGCGGAGACCGAGCGCAAGCAGGTGTTCGGCATCACCTTCGAGCAGGGCCGCCAGGCGCTGGAGATCAACAACGACATGATTTCCAACGTCGTGACCGCTAACAAGGCCCTCACCGAAGCACAGAAGCGGGACCTGCTGATCGCGCTGATCACGCTGAAGTACACCCAGTCCAACTCGGTGTGCTATGTGAAGGACGGCCAGGCCATTGGCGTGGGCGCGGGCCAGCAAAGCCGCATCCATTGCACCCGATTAGCCGGCGGCAAGGCCGACAACTGGCACCTGCGCCAACACGAAAAGGTCCTGAACCTGCCCTTCCGGGAGGACATCGGCCGCCCCGACCGGGACAACGCCATCGACGTGTACATCTCCGAGGACTGGCAGGACGTGCTGGACGAGGGCCGCTGGCAGCGCCTGTTCACCACCCGCCCCGAGCCGCTGACCCGCGAGGAGAAGCGGGCCTACCTGGACACCGTCACCGACGTGGCCCTGGGCAGCGACGCCTTCTTCCCCTTCGGCGACAACATCGAGCGCGCACATCGCAGCGGCGTGACGTCCATCGCCCAGCCCGGCGGCTCCATTCGCGACGACCTGGTGATCGAAAAGTGCAACGAGTACGGCATCGCCATGGCGTTCACCGGCATCCGGCTGTTCCACCATTGAGGAAATGAGGAATGAGGAATTAGGAATGAGGAATGAAAGTTAGCGGTTCTGTATCATCCATTTTTCATTCCCAATTCCTCATTTATCGAACCGGGCTTCCAAAGCGCGGCCTTTCGGCCCCGGCAATTCCCGGCTGTGACGACGAAGGGAAGTCGGTGCGGTCGGTGAGAGGCCGAGAAGCCGGGCTTTGGGAGCCGGGGGCAAATACTGATTTGTCGCTGCGCGACAAATCAGTATTTGTCGATCAGAAACACATCACCACATAATTCTGGAGGTTAAATATGAAAATCCTTGTCGTCGGCGGGGGCGGGCGGGAGCACGCCATCATCAAAAAGATCAAGCAGAATCCCGGGGTGACTGAAATCGTCTGCCTGCCCGGCAACGCGGGCATCGCGGCGGACGCCGAGTGCGTGAACATCAAGGCCACGGACATCGACGGCATCGTCGATTATGTCAAAGGGCATCCCGTGGACTTCGCCGTGGTCGCGCCGGACGACCCGCTGGCCCTGGGCTGCGTGGACCGGCTGCACGCATTGGGCGTGAAGTGCTTCGGCCCGGACGCCAAGGCCGCCCGCATCGAGGCCAGCAAGGTTTTCGCCAAGAATCTGATGAAGAAGTACGGCATCCCCACCGCGGCCTATGAGACCTTCGAGGATGCCCAGAAGGCGCTGGATTACGTGAAGGACTGCCCGCTGCCCATCGTCGTCAAGGCCGACGGATTGGCGCTGGGCAAGGGCGTCACCATATGCTTCACCCGGGACGAGGCCGCGGGCGCAGTGAAAGCCGCCATGCTGGACGGGGCCTTTGGGGCCTCCGGCAGCTGTGTGGTCATTGAGGAATACCTGGAGGGTCCCGAGGTCTCCGTGCTGGCCTTCACCGACGGCCACGTGGTCAAGCCTATGGTGTCGTCGATGGACCACAAGCGGGTGGGGGACGGCGATGTCGGCCCCAACACCGGCGGCATGGGAACGATCGCGCCCAACCCCTGCTATACCTCCGACGTGGCCGAGCGCTGCATGCGGGAGATCTTCCTGCCCACCATCACAGCCATGAACGCCGAGGACTGCCCCTTCAAGGGCTGCCTGTACTTCGGCCTGATGGTCACAAAGGACGGCCCAAAGGTCATCGAGTACAACTGCCGCTTCGGCGACCCGGAGACCCAGGTGGTGCTGCCGCTGATGAAGAGCGACCTGCTGACGGTGATGCTGGCCGTTGAAAATGGAACCCTGGCCGACACCCCCGTGGAATTTGAAGGCGGCGCAGCCTGCTGCGTGATGCTGGCCTCCGGCGGCTATCCCGGCAAGTACGAAAAGGGCAAGGTCATCGACCTGGGCCAGGCCGGGGACATGGCCGAAATCTACCACAGCGGCACGGGCCGGAATGAAAAGGGAGACCTTGTCACCGCCGGCGGCCGCGTGCTGGGCGTGTGCTGCACCGCTGATGATTTGCAAACGGCCATTGAGAAGGCTTACAGGGCTGCCGATGAAGTCAAGTGGGACGGCATGATCATGCGCCGGGATATCGGCAAGAGGGCATTGGGAATATTGACAGATAAATACTGATCATAACGATAAAGGAGCACCAAATCATGGTCTATCGCGTATACGCAGAGAAGAAGCCGGGCTACGACCACGAGGCTGCGGCGCTGTTTGATGAGCTTAAATCCTTCCTGGGCATCGAGGGGCTGACGGGCGTGCGGATACTGAACCGCTACGACGTGGAGAACATCGACGAGGCGCTGTTTGCGCAGGCTGTGTCCAACGTGTTCTCCGAGCCGATGGTGGACGACGTGTACCGGGAGCTTCCCGAATATACCGGCGTGATCTTCGCGGCGGAGTACCTGCCCGGCCAGTTCGACCAGCGGGCGGATTCCGCGGCCCAGTGCATCCAGCTGCTGGCCCAGGTGGAGCGCCCTGACGTGCGCACTGCAACGGTGTACATCCTCGCGGGCAAGCTCTCCGCCAAAGACATCGAAGCGGTGAAGAAGCACGTCATCAACCCGGTGGAGCGTCGGGAGGCGTCGCTTGCGCCGGTGGATACGCTGAAGGCCAACTACGCCATCCCCACCACGGTACAGACCATGGAGGGCTTCACCGGCTACACCGCAGCCCGGCTCGGGGATTTCATCAAAAAGTACGGCCTCGCCATGGACGAAGCGGACATCGCCTTCTGCCAGGCGTATTTCAAGGGCGAGCATCGCGATCCCACCCTCACCGAGATCCGCATGATCGACACCTACTGGTCCGACCACTGCCGCCACACCACCTTCCTGACCGAGCTGGGGGAGGTGACCTTCGAGGACGCGGACGTGGAGAAGGCGTATCGGCGCTACCTTGCGGTCCGCGAGGCGCTGGGCCGCGACAAGCCCATCTGCCTGATGGATATCGCCACCGTAGGAGCAAAGTATTTGAAGGAAAAGGGCGTGCTCATCGACCTGGACGAGAGCGAGGAAATCAACGCCTGCACCATCAGGATGGACGTGGACGTGGACGGCGAGACGCAGAAGTGGCTGCTGCTGTTCAAGAACGAGACCCACAACCATCCCACCGAGATCGAGCCCTTCGGCGGCGCGGCCACCTGCATCGGCGGCGCGATCCGCGACCCGCTGTCCGGGCGCGGCTATGTGTACCAGGCCATGCGCGTCACAGGCGCGGCGGACCCCACCCGGGGCGTGGATGAGACCATCCCCGGAAAGCTGCCCCAGCGCCAGCTGGTGACCACCGCGGCGGCGGGCTATTCCTCCTACGCCAACCAGTTCGGCCTGGCCACGGGCCTGGTGGAGGAGATCTACCACGACGGCTATGCCGCCAAGCGCATGGAGATCGGCGCGGTGGTAGGCGCGGCCCCGGCGGACGCCGTGCGCCGCGAGGTGCCCGCCCCCGGCGACGTTGTGATCCTGCTGGGCGGACGCACGGGCCGCGACGGCTGCGGCGGCGCGACGGGTTCCTCCAAGGCCCATACCCACGAATCGCTGGAGACCTGCGGCGCGGAGGTGCAGAAGGGCAACGCCCCCGAGGAGCGCAAGCTGCAACGGCTGTCCCGCACCCGGGAGGCCGAGCGGATGATCAAACGCTGTAGCGCCTTCGGCGCGGGCGGCGTGTCGGTGGCTATCGGCGAGCTGGCCGACGGCCTGGACATCGACCTGAACGCCGTGCCCCGCAAGTACGAGGGCCTGGACGGCACCGAGCTGGCCATCTCCGAGTCCCAGGAGCGCATGGCCGTGGTGCTGGCCCCGGGGGACCTGGACGCCTTCCGGGCGCTGGCGGACGCCGAGAACCTGGAATCCACGCTGGTGGCCCGGGTTACGGAGGAGCCCCGGCTGGTGATGCGCTGGAACGGCGTGGAGATCGTCAACGTGGCCCGGGCATTTTTGAACTCCAACGGCGCGTCGAAGCGCACCGATGTCGTCGTGGAGGCCCAGGACAAGGCCGATATCCCCTCGGCTAAGGGCTTTGCCGAGGGCATGCGGGCGGCGGTTTCCGACCTGAACCTCTGTTCCCAGAGAGGACTTTCCGAGCGCTTTGACAGCACCAACGGCGCGTCCAGCCTGCTGATGCCCTTCGGAGGCGCGCGGCAGCTGACGCCGATCCAGGCCATGGCCTCCCGCGTTCCCGTGGAGGGCGGCGAGAGCGACACGGCCAGCGTGATGGCCTACGGCTTCGACCCCTTTGTCAGCGAAAAGAGCCCCTGGCGCGGGGCCTACCTGGCGGTGGTGGATTCCATCGCGAAGCTGGTCGCCACAGGCAACGGCACAGAAAATATCCACCTGACCTTCCAGGAGTACTTCCAGCGGATGAACGGCGAGCAGGCCTGGGGCAGGCCCCTTTCAGCGCTGCTGGGGGCGCTGGAGGCCCAGCTGGACTTCGGCGCGGCGGCCATAGGCGGCAAGGACAGCATGTCCGGCTCCTTCGAGGACATCCACGTGCCGCCCACGCTGGTCTCCTTCGCGGTGGGCGTGTGCCCGGCGAAGGACATCGTATCCGGCGAATTCAAGCGGACGGGCAGCGCCATCGGTTGGCTGAAGCCGGCATATCGCGATAACGGCACCCCCGACCCGGCCAGCCAGAAGGCACTGTTCGAGAAGGTGGACGGCCTGATCAAGTCCGGCAGGGCACTGTCGGTCTGGGCGGTGGGCAAGGGGGGCGTGGCCTCCGCAGCCTTCCGCATGGCCATCGGCAACGGCTTCGGCGTGGCGTTCCACGCGGGCGTGAGGCTGTTTGACGCCGTCTACGGCAGCTTCCTGGTGGAGTTCGCCGACGAGAGCGTGGCCGAGAACGTGATCGGCCACGTCACCGCCGAGCGCCTGTTCAGCCAGGCCGGCGAGCGGGTCTCCGCCGACGAACTGGAGGCGCTGTACGAGGGCCGGCTGAACGAGGTGTTCCCGGCCACGGTGAAAAAGACCTACGGCGAACCCGCGGTCAGCTGCTTCGAGGCGAAGGGCCGCGTGCGGCCCGCGACGGCCATCGCAAGGCCCCGGGTGCTGATCCCCGTGTTCCCCGGCACCAACTGCGAATACGACACCGCCCGGGCCTTCATCAAGGCGGGGGCGGAGCCCGAGGTCATGGTCATTCGCAACCTCACCGCCCAGGCGGTGGCGGAATCGGTGGAGGCCTTCGCGCAGGCGGTGGACCGCAGCCAGATCGTGTTCATCCCCGCCGGCTTCTCCGGGGGCGACGAGCCCGACGCCTCCGGCAGGTTCATCACGGCCTTCTTCCGCAACCCGAGACTGCGGGACGCGGTGCATGCGCTGCTGAACCGGCGGGACGGCCTGATGGGCGGCATCTGCAACGGCTTCCAGGCGCTGGTCAAGCTGGGCCTGGTGCCCTACGGCGAGATCCGCGAGGCGGACGCCTGCACCGAGGCCACGCTGACCTTCAACGACATAGGACGCCACCAGTCCCGGCTGGTGCGCACCCGCGTGGCCTCCAACAAGAGCCCTTGGCTGATGTACACCCACTGCGGGGACATCCACACCGCGCCCGTGTCCCACGGCGAGGGCAAGTTCGTCGCCAGTGACGATGTGATCCGGCGGCTGATGGAGAACGGCCAGGTAGCCACCCAGTACTGTGACGAAAAGGGCAATCCGACCATGGACATCCGCTGCAACCCCAACGGCTCCTGCGCCGCCATCGAGGGCATCACCTCACCCGACGGCCGGGTGTTCGGCAAGATGGCCCACAGCGAGCGCGTGGGCTTCAACGTGGACCTGTACAAAAACGTCCCCGGCAACTACGACAACGGCATGTTCCGCGGGGCGGTGGACTACTTCCGGCTCTGATTGTTAATCCTTCCAACACGCCCGTTCCGCCGCTTGCGGTGGACGGGCGTTGGTGTTATAATGAAAAAAGATGCGCCTGGAACAGATGCAGCGGCGGCGCCTGCGTCGCCACACGCCTGCTGACGGTTCCGGCAATACCCATGAATTGGAGGCATTCAACTTGATTTGCCAGAACATACTTGAGGCCGTCGGCCATACACCGATGGTGCGCCTGAACCGCATGCCGGGGCCCGACAGCGCCGAGATCCTGGTGAAGGTGGAGGCGCTGAACGTGGGCGGCTCCATCAAGACCCGAACGGCCCTGAACATGATCGAGGCCGCCGAGCGGGAGGGCCTGATCGACAAGGATACCATCATCGTCGAACCCACCAGCGGCAACCAGGGCATCGGCCTGGCCCTCGTGGGCGCGGTGAAGGGCTATCGGACGATCATCGTCATGCCCGATTCCGTCAGCGAGGAGCGACGCAAGCTGGTGCGCCACTACGGCGCGGAGGTCAAGCTGATCCACGACGCCGGGGATATCGGCAAGTGCATCGAGGAGTGCCTGAACTGTGCCCTGCGGATGAAGGCGAAGAACCCCAAGGTGTTCGTGCCCCAGCAGTTTGAAAACCCCAACAACACCCTGGCCCACAAGAAGCACACGGCCCTGGAGATCATCGACCAGGTGGGCGGGCCGATCCACGGCTATTGCAGCGGCATCGGCACCGGCGGCACCCTCACCGGCATCGGCGAGGTGCTGAAGGAGCGGTATCCGGACGTCGAGATCTGGGCGGTGGAGCCGGAGAACGCCGCCATACTGGCGGGGGGCACCATCGGCACCCACATCCAGATGGGCATCGGCGATGGCATCATCCCGGAGATCCTGAACCGGGAGATCTACGACGACATCTACGTGGTCACCGACGCCGAGGCCATCGACACGGCCTGTCGCCTGGCGAAGGAGGAGGGCCTGATGGTCGGCATCTCCTCGGGCACCAACGTGGCCGCCGCGCTGAAGCTGGCGAAGAAGCTGGGCCCGGGCAAGACGGTGGTCACCGTACTGCCCGACACCGCCGAGCGCTACTACTCTACCCAGCTGTTCGGGGATTGATATTAAGGGAAATGCCCATGTGCGTCTGTTTCTGTAGCGGCGCCTATCAGGCGCCACATGGCGGCAGGTTGCCACTCTACATGTGCGGGGTATGTCTGGGATTCGAGGGGAAAGATACCATATGAGAACGGTTGTGGCGAAGTTCGGCGGCACGTCGCTGGCCGACGCGGATCAGTTTCGCAAGGTGCGGGACATCGTGCGCGCCGACCCGGCCCGCCGGTTCATCGTGGCCTCCGCGCCGGGCAAGCGCGGTCCGGAGGACGTGAAGGTGACAGACCTGCTGCTGGCCTGCTATGAAAAGGCTGCGGCGGGGGCGGATTTCAGCGTCGAGCTGGAGGTCGTCGGTGCCCGCTTCAGGGGCATCGCCGATGATTTGGCGCTGGACTTCCCGCTGGACGACGAGCTGCGGACGCTGCGGGCCCATCTCGAGGGCGAACCCCGGCGGGACTACGTGGTCAGCCGGGGTGAGTACCTGAATTCACGTCTGCTGGCCGCCTGGCTGGGCTTTACCTTCGTGGACCCGGAGTGGTGCGTGTGCTTTGACGATGCCGGCCACCTGGACAATGCCCTGACCCGCCGCACGCTGGGCGCGGCCCTGCGGCCCCTTCAAAACGCGGTGATCGCCGGCTTTTACGGCGCGGACATGGCCGGGCAGGTGCACACGATGACCCGGGGCGGCTCCGACGTCACCGGCAGCCTGGCCGCCGCGGCCATCCACGCCGACCTGTACGAGAACTGGACCGACGTCTCCGGCCTGCTGGCGGCGGACCCCCACATCGTCGCCGCCCCCCGGACCGTGAAATACGTCAGCTACCGGGAGCTGCGCACGCTGTCCTACATGGGCGCGTCCGTGCTGCACACCGACGCCGTGCTGCCGGTCTCGGACCTGGACATCCCCATCAACATCCGCAACACCGACCGTCCCACCGACGCCGGGACCACCATCGTGCGCAAGCTGCCCCGGGGCGAGACGAAATACCCCATCGTGGGCGTGGCCGGGCGCAAGGGCATGTCGGTGATCCAGGTGGAAAAGGTGATGGTCAGCGACGAGTCGGGCTTCACCGCCGTGATGCTGGACATGTTGAAGAACCGCCGGCTGCCCTTCGAGCAGTGCCTGACGGGCATCGACACGGTGACGCTGGTGATCCGAAGCGACCTGCTGGCCCCCTGCAAGGAGGAGCTGTTCGCCGAGATCCGGGAAAAGCTGGCCCCGGATTACCTGGGGCTGACGGAGCACCTGTCGATGATCGCGGTCATCGGCGAGCGGGACACCGAATCCAGCGACGCCAACGCGCGGGTGCTCCATGCGCTGGCCCGGGAGGGCGTGCCCATCAACACCGCCAACCAGGGCGCGGGCAAGCTGAACCTGCTGGTGGGCGTGCCGGAGGATCGCTACGAGGACGCAATACGGGTCATCTACGCCGCCATCGAGGACAGCATGCAGTTTGAGGGCGTATAATATGTTGAGAAAACCGGGCAAAACCCGGTTTTTTCAATTATAGCGCTGGACAAGCCCAGGGGTAAGCTGTATTATGAGTATATAATAACGATATGGACAGTTGTGTATTGATAAGGACTCTGGGAGGTGTGTCTGATGAAACATCGGATGCTTTGCAGGATCGCGCTGGCGCTGATGCTGTCGGTGCTGTCGATGTCGGCGCCATTCACGCTTGCCGAAGCTGTGGAGGTCGATACAGGCGGGATCGAGCTTGAATTGGAGGAACAGGTGGTATACCCGGAGGACCTGGACCTAGTGCTGGACGATGACGCCCTGATTTTGGAGGACGGCCTGGATGACGGGCTGACCCTGGACGGACTGCTGGACCTTCAGCTGGACGAGAACGCGCTGCTCTCGGTGACGGACGAGTCCGCAATGGGGCTGGAGGCGGATGCCGCTGATGCAGATGGCGGCGTCCAGGCCGAAGGCGGAGGGGTTACGGACAGCGTCACGGCCTCCGGCGGCATGGACAACGACGCGCTGTTCGAGGCCTGGATGAAGCGGGTGTTGCCGGGCATGGCTCCGAAGCGCACCCTGCGCTCGGCCTTCTCCGGACGCGCCATGCTGGACGGCATCAACCTGAAGTTGTACGACGCGCTGGTGCCGATGATCCGGGAGGTCGCCGAGGGGTCAAGGACCTCGACCCGGTTCACGGTCAGCGACGATGCCGCCGGCCTTACGAACAGCTGGTGGACCGCCGGGCAGCTGGGGCTTGATAGCCTGGATGCCTCGAATACCGGTTCGGCCCTGTTCTCGAAGGAAGGCTTTGAACAGAAGAAAATCATGCAGGCCCTGCTGGCGGATTATCCCTACGAGCTCTACTGGTTTGACAAGGTCACCGGCGGCATGGGATGGAGCTTCGGGGTCATGAAGCAGGACGGCAAAGCCCGACTGACGTCCCTGACCGCGAAGATGGCTGTCGCCGTGGACTATGCCAGGACCGGCGCGATCGGCACCTATGAGGTGAACGAGATGCCCGCCCGGGTGACCGCCGCGGCCTCGAGGATCGAGGACATTGTCTCGCAGAACGCGAACAGGGACGACCTGTCCAAGCTGAAGGCCTATGCGAATGTCATTTGCGCTCTGGTGGCCTACAACCAGGACGCTGCAGGCGACAGCAATACCCCCTACGGCGACCCCTGGCAGCTGGTGTACATCTTCGACAGCGACGACAGCACGAAGGTGGTCTGCGAGGGCTATTCCAAGGGCTTCAAGTACCTGTGCGACCTGAGCGACTTTGACGGGGACGTGGCCTGCGAGCTGATGAGCGGCAGCATTCCCAGTGGCAACCATATGTGGAACGCGCTGCACATGCCCGACGGGCACGTCTACCTGGTGGATCTCACCAACAGCGACGGCGGCAGCGCCTGCAACGAGAGGTATTTCCTGAAGGCCTGCAAGGACCGGACGGGCACCGGCTTCACCTGCGGCACGCTCACCTATACCTACAGCAAAGACACGCTCGCATACTTTTCCGGCGAATGGCTGGCGATGTCTCCCTTCAACTACGGTGAGGCCGTCTATACCGTCGAGGGCTTCAGTGGGACCTATGACGGCAGCGCCCACGGCGCCAGCGTATTCCTGGATGGCGACGGAACGGTTTCCTACGGCACGCAGAAGGGCGTGTACGACAGGCACAGCAGCCCCACATGGAAGGACGCGGGGTCCCATACCGTGTATTATTACGTCGATATAACGGATTACGGGGTCGTGGAAGGCCAGACGAAGGTGACCATCGCGCCGAAGACGGTGGGCCTGAGCTGGGCGAACACCGCCTTCACCTACGACGGCAATGCCCACGCGCCTGTGGCGACGGCCACGGGCATCCTCTCCGGCGACAGCTGCACGGTGACGGTCAGCGGCGCACAGAGGAACGCGGGCAGCCACACCGCCACGGCGACGGCCCTGTCCAACGGCAACTACGCGCTGCCGTCGGCGGTGACGCAGGCGTTTTCGATTGCGCCGAAGACGGTGGGCCTGAGCTGGGCGAACACCGCCTTCACCTACGACGGCAACGCCCATGGGCCTGTGGCGACGGCTACGGGTATCCTCTCCGGCGATACGTGCGCGGTGACGGTCAGCGGCGCGCAGAAGAACGCGGGCAGCTACACGGCCACGGCGACGGCCCTGTCCAACGGCAATTACAGGCTACCGTCCAATGTGACACAAACCTTCACGGTTTCCCAAAGGATCGCTCAGCTGGCGTGGACGAATACCGACATGACCTACAGCGGTAAGGCGCAGGGTCCCAGGGCGGCGGTGAGCAACCTGGCCTCCGGCGACAGCTGTGCGGTGACGGTCAGCGGCGCGCAGAAGAACGCGGGCAGCTACACAGCCACGGCGACGGCCCTGTCCAACGGCAACTACGGGCTGCCGCAGGGCGTGACGAAGGCGTTTGCGATCGCGCCGAAGACGGTGGGCCTGAGCTGGGCGAATACCGCGTTCACCTACAACGGCAAGATCCACGCGCCAACGGCGACGGCCACGGGCATACTTTCCGGCGACAGCTGCACGGTGACGGTGAGTGGCGCGCAGAAGAACGCGGGCAGCTACACGGCCACGGCGACGGCCCTGTCCAACGGCAACTACGGGCTGCCCTCGGCGGTGACAAGGGCTTTCACGATCGCGCCGAAGACGGTGGGGCTGAAGTGGAGAAAGACCAGGCTGACCTACAACGGCAAGGTCCAAAATCCCACGGTGAAGGCCACGGGCCTGGCCTGGGGCGACAGCTGCACGGTGACGGTGAGCGGCGGAAGGAAGAACGCGGGCAGCTACACGGCGACGGCGACGGCCCTGTCCAACAGCAACTATGCGCTGCCGTCGGATGCGACGCAGGCGTATACCATTGCGCCGAAGACGGTGGGGCTGAAGTGGAGCAGGACCAGCCTGACCTACAACGGCAAGGTCCAAAAGCCCACGGTGAAGGCCACCGGCCTGGTCTTGGGCGACGGGTGCACGGTGACGGTGACGGGTGGCCGCAGGAACGCGGGAAACTACAGGGCTAAGGCCGCCAGTCTCTCCAATGTCAACTATGTCCTTCCCAGGGCTCGGACGAAGACCTGCACCATCAGGAAGAAGATGGTCAGGCTGAAGTGGACCAACACCAGGCTGAAGTACAACGGCAAGCGCCAGAAGCCCACGGCGACGGCGACCGGTTTGATCGAAGGCGACAGGTGCAGGGTGACGGTCAGCGGTGCGAAAAAGAAAAAGGGAACCTACATCGCCACGGCCACCGCACTTTCCGACAGGAACTACCGGTTGCCCTCGAAGGTGACGGTGAAGTTCAGGATTTACTGATAAATAAAAAAGAGGCGCCCCGATTGACGTCAGTGCGGTCGATCGGGGTGCCTCCTGTTTATGCGCGTGGCCGCTATCGCACCTCCAGCGCGTCAAATCCCAGGAACGGGGCGGAGAGCGCCAGGGCCAGCAGCGCTTCCTCCGGGGGCTTTGAGACCTCGGCCACATAGCGCCGGGGGAACCACTCGCCAAACTGCTCCCGGGTCAGAATGCGCTCAAGGCCATACTCCACGCGGGCGATGGGTTCGTCGTCCAGGGCCGTAAAGTATACGCTGCGGCGAAGGCGCTCGTGAATGATCCGGCCGTTCAGGGCCGCGCCGGGCATCGCGACGGCAAAGTGATCCGCGCCAAGCAGGTACAGTCGTCCCGCCTCCGCGCCATCCGGGCCGAGGAATGGGTAGGACGCGCCGGGAGCAGGCATTTTTCGGCTGAAGGGGGATTCCTCCCAGTTAAAAGGCGCGCTGAAGGCAAACTCCATGCCGGAGGCAGTGTAAAGCCTCACGGGCGCGTTCGGCATGCTGTCATGGACCACGCGCAGGGTATTTCGATCGCCGTGGAAGAAGGCGTATTCCGTGATGCCGGTGGCTGTGAAATAATAGCCGTTGAGGGTCATTCGGGCATCGCTCTCCTAAACAAAAGATCAAAGTTATTATAACACAACCCGGAAATAATCACCACGATTGTTCGTATATTGATTAAAATTTAACTCAAATGGTATGAATGAAAAATTATTTTACAATTTGGACAAGTTTGTGCCGATACATATGGACACGCCAGCTTTTCTATAGTATAATGAATATGAATAGTTTCAAGTTCTGGGAACATCCGTTAAATACGACAAAAGAGGTCGGAAAGCATGCTGCGCAACAAAACAAAGGGCATATCCATTCGCAGGATTCAGTTGCTGATGGCACTGCTGTTGCTGGTGATATCCCTGCTGCTGTTGTTCACAACCTTCAGGACCAGGATAGGCTATTCCCGCATGCGGGAATATACCGGCGATTATATCCTCTGGCAGCGGGACGCGGACAAGCTGCAAATGGCTTCGGACTACCTGACCGAGCAGTCGCGCTGCTTCGTGGAGACGGGGAAGCGGGAATACCTGGACAACTACTTCAAAGAGGCAAACGTCGACAAGCGCAGGGACAAGGCGCTGGAGAGCATTCGCGCCATCACCGACGACAACGAGGCCTATGAATCGCTCGAGGCGGCGATGGTGGAGTCCGTAGCGCTGATGGAGCGGGAGTACTATGCGATGCGCCTGGCCGTGGCGGCCTATGGCTACGACGTGAACGAATACCCCGAGGCCATCCGGAAGGTGGAATTGTCGGAGGAGGACGCGCTGCTGCCCCGGGACAAGCAGGCGGTTCGGGCCCGGAAGATGGTGTTCGACGACGTCTACCACATGAAGAAGGAATCCATTTCCCGCCATGTGCAGGCCTGCCTGGATACCCTGGCCAAGGAGGTGGACGCCCACCAGAAGGCGGCCACGGACGCGCTGGACGACATGCTGTTCAAGGAGCGCACGCTGATACTCATCGCGATCCTCGCCACGCTGTTCACGATGCTCCTGACCACGCTGCTGGTGGTGAGCCCGCTGCTGCGGGCCGTGGTGTACATTCGCGCGGACCAGCCCATCCCCATCAAGGGCTCCAACGAATTCCAGTTCCTGGCAAAGACCTACAACCTGATGTATGAGGCCAACCAGGAAAAGACCCAGCGCCTGACTTACGACGCCACCCACGACCAGCTGACGGGCATCCACAACCGCAGCGGCTACGTGTTTTTCCTTAGAAACACGAACTGGGAAAGCTCGGCGCTGCTGCTGTTCGACGTGGACAAGTTCAAGCAGATCAATGACGGCCACGGCCACGAGCTGGGGGACAAGGCCCTGGTCAGGGTGGCCGGCACGATACTCAAGAGCTTCCGATCCCAGGACCACGTCTGCCGCATCGGCGGGGATGAGTTCGCGGTCATCATGGTGCACACCGACCGCGGACATACCGGGCTGGTGAAGCAAAAGGTGGCCCGTATCAACGGGATCCTGGGCAGGGGAGAGGACGGGCTGCCGCCGATCAGCCTGAGCTGCGGCGTGGCCTTCGGCGACGAAAGACAGGACGCCGAGGATATCTTCAAGCGGGCGGACGCGGCCCTGTACGCGGTAAAGACGGCCGGGGGTCACGATTGCCAGATCGGTGAATAAAGAAATACAGGCGAATAAAGCGCGTTTCGTGATTGCATGGGCGGCTGTTTTGTGATATGATAGAATAAACAGGCGCCCTTCTTTATTCTCGTTGCGGCGCCGGGAAGCGCGCATCTGAAAAAGCGCGTCCCGGACAATATGGCAAGGGGGTGAATCGCATGGTTCAATGGCTGATTCGGGGTATGGTGTTCCTGGGCAGTCTGCTCATGGTGTACAATATCTTCGGCTTCGTGCGGTTCGCCCGTTACGTGAAAAAACTCGGATTCTGGAACGCGGATGACCGCATACTGTACGTGCCAATCCTGCTGCTGGTGTGCTTCCTGCTGGGCTATTTGGCGGTGGGCATCTTCGGCAAGCCGGATCTGATCACGGCCGGCATACTCTTCGGCGGCAGCGTGTTCGTATTCGTCATCTATAACCTGCTCAATGGCATCACCCAGCGGATCGTCGAGCGGGAGCACCTGGAGGCTGAACTGCTGGCGGCGGAGGAGAGCAATCAGGCCAAAAGCCGCTTCATGGCCACCATGAGCCACGAGATGCGCACCCCGCTGAACGCGGTCATCGGGCTCAACGAGCTCGCCCTGAAGGATGAGAGCCTGACGCCCCAGACCCGCGACAGGCTGGAAAAGGTGGATATAAGCGCCCGTCACTTGCTGAACATGATCAACGACATACTGGATATGAACCAGATCGAATCGGGCGAAATGGCCCTGAAGGTGGAGACCTTCTCGCCCATGGATCTGTTGAATCTGGTGAACGTGCTGGCGCGGATGATGTGCGAGGAGAAGGGACTGGTCTATCGGCATGAGGTGGTCGGCGAGCTTGAAAAGGCATGCGTCGGCGATTCGCTGCGCCTGCGCCAGGTGCTGCTGAGCATACTGTCAAACGCTGTCAAATATACGCCCGAGGGGGGAACGGTGCGCCTTGTGGCCGAACAGCTGCCCCGTGAAGGCGGGCGCTGCGTGCTGCGCTTTACCGTCAGCGATACCGGCGTGGGCATCGCCGAGGCCTTCATACCCAAGCTGTTTGAAGCCTTTGCCCAGGAGGACGCGAATGCCATCAACCGCTCCGCCGGCAGCGGCATCGGCCTGACGCTCACAAAGCGACTGGTGGATATGATGGACGGCGATATCGCCGTCACCAGTCGCAAGGGCGAGGGCAGTACCTTTGTCGTAACGGTGAGAACCGGCGCGGTCGACGTCGCCGGGCAACCCGATCAGGAGCGCGAGCCCCGGACGGAGCGTTCGCTTGCGGGAAAGCACATACTGATCGTCGAGGATATCGATCTCAACGCTGAGCTGCTGGAGGACCTGCTGGCGCTGGAGAATGTCACCTGTGAGCGGGCGGAGAACGGGCGCAAAGCGGTCGATACCTTCTCTCAAGCGCCTCCAGGGCACTTCGACGCCATACTGATGGACCTGCGCATGCCCGTGATGGGCGGCCTGGAGGCTACGAGGGCCATTCGCGCGCTGCCTCGGGACGATGCCAGGACGGTGCCCATCATCGCGCTGACGGCAAACGCCTTTGAGAAGGACGTGCGTCAGTCGTTGGAAGCGGGCATGAACGCCCATCTTTCCAAACCGGTGGATACCGATCAGCTGTACAAAACCCTCAGGACGCTGGTGGCGTAAAATGGCTTCCAGGCTTCTGTGGGACTGGCGCGTACAGGCCACAAAGATGAAACAGAAAAAGGGCTTTGTCGATTGGAGGATCGGTTTATGATCAAATCCAAGCAATTGAATAAACCTCAACTGGTTTTGATTGTAGACGACCAGGAGATCAACCGCGATGTGCTGGGCATGATCCTGGAGGACGACTATGAAATCATATTCGCTACCAACGGCAGGGAAGCGCTGCAGATGATCGAGGAATACCGCGACAGCCTTTCCGTGGTGCTGCTGGATTTGATCATGCCTGAGATGGACGGGTTCAAGGTACTCGAATGTGTGCGCAACGACGAGGAGCTGAAGGTCATTCCCATCATCGTACTGACTGCGGAACGAAATGCCGAGCTCAAAGCGCTGGAGATGGGCGCCGCGGACTTCATCACCAAGCCCTTCGACATGCACGAGGTCATACTGGCCCGCGTGGGACGCATCATCGAGCTGAGCGAGGGACGCCAGCTGATCCAGGCGGCGGAGTTCGACAGGCTGACCAGGCTGTACAGCCGGAACTTCTTTTTCGAGTATGCCAACCGGATCCACCAGTACCATCCGAACTGGAGTATGGACGCCATCGTCATCAACATCGAACAGTTCCATTCGGTGAACGCGCTGAACGGGCGCGAATTCGGCGACCGTGTATTGGCGGCCATCGGCGACGGCATACGCGGCTTCCTGGCCGATACCGAGGGCATTGCCAGCCGCATCGAGGCGGATCACTTTGACATCTACTGCCAGCACAGTGGCGACTACCAGGCGCTGCTGGATCGGCTGCAGGAAGAAGTCAACGCGCTTTCGATCAATGCCAGCATCCGCCTGCGCATGGGCGTCGCGCCCTGGCGCAGGGATGTGGAGCCGGTGCTGTTGTTTGACCGGGCCCGGGCCGCGTGCAGCATGGTCCGCAGCAACTACAAGACCCGCCTGATGATCTACGATGAAGAGATGTATCAGCGTGAAATGATGGATCAGCGCCTTCTGAACGACCTGCGCCGGGCGGTGGAGGAAAGGGAGCTGACGGTTTATTACCAGCCCAAGTACAACGTACAGTGCGACCCGCCGAGGCTGTCCAGCGCGGAGGCGCTGATACGCTGGAACCATCCGGAGCTGGGTATGGTGCCGCCGGGCCGCTTCATACCGCTGTTCGAGGGAAACGGTCAGATCAGCGCCGTGGACGGCTTTGTCTGGAACGAGGCTGCCCGGCAGATCGCCCAATGGCGGAAGAAATACAACTTCACAGTGCCGGTGTCGGTAAACCTTTCGAGGGTGGACGTATTCGACCCGTCGCTGGAGGAGCGGCTGGAGGGACTGATCGAGCGCTACGGTCTGGACCACAAGGCCCTGAAGCTGGAGGTCACCGAATCCGCCTACACCGACAACTCCGAGCAAATGATCGAGCTGATCAACCGCCTTCGGACCAGGGGGTTTGAAATTGAAATGGATGACTTTGGCTCAGGCTATTCGTCGCTGAACATGCTGTCCTACATGCCCATCGACGTGCTGAAGATGGACATGCAGTTCGTGCGCAACATCACTCAGAGCGAAAAGGACTTCCGGTTGGTGCAAGTGGTGCTGGACATCGCCAGGTACCTGAAGGTGCCTGTAGTGGCCGAGGGCGTGGAGACCAGGGAACAGCTTGATAAGCTCAAGAACGCGGAGTGCGACCTGGTGCAGGGCTATTATTTCTCGCGTCCGCTGCCACCCGTGGAATTTGAAGCGTTGATCGAAAAGGAACTAAAGATTGAAAGGGAGAATGAAGCATGACGATCCAACAGTTGTATGAAGAGATCGGCGGCAACTATGAGCAGGCCGTCCGGGTGATGAAGAAGGACAAGCTGATCGACAAATACATCCGCAAGCTGGGAAGCAGCGATGTGGGCGAGAAGCTGGCCCAGGCCGGCGAGGCGATGGACGCGGAAAAGCTGTTTGAAAGCGCCCACGCCATGAAGGGCGTTTGCGCCAACCTGGGCCTTGACGCGCTGGCAAGCGCCGCTGACGAGATCACCGAGGAATTCCGCCCCGGCAATCCCCGGAAGCTCTCCGATGCTGTAGTGCGCGAAAAGGTGGAGGCTGTGCTGACGCGCTTCCGAAATACCCTGCAGGGCATCGAAGCGTACGAAGCGGGCAACTGAGTATAAGTTCGTAGAAAGGTTAAGTGATTCGGTTGAATCCATCACAAAACGCAAGGGGTAGGGGACTTGTCCGTTACCTGTCGCCTCTTGGGGCATGGGCGCTGGCCTTCGGCTGCAGCGTGGGCTGGGGTGCATTTGTCATGCCCGGGACGACCTTCCTTCCGGTGGCAGGACCGCTGGGTACGGTGCTGGGCATCGCCATCGGCGGCCTGATCATGCTGGTCATCGGCATGAATTACCACTACCTGATGAATCGTGATCCGGACGTGGGGGGCACCTATGCCTATGCCAAGCATCTCTTTGGTTATGACCACGGCTTCCTGAACGGCTGGTTCATGCTGCTGACCTATGTGGCCATCATCTGGGCAAACGCCACGGCGCTGCCCCTGATCGCCCGGCACCTGTTCGGCGGCCTGTTCCAGTTTGGCTTCCATTATACGATCGCCGGTTACGATATCTACATGGGCGAGGTGCTGCTGGCCATTGCGGCGCTGGCCTTTGCCGCGGTGTGTTGCCTGCGCAACCGGGTGGCCGCCACGGTGCAGATCGTCATGGCGCTGCTGCTGGGCGGCGGCATCGTCGTCGTCATCGCGTTTGCGGTCGCGAATCCTGCCAGCCAGTTGAGAAGCATCGCGCCGCCCTTTGTTCCCGGCAGCTCGCCCCTGGCGGGCATCTTTACGATCGTCGCCCTCGCGCCCTGGGCCTACGTGGGCTTCGAATCGATCTCCCATTCGACGGAGGAATTCAATTTTCCGGTAAAAAAGAGCTTTAAAATCATGGCGATCGCGGTCATCACGGCTGCCGTCGCCTATGCGGCGCTGGCGATCCTGGCGGTGTGCGCCCTGCCGGAAGGCTGCGCGGGCTGGATGGATTACATCTCAAGCCTGGGCAGCTATTCAGGCCTCCAGGGCCTGCCCACGTTCCATGCGGCGAAGGCGCTCATGGGCGCCATTGGCCCTGTGGCGCTGGGATTGGCGGCGCTCGGCGCCATCATCACAGGGCTTGTGGGCAATACCATCGCCTCCAGCCGCCTGCTGGTCGCGATGACCGAGGACGATATGATGCCCAAGTGGATGGGCAGGCTGGACGAGAATGGCGTGCCCCAAAACGCCATCTTGTTTCTGCTCGCGATATCGGCGTTTCTGCCTCTGCTGGGCCGGACGGCCATCAGCTGGATCGTGGACGTGACTACGGTAGGCGCCACCATCGTCTACGCATATACCTCCGCAGCGGCGGCCAAATCCGCCAGGATCGACGGCGATCGGCGGGCAAGGGCGATCGGCTATACAGGCGTGGCCATCTCGCTGATGTTCATGCTCTACTTCCTGATCCCCAATCTGATGGCGGTCAAGACCCTCTCCACCGAGTCCTATCTGATCCTGGCAGCCTGGGGCATGCTGGGTTTCCTGTTTTTCCTGTATCTGTTCCGCCGGGATACCGCGCGCCGCCTGGGCCGCTCGCCGGTGGCATGGGTGGTGCTGCTGGCGCTGATCATATTTACATCCACCATCTGGATGCGCCAGGCCACCGAAATGGCCACCGAGAATGCCGTGAAGCCCATACAGGACTTCTATACCCAAAAGCTCATGGACGCGGGCGTGGACATCGTCTCCACCTCTACCCGGCCTGTGAACAGCTATCTGCGCGAGGTGCTGGACGACGTGGGCGGAGCACTGATCCGCAACAGCCTGATCCAGACCGTCCTGATCGTGGCCGCGCTGGCGATATTGTTCTACATCTTCTACCTGATGCAGAAGCGTGAAAAGCAGATAGAGGTGGAAAAGGTGCTGGCGGAGGAGAGCAGCCGCGCCAAGACGAGCTTTCTGTCCAACATGAGCCATGAGATTCGCACGCCGATGAACGCCATCATCGGATTGGACAACATCGCCCTGAAGGACCCCAACCTGCTGCCCCACACCCGGGAGCAGCTTGAAAAGATCGGGACCAGCGCGCGGCACCTGCTGGGGCTCATCAACGATATACTGGACATGAGCCGCATCGAATCCGGGCGCATGGTGCTCAAGAGCGAGGAGTTCAGCTTCCGGGACTTCATCGACCAGATCAACGTCATGGTCAACGGCCAGTGCGTGGATAAGGGCCTGAGCTTCAATTGCCAGATCATCGGCCAGGTGAACGACTACTACATCGGCGATGACATGAAGCTGAAGCAGGTGCTGATCAACATACTCGGCAATGCCGTCAAGTTCACCCCGACGCCCGGTGAAGTCACCTTCACAGTGGAGCAGATCGCGGAATTCGAGGGCCATTGCACCCTGCGCTTCATCGTGAAGGACACCGGCATCGGCATGAGCAAGGAGTATATCCCGAAGATTTTCGAGGCCTTCTCCCAGGAGAGCTCCGTTGCCACCAACAAATACGGCAGCACCGGCCTGGGCATGGCGATCACCAAGAACATCGTCGACATGATGAACGGCGACATTGGGGTGGAGAGCGAAAAGGGCATAGGCACCACCTTCACCGTCACCGTCACGCTGAAAACCTCCAATCGCAGCGTCAGTTCCGAGCACGGGCATGCCCTGCCAAAGGGATTGCGGATACTGGTGGTGGATGACGACGCGGTGGCCTGCGAGCAGGCGCGTTTGGTAGCGAACGCCATCGGTGTGGAGGCGGATACCGTGCGCAGCGGTAGGGAAGCGTTGGAGCGGCTGCAAACCCTTCGCAACCAGGGCAATCCCTATGGCTTTATCCTGACGGATTACAGGATGCCCGACATGAACGGCATCGATCTGGCCAGGGCCATACGCGCGGTCGAAGGCGATCAGACGGCCATCATCGTGCTCACCGGCTACAGCTGGGACGAGATCCAGGAAGAGGCCATGGCCGCGGGCGTGGACGGCATCATGTCCAAGCCGCTGTTTACCGACAGCCTTATGCGCAAAATGACAAGCATCATCGACCGGCGCAGGGCGGGCAACGCCGCCGATCTGGCGCAGGAGGCGGAGCAAGCCTCCGACGATACGGAATACGGCCTGGAGGGCTGCCGCGTGCTGGTCGCCGAGGACATGGAGATCAACGCTGAGATTCTGATGGACCTTCTGGAGATGGAGGGCATTGAAGCCGACCACGCCGAGAACGGCAAGCTGGCGATGGAGCTGTTCGAGTGTTCCTCGCCGAACCAGTATGTCGCGGTGCTCATGGACGTGCGCATGCCGGTGATGGACGGCCTGGAGGCCACCCGTGGCATACGCGCGCTGGATCGGCCGGACGCAAAAACGGTGCCCATCATCGCCATGACGGCCAACGCCTTTGACGAGGACGTGCAGCGCTCCCTCCAGGCGGGTATGACGGCGCACCTGTCCAAGCCTGTGGAGCCGGAGCGGCTGTATGAGACCCTTGACAAGCTGATTCACGCCGTGCGCTGAAGGCGCGGCATACCCGAACGACCACGCAACGGAGGTGGCAGCCATGACCGAGCATGCGCCCAACCTGGGCATACTGTATGCGGAAGAGAGTGGGAGGGGGCTCACGCATCCCTTCTTTGTGCTGATCCTGAACGCGATCAAGGAGGAAGCTGCGTCACGGGGGTATGACATCACATTCATGCATCAGGGCGCGGATGAGGACTGCGCAGAGCATTGCCGCAGGGGGGGCATCGACGGGGTGTGCATGGTCTGCCTGGACTTTCGCGCGCCGCGCTTTAAGGCGCTGGCGGAGAGTGGGATCCCCTGCGTCACCATAGACCACATCTACAAGCGCGTGCCCGCGGTACTCTCGGACAACGAGACTGGCGTGCAGAAGCTGGTGGAGTACGCCATCAAGCGGGGCCACCGCCGCATCGCCTTCATCCACGGTCACGACAACTCGCTCGTCACCCGCACGCGCATCAGCCAGTTCCATAACACGATGGCCTATCACGACCTGCCCGTGCCGCCGGAGTACCTGAAGCAGGGGCTGTATGACGCCATCGGCCTCACCCGCAAGCTCGTCCTGGAGCTGCTGCGCCTGCCCGAGCGCCCCACCTGCATACTCCTGCCCGACGATGTGGCCTATCTGGGCGCCCAGGAGGCGGCCCGGGAGATGAACCTGCACATCCCGGAGGACATCGCCTTCGGCGGCTACGACGGCATACCGCTCACCCAGGCCATGTCGCCCCGCCTGACCACCATCCGCCAGAGCGGCGAGGACATCGGCCGAACGGCCGCAAGGCGCCTGATCGAGCTGATCGAATCCCCCGACACCGCCTCCCGCAAGCCCAACATCTTCCCCGTGGAGCTGGTCGAAGGGGGAACGATCGGGGCGGTGTAGGCAAATGCTGATTTATCGAGCTTTGCTCGATAAATCAGTATTTACCGTATAAGCAAAAAGCTCCTTGACGCAAGTCCAACGCTGCGTCAGGGAGCTTTTGCTATGTGCGTTTCAAAGCGCCTCCAAATCCTGCACCGTAAACCCGCAGTACCCCGGGTGGATGACGGGGGTGGCGGTGACGTGGTAGGTCCTTCCCGTGGTCCAGGAGCGCATCCGCTGCGCCACGGTTTCGTCCTCCAGGGCGGCACGGCGGGCGATGTCGCACCAGGCGGCGTCCGGCTTCGGGAAGAGCTGGCTGACCCTGTGGCCCAACAGCTGGGCGGCTTCCATGCCGCACTGCTGTTCAAAGGCGTGGTTGACGTAGAAGAGTGTTCCGTCCGTCACGCGGTTCGCCTCGTCGGCCACGACCCGGCAGACGCAGTAGGGGATGGGCAGGTCGTCGTACAGGTGGAAGATTTCGGAGGCGCGGTTCTGGCGGTTTTGTGTGGTGGAATGGTCGTTATGGTCGGCCAGCAGGCGGACCTCCGCCTTCTGCGCCTGCGCCTCCAGGTCCTCGCATTCGGAATAGACGCAGTAGCCCACGGACAGGTAGAGCGTCAGCGCGATGCCGTCGATCCGTTGGATGTGGGAAGCAACCTGTTTGATCCGGGCGCGCAGCTGGCCGGCCTCCTCGCGGCTGTGGATCTGGTGCAGCACCACGAACTGATGCCCGGTGTAGCGGCCCACGGCGCAGGTCAGGCCAAAGGCCTTTTTCAGCGCCCGGCCCAGGGCGGCAATGGCCTTGTCGCCGAAGTCGAAGCCGTACTGACGGTTGATGGAGTTAAAGTCGTCGATGGCGACGTGCATGCGAACGAAGTCCATGTTCCTGAGGTTGTACTCGTCCTGGAAGGTGTGGGCCTCCTCGGAGATGCCACGGGAGTTCAGCAGCCCGGTGAGCAGGTCCCGCCGCTTGGTCTCCTTGCCCCGCATGTCGTTGATGTTGATCAAGTCCCGGTCCATGAAGCAGCCGATCAGGCCCTGCACCTCACCGTTGCGGTCGTACAGCGGGGCCTTGCTGGCGATGATGTCCCGGTTTTCGCCGTTGCTCATGCAGCGACCCGGTATATTATGGGTGGTGATGCCCTCGTGGATCACCTGAAGCTCGTCGTTCATGTAGCTGTCCGGATGGACGTGCCAGCCCAGGTCCTCGTCGGTCCTTCCGACGATTTCGTCTGCCGAGGTGAAGCCGTAATAATCCAGGAAGCCCTTGCTGGCCCCGAGGAAGCGGCGATCCCGGTCCTTCCAGAAGACGCGGGCGATGTCGGAATGGATCAGATTGCGCCAGAGCACCTCCGGCGCGTCGATGGGCTCCTCCATCGAGGCCTGGTGCGCCAGGTGGTGGTTCTTCAGGAATCGAAGCAGGTCGGAATGCACGGCGCGGATCAGCTCCAGGTAGACGCCGGGTTGTATGCGCAGCACGATGTACTGCTTCCAGGTGTATTGCCCATGGCGAACCAAGGTGCGCAGGTAGCGGGATATATTGGTGCGCCCGGCATCCCGGAGCTTCTCTTCGATGGTTGAAAAGTCCATCAGCCAGCGATAGGTTTCCCGGTCCTCGGGGAAGATCAGGCGCTCGGCGTATTCATTGGCCAGCGCCTCCAGGCCGGTGCTGCCGGAGAGCAGGTTTTCCCGGGTGGCGACGTAGAGCGGCGTGATGGCGTCGGCGGCCACGTCCACCAGCGTGATACGCTCAAACAGCGTGTAGATCTGGCGAATGTCGTCGTCCAGCTGGTCGCGCTCCACCGCCCTGGAAGCCTTCGATAGGTTGCTCATGCGGAAGAGCACGCTGTAGGCGTCCTTCGTCTGGGCGATGCACTTGGCCTGCAGCTCGTAGTATTCGCCGTTGGAAATGAACACCATGCGCCCCTCTTCGCCGGTGCGGGTGGATTCCATCAGGTCCAGAAGCCGCCGGGGCAGCAGCGAATAGGGCTGTGGCACGCGCAGCTGCTCCTGGGTGAATATGTGGGAGACCAGGCCCGTGCTCTCGGCAGTCTGCTCGAAGGCTGTGTTGTAAAACAGTATGCTGAAGTTGTCCCGCCGCCCCTCGGCGACGGCCAGGGGGATGCTGTTCAGCTGGCGGGCGGTCTTCAGCGCGTCGCGCTCGTCCTTGGTCATGAAGGGCACGGCGCTGAGGAAATTGACCCTGCCGATGTCGTCGTAATACTTCCTGTCCTGGGGGCTCTCGATGCCCACGCCGATGTCCCGAAGGTGGGACAGGGCCTCGTCCCAGGGCTGCGGCCTTCCGAAGTAGAAGCCCTGGACCTTTTCGCAGCCGATGTTGCGCAGATAGCGCAGCTGCTCCTGGGTTTCCACGCCCTCGGCCAGCGTGTGGATGTCGATCTCCTTGGCCATCTGGATCACCGCGGTCAGTATCCGCCGGGAGCGCAGGTTGAAGGAGCTGAGAAAGCGCATATCCAGCTTGATTTCGTCGAACTCGTAGTCCTTCAGCACGTTCAGGGAGGAGTAGGCGCTGCCAAAGTCGTCCATCCAGATCTGGTAGCCGGCGGCGTGGAAGCGATCCACGATGGCGCGCATCTGGTCCTCCTGCTCGGCCATCACGCTCTCGGTGATCTCGATATACAAAAAGTCGTGGGGGATCTGGTATTGGGTGACGATGCCGTCCACCACGGCAAAGATGTCGCAGAGGGTAAAATCCAGCCGTGACAGGTTGACGGAAACGGGGATCGGCACCTCTCCGGCCTCCAACCGCGCCCGGATTGTCGCGCATACCTGCCTTATGATGCATGCGTCCACCCTGTGGATGGCCTGGCTTTGTTCGAGTATGGGAATGAAGCGGTCGGGCGGTATGATGCCGCGCCGGGGGTCAACCCATCGCGCAAGCGCCTCGAAGCTGCACAGCTGCCTGGAAATCGTGCGGATGACGGGCTGGTAGAAGGGCTGTATGTGGCCCCGGGCCAGGGCCTCTTCAAAGTTTTCGGAGATAAATCGTTCGAGCTTTTCCATAAAGGACTCCCCTTCAGGTGAATTCCGGTATCGCCTCGATAGCATCCTGTATTATGCATCCATTATGCCTGAATTGAACAAATAAGTCAATAGGCACGCACTGTTTTTGAGGTGTTTATATAAATAAGTTAATAAAATACGGCAGTCCCAGATGAAAAGTAGGCCATAAGAACCGAAAATCCTCAAGGTTCATTTCAGCTTTCGGCCTTACAATAGGGTCAACGAAAGGGAAAGAGGTGCAAGACAATGAAAAAAACAATCGCTTTGATCATGGCGCTGGCGCTGCTGGCGAACTACCCGTTGAACGTATTGGCAGAAACCACAGAGACGACAAACGCGGCGGAGATGCCCGGCGAGCCCCCTGAGGGCGGCGTTCCCGGCGAGGGTATGGGCACACCGCCCGACGGGATGCCCGGCGAACCCCCGGAGGGCGGTATGCCCGGCGACGGCATGGGCACTCCCCCTGAAGGCAAGGGCGGCCCCGGCGGTGAAGGCGGGTTCGGCGGAAGCACCCCTCCGGGCGGCGGGTCCTCTGATTTCGAGTACGCCGCGGCCATCGAGATCACCGAAGCCGCGGAAATCTCCGGCGAGGCCTATGCCTCCGAAGCCACCGACGAAAGTGCGCTGATCGTAAATACCGACGCAGATGTCGCCCTCACCGACATCACCGTCGCCAAGACCGGCGATTCCAACGGCGGCGACAATTGCAACTTCTACGGCCTGAACGCGGCGCTGCTGGCCATGGGCGGCAGCACGGTGACCATCAGCGGCGCGACGATCACCTCCGACGCCGACGGCGCGAACGGCGTGTTCAGCTACGGCGGCAACGGCGGGCGGAACGGCGCGGAGGGGGACGGCACCACGGTCGTCATCTCCGATTCCACCATCACCACCACCGGCGACGGCTCCGGCGGCATCATGACCACCGGCGGCGGCGTCACCCGGGCCAGCAACCTGACCGTGGAGACCTCCGGGCGCTCCTCTGCGGCCATCCGCACCGACCGCGGCGGCGGAACCGTGGTGGTGGACGGCGGCAGCTATACCTCCAACGGCCTGGGCTCGCCGGCGATCTACTCCACGGCGGACATCACCGTGTCCAATGCCACCCTCACCAGCAATCTTTCCGAGGGTGTGTGCATCGAGGGCCTGAATTCCATCACACTCGTCGACTGTGACATGACGGCCAACAACACCCAGATGAACGGCAACGCCACCTTCCTGGACACCATCATGATCTATCAGTCCATGTCCGGCGACGCCGATAGCGGCACGTCCCACTTCACCATGACCGGCGGCAGCCTGACAAGCTTGAACGGCCACATGTTCCATGTCACCAACACCCATGCAGTCATCACGCTGACGGGCGTCGAGCTGGTGAACGAGGATGCGGAGGACATCCTGCTGAGCGTGTGCGCTGACGGCTGGAACGGCGCATCCAACATCGCCGAGCTGAACGCCGTGGGCCAGAGCCTGACCGGCACGATCCTGGTGGGCGACGATTCCACACTGACGCTGAACCTCACCGAGGGTTCCAGCTTCGAGGGCGCCATCAGCGGCGAGATCACCAACGCCAAGGGAGAGACCGTCTCCAGCGCGGTGGGCGAGGTCACCGTCGTGCTGGACGACACCAGCACCTGGACGCTGACGACGGACACCTGGATCACCACCCTTGAGGGCGACGTCGCCAACGTGAACGCCAACGGCCATACCCTGTATGTGAACGGGGAAGCAGTGGCCCAGTGACAGGAATGCATGATATAACAGGGCCTGGCGCTGCCCGGTGTGGGAGCGGGGCGCGCCCTGTTG
>JAZOUD010000098.1:0-5195 GCA_045658005.1 Clostridia bacterium | reverse complement strand
TTGAACAATCACGAATGCAAATATGCATTTCTCTTGGATTATTAGGGTAAATCGCCCTCATTTGTTCGAGAATTTGCATATTGTCTGCTTTGAAATTCATTCATTCGGGACGCGGGCACTTTTTCAGCAGTTTCGGACGGTTCCTCTGTCCCAAGGGCAGCCCGGCATTTTTCCTTCAATGCCAAAACCAGTTTGTTCGCACAAAAATGAGTAAAAAAACTTGACAGGTTGATGATTTGCAGTTTATAATAGTGTGTAACTAAATTTACACATGGACGACATGGGCGGTTGCGTGATACGGGATGCGGCATTGCCATGGACGCCCGGGGTAGAACGGAGGCGAAAGAATGCCGGGTTCGGAATACATCTTGGAGATGAACGGTATAACTAAAATTTTCCCTGGTGTCAAAGCGTTGGACAACGTGCACTTCAACCTGAAAGCCGGGGAGATTCACGCCCTGGTGGGGGAAAACGGTGCCGGAAAATCCACATTCATCAAGACGTTGACCGGGGTTCACCAGCCCGACGGCGGTGAAATCATCCTCAACGGGGAAAAAGTGGTCATGACCGACCCCATTACGGCCCAGGAACGGGGCATTGCGGCCATATACCAGCACGCGGCGTCCTATCCCGACCTGAGCGTGGCGGAAAACATCTTCATCGGCCATGAGTTCAAGATCGGTCCCTTCATCGACTGGCCGAAGATGAACCGGGAAGCCAAGAAGCTGCTGGATTCCATTGACGCCGATCTGAGTCCGACCGCTTCCGTCGGTTCGCTGACCGTGGGCCAGCAGCAGCTGGTCGAGATCGCGAAGGCCCTGTCCATGAACGCGAAGATATTGATCATGGACGAGCCGACGGCCTCCCTGTCCCAGCGCGAGGCCGAGGACCTGTACACCATCGCCCGGCGTTTGCGCGACCAGGGCGTCGGCATCATACTGATTTCCCACAGGTTTGAGGACATATTCGGACTGGCGGACCGCGTGACGGTCTTCCGCGACGCCCAGTACATCGGCTCCTGGCTGCTCAGCGAAGTGGATCAGCCCTTCCTGGTGCACCACATGGTGGGCCGCGAGATCACCCAGCTGTTCCCGAAAAAGGAAACCCAGGTGGGCAAGGAGCTTTTGAAGCTGGAAAACCTGAGTCGCACCGGCTTCTACCGGGATATCAACATGACGGTGCGCTCTGGCGAGATCGTGGGCCTGACGGGCCTGGTTGGCGCGGGCCGGACCGAGGTCATGGAATCGGTATTTGGCGTCACGAAGCCCGATTCTGGCAAGATATTCTTCAAGGGCGAGGAGATCCACGACCAGACGCCCACCCAGATGATGGCCCGAGGCCTGGGCCTTCTGCCGGAAAACCGCCAGAAGGAGGGCCTGCTGCTCTCCTGGTCCATCAATCACAACATCTCCCTTTCCGTGATGGACAAGTGCCAGAACGGCATTTTCATCAACCGCGCCAAGGAATACGAGCTCTCCAACAAGATGAAGGAGCTGCTGGCCATCAAGGCCCCGGATACCGATACCCACACGGGCGCGCTTTCCGGCGGCAACCAGCAGAAGGTGGTCGTGGCCAAGCAGCTGGCGGCGGAGCCCCAGGTGATCATATTGGACGAGCCCACCAAGGGCGTGGACGTCGGCTCCAAGGCGGCCATCTACGAGATCATGTCCGACCTGGCCAGCCAGGGCCTGGGCATACTGATGATCTCCTCGGAGCTGCCCGAGGTCATCAACATGTCCGACCGCATCTACGTGATGAGCGAGGGCAGGGTGACGAAGGAGTTCACCCAGACCAAGGGGCTCTCCCAGGATGACATACTACAGGCGGCCATGCCGCAGAAGAAATAGGGGGGAAGAGAAGATGCAGGCAAATAAAGAGCGCAAGCCCATATATTCCATCCTGATCGAGCATCGTGAAATTCCCCTGCTGGCGGTGCTGGCGCTGCTGTTGATCGCGGTCAGCATCCGCGTACCGGGCTACCTGGGCAAGAGCTGGCTGAATGTATTGAAGAATGGCTCCATCAACATGGTCATGTGCTGCGGCATGCTGTGCGTGCTGCTGATCGGGTCCATCGACATCTCCATCACGGCGATACTGGCCTTTGCCGGTGCGGTGGCCGGCAAGCTGATGAGTACCGGCGCGGTCACAAACACGCTGGTCATGTTCCTGTTGGGCATCGCCATCGGGGCTGTGATCGGCGCCATCAATGGCGTGCTGATGAGCTATGGTCGCGTGATATCGCTGATCGTCACGCTGTCCACAAGCTATATCGTCCGCGCACTGATTCCCATGGATTGGCTGTTGGGTATGAACAAGATCAATCCCACGCAGCTGACCCAGGGCTTCAAGGATAGCTTGATCAACCACAGCTTCCTGGGTCTGCCCTTCCTGGTTTGGCTGGCGGTGCTGGTGGTCGCAATCACAGGCGTGTTCCTGAAATACACCCGCACGGGGCGCAACCTGTACGCCGTGGGCTCCAATGCCGAAGCGGCCCAGATGCGCGGCGTGCCGATCAACCGTATCCGCGTGCTGGCCCACACCATCTGCGGCGCCACTGCGGGCCTGGCGGGCATCATGTGGCTCGCGTTCTACGCGGCCATCGAAAAGGGCTCCGCCCTGGGCGACGAGATGTTCACCATCGCGGCGTGCGTGCTGGGCGGCGTCGCCGTTACCGGCGGCTACGGCAAGATCTCCGGCGTGGTCATCGGCGCGGTGATGATCGCCTTCATCGACAGCGCCATACCCCAGATGGGCATCGGAAATTCGATGATTACCGAATTCATCAAGGGCATACTGCTCCTGGTGGCCATCCTGTTGAACGTCATCCTGCAGCGCATTGCTGAAAAGCAGGACCTCGAGAGGAGGCATATCTGATGCAGAAGGTGAAAGCGTTTCTTAAGAGCTGGGAGTTCTTCCTGCTCATCCTGCTGGTGGTCATGTGCGTGGTGTTCAAGATCACGGACGCGGCCCGCATCGCCTCCGGCGCGCAGAAGAAGCCGATCTTCTATTTCGCGAACGTGCTGCGCAGCATGCGCCCCTACTTCCTGTACAGCTTCATGACCTTGGGCATGATGCTGATCCTGGCGATGGGTGACATCGACATCTCCGTAGGCGCCATCGGCACGCTGAGCGTGGTGACGCTGGGTGTCATGTACAATCGACTGGCGGGCAGCAGCGAAAACGGCAGCTCGATGGCGCTGGTGGTGGCCCTTCTGGCCTGCCTGCTGGTCGGCGCGCTCTGCGGCGCTCTGAACGGCCTGCTGGTCACACGCTTCAAGGAGCTGTTCCCGATGATCATCACGCTGGCGACCCAGCTGTTCTTTCGCGGCTTCAGCTACCTGTTGATCGGCGGCGACACGCTTACGTTCAAGGACCCCACCTTCAAGTCCCTGGCGAACCTGAACCAGCTGCTGAAGGTCGGCGAGCTGCAGATTCCGATTTCCATTCCGATCTACCTCGTGCTGGCCGTCGTGTTCTACTTCTGGCTGCACCAGACGGGCAACGGACGCAAGATATTCGCCATCGGCACCAACTCTGCCGCCACCTACTACTCCGGCGTTCGGGTGGACAAGATCAAGTTCTGGTGCTTTGTGATCGCGGGCTTCATGAGCGCCGTGACCGGCATCTTCTTCGTGGGCAATTCGTCCTCCTCCGTCAAGGCGGACATCATGGACGGCTACCACATGTACGCCATCGCCGCAGCGGTGCTGGGCGGCTTCTCTACCGACGGCGGCAAGGGCAGCGTCATCGGCGCCACGATTTCTCTGGTGATCTTCGGCGTGGTGAAATTCGGCCTTGGCACGCTGTTCGCCTTCCCGGATTCCGCGGTCAACCTGTCCGTGGGCGTGATCCTGATCCTGTCGGTGCTGGTGCCCAACTTGGTGGAGGACATCCAAAACCGGCGCAAGGTGGCCCAGCGGCGCGCCGAAACGGCAAAGCTGAACGCCCAGAAGGCATGATTCAATTCGTAACTGTTCAGTTCCGGATGTATCTGTTGCCTCTATGGCAGCCCAGGGGCCGCCGCTACAGGCATCATCCAATGTAGCGGCGGTGCCTGCGCCGCCATGACTGAACTGTTACCCCAATTCCATGATTACTGCCGGGCATGCCCGGAGTAAATAAACAAGGAGGTATATCCCCATGAAGAAAGTATTGGCTCTGGTTCTGACCCTGATGCTGGTTCTCAGCGTTGCCGCGTTTGCCGAGAAGGCGGGCGAGGGCATCACTATCGGCGTCGTCTACAAGCAGTCCGGCAACGCCTACTTCCAGGCTGGTGTCACCGGCTTCGAGAAGGCTGCCGAGGAGCTCGGCTTCGAGTTCATGCACGACGGTCCTGACGACGGCTCCTCCGACGGCCAGATCCGCATCATCGAGAACTACATCGCTCAGGGCGTCGATGCGCTGTGCATCTCCGCAAACGATCCCGCCGCGCTGGTCGACGTCTGCAACGAGGCCCGCGACGCTGGCATCAAGGTCATCTCCTGGGACGCCAAGGTTGACGCCGAAGGCCGCGACCTGGACGTTGAGCCCGCTTCCGCGCAGGTGATCGGCGTGACCCAGCTGGATTCCATCGTGAACAGCATTGGCGGCGAAGGCCAGATCGCCATCCTGTCCGCCATGGCCACCGCTCCGAACCAGAATCTGTGGATCTCCTTCATTGAGGAAGCCCTGAAGTCTGGCGACGAGAAGTATGCCAAGATCGAGTATGTCGGCACCGTGTACGGCGATGACGAGTACACCAAGTCCTTCAACGAGACTCAGGCCCTGCTGGAGAAGTATCCCGACCTGAAGGGCATCATCGTTCCCACCACCGTGGGCGGCCCCGCCGTCTGCAAGTGCATCCAGGACGCCGGCCGTGACGTGAAGGTCACCGGTCTGACCTTGGCCTCCGACATGAAGGAGTTCATCGATGCCGGCATTGCCGACGAGACCTTCCTGTGGAACCCCATCGAGCTGGGCTATGCTTCCTCTTACGCGGCTGTGGCGATGGTGAAGGGCGACTTCGCCGGCGCTGTGGGCGATAAGATCGAGGTTGGCGAGCTGGGCGAGTTGGAAGTCACCGAGTCTGACGACGGCGGCTCCATCCTGTTCCTGAACAAGCTGAACAGCTTCACCAAGGACACCGTCGACGCTTGGGTGGACATCCTGTAATTCAATTCGGAAGGCCTAAACCCAATCGACAGGGCGGCCCCTCC
>JAZOUD010000097.1:0-8370 GCA_045658005.1 Clostridia bacterium | reverse complement strand
GGTCACCGCCGAGTTCGCCCTCTCCGCCCTTGCCTATAACATCCGAAGGGCAATCAACATCTGCGGAGGCGTTCATAACCTCATAGACCGTTACCGCAGGATAGCTATGCCAAAAATCAGAAAAATCGCGGAATTCTGAGGAAAAAAGCCTCTCTTTTCTCGCGATTTGGGCAGGATTATGCCTTGCTTTTGTATGTTGTGCATAAAATATCCGTCCGAAAACTGTGTTTTCGGACGGACTGTGGTGGAGCATACCGGATTCGAACCGGTGACCTCTACAATGCGAATGTAGCGCGCTAGCCAACTGTGCTAATGCCCCATATCAACTTTTCATTCGATACTGCTCGCATCGAACAGAAAATATTATAGCATGGGTAACGAGGAAATGCAATAGGTAAAAATGTAAAATTTCATCAGACGATTTGGGAGCGGTGAATGGCGATCGCCAATTTCACCGCACAAATTCCCGCCACGGGGGTTGTCCGTATCCGGGTTTGTATGTTATAATAGAATAGGAAGCGGCGTATGCCGCGCATGTCCGAGATGAACCAAATTATTTTATCAGATAGGAGTGCATACCCATGAACAACCAAAACATCGTCAGCACCATCCGCTCGCTGGCCGTTGACGGCATCGACAAGGTCAGGTTCGGCCGTTCCGAGCTGGTTGTGAACGCCATCCGCATACTAGCTGCCGAAGGCGTCCAGAAGGCCAAGTCGGGCCATCCCGGCATGCCTATGGGCGCAGCGCCCGCGGCCTACGCCATCTGGGGCAGGCAGATGAAGCACAATCCCGATGATCCCAAGTGGATCAACCGCGACCGCTTCGTGCTGTCCTCGGGCCACGGCTCGATGCTGATCTATTCGCTGCTGCACCTGTTCGGCTACGGCCTGACCATCGACGACCTGAAGCAGTTCCGCCAGTTCGGCAGCAAGACCCCCGGCCATCCCGAGTACGGCCACACCCGCGGCGTCGAGACCACCACCGGCCCCCTGGGCCAGGGCATCGCCAACGCGGTGGGCATGGCCATGGCCGAGAAGCACCTGGCGGCGAAGTTCAACCGCGAGGGCTTCAACGTGATCGACCACTACACCTTCTGCATACTGGGCGACGGCTGCATGATGGAGGGCACCAGCCACGAGGCCTGCTCGCTGGCCGGCACGCTGGGCCTGAACAAGCTGATCGCCGTGTACGACGACAACGAGATCTCCATCGAGGGCAACACCGACATCGCCTTCCGCGAGGACGTGCCCGCCCGCTTCCGCGCCTACGGCTGGAACGTGATCGACGTGAAGGACGGCAACAACTGGCGGCAGGTGAACGCCGCGCTGAAGATCGCCAAGTGCTCCGACAAGCCCACTCTGGTGGTCACCCACACCAACATCGGCTACGGCTCACCCAAGGTGGACACCCCCTCCGCCCACGGCGAGCCCCTCGGCGAGGAGAACATCGCCCTGACCAAGAAGGCTCTGGGCTGGCCTTGCGAGGAGCCCTTCGCCGTGCCCCAGGAGGTCTATGACTGCACCGGCGAGACGCTGGCCAGGGGCAGGAAGGCCCAGGCCGACTGGGAGGCCATGTTCGCCGAGTATGCCCAGAAGTATCCCGAGCTGAAGGCCGAGTGGGACCAGTGGTTCTCCGAGGACCTGCCCGTCGACCTGACCAAGGACGCCGAGCTGTTTGCCTTCGATGGCAAGTCCGCCACCCGCAATTCCAGCGGCGTGACCCTGAACCGCCTGGCCGAGCGCATTCCCAACCTGTTCGGCGGCTCCGCCGACCTGGCGCCCTCCAACAAGAGCAACATGAAGGGCAAGGGCGACTTCTCCGCCGAAACGCCCGAGGGCCAGAACATCCACTTCGGCGTGCGCGAGCATGCCATGGCGGCCATCTGCAACGGCATCAAGCTGCACGGCGGCCTGCGCCCCTACTGCGCCACCTTCTTCGTGTTCAGCGATTACATGAAGAACGCCATGCGCATGTCGAGCATCATGAACCTCGGCATTCCCTACATCCTGACCCACGATTCCATCGGCGTGGGCGAGGATGGCCCGACCCACCAGCCCATCGAGCAGCTGGCCGGCCTGCGTGCCGTGCCCGGCCTGATCGTGTATCGCCCCGCGGACAGCAAGGAGGTCGCCGCCGGCTGGATCGCCGCCATGACCGAGAAGCATCCCGTGGCGCTGGTGCTGACTCGCCAGGATCTGCCCCTCTACGAGAAGAGCGGCCTCGACGCCCTGAAGGGCGGCTACATCCTCTCCGACAGCGAGAAGGCCACCCCCGACGTGCTGCTGATGGCCAGCGGCTCCGAGGTTGAGCAGTGCATGGAGGCCCAGGCCCTGCTGAAGGCCGAGGGCATCGACGCCCGCGTGATCTCCATGCCCTCCTTCGAGCTGTTTGAGGCCCAGAGCGACGAATACAGGGAATCCGTCATGCCCAAGGCCGTGCGCGCCCGCGTGGCCGTGGAGGCTGCCGCCACCTTCGGCTGGCACAAGTACGTGGGCCTGGACGGCGCGGTGATCGGCCTGGATCACTTCGGCGCTTCCGCGCCCTACAAGTTCCTGTTCAAGGAATACGGCTTCACCGCCGAGAACGTGGCCGCGACCGCGAAGAAGGTCATCGGCTGAAGAACGGCGAGGCATTAACCGCATAACGCTATCACAGGGGCGGCGAGACGCCGCCCCTGTAGACGTTTATCGACGCCCCGTCGCGCGTTGGCAAGCCTTGCAGCGTCGGCCTCCGGGCTGCCGCTGCGCGCGTGTGACGCTTCTGTGACAGTACGTCCGGTATAATTGTGCCATCGAAAGGGACAGCGCCCGCTGTCCGGCATGCAGAGCGCGACCCAAAGGAGGAATCATCATGGCTGAATTCACGGAACTGAACCTGGACGAGCTTGAACAGGTGACCGGCGGCCGCACAGCGACCGTGAATACCGGCACCGCGGACAACGCGGCCGTCCGCAACGCCCCCGGCAACGGCAAGATCATCGCCTCGCTGAAGAACGGCACCCTGGTGGACACCGTCGGCACCCCCGTCTATGACGTCGGCACCGACCGCAACTGGATCAAGATCAAGTTCAAGAGCAAGGGCAAGATCATCACAGGCTGGATCGCCGCATCCATCGTCGGACTGAAGCGGAAGTGACGTAATCAGGCAGTCGCCAAAGGACGACTGCCTGTTGTGTTTTATACTTTCCCATTCTCGTCCCTGACCACCACATTCACGTATTCATACGGGATCTCGATGCCGGCGGCTTCGAGGGCCTGCTTGACGCGGGTGTTGATGTCGCTCCTGACGCGCTCGGTGGTGTTCGAGGCGGTGTAATAGACGGTGGTATTCAGCTCCAGGGCGCTGTCGCCGTACTCCATGAAGTACACCGGGCCATAAACCGGGCCGTCGGGGCCGGGTTTGGCGGGCACGGCATAGGGGCTTTCCTCCACCGCCTTTTGAATGATCGCCCTGGCCCGTTCGATGTCGGTGGGATAGGCCACCTTGAACCGGAAGTGGATCGACCGGAACCCGCGCACGCGGCTCATGTTCCTGAGCTTCATGGCGTTGAGCTTGCTGTTGGGGATGATCAGGTCGATGGTGTCCACGCCCTGCAGCACCACGTGGCGCAGGGTGATGTCCTTCACGATGCCGGAGGTGCCGTCCTCCAGTTCGATGCGGTCACCCATGTCAAAGGGCTTCGTGGAGCTCAGCATCACCCCGCAGATCAGGTCGGCAATCACCGGCTGCGCCGCGAAGCCCGCGATGGCCGCCAGCACCGTGGTGCCCTGGAACAGCGCCTTGGCGAAGGGCTGGGTGATTTTGGAGGAGAACATCACCCATTGCACCGCCACGATGATCAGCGCAAAGCGCAGCAGCCGTTCCACCAATCGCGTGTTGATGTTCTCCTTGTTGTTCAGCCACTTTCTGGCCAGCCTGCGCTCCAGGCGCAGCACGAACCAAAGCACTATGAAGGTTCCCACGGCCATCACGATCAGCTTCAGCCATTCCCAAAGCGTAGGATGGGTGCGAAAAAACTGCATGACTTCACTCATCTGTATGCCTCATTGATCCTAAAGCGTATGATAAAAAAGCCGCCGGGGGATACTCCACCTGCGGCAATTTTTCCCTGTTGGACTTATTCGATGGTCAGGATGTCCGTAAAGCCAGTGACCTCAAAGACCTCCATCACCAGGTCGCTGACGTGGATAACCTTCATGCTGCCCTGCTTGCTCATCGCCTTCTGAGCGGAAAGCAGCACGCGCAGGCCTGCGGAAGAGATGTAATCCAGCTTCTCAAAGTCCATGATCAGCTCGGTGACGCCATCGAGGCCGGTCTTGATTTCTTTCTCCAGGTCGGGAGCGGTGGTGGTGTCGAGACGGCCCTGCACAGCGATGGTCAGAACGCTTCCGTCCTTCTGCTTGTTGATGGTCATGTGAAAATACCTCCTGTCTTCGGCCTTCGGCCAGTTGTATTGGTTGGGTAACTGTCCGGTTCGCTTATGTCAGATCGCAACGACAGCCCGGGGCCGACGCTACAGGAATAAACGCACCTGAAGAGAGTTACATCTTATATCCGCTTGCGGATGGTCAGCACATTGTGGCCATCCTGGCGGGCATAGGTCATGTCATCCATGGTCTTCTTGACCAGGAATATACCCAGGCCGCCCACGCTCCGCTTCTCCACCGCGAGGGTGACGTCCGGATCGGGCTTGGCCAGGGGATCGTAGGGAATGCCGCTGTCGATGAACGTCAGGGCTACAGTGCGGCTGTCGGGCTCGAAATCGAAGCGCACGGTGACCTCGCCTTTCCCGGTCCCGTAGGCATAGTTGGCGATGTTGGCCAGCAGCTCGTCAATGGCCACGTCGATCTGCATCTGCTCCTTCGATGGGCAATCCAAGCCCTCCAGCAACCCATTGACCTGTTCGGTCAGCCAGGTTATGCGTTCGATGCTCGCTTCAAAGGTCCACTCCTTCACGACGCCTGCCTCCCCTCTGCGCCATAATAGGCAAAGCCCAGCATGGTGATGTCGTCAAACTGTTCCGCGCTGCCGGCAAAGTCCGCCACATCCTGGCGCACGGCGGGCAGCGTTTCAGGCATGGACGCGTTGCGCAGGGTATTCAGCTTCCAGGTCAACCGATCCGTGCCGTACTGCTGCTCATCGACATTGATGGCCTCGGGAACGCCGTCGGTATACACGAACAGGCGGTCACCGGGATCCAGCTTCATCTCGTACTCGGCAAAGCGCATGCCTTCCATGGCGCCCAGGGCCAGGCCGTGCTTGTCCTTGAACAGGGTGTATTCGCCGCCGGCCCGCATGACCATCGGGTATTCGTGGCCGGCGTTGGCGCAGCGCATCTCGCCGGTATTCAAATCGATGATGCCGATCCAGGCCGTGACGAACATCTCGGCGTCGTTGCCGTCACAGAGCGTGTTGTTCGCCCGGAACAGGATCTCCGAGGGTGCCCTGCCCGATTCCGCGAGGCTGCGCATTGCCGTCTTGGCCCGCATCATGAACAGGGCCGCGGGAATGCCCTTGCCTGACACATCAGCGATGACGAGGCCCATGTGGTCGTTGTCGACAAAGAAGAAATCGTAGAAATCGCCGCCCACTTCCTTGGCAGGGTCCATCATCGCGTAGAGCTCAAAGTCCTCCCTGGGATACTTGAAGTGCTTGGGCAGGGCGGCGTCCTGTATGCTCTTGGCAAATTCCAGCTCCTGCTCGATGCGCTTCTTCGCGTCGGCGATGTAGCCCTTCAGCACGCTGACGGTATGGTTGATGTCGTCGGACAGCGAGGCGAATTCCGCGGCGCTGCGCACGTTGACCACCTCGTTGAGGTCGCCCCCGGTGATCCTGTCCAGCGACGCGTTGACCCGCTGGATGTTGTTCACCACGACCTGCCGCACCAGCACGGAAATCAGCAGGTAGATCACTGCAAAGAGCAGTATATCCGCCAACGCCGTCTCATAGGCCTGCATGTCGCGGTTGGCGTAGACCTCGCTCTCCGGCAGGTGCGCCAGCAACAGCGTTCCGTCCTCCAGTCGCTCCACCCGGCACAAGGACTTGATACTGAACATCTCCTCGGTAAAAAACGTCTCCCCCGCATTCAGGCGCTTGACCGCGACATTCCATTCATTCAGGATCTGGCTGCGGTGATCCCCGCCGATGCTGTAGCCCACCGGGGAAACGATGTCAAAGCCGCCCGCGCTGCCCACATGGAACCTGGAGAGACTGTCGTACAGGCCCGACTGGTTCAGCGTCCGGGAGATGTCGTCCTCGTCGATCACGCACTGCACCAACGCACCCCGGCAACGCGCGCCCGCTACCACGCGGCTGGCGGACAGCCGTGCCGTCTGATAATCCGCGTCGCCATCAGCCAGCTTGTCCAGCAAGCCCATGTAAAGCGGTGATTCTCCCGCGCTGGCCAGCAGCGCTCCCTTTTGTGAAACCAGGCAGACGCTCTCCAGCCCATACAGTTCCCGCCAGGATTCCAGGTTGGACGCGTCCACCGTTTCGACGCCGCCCCTCCCATTGATGGCGCGGGCGATGGCCCGGGTGTCTGTCAGCACCAGCGATTCCAACAGGTTGGCGATGCCCTCCTGGGTCCGCCGTATGCCCGAGTAGTTTTGGGCGATATCCTCCGAAGCGTCCGTCAGCGTATACCGGGCGCTCTGGCGGGCCGACTGGGTCTGCAGCAGGAAGGTAAAGCCCCAGTTGATCACCAGCACCGAAGCCGTCACGAAGAACAACCATGTCTCGAACTTGTGGGTGACGGGCATCTCCTCGCTCTTGCGGCGCCGCAGGGGGTTCTTCCACTCCCCGCTGAGGATTTCCAGCACGATCGCACTGGCAGCCATGCCCAGGCCGGTGAAGGTAATCATGGGGATCGCGCAGGTCCTGACCACGTAGAAGGCCATCTCCATGTCGTTGCGATGGGTGATCAGGACAGCATACATGTGGAAAACCTCCATCACCGCGCCGATGAAGAAGGCGTAGATGCCGTTGGGCTTATTCCGGTTGAAGACGTAGATGTGGGTCAGCGCCGCCACAAAGCCCGCCAGGCAGGTGGATACGCTGCAGGCGATGGTGGTATACGAGCCGACGCCCCAGTAGGTGCCGGCGATGTAGCGCTCGATACCGCCGATCAGGCCGGCGATGATGCCCGAGACCGGATGGAAGAACAGCCCCGCCGCCAGCGGGCCGATGTCCCGGACATTCACCATCATGTGGTTGTAATCCACGCCAAAGTGGGTCGAGAGCACCGAGCAGAAGCCGAAGATTATCCCAATGATGATCTTCCTGGGCGCGTTCATGGGCTTATCCGACGTCCGCTTGTACAGCAGCACCGTCAAGAGCGTATACAGCACTGTCATGCCCGACATTTTCAGGATCATCGAAACCATATCACACTTCTCCATCCGCACGCTGTGCTCTGTGCCGTCCGCCACTCTACATACCCTGTTTATAATATTATATGGAAAATCGCCGAATCGTCAAGTACATTCGGGTGAAAAAGCTGTAGCAGACCCATATATCCAACAAAATTTCTTTTTTTCTGCACTAATGTTATTGCTTTTTTCCGCACAATAATGTATGATAGAAGGGAAGATTGGAAACGGAAGAATACAAAGATAAGGAGGTCTGCAACGTGTCCAACAAACCCCTTGTGCTCTGTATAGACGACGAGCAGAACATATTGGAATTGCTATCTTTCAACCTTGAGGCTTCCGGCTATGACACGGTCACGGCGACCAGCGGAACTGCGGGCTTGGAACAGGCCGTCAGCAAATCCCCCGCCCTGATACTTCTCGACCTGATGCTGCCGGATATGGACGGCACGGAGGTATGCCGCCAGCTGAAAGCGGGGCCAACGACGGCTTCCATTCCAATCATCATGCTCACAGCCAAGGATTCCGAGGTGGATAAGATTCTGGGCCTTGAACTGGGCGCCGACGACTACATCACCAAGCCCTTCTCCGTGCGCGAGCTGATCGCCCGCGTAAAGGCGCTGCTGCGCCGCGCCACCCCTGCGGGAAGCGGTTCCGGCCTGATCAAGATCGGCAGCCTGACCATTGACCCGGAAAACTACGAAGCCTTCCGCAACGGGGAAAAGCTGCAACTGACACTGAAGGAGTTCGAGCTGCTCAAGCAGCTGGCCTCCACCCCCGGCAAGGTGTTGACCCGCGATTTCCTGCTGGATCACATCTGGGGCTACGAGTTCTACGGCGAAACCCGCACGGTGGACGTGCACATCCGCCACATCCGCCAGAAGCTGGGCGACGATCAGTACATGATCGAAACCGTCCGCGGCGTCGGCTACAAGATGACTGCCGGCAACAATTGACGGGTTTATGGCAAGGCCCGGGGCGCATATGCGCCCCGGGCCTT
>JAZOUD010000096.1:0-19591 GCA_045658005.1 Clostridia bacterium | reverse complement strand
ACCAGCGCCAGATCGTCGCCAACGCGAAGGCCATGGCCGACACGCTGCTGGCCAACGGCGTGAAGCTGGTCACCGGCGGCACCGACAACCACCTGATGCTGATCGACCTGAAGGACGCTGACATCAGCGGCCGGGAGCTGGGGGAGCGCCTGGACACGGTGCACATCACCGTGAACAAGAACAAGATCCCCGGCGACCCCCGCAGCGCCAGCGAGACCTCAGGCATCCGCGTGGGCACCCCGGCGATCACGGCCCGGGGCTTCGGGGAGGCCGAGGCGGTGGAGGTCGGCAATCTGCTGGCCCTGGCCGCGAACGACTTCGAGGCGAAGGAGGCCGAGATCCTCGAGCGCGTGGACGCCCTGTGCAAGCGGTTCCCGCTGTACGAATAAGCGCCGGTATACAAACAGACGCGGGAATGGCAACGCCATTTCCGCGTCTGGTCGTTTTGGATCACAGCCGCCCCATCAGCTCGGCCAGTTCCGCCCCGGTCAGCTCCCGCCACTGTCCCGGCTGGAGCCTGCCCAGCCGCAGGTTCATGATGCGAATGCGGCGCAGGTGGGTGACGTTTGCGCCCAGGGCCTCGCACATGCGGCGGATCTGCCGGTTCAGGCCCTGCACCAGTATGATGTTGAAGCTGCGCTCGCCGGTGCGGCGCACCCTGCAGGGCAGGGTGACGGTGTCGAGGATCGGCACGCCTTCGGACATGCGGCGCACGAATTCCGGCGTCACAGGCCGGTCGATCTGCACCTCGTATTCCTTCTCGTGGCCGCCCGCGGCGCGGAGCACGCGATTGACGATCCCGCCGTCGCTGGTCAGCAACAGCAGCCCCTCGCTGTCCTTGTCTAGCCGTCCCACGGGGAATACGCGCCCGGGGTAGCCCAGGTAGTCCACCACGTTCATCGGCTCGCGGGGGTCGGCGGTGCAGACGATGCCCCTGGGCTTGTTCAGCAGTAGGTAGACCTTTTGGCCCTCGCCGCTGAGGGGCTTGCCGTCCACCGTCACGGCCATGCCCGGCTGCACCCGGTCGCCCAGCGCGCCGACGCGCCCGTCCAGCCGCACGCGCCCCTCCTGGATCAGCCGGTCCGCCTCCCGCCGGGAGCAGTAGCCGCTGTCAGCGATATATTTGTTCAGTCGCTTGCCTGCCTGCTGGTTGTCCATCGTCATTTCTCCCTGTTATGTCTGTTTTGCAGTGTCCCGGAGGCTGCCGCGCCATCATGGCGCAGGCTTGTCGTCCCGCGTTGAATGGTTTCACAAACGGCAATCATCCTGTCATGCCGCGCCATCCTTCGCCATAAACTGACCCAGGTCGAATGAAGGAGTGGTGGAATGAACTATTTTGGCGTTTACCATTCGGATTACTCGCGGTCCAACAGCGGCATATTTGACGCGCCCTGCATCACCGTGGGCCGCATGATGCTGTGCGCCGGCGGGGCGTTTTCCCGTGGGAAGCAGTTGGCCCTGGCCTGGGGGCGCATCCGCAACCGGACGTCGCTGGCGGCGGCGCTGGGCTGTGCGGGGGACGTGGGCGCATCGGAGCTGGCGCTGCGCGCCTACCAGCGGTGGGGCGTCGAATACCCAAGCCACATCGAGGGCCCGGTGGTCAGCTGCGTCATGGACGCCGACGCCGACACGCTGGTGCTGGCCCGGGACCGGATGGGGGAAAGGCCGGTGTTCTATGCCCGGCACGGCGACAGCCTGGCGTTTGCCGACCATCCCGACGCCCTGCTGAAGGCCGCGAAGGTGGAGCCGTCGATGGGGCCGGACAACCTGCGCGAGCTGTTCGGCCTCGGCCCGGCGCGGTCGCCGGGGATGACCTGTTACCGGCACATGCTGGCGCTGGAGCCGGGCTGCGCGCTGGTCGTCAGGGGCAACCGGGAAACCGTTCAGCGCTACTGGCGCCTGGAGGACGGGAACCACGTAGAGGACGCCCCGGCCACCGTTCGCCATACCCGCGCGCTGTTGGAGCAGTGCGTCGCGGACGCGGTGGCGCTGAGGCCGGCGATGATGCTCTCCGGCGGGCTGGATTCCACGGCGCTCACGGCGCTTATGAGGGATCGCGTCGCGCCCCTGCGCAGCTTCTCCGTGGACTACCAGGACAACGCCAGGGACTTCGTGGCCAATGCCTTCCGCCCGGAGATGGACGCGCCCTATGTTTCCGAAGCGGTGCGCGCCTTCGGCACCCAGCACCGCACGGCGATGCTGGCCCAGCGGGACCTGGCGCGGGGGCTGGACCGGGCGATGTCCCTGAGGGGCTTTCCTGGCATGGCGGACATCGACGCCTCGCTGATGCTGTTTGCGGAGCAGATCGCCCGGTTCGACGCCTGCGTCGTGTCCGGCGAGTGCGGCGACGAGGTGTTCGGCGGCTATCCCTGGTTCAAGGGCGCGGGCCCGCTGGAGGACTTTCCCTGGTCGGGCTCCCTCGAGCTGCGGGAAAGCCTGCTGCGGCCCGAGCTGCGTGAGGCGCTGCGGCTCAGGGAATACGTGGCGGACGTGTTTGCCACCCGCAGGGCCAGGGCCGACCCGGGGGCGGGATTTGAACCCGACGAGCGCCGGCTGCGGACGCTGCAGCGGCTGTGCTTTGAGTTCTTTATGCCCAACCTTCAGGAGCGGGCCCAGCGGATGTGCGATGGCGCGGGCCTGGAGGTGCTGACGCCGCTGTGCGACGAGCGCCTGGTGCAGTACGTCTACAACGTGCCCTGGCAGATGAAGTTCATGGGCGGGCAGGAGAAGGGCCTGTTCCGCCAGGCTGTGGCCGACCTGCTGCCGGAAAAGCTGCTGCGGCGCACGAAGAGCCCCTATCCCAAGACGTGCAGCCCGGAATTCAGCGGCATCGTGCGGGCCATGGCGCTTCGGCTGGCCGAGGACGCGGACGCCCCGATCTTCGCCCTGATCGACCGCAAGCGCTTGAAGCGGCTGGCGCAAAGCGCCCTGAACCCGGAGGATACGCCCTGGTTCGGCCAGCTGATGGCCGGCCCCCAGCTGCTGGGCTACCTCTGGCAGGTGAACAGCTGGCTGAGGGACAGGGATGTGCAGGTCGAATTGTAGGAACATCGGTAACTACTGATTTGTCGCAGAGCGACAAATCAGTAGTTGCATGCCTCACTGCCTATGTACGACGATCCCCGGGTTGGGCAGGAGCACGCTCCTCAGGTAGATGCCGCCGGCCATGGTCTCCGCGGCGTGGCCTTCGACGTAGAAGCGCACGCCACGGATGCCGTCCAGCTGGCACAGCGTGTTGACCATCGCGTAGATCAGGCTGCGCTCCTCCCGGGCGTTCAGCACCTGGCAGCAGCGGTAAAAGGTGGCGGAAAGGTTGACCCTGGCCACGCCGCCGGAGGTCTGCACGCCCAGTATGTCCACGGGCTGTATGCCCTCGGGGATGGGAAAGCCCGGCTGGCTGCCCTCGCCGGCGGACCGGATCATCTCCGTCAGCAGGCTGCGGGGCGACAGCGCGCTGCGCATCGAGACGGCCCGCTGGGTCGGCTGGAGCATGCCCTCGCTGTTGACCAGGAAGAGATTGACGGTGCTGCCCACGCAGCCGGCAAAATCCCGTCGGTGAATACGGCCCTCCGGGAACCGCATGGTGGTGTCGCCGCGCTCGCAGACGGTGATCGGTTCATTGTCGACCATCACGCGCACGGCGTCCAGGTCGGGCAGGAACGAGCACATCGTCATGGCGATGGAGCCGACCAGCTTCCACACCGGCAGGCCGGAGAGGGCCATGTAGGGCACCAGGGTCGAGGCGAAGTTCATATCCAGCACCCGCTCGCCGTTGGAAAGGGTCTGTATGGACGGATCGCCACCCAGCAGCTCAACGCCCTCGGGGATCGGGGCGGTGGCGCAGGTCTGGCTTCGGGGGCCGCTTCTCAGCGCGTCGAACAGCGCCGAAACGAAGCCCTCCGGGCCGACGGAGATGCCGCGCAGCTCCGGGATCAGCCAGTCGCCGGTGGCGGAGGGGAAGTACAGCAGGGCCGAGCGGGCGATGGGCTCCGCCTGCTCCGCCTGGGACAGCCGGTCCCGCTCGGCCTGGAGCTGGGCATAGGCCGCCGCCACGCTGGTGACCTGTTCGGTCTGGATGCCCAGCGGAAGCTGGCAGTGGCCCTCGCTGAGGCCGCCAATCAGCACGTTGACGCCGCTGACGCCGTCGATGCCCAGCAGCGTATTGCCGATGGAGGTTTGCAGCGCCAGCAGCTCCTGGGGGCTCTGGACGTTCCGGGCGTCTATGGACAGGTTGACGGTCGCGGTGCCGCAGGCGTATTCACAGGCCAGCAGCCGCGTGTCGGCCATGGAGAGCATGCTGCGCTCCGCGCCGCTGTCCAGCAGGGTTTTCACCGCGGCCTCGGGCAGGCTTTCGCCGGTGTTCCTGGAGATCATGCGGGTGACCGCTGAAAACCCGGTGCCGTCCTGGGAGGCGAAATACAGCGTCACCTCGGTGGGCGCGGCGGACAGCTTTTCGCCCAGTATCATGTTTTCAGGCTCGTCGGTGGGCTCCGGCAGGCGGATCTCCGTCACGGCCTCCGGCTCCCTGTTGGTCAGCGCGCATCCGCCCAGCAGCGCGGCGACGAGGGCGCAGACGATGCTTATTATGATAATCCTGCGCATCGCTCACCCCTCCTGCTTCTTCGCGGCCAGCGGCAGCTCGATGACGAACGTCGTGCCCTTGCCGACGGTGCTCTCGGCGTTGATGGTGCCGCCGTGGAGCAGCACGAACTGCTTGACGATGGACAGGCCCAGGCCGGTGCCGCCCGTCTCCCGGGAGCGCGCCTTGTCCACGCGGTAGAATCGGTCGAAGATGTGGGGCAGGTCCTCCGCGGGGATGCCCACGCCGGTGTCGCTGACGCGGATGACGGCCTTCTTTCCGAACCGGACCAGCGTGCAGTGCACCTCGCCGCCCCGGGGCGTATACTTGATGGCGTTGTCGATGATGTTGTAGACCACCTGCTGCAGCTTCAGCGCGTCGCCGTTGACCTCCAGCGCCTGGTTTGCCACGCAGTCCAGCTCGATGCCGTTTTCCCGGGCCAGGGGCGCCAGGCGCTTCACCTGCTCCTGGAGCAGCGCGCCGATGTCCAGGTCCTCCATGTTCATCTTGATGCCGCTGTCGATGTTCACCAGCGTCAGCAGGTCGCTGACGATGCGGTTCAGGCGGTCGATCTCCTTGTTGACGTCGGTCATGAACTCCTTGGCCATGCCGGGGTCCATCGGATCCTGGTACAGCAGGGTCTCGATCAGTATCTTCATGGTGCTCAGCGGGGTCTTCAGCTCGTGGGAGGCGTTGGAGACGAACTGGCTCCTGGACTTGTCCAGCTGCTCCAGCCGCTCGGACATCGAGTTGAAGGCCTTGGCCAGGTTGGCGAACTCGTTTCTGCCCCGTACGTTGACCCGGGCGGACAGGTCGCCGTCGCCCATGCGCGTGATGCCCTGGTTCAGCTCGCCGATGGGCCGGGTGATGGTGCGCAGCACCAGCGCGTTGACCACCAGCACCGCCACGGCCACGATGGCCATCCAGGCCAGTATCTTCAGCTGGATATCCCGAAGGCTCTCATAGATCTCCTGCACCTGGGAGATGTACACCAGCACGCCCAGCAGGTTGCCCGAGGCGTTGCGTATGCCCCGGGCGTACAGGCCGGTCATGGCCTTGACGCCGGAGAAGGCGTTCATCGCGGCCCGCAGCCAGTAGGCGTTGGCGCCGCCCACGTCGTAGAAGCCGTAATCGCCGTCGGCGCCCCCGAGCACGTTGTTGATCTCGGAGGTGATGAAGCGCTGGCCGTTCAGCTGGGAATGGGTGTCCACCTGCACGGTGCACAGCCGGTCCAGCACCAGCACCCGGCTCTGCTCGGAACGGGCGGTCTGCAGGGCGGCTTCATACATGCCCGACACGTCCGAGGACGACAAAAGACCGCCGAAGGCCTCCGAGAGGCTTTCCGCGATGCGCTGGTCGTCCCGCGTGCGCTGGTTAAACAGATATTCGCCTACCAGCTGGATCAGCGAAAACCCGATGACGCAGAACGCCACGACGATGATCAGCAGATAGGCGATGGTGATCTTCCAGCGTATGGAATGTATGAAGGCTTTAATCCTTGTCAGTGAAATAATAGCCAACTCCCCACTTGGTGAAGATATACTCTGGCTGGCTGGGTACCTTTTCGATCTTTTCGCGCAGGCGGCGGATGTGCACGTCCACGGTGCGCAGATCGCCCAGGTAATCGTACTTCCAGATCGTCTCCAGCAGGTTCTCCCGGGAGAAGACCTTGCCGCGGTTGGTGACGAACAGGTGCAGCAGGTCGAACTCCTTCGCCGTCAGGTTGACCTCGCGGCCGGAGACGGTGACGGAGCGGTTGTTCACGTTCAGCTGCATGTCCCGCACGGTGATGATGCGCTGGCCGTTTTCCCGCTGCATCATCGTGGTGCGGCGGAAGATGGTGCGTATGCGGGCCTTGACCTCCAGGATGTTGAAGGGCTTGGTCATGTAGTCGTCCGCGCCGTATTCCAGGCCCAGGATCTTGTCCATGTCGTCGCCCTTGGCGGTGAGCATGATGATCGAGACGTTGCTGCGCTCGCGGATGCGCTGGCAGACCTCGATGCCGTCGATCTTGGGCAGCATGACGTCCAGGAGGACCAGGTCGTAATGGCCGGCAAAGAACTTGTTCAGCGCCTCTTCGCCATCTGCGGCAGAATCCGTCTCATAGCTGTCCTGCTCGAGAGAATATTTCAATCCTTTTACAATCAGGGGCTCGTCATCGACGATCAATATCCGCTTTGGCATGTTATATCCTCCTTTGAAGCCACTGTGACGCTGAAATCGCATCCTATGACATCACATATTCATCAATTTGTTATTATTATAAACGATTCCTGTCATTATTTCAAGCTGTTTTTTTTAAATGTTAGATTTTTCATGAGTGCGCTGTACAAAAGCGCCCGTTGGTGATAATATAGTAAGGTCGATCATTGTATCATTCAGTTTCCCCGCGGACGGCAATTTGCCCCTGCGGTTTAGGAGTATTGCCAGATGCGGTTAGCCAAGCGTTTCCTGGCCGTGGCGCTGGCGGCGTGGCTTTGCTGCGCCGCGGCGGCCGTCGGCAGGGCGGAATACGACATGAACCAGCCCCAGAACCTGGACCCGTCCCACCTTTACGCCGAATCGGCGCTGCTGGTGGACGAGGATACGGGCGAGGTGCTGTTTTCCAAGGATTCGAGGGTGCGCATGTACCCGGCCAGCACCACGAAGATCATGACGCTGTTGCTGGGCCTGGAGAGCGGCATCGCGCTGGAGGATGCGGTCACCATACCCGCCGAGGCCGGCGACGTGCCCGAGGGCAGCTCGGTGGTGCCGGTAAAGCCGGGGGACGTGACGTCCTTTGCAGATCTGCTGTACGGCTTCATGCTCTCCTCCGGCAACGACGGCGCCAACGCAGTGGCGGTGCTGGTGGACGGCAGCATCGATGCGTTCGTGGAGCACATGAACCGGCGGGCCGCCGAAATCGGCTGCGAGGGCACCCACTACGTCAACGCCCACGGCTACCACGATTCCGAGCACTACACCACCGCCCAGGACCTGGCGCTGATCGCGCTGGAGGCGATGAAAAGCCCGGATTTCAGGAAGATCGTCGCCGCGCCGAAGTGGACGATGACCATCCAGCGGGACGGCAAGAGCGTTCAGCAGGAGATCGTGTCCAGAAATACTCTGCTCCAAAGCGGCGAAAAGTATTACTACCCCGACTGCACCGGCATCAAGACCGGGCACCACAACAAGGCCGGCTGGTGCTTCGTGGGTTCGGCCCAGCGCGAGGGCATGCGGGTGATCTGCGTGGTGCTCAAGTGCGAGCAGGAGATGAGCAAGTGGTACGACGCCGCGCGGCTGTTCGAATACGGCTTTACCCGCTATGAACGGGTGACGGCGAAGGCGCTGATCGAAAGGGCCGCGGACAGCCGGTTCCGGCAGGTCCAGGTGGAGAACGCGGACCCGGGCGACGGCGGCAGCCTTGAATTGAACCTGGCGGTCGGGGAGGGCGCAGGGGCGACCGTGCCCGTGATCGCCGGCAGCGAGGCGTCGCTGGACGCCGCCGTGGACCGCCTGGTCTCCGTGGCGTGGACCCGGGATTTTGTCGCGCCCGTCGAAGCGGGCGAGGTGATGGGAACCGTGACCTGTGCGATGGACGGCGCGCCCGTGCAGGCGACGCTGACGGCGTCCCGTTCCGTCGCCGTGAAGCCGGAGCCGACGCCCACGCCCGTGAGCGCGCCGGAGCCGACTGCGCTGGTCCAAAGCAGCGAATCCGCCGAGGCGCCGTCCCGGCCCGTGGGTCATAAGGGCTCGGGGTTGGTCATAATGGTGATAATGGCGCTGGTGCTGGCGATTTCCGCCATCGCCGTAGTGGCCGCGCTGAAGCGGGCCGAGCGGCGCAGGGCGCGGGCGCGCAGGAGGCGACCGGTTCCCGGTCGCGGCCAGGCACAGGGCAGGACGGTAAGACGGCCCCAGGGCAGGAGCCGGGGCGGAAGCCGGAGCCGGCCTCCTTCGCCCGGGCGGCGCTACGGCGGACGGTGACGGTCGCCGCTGCAGAAGGCTTGCGAACGGCGGTATCATGCATACCGAGTTATATGCGGTTGGAATTTGAAATATGAGAGGTATATCCATGCAACGACACCTCAGGTGGATCGCGACCGTGCTGGCCGTGGCCATCGCGCTTTTGTGCGGTGGCGCGCTGGCGGAATCGCCCGCCGATTACAATAGAAACGTGCCCCAGATGCTGAAGGAGGGACACCTTTACGCCCAATCGGCGATACTGGTGGACGCTACCAGCGGCGACGTGCTGTTTTCAAAGAACGCCCGGGCGCGGATGTATCCCGCGTCCACCACGAAGGTGATGACCCTGCTGCTGGCCCTGGAGAGCGGCATCGCCATGGATACCCCCATCGTCATACCCCAGGCTGCCGCTGAGATCCCCGCGGACAGCTCGCTGATCCCGGTGTTCCCCGGCGACCTGATGACGTTCCGGGACCTGCTGTACGGCTTCATGCTCACCTCGGGCAACGACGGCGCGAACGCCATCGCGGTGCTAGTGAGCGGCAACGTGGATTCCTTCGTGGAGCGCATGAACCGGCGGGCCAGGGAGCTGGGCTGTGAGGACACCCACTTCGCCAATCCCCACGGCTACCACGATCCCCAGCACTATTCCACCGCCCTCGACCTGGCCCGCATCGCCAGCGAGGGGGTCAGGCTGGACGCCTTCCGGCGGATCACTGCCGCGCCCAGCTACGTCATGAACATCACGCGCGGCAATAACGCCATGGAGCAGCGGGTGACCAACACCAATTCGCTGCTCAAGAAGGACAACACCTATTACTACGCCGACTGCATCGGCGTCAAGACGGGCTATCACAGCCAGGCGGGCCAGTGCTTCGTGGGCGCGGCGGAGCGCGACGGCGTGCGGCTGGTCACGGTCGACCTGAACAGCGTGGGCAACTCGGAAAAATGGGTGGACACCATCAGGATGTTCAACTACGGCTTCACCCGCTTTACCGGCTATACCCTGGAGCAGATGTTCAACTTCGCCGGCAGCAGGATCGCCACCCTGAGGGTCTCCAACGCCATCGCCAGCGACCCCTACGGCGGCACGCTGAACCTGAAGATCGCCCAGATCAGCGACCCGGAATACGTGCGCATGGTGGAAAACGACAACGAGACGGCCATGGACGCGGCCATCACCGACTTTGTCACCCGCTGCGAGCTGACCGTCACCTCCGACATGGTCGCGCCCATCTCCAAGGGCGAGATCATCGGCAGGCTGAAGTACCTGGACCAGTCCGGCAAGGAGGTCACGGCGCTGCTGGTGGCCGACCGCACCATCGAGGCCCAGCCGCCCAGGATCGAGCTGACCGACATCTTCCCGGTGCTGACCTACTTCGAGAATCCGCTGGTGGTGCTGCTGGCGGCGGTGCTGATCCTGCTGATCATACTGCTGGTGGTGGCGGGCATCGTCCGCGCCGCCCGCAAGGATCGCCAGCGCAAGAAGATCTACGAGGCCAAGCGCCTGGAGTACATGCGCCGCATGAGCGCCCAGCGGCGGCGGGACGCCCGGAGGCGCCGCAGACGGTAACAGGCTTTTTTCCTGAAAATGTATAATTGCGCCCTCACGTTCAATAATAGGGAACGTGAGGGGGTTTTTATCATGGAAAGCATCAGAAAGCGACTGGCGGGCATCGGACATTGGATCGCCGGGCGGTGGAACCGGCTGGTCATCGGCATAAAGGGCGTGCTGCGCAACCGGGAAATGCGGATGCGCGCGGGCTATTACATGGGGCTGGCCCTGCTGCTGGGGCTGCTGGGGCTGGGCTCCCACGCCTGGCGGATGCGGGGGCAGTCCCGGGAGGAGGTCTCCGCGCCGCCGCCCCGCGCGGCGATGGCGCTGGGCCTTCCGACGCCCGCGCCCGCCCCGTCGGCGACGCCGGAGCCGGTCCTGTGGGCCTGGCCGCTGGAGGGGGAGGTCCTGGCGGAATACGCGCAGGACAAACCGGTGTGGTCGGAGACGTTGGGCCAGTGGCAGACCCATCCCGGGCTGGATATCGCCGGATCGCCGGGGGAGGCGGTCTATGCCTGCCGGGACGGCGTGGTGTCGGAGGCGTGGAGCGACCGGCTGTGGGGGAATGTGGTCGTCGTCGAGCACGACGACGGCTATCGCTCCACCTATGCGGGGCTGAACACCCTGAACATGGTGTCCGAGGGCGACGCCGTCAGCATGGGCCAGGTGATCGGCTCGGTGGGCCAGTCCGCCGCCTGCGAGGCGGAGCGGGGCTGGCATTTGCACTTCGAGCTGACGCGGGAGGGGGAGCCGGTGGATTTCAATACATTGGTTCCATGAACGCTTGCAAGCGCGGCGGATTTGCGGTATAATGGCCCCATCATCGAAGAGATGGGGGGATACCCATGCCGAGGCTATGGGCCAGGATCATCAGGAAGCACCGCATAGAGAAGCAGGCCACCGCCCAGTGCGCCTGGGGCGAGGCGGAGGAGGCGCTGACGGAGCTGTGCCATGAATTCGACATCCCGCGCCCGCTGTGGCTGAACAAGCACTACCGGGAGTTCGAGGATTTCCGCCGCACCCAGTTCCTGCCGGAGCACTTCATGGAGGAGGTGCCCTTCCAGCGCCTGGAGATCGAATTCCTGGAGGACGACGAGAAGTCCCGGAAGAGCAACGACCCGAGGAACCAGTTCGACGGGTATTGATGAATCAGCGTTAAATAATCGGTTCCCCGCGCGCGACAAATTGACTATTGCCGGAACTTATGCTATAATCGAAGCGCCGATGAGAAAGAGGAGTAGCTCCCGCATTTCCCAAGAGAGGGCGGTTCGCTGGCTGGAAGGCCGCCCGGAACCCTGGGGAGCGAAGGTCGCTTTTGAGGCGGTCGGGCGAACAGACGCACAGACGCAGAGTAACCCGGCGGGGCGCGCCCCTTAACGCGCACAGAGGCCGGCAATTCTGCCGGTGAATAAAGGTGGTACCGCGGAGCATTCCGCCCTTTGTGGGCGATGCCCCGCGTTTCTTTTGCCTTGGGATGGGAGGGATTGCAATGTCAGGACGCGGCGAAGATTCCCCGAGGATGTGGCTTCGCGGCGCGCTGGTGGTGGTCGCCATCGCGGCGCTGCTGGGAGCCTTCGGCCTGCAGGGCGGGCTGCAGCGGCCGCAGCTGAAGCCGGTCAACCTCGCCGGCATCGCGGTGATGATCGTCGGCCTGGGGGTGTCGCTGTTCGGCGGCAGGATCGCCCGGGGCAGGCCGGAGGTTCACCCCTTCGTCAGGCTTGGCGGCGTGCTGGTCTGCGGCATCGGCGCGGCGATGGTGTTTATTTGATACAATACAGATAACATTGAGGGGAGCATATAGAAATGGAAAAACAGCAGGAATTCAACATGGAAAAGGTCTTCCAGCCCAATCAGGTGGAGAGCCGCATCTATGACATGTGGGAGCACTCCGGCGCGTTCAAGCCGGTGGAGGACCCGGACAAAAAGCCCTTTGTGATCGTGATGCCGCCACCGAACATCACCGGCCAGCTGCACATCGGCCACGCCCTGGACGAGATGCCCCAGGACGTGCTGATCCGCTATCACCGCATGAAGGGCGACCCGACGCTGTGGGTGCCGGGCACCGACCACGCCGCCATCGCCACCGAGGTGAAGGTGGTGGACGCCCTGCGCAAGGAGGGCCTGACCAAGAAGCAGATCGGGCGTGAAAGGTTCCTGGAGCGCACCTGGGAGTGGAAGAAGGAATACGGCGGCAGGATCGTGCGCCAGCTGCGCAAGCTGGGCGTTTCCTGCGACTGGAGCCGGGAGCGCTTCACGATGGACGAGGGCCTGTCCCGCGCCGTGCGGGAGACCTTCGTGCGCCTGTACGAAAAGGGCCTGATCTATCAGGGCAGCCGCATGATCAACTGGTGCCCCTGCTGCAAGACCTCGCTGTCCGACGCCGAGGTGGAATACGAGGCCAAGGACGGCAACTTCTGGCACATCCTCTATCCGGTGAAGGAGACCGGGGAGCTGCTGGAGCTGGCCACCACGCGGCCGGAGACCATGCTGGGCGACACCGCCGTGGCCATCAACCCAGAAGACCCCCGCTATGCCCACCTGCACGGCTGCCACGTGACGCTGCCGCTGGTGAACAAGGAGATCCCCATCGTCTGCGACGAGCACGCCGACATGGAAAAGGGCACCGGCGTGGTGAAGATCACCCCCGCCCACGACCCCAACGATTTCGAGGTGGGCAAGCGCCATGGCCTGCCGATGGTGCGGGTGTTCACCTACGACGGCTTCATGACCGGGGCGAAGGAGGCCGCCGAGAGCGCCGAGCTGATCGCCAGCGGCCGCGCCTCCGTGGACGAGCCCACCGTGCTGGACTGCGGCAAGTACGCCGGCATGACCACGATGGACGCCCGCAAGGCCATCGTCGAGGACCTGAAGGCCCTGGACCTGCTCAAGCGCATCGAGCCCCTGAACCACGAGGTGGGCACCTGCTATCGCTGCCACACCGTGGTGGAGCCCATGGTCTCCAAGCAGTGGTTCGTGAAGATGAAGCCCCTGGCCGAGCCCGCCTGCCAGGTGGTGTACGACAGGAAGCTGCGCTTCATCCCCGAGCGCTTTGAGAAGACCTACCTGCACTGGATGGAGAATACCCGCGACTGGTGCATCAGCCGCCAGCTGTGGTGGGGCCACCGCATTCCCGCCTTCTATTGCGACGACTGCGGCGAGACCTTCGTCACCCGCGAGGACATCACCACCTGCCCGAAGTGCGGCAGGCCCGTCCACCAGGACGAGGACGTGCTGGACACCTGGTTCTCCTCGGCGCTTTGGCCCTTCTCCACGCTGGGCTGGCCCGAGCAGACCGACGACTTCAAGTACTTCTACCCGAACACCGTGCTGTCCTGCGGCTACGACATCATATTCTTCTGGCTGGCCCGCATGGTGTTCTCCGGCATTGAGCATACCGGCGAATGCCCCTTCGAGGTGGCGCTGATGCACGGCCTGGTGCGCGACGCCCTGGGCCGGAAGATGTCCAAGTCCCTGGGCAACGGCATCGACCCCATCGAGGTCATCGACAAGTTCGGCGCGGACGCGCTGCGCTTCTCTCTGGTGATGGGCGTAGCCCCCGGCAGCGACATCCGCATGAGCGAGGAGAAGATCGAATCCTTCCGCAACTTCGCCAACAAGATCTGGAACGCCAGCCGCTTCGTGCTGATGAACCTGCAGGGCTTTGAGCCGAAGGGCATCGACGTGGCACGCCTGTCCCTGGTGGACAAGTGGATACTGACCCGCTACCAGGACGCCGTGCGGGGCATCACCGAGAACCTGGAAAACTACGACCTGGGCCTGGCCGCCACCAAGCTGTACGACTTCGTGTGGAGCACCTTCTGCGACTGGTACATCGAAGCCGCCAAGCAGGGCCTGTATGCCGACGAGGGCGATACCAAGGAGACCACCCAGGAGGTGCTGCTCTACGTGCTCACCGGCATGCTGAAGCTGTTGCACCCCTACATGCCCTTCATCACCGAGGAGGTCTATTCCTACCTGCCCAATGTGGATGGCATGCTGATCAGCGCCAGCTGGCCCGATGTGAAGCCGGAATATGACTTTACGGAGGAGGCCGCACGCATGGAGGGCGTGATGGAGGTCATTCGCGCCGTGCGCAACCTGCGCTCTGAGATGAACGTGCAGCCCGGCCGCAGGGCCACCCTGATCCTCAAGCCCCACGACGGCTGGCGGGACGCGCTGGCCAGCGCCGAGGGCTACTTCAAGCGCCTGGCCAGCGCCAGCGGCATCGAGCTGATCGACGCCGGCGCGGCCAACCCGGAAAAATCCGCCTCCGTGGTCACCGAGCCCTGCGAGCTGTTCATCCCCCTGGGCGAGCTGGTGGACGTGGAGAAGGAGCTCAAGCGCCTGGCGAAGGACCTGAAGGGGCTGGAGGGCGAGATCGCCCGGGCCACGAAGATGCTGGGCAACCCCGGCTTCGTCAGCAAGGCGCCCGCCCACCTGGTGGAGGCCGAGAAGGAGAAGCTGGAGACCAACAAAAAGCTGCTGGAGAAGCTCAAGGCCCGCATCGCGGAGATGGAGAGCTTGAGGTAAGCCAATTTCGTTTTATTTCTTGCCACCCCGGCCTTTGAGTCCTTCGCGGACGTGGCGGTGGCGGCGGAGCGCATCTATGCCATCGACCCGGCGGCCTGTGTGTTGAACTGCCGCCGGGCCATGGAAATCGCCGTGAAGTGGATGTATGCCGTTGACGGCTCCCTTGTGATGCCCTGGGACGACAAGCTGGTCAGCCTGATGAACGCGGACGCGTTCAGGGATATCGTGGATGACGACATACTGCGGCGCATGGATTTCATCCGCCGCATCGGCAATATCGCCGCCCACGAGGGCAAGAAGATCACCAGGGATCAGGCCCAGCTCTGCCTAAAGCACCTGTACAGCTTCATGGACTTCGTGGCCTACTGCTACGGGGAGGATTACACGGAGGGCAAATTCGACCCGGCGTTGCTGGAGAAACAGCCACCGTTCGCGCCCGCGCCGGCCCCGGAGAAGGATTTGCGCATCGAGGAGCTGCTGAAGGAGAACGCCGCCCTTCGGGAAGAGCTGACCGCCCGGCGCGAAGCACAGTGGGAGAGCTATGTGTCCAAGCCGCTGGAAATCTCCGAATTCAAGACCTGCAAGGCCTATATCGACACCATGCTGATGGACGCCGGCTGGACGGAAGGCAAGGAATGGCTGAACGAGGTGGAATTGCGGGGCATGCCCAATGCCTCCGGGGTGGGCTATGCCGACTATGTGTTGTATGGCAGCGACGGGCGCGCGCTGGCGGTGATCGAGGCCAAGCGCACCTGCGAGGACGTCTCCAGGGGCCGCCAGCAGGCCAAGCTGTACGCCGACCTGATCGAACAGAAGCAGGGGAGGCGGCCCGTGGTGTTCCTCACCAATGGCTTCGAGACCCGCATCATCGACAACCGCTATCCCGAGCGCAGGGTTTCCGCGATCTGGTCGAAACGCGACCTGGAGAAGTGGTTCAATCTCCTGAGCATGCGAACCAGTCTTGCCCATATCGCAGTGGATAAAAAGATCGCCGGGCGCTACTACCAGGAGCAGGCCATTCGCGCCGTGTGCGAGAGCTTCGACGCGGGCAACCGCCGCAAGGCGCTGCTGGTGATGGCCACCGGCTCCGGCAAGACCCGGACCGTGATCGCGCTGACAAAGGTGCTGCTGGAGCAGGGGTGGGTGAAGAACATACGAGCTGGCCGAGGCGGTGCGCGACGGCTTCCTGGTGGACTTTATCTCCGTGGAATCGAAGCTGAAATTCCTGGAGCAGGGCATCGTGTACGATGAATTGTCCGACGAGGACCGGCAGGCCTATGAGGCGACCTTTACCGACGAAAACGGCGAGCTGCCGGAGCGCATTGCCTCCTCCGCGTTGAACGCGTGGATCTTCAACGGGGACACCATTCGCGAGGTGCTGGATATCCTGATGACCCACGGGCTGAAGGTGGATTATGGCAACAGGATCGGCAAGACGATCATATTCGCCAAGAGCCACACCCACGCCGAAAAGATATTGGAGGTGTTCGGGAAGGAGTATCCCAGGCTGGTAGGGTACGCGAAGGTCATTGACAACTATACCAACTACGCCCAGAGCGCCATAGACGCGTTCTCCGAGCCGGACAAGCTGCCGCAGATCGCCATATCCGTGGACATGCTGGACAACGCCAATGCCTCGGCGGCGTAACAAGAGAGGTGACGGAATATGATGGGTGTTTTACAGACGATCCTTCCCGTGGTCGTCATGCTGGCCATCGGCATCGTCTGCCGCAGGACGGGGCTGATCTCCCGTGAGGGCATCGGGGCGCTGAAGAACGTGGTGGTGAACATCACGCTGCCCGCGGTGCTGCTGAACGCCTTCGCCACCACCAGCTATTCCTTTATGGACGTGGTGGTGCCGCTTCTGATGTTCGCAGTGTGCCTGGTCGCCTGGGCGCTGGGCAAGGCCGGGGGAAAGATACTGGGCATGCCGTCCCGGTTCGTGCCCTTCCTGACCACCGGCTTTGAGGCGGGCATGCTGGGCTACGCGCTGTTCAACATGCTCTACGGCGCGGACCGCACCGCCGAGTTTGCCCGGATCGACCTGGGCCAGGTGCTGTTCGTGTTCACGCTGTACAAGGTGCTGCTGGCGGTGGACGGCAATGCGAAGGCCGACGCCGGGCAGCTGGTCAAGGAGATGGCGCTGTCGCCGATCATCATCGCCATCGTCGCCGGCGTGCTGCTGGGGGCGACGGGGCTTTACCAGGCGCTGCAGCCCTCGGGCGTCAGCGGCGTGCTGGACGCCTGCACCGCCTTCGTGTCCGCGCCCACCAGCGCGATCATACTGCTGACCATCGGCTACGACCTGGTCTTGGACGACATTCCCTGGGCCCAGACGGCGAAGGTGGTCGCCCTGCGTCTTGTGATCATGCTGGTCTTGCGCACAGCGCTGGTGGCGCTGCTGGGGGCGATCTGGCCCGAGGCCAACCTCACCGCGGCGATCAATGTGATGTTCATATTGCCGCCGCCCTTTGTGCTGCCGGTGTTCGCCGACGACGCGGATCAGCGGACGTATGTCTCCTCGGCGCTGTCGGTGTCCACGCTGGTGGCCATCGCGGGGTTCGCCATCATGGCGGCGCTGGGATAAATGAAACGGCGGCAATCCGCCGCCACCGTCCTCGCGCAAACAGGGGAGCGGTGGCGGCAGGTTCCCCCCGCTGCAATGAGATGTCAATCAAACGTCATCACGTTCAGGCCCTGTTCCGGGTCGTGATACCGCCCCACGCGCCCTTCGATGACCCGCACGACGATCTCGGCGGTGACGCTGACCCGGGCGTGGGTGAGGTGGCCGCCGCGCACATTGCCGCCTGCGTCGCCGGCGCTCATGTGCAGGTGCAGATAAGGGCCGTCGGTGAGCGTGCCGTGCAGCGACACGATCTCGTAAGCTCCCTGGAAGCGGTTGGGCAGGAAGCGCTTTTCTGCCCTGTCGAATACGCCCACGGTGAAGTCGTCCACCGCGCCGAGGCCGTTGATCTCGGCCAGGCCGATGCCCTCCCGATTGGCCAGCAGGGTCAGCTGCGCCACGATGTCCTCGCCCGGATCGAGGCGCACGATGTAGGTGTCGGAAAACCGCCTGTAGTCCATGTCAACGCCCTCCTTCAACATTATATTAACACGGCGGCATCCCGTTGGCAAGGGCAAAAATACGTACCACAACGGGTTTTTAATATCTTTTTCATTTTATAATATAAAATTCCCTGCAAAATGAAAAAAAGATGGCTTGGGGGGCTTTTCAAAAGTGCGATTTTCTGTTAAAATGTATATACTATGGCAAATAAGCGCGTATAGGGTAAACCATCCGTTGCGCTTGTGCACGTAATAAATCATACAGGGGGAATCCGCTATGAAAGATTATCTGGCCAAGAATATCCGCAACCTATCCATCATCGGCCATGGCAGCGTCGGCAAGACCACGCTGGCTGAGGCGCTGCTGTTCAGCGCCGGCGCCATCGACCGCCAGGGCCGCGTCGAGGACGGGCAGGCCACCATGGACTATGACTCCGAGGAAGTCAAGCGCCATATCTCCCTCCAGGCCGCCATGGCGCCGCTGGAGTGGAAGAACAGCAAGGTGAACCTGGTGGATATTCCCGGCTACTTCGATTTCGCCGGCGAGCAGGTCGGCCCGCTGAACGTGTGCGAAGGCGCGCTGATCGTCGTGGGCGCCGTTTCCGGCCTGGACGTGGGCGCTGAAAAGGCCTGGTCCATCTGCGACAAGACCCACACCTCCCGCATGATCGTCATCACCAAGATGGATCAGGAGAACGCCAACTTCGACAAGGTGCTGAACGCCCTGACCGAGAAGTACGGCAGCCACCTGGCCCCCATCGAGGTGCCTATCGTCGAAGGCGGCAAGTTCACCGGCGTGGCCTGCCTGCTGGAGAAGAAGGCGTTTGTGGGCGAGGGCAAGGGCCTGAAGGCCGTGGACATCCCCGCCTCCGTCGAAGCCGAGGTCGAGAAGTGCCACGAAGCCCTGGTCGAGGCCGCCGCCAGCGCCGACGACGACCTGATGATGAAGTACCTCGAGGGCGAGGAGCTGACCGAGGACGAGGTCATGGCCGGCCTGCGCAAGGGCATACTGGACGGCACCGTCGTGCCCGTGGTCTGCTGCTCCGCCGCCAGCCGCGTGGGCATCGCCAAGCTGCTCGACAACGTGGTCGACCTGATGCCCTCCCCGGAAGGCACCGTTACCGCGGGCACCAATCCCAGGACCGGCGAAGCCGTCGAGCGCGCCTGCGCCGACAGCGAGCCCTTCTCCGCCCACGTGTTCAAGACCATGGCCGACCCCTTCGTGGGCAAGCTGAGCCTGATGAAGGTCACCTCCGGCGTGCTGGAGGGCAGCACCGCGCTGTACAACGTGAACGCCGAGAAGACCGAGAAGCCCGGTACCATCTACTTCCTGAAGGGCAAGCAGCAGGTTTCCACCCAGAAGGTCCACGCCGGCGACCTGTGCGCGCTGGCCAAGCTGACCTCCGTGGCCACCGGCAACACCCTGTGCGACGCCAACAACCCGATCCAGTTCCCCGAGCTGGACTTCCCGGCCCCCTGCATCAGCAAGGCCGTGTACGCCAAGAAGGCCGGCGAGGAAGACAAGATCTTCAGCGGCCTGGCCCGCCTGATGGAGGAGGATCCCACCATCAAGGTCGAGAAGAACGTCGAGACCGCCGAGTCCGTGCTCAGCGGCCTGGGTGAGATGTCCATCGACGTGGTGGCCGCCAAGCTGGCCAGCAAGTTCAAGGTGGAATGCGACCTGCGCGATCCCAGGATCCCGTACCGCGAGTCCATCCGCAAGCCCATCGACGTCCAGGGACGCCACAAGAAGCAGTCCGGCGGCCACGGCCAGTTCGGCGACGTCAAGATCCGCTTCCGTCCCAACGAGGATCCGAATGATACTGAGTTCCACTTTGTTGACAGCGTCGTGGGCGGCACCGTCCCGCGCCAGTACATTCCCGCCGTTGAAAAGGGCCTGATCGACAACATCAAGCACG
>JAZOUD010000095.1:0-14209 GCA_045658005.1 Clostridia bacterium | reverse complement strand
CAAGACCGAAGCGCCTGCGCAGACCGAGACGCCTACCGAGACCGAAGCGCCCGCGCAGACCGACGCGCCTTCCGAGACCGAAGCGCCCGCGCAGACCGAGGCGTCTTCCAAGACCGAAGCGCCCGCGCAGATCGAAGCGCCTTCCGAGACCGAAGCGCCCGCGCAGACCGAGGCGTCTTCCAAGACCGAAGCGCCCGCGCAGACCGAGGCGCTTTCTGAGACCGAGGCACCTTCCGAGGCCGAGGCGCCCTCCGAGACCGAGGCGTCCGCGCAGACCGAAGCGCCTTCCGGGATTGACAGCGGCGATGATACCGCCGATGCCCCGAAGAACACCGGCGAAGACGACTCCGACGCACCCAAGGATTTGACTGAAGCAGCGGACGACGCCAGTCCGAAGCACACCAAAAAGGACGATGACGCCGTCTCCACCGCCGGAGATACCGAATCTCCCGCCGACAAGACAGATGGACCGAAGGAGGACGGCGAAGCCCCTGGGGAAGCCGCTGCCGACGCCACCTCAACGCCTGCCCCAACACCGACGCCTACCCCGACACCCACTCCTGCGCCTGAAAGCGCCCATCGCCCTGGCGCAGCGCTGGCCGAGGAAGCCTCCCTCGAGGACCTGCTGGCCCAGCGGGACGCCGAACAGGCACTGCTGGAGGAATTGAACCGGAAGATCGAGGACAAGGCCGCTGAAATCGACGCGCTGTCCCAGAGTCTGGAAGGTCTGCGGGCAACCCGTGCCGCCAGGCAGGACGCGCTGGATACCATGACCGACGACAACGCCGACATACAAAGCCGCATGGACGCCACCCAGGCCCAGATCGACAGCCTGACCGAGCGCATAGCCGCCCTGGATCAGGAGATCGCTCAGCTGGACGCTCAGCAGGCCCAGCGCGCCGCCGCCCCGGAGGCGCTCAGGCAGGCCATCACCCAGATCGACGAACAGATCGCCGCCATCGAAAACAGCGATGCCTATCAGGCCATACTGTTGCTGGAGGACCCGGAGGGCCTGAACGCGAAGTATGTCGAAGCCACCGAGGGGCTGGCCCAGCTGGACGCGGCCATCGCCCAGATGGACGAAGCCCTGGAAAAGCTGAAAAAGAACATCATCCCCGGCGGCTATGTAGATGGCATGGACGAGGACACCGACCTGAACGCCTCCCGCCAAGAGCTGGAGGAGGGCCGCGAACAGATGGAATCCGCCTTCTCCCAGGCCGCCGGCTTGCTGGAGGACGCCGAGGCCGAGCTGGCGAAGGCCCGCAAGGAGTTCAACGAGCAGCGGGACGAGGCCCTTGAGAACGCGGGTCTGGACGGCGTGATCACGATACAGACTGTCTCCAGCCTGATCGGCGCCCAGAACATCGCCATGCCCGCCGGCTACGTCTACGACGCCGACGACGAGCAGGTGCTGGTGCGCGTGGGCGACAAGTTCGACACGCTGGACGGCGTGCGCCGGCTGAAGCTGTTCAAGCTGGGCCTGGATTCGGTGGACGAGGTACGCCTGCTGGACGTGGCCCGGGTGGAACTGACCGATGACCGGGACGACGTGTTCACCAAGCTGAACGGCCAGGACGGCATACTGCTGTCCATGGACAAGCAGTCCACCTATTCCACCGCCGACGTGGCAAAGACCGTGATGGACAAGGCGAAGGCCCTGGCCGAGGAAAACCCGAACCTTCACATCGTGGACCTGATGAACCAGGGCGAATACATCAACATCATCGTCGATTCGGTGCTGGGCAACCTGCTCACCGGCGGCGGCCTGGCGATACTGATACTGCTGCTGTTCCTGATGGACTTCCGGCCCACCATCACCGTGGCCTTCTCCATCCCCATCAGCGTCGTTATCGCCTTCGTGTGCATGTATTTCACCGGCATCACGCTGAACGTGCTGTCCCTGTCCGGCCTCAGTCTGGGCATCGGCATGCTGGTGGACAATTCCATCGTGGCCATCGAAAACATCTACCGCCTCCACGACGAGGAGGGGGTGCCCCTGCTGCGCGCCTGCGTGGAGGGCGTGTCGTCGGTCTCCGGCGCGCTGTTCTCCTCCACGCTGACCACGATCTGCGTGTTCCTCCCCATCGTGTTCGTACAGGGCATGGCAAGGGACCTGTTTGCCGACATGGGCCTGACCATCGCGTATTCGCTGCTGGCCTCACTGTTCGTGGCCATGACGGTGGTGCCCGCCATGTGCTCGTTCCTGATGCGCCACTCCAAGCCCCACAGGCACCGCATCTTCGGGGCCATACAGCGCTTTTACGGCATGCTGCTGCGCGGCGCGCTGCGCTTCAAGCCGCTGGTGCTGCTGGCGGCGCTGGGACTGCTGGCCTTCGCGGTCATGCAGGTGCCGAAGATGGGCATCTCCTTCATGCCTGAGGTCAATTCCCGCCAGATGAGCGCCGACCTCGAGTTCGGCCCCGACATGACCGAAACGCGGCAGAAGGAACAGGCCGTGGCCATCATGGACGAGATGATGAAGATCGACGGCGTGGAATCCGTGGGCCTGATGAGCGGCGGCACCGGCATACTCTCCAGCGGTGGCGGCATGAGCTACTACATCAACATCGACGAATCCAAGGGGCTGAAAAACGCCGACATCGCCCGCCAGATGGAGGAGATCGGCAAGAAGCTGAACGCCGACCTCACCGTTCAGGCCAGCACCATGGACATCTCGATGATGACCGGCAGCGGCATCCAGGTGGAGATCACCGGCGACGACCTGCAGGTGCTGCAATCCATCGCGAAGGACGTGGCCGAGCTGGCCCGGCAGACCGAGGGCATCGTGGATGTGGACGACGGCCTGGAGGACGCCGTGCCCGAGCTGCGCGTGGAGGTGGACAAGGAAAAGGCCACCGACGAGAACCTCACCACCGGGCAGATCCTGCAATTCGTGGCCCAAAAGGTAGCCGGCCGGGTGGAGATCACCAAGGTCACGCTGGACGGCCGCGAGCTGAGCATCTACCTGGAGGACGGCGAAAACAGCGAGCTGAAGCCCGAGGACATCGAAAACCTGGAGATCGAAGCGGATAGCGAGGACAAGAACAAGCTGGTGCGCATCGGCGACGTGGCGACGATCCGCGACAGCCAGAGCCTTTCCACCATCAACCGCGCCAGCCAGCGCCGAATGGTGACCGTGTCCTTCGGCATCGCCGACGGCTACAGCGCCAACCTGGTCAGCGACGCCTTTGCCGAAAAGCTGAAGGGCTACAGCCTGCCCGCCGGCTACAGCGCCGACCTGGCCGGCGAAAACGAGACCGTCATGGGCATCATGGAAGACCTGGTGTGGATGGTGCTGGTGGCTGTGCTGCTGATCTTCCTGATCATGGTGGCCCAGTTCCAGAGCTTCAAATCCCCGATCATCGTCATGTTCACGATCCCGCTGGCCTTCACCGGCGGCCTGCTGGCGCTGCTGATCTTCAAAATGGACCTGTCCATCGTCAGCATGCTGGGCTTCCTGGTGCTCTCCGGCGTGGTGGTCAACAACGGCATCGTGTTCATCGACTGCGTGAACCAGCTGCGCATCGGCGGCATGGAAAAGCGGGAGGCCCTGATCGAAACCGGCCGCATCCGCCTGCGCCCGATCCTGATGACCGCCCTGACCACCATACTGGGCATGTCCACCATGGCCCTGGGCCACGGCACCGGCGCGGAGATGATGCAGCCCATGGCCGTGGTGTCCATCGGCGGCCTGAGCTACGCCACGCTGATGACCCTTTTCATCGTGCCCGTGCTGTACGACCTGCTCAACGGCAGGAAGATGAAGGCCCGGGAGATCCAGATGATCAAGGAAGCCGCCGGCATGACCGGCGACGAGGTGTTGGACGGCGAGACCCGCAGCGAAGCGGAGGCAGCGCCTGGAATCCCGTCCACGGCTGCGCCTGTAGCCGAAATGGCAGAGGAAAGCGCTTCTGCGCCGGCGACGCCTGAACCTGCGCCCGTGACGCCCGCGCCTGCAACGGAAGCGCCTGCGCCCGTGACGCCCGCGCCTACAGCGGAAGCGCTTGCGCCCGTGACGGAAGCGCCTGCAGTGGAAGCGCCTGCAGTGGAAGCGCCTGCGCCCGTGACGGAAGCGCCTGCAGCGGAAGCGCCTGCAGCGGAAGCGCCTGCGCCTGTGACGGAAGCGCCTGCGCCCGTGACGCCCGCGCCAAGTGAAACCGCGCCCACAACAGCAGAGTCCGTCGAGCCCGCGCCTGCAGTCTCCAAACCCCTCCGCATCCGCCTGCAACCCCGAAGGGGATAGACAAATACTGATTTGTCGAGCTGTGCTCGATAAATCAGTATTTCCCGATATTCTTCCAAATATCGCCGCGCCGCCATGACGCTTCAACCAACAAAAAAGGATTTGCCTTCACTGGCAAATCCTTTTTTGCTTTATCGCTGCATCACCACCAGCCCGTCCCCCTCGGGCCAGAGCTGGACGGTCTGCACATATTGATCTGTGACCCCATTCAGGGTCGCAGTGAGGTTCAGATACCACATCACCCTGCGGGCGACATAGCTGTACAGCTCCGTCAGGGTCACCCGCCCGTCGTAGTTCCGATCCGCGCGCAGCGCCGTGCCCGCGCCCCGGTCGATGCTCCATCCCCCCGCCTCGCACAGGGCCCGCGCAAACACGGTGGACATGTCGGATTCCCCGGCGCTGCTGTTAAAGCTGACACGGTAGCTCTCCTGCTCCAGCGCGGCGCTGGCCAGCACCCTGAAGCGACTGGTGCCCATCACCGAGGGACCCAGGTTGCCGTCAAACACCCCGCCGATGCCCTTGAGAATGTCGGCGGTGCTGCTGGCCCTGCCGATGACGCCGCCGCTGCCGCAGCAGTCGATCACCACCAGCACGTCCCCCCTGACGTTGCGCAGCGCCTGGGCGAGCTCCGCCGCCGCCAGGATCGAACCGTCGTACATCTGCAGGCAGGTCATGCCCCCGGCGTAATAGCCATGACAGGTGATGTAAAACAGGGAGAGGTCGCGGTCACCGGCCTCGGAAAAGCCGTTCTCTATGCCCGCCAGCACCTCGTCCCGGGAAGCGTCCAGCAGCGTATTCACCTGGAACCTGGCCCCGTCGAAGGACAGGTTTTCCAGCATGCTGCGCATGCCGGAAACCGAATGGATCGATCCGACGCGCACCGCTGCCACGCCCTCGGCATAATTCTGCTCACCCACCAGCAATGCCCGCCAGCGCCGGGGCGCCGGGTTGACGTGCACCGACAGGGTGTCGGAAAAACCGCCGTCCTGGGACCTGACGGTCACGGTGGCGTCGCCCTCGGCGATGCCCCGCAGCACGCCCCGGGCGTCGACCCCGACGATGCCCTCAGGCTGCGCCTCGTAGACCAGGCGGGTGTTGGTGGCGTTCTCCGGCATCACGTCGCACTCGATGGCCGCGTCGTCGCCCACGCTCAGGGTCATCTTTCCCGACAGCAGCGCCACACCCGTCACGGCCACCGGCTTTACCTCGATCACGCAGAAATCGCTGACGCCCCCCGGCGCATAAGCGGTGATCACCGTCTGGCCCGCTGCCCGTCCGGTCACCCGGCCGCGGCTGTCCACCCGGGCCACCGTGCTCTGGGCGCTCTCCCAGTACAGCACATCCGCCGCGCCCTCGGGGCTGACATCCGCCGTCAGGGCCACCGTACTCCGACCCTCGATGACCACGCTTCGGCGGGAAAGGATCACCTGCTCCGGCAGCGCGTCGCCCGTCAGGCGATCCAGCCTCAGGTCATACAGGCCTGTCCCGCCCTCCTGGCAGGAGAGCCGCACCCGGTAGCGCTTGCCCGCCTCGGGAACAAAGTCCAGCAGGCTCGCCCCGCCGGCGGTATGACTGCCCGCCTTGAGCAGTCGTCCCCCGTCGTCGATCAGCAGGGCATCCAGCCGCATGTCCTGACGCCCGGGAACAGCCAGCAGCGACACGGGCTGCTCCGAATCCGCGTCCAGGGCGTACCAGTGGACGTCGCCCTCCCGCACGAAGGCCTTGGAATAGGCGTCGCCGCCGGCCTTCAGCAGCATCGGCAGCGCATAGCAGCGGGATAGGGCATGCCGAGCCAATTCCAGCCGCCCTCGACCCGATCCGCTCAGCGCCAGCCTGTATTCGGCCCCGGCAGCCAGGCGCAGGCTCAGGGCAGGCATGCCGCCCTCCCCCTCGGCGACCAGCCGATCCTCCCGCCACAGCTTCACTTCGACCGCCGGCGCCTCCGCCTCCACAGGAAACAGCCACACGTCGTAAACACTGCCCGACGGAGCGACGAAGTCATATACCGCTTCTCCCGCGTCCAGGTCCACCTCGACCAGCGCCCCGGCTGCCAGGGTCTTGACCTGTGCCGCGTCCGCCTGCGCAAAGGCCACGCCAAGCGGCCACGGACGAATGGCCGTGGCCATGGCGATCAGCGCCAGCAGGAAAAGGAAGCGTCTTCGCATATTTATGATTCTCCGGATCGACAATTACTCCCACAGGAGATACTCTGCCTTCACGAATCCGTCCACTTCGCCGGTGTGGACCTTCACCCAGCCGTCAGCGTCAGGGTCGGTAGCCGCGACCACCCGCCGCCCCTGGGCCAGCTGTTCGAGAACGGCGGCGTCTGTGGAGGGCTGCTGGCGCACGTTCAGGGCGGTGGCGTTCACCGTAGCGTAATGCTCGCCGTCCCTGGGTTCGGGCAAGGGGCGGTAGGTCGGCTCCGGCCGGGCCGCGCCCACACTGGAAGGCAGCTCGTCCAGCGCCGTCAGGGTCATGTCGGGCCAGTCCATGCGGGCCAGCGCCATGCCGGGATAGTAGAAGGACAAGATCTCCCGCCAGGTCATGCCGCAGTGCCCGGCCATCCACTGTGCGCCGCGCTGGCTCATGCCCACGCCGTGGCCATACCGCCGCATGATCAGCCGGAAGGCCTGCGGCGCGCCTGCGTCATCTGAAATCGTCTCCACGTCCATCAGCTCGTAATCTGCCCCGTTCAGCCCCAGAGACAGGCCGTCCTTGATCTGCGCGTACACGTCCAGCGTCACCGTGTAGATGTCGTCGGACAACACCCACGCCATCGGCGGCTCGGCCGGTTCGTCGGCGGATTCGGTCGCCGCCGGATCCGTGACCGAAGGCGCCTGGGTGCCTTCGGGGATCGGCGTTGGCTCCGGCGTCGGGCTGGGCTCAGGGGTCGCCGCGGGCTGCAGCAGCTTCGCCCTGAGGTCGAATGCCAGCCCGTCGACCATCCGGCTGCCCTCGAAACGGGGGTTCACCGGCCTGACCGCGGCGATGGAATCGAAGGCCCAGCCGCCTTCGTTGACGCCCGCCGACGCCATCACCTTCCCCAGCGCCGATTCCAGCATGGATCTCAGCGCCGCGCTGCCCTCGCAGGCAGTTGAGACGGTCAACTCGTTTTGCAGGCTGCGGGGGTTTTCCAGGTCATAGGGATCGTCCGCCATCGACAGATAGCCGTCGTCTCCGCCGCCGCCCCAGATCTGGCTGGGCAGGGCCGTCTGGCCGCCGTTGCTGGCGGTATAGTAGCAGGTGGCGAAGCCGCCGTCGTACAGCCCCACCACGCCCCGGGTGTCGTCCACGGCGCGGATGACGTTGACATATTCCGGATCATAGCCCTTGAACACCTGGTCGTCGGTGGTATCCACCACGTCGTAATCCCGCCTGCCTGACCGCGCCTTTCGCTTCATGGCGTAGGTGCGGGCCGCTACGGCCTGGGCCTTCAGCGCCTCCAGCGGGAAGCGGTCGCTCATCTCGTAGGCCACCACGCCGTAAAGGTAGTCCTCCACCGGCAGGGTCAGCACGCAGTGCAGGCCGCTGCCCCGGGCGGTGACGGTCAAATCTCCGCAGTACAGGCCGTTCTTTTCGGATTCTTCGATGCGGATGCCGTTCTCCGCCCCCTCCGCCGCGCGATGGCGGGTCAGCGTCAGCGTCTTGCCCATGTCGATGCTCAGGCCGCCGGCGGAAAGCCAGACCCGGTCCTGAACCGCCGCCAGCGTCACAGCGGCCCCCGAATCAAAGCGAAAGCCGGGATCCGCCTCCACGGCATAGCTGCCCGACAGCGTCAGGTGCAGCTGCGCCGGCTTGTCCAACGAACGCAGCTCCACCCGCAGCAGGCCGTCGTCCCCGATATCCGCCTCCGGGATCGGCGCGAACGTCACCTCCGGAGTCGCTGTCGCCGGCGCATCGGCAGATGCCCCCGATTCCTCGGCAGCCGCCTCCGGCAAATCGACGGGCACCAGCGGGTCCTCCGTCTTCAGCGCGTCCACCGGTGGCAGCGTCACCGTCCCCTCAAAGGAAGCCGTTGTCTCCTCCGGCTCGGGCGAAGCCTTGGCTTCGACCTCCACCGTCGCCCGATCCCATTCGATCATGCCCTCCGCCAACGCCGACGCCGGCAGCGCCAGCGCAACCAACAACAGTACACAAATCAACCTATATATCATAGCGCCTCCATGGGCCGGCAAACGCCCGCCCGGATTTATCGTTGTATTCCCAATTATTGACAGCCCCCGCAATGTCTAAACACCGGGCTGTCCCCATTCCTCATTCCTCATTCTCCATTCCCCATTCCCCATTCCTCATTCCTCATTCCGATTATACCACTATCCCACCCCCTCTGTCATTGGTAAATTCGGTACAATTCGACCGCTTTCGCTGTTATTTCGTCACAATGATGTTCCATGCGCCCGGCCCTCGCCGCCTTGCGCCGTCCAAGGCGCAGGCGTATAATATAAAATGATGATTTATGTCAGAAGGCGAGGTGTTTCGTGATGTCCGAAGGCTTGTATGAGCTTGTCGCCCTGGGGGCGCGGTACGTGTTCGCCGCGCTGATGGTGCTGATCGTGCTGCGGGCGTGGCGAATCACCATCGTCGACAGCCGCCGGGCCAGCGTGCTGCGGCGCTTATCCCCCCAGACCGGGCTGAGCGGCGAGCTGCTGGTGCTGGAGGGCGACGGCAAGGCCTGCCGGGGCATGCGCTACCCGGTGATTCGGGAGGGCATGATCGGCGCGCTCCGCCGCTCGGACATCCGCATCCGCCACGCCAGCATCCGGCGCAAGCACGCCTATTTCCAGCTGACCGACCAGGGGCTGATCATACAGGCCCGGCCCGGCGCGGCAATGCGGGACGCCGACGGCCGCCGCGCCGAGGCCCTGCGGCTGGGCGACGGCAGCGAATTCACCCTCGGCCGTGTGCGCCTGCTTCTGGTGCTCACCGACGGCAGAATGGCGGAGGATATCGATGATGAAGGGGCGGATTCCCCCTATGAAAACGGGGATCTGTTCCTCGAGGATATGGAAGAATGACCCAAAGCAGAGTTGAAAAGATGAAAAAGGCGCTGATGCGCTCCAATACCCACCTGCTGCTGTCCGCGGTGATGCTGTTTCAGTTCCTGGCAATGCTGCTGATCGCCTTCCAAAGGGGCGGCGTCAACCTCCAGGCGCTGTGCTTCGCCGTAGCGCTGCCGCTGGGCACCTGGCTGGTGACGACGCTGATGGGCCGCGTCTGGCCGGTGGACCGGGCGATACTGATACTGGTGATGCTGCTGTGCAGCGTGGGACTGATCTCGCTGTCGGACATCGCCAAGTCCAACATCACTCCCCGAACCCAGGCCATCTACGCGGTGGTCGGCGTCGCCGCGATGTTCGCCGGGGCGGCGTTCATACGCGCCTGGCGCAACTGGAAGCGATACACCCCCTGGCTGATGGCGCTGTGCCTGGTGGTACTGGCGTCGCCCTACATGCCGGTCATCGGCGTGTACAAGTACGGCGCACGCAACTGGATCGGCCTGGGCGGCTTCTCGGCGCAGCCCAGCGAGTTCATGAAGCCGGTGCTGATCCTGTGCCTGGCCAGCGGCTTTTCCCAGCGGCCCCGGTTCGTCAAGTGCATTCCCACCATCGCCTTCGCGGCAGCCTGCTGCGGCATACTGCTGGCGGAGAAGGACCTGGGCGCGGTGCTGCTGTACTTTTTGACCACCGTGGCCATGTATTACGTGGCCACCTCCAACGCCTTCATCAGCCTTGCGGGGCTGGGCATGGGCGCGGCGGCGGCGGTGCTGGCCTACAGGGCGCTGCCCTACGTGCAGGGGCGCGTCGCCATCTGGAAAAACCCCTGGAGCGACCCGGAGAACCTGGGTTACCAGCTGGTGCACGCGCTGATCGCCATCGGCAGCGGCGGACTGTTCGGCATGGGCCTGGGGCTGGGCATGCCCCGCAACATCCCCCTCTACCATTCCGACTTCATATTCGCCGCCATCACCGAGGAATTCGGACTGATCTTCGCCGTGGGCCTGCTGGCCGTATACGTGCTGATCATCATGCGGGGCCTGATCGTGGCCTTCAACGCCCGCACGTCCTTCCACTCGCTGACCGCCTTCGGCCTGGTGATCATGCTGGGCCTTCAGACCATGCTGATCGCCGGCGGCAACACGAAGCTGCTGCCCCTCTCAGGCGTCACATTGCCCCTGGTGTGCTACGGCGGCTCCTCGCTGGTGAGCACCTTCTTCTCCATGGGCCTTCTGCTGGGCCTGTCGTCGATGAACGCGGAGGACGAGGCCAAAGATATCGAAACACTGGAACTGAGGGAAAGCGCGTATTGAATGAGGAATTAGGAATTAGGAATTAGGAATGATTAGCCCCTCCACTATTAATTCCTCATTCCTCATTCCTAATTCCTCATTTATTTGGAAGGTGATTGCATGAAGGAGCTCAGAAGAAACATGCGCCTGATCGGCACGCTGGTGGTCGTCATGTTCGTCGGCCTTGCGGCCTGGTTTGCCATGACGGTGTTCACCCAGGGCAGCATCTGGGCCTCGGACGTGCGCAACAGCCGTCTGCGGGCCACCAACAGCCTGCGGGGGGACATCACCGACCGGGACGGCAACCTGCTGGCCACCACCGCCGAGGACGGTTCCCGCCAGTACATGAAGAACGCCGCCGCCCGCAGGGCCCTGTCCCAGACCGTGGGCGACACCGCCGGCATGAGCGGCACCGGCATCGAGACCTTCTACTCGGCAACGCTGCTGGACATCTCCACATCGCTGGTGGACCGGCTGAGCGAGCTGTTCGCCAGCAAGCGCCACGTGGGCAGCAGCATACAGATCACCGTGGACGGCCCCCTGCAGGCGTACATCGCCGACAAATTCCCGGAGGGCTACCGGGGAGCCGTGTGCGTGACCAATTACAGGACCGGCGAGATCCTGGCGATGGTCTCCATGCCCAGCTATGATCCCTACGACCTGAACGGCCATCCCGACGCCACCGTGGAGGACACCGCCTACTTGAACCGATGCCTGCAGGGGCTGTACACCCCCGGCTCGGTGTTCAAGATCGTCACGCTGGCCGCTGCCCTGAGCAACGACGCCGGCGTCACCGGGCAGAGCTTCAGCTGCTCCGGAGAGTGGAACTACGAGGGCGGGCACATCGTCTGCGCAGGGAACACCGCCCATGGCTCATTGAACCTGAAGACCGCCTTCAAGCGCAGCTGCAACGTCACCTTCGGCAAGCTGGCCTACCAGCTGGGGCTGGAGCGCCTTCGGGCCACCGCCGAGGCCTTTGGCTTCAACGAGAACTTCAAGTTCGGCGACTTCGTGATCTACAACTCCGCCTTCCCCACTGCTGTGAACAGTATGAACGGCCTGGTGTGGGCGGGCATCGGCCAGGGCGAGGTGCTGGTCACCCCGCTGCACATGGCCATGATCGCCGGCACCGTGGCCAACGGGGGCGCGATGATGAAGCCCCTGCTGATCAATCGCATCGCCAACACCCAGGGCGCGGCCACTGCCACTGCGAAGAGCGAGGTTTACCGCAGGGTGCTGGATACCCAAACCGCCGGGGTGATCGCCGACTTCATGATCCAGACCGTGGAAAGCGGCACCGCCACCCGCGCCGCCATCGACGGCCTGCGGGTGGGCGGCAAGACCGGCTCCGCCGAGGTCAGCGACAACAAAGAGATCGAAACCAACGCCTGGTTCACCGGCTTCATACAGGACGACGCCCACCCCTACGCCATCGCCGTGGTCATCGAGGGCGGCGGCGCCGGCGCCCGCATGCCCAGCGAGCTGGCCGCCAAGGCGCTGAAGAAGGCGGTGGAGTATGTGGGGTAAATTCTGATTTGTCGAGCTTTGCTCGATAAATCAGAATCTATAAAGGAGGTACCATGCCTGCTCCCATCCTCACCCCCGACGTCCTGTTCTTCTTCGACGGGCATACCGGTGCGCTTGTGCTGTACGAGGCGCTGGCGGAAAGGCTGCTGGCGGTGTATCCGGCGACAGAGACTCGGGTCAAAAAGACCCAGATCGGCTTCCACGACGGCCGGCTGTACTGCTGCGCGTCGCTGACGCCGGTGCGGCGCAGGGCCGAGCGGCCTGACCCATTCCTCACGGTGACCTTCTCACTGGACGCGCCAGACCCGTCCCCACGGCTCATCTGCGTGCCCATCCGCCCGAACCGCTTCACCCACCACGCGATCATCGGAAGCGCCTCCGAAGTCGACGATGAGCTGCTGGGCTGGCTGCGCGCCTCCCACGACCTGGGGCGGCATTTCTAATGCAATTCTAATTCGATGTAAACGGAAAACAAACCCTGTGATGCTATGCTGATAACTGTAGCAGCGACTGTCAGTCGCCACACCCCCCAAGACGGTGGCGGCAGATTGCCGCCTCTACGTACCCTGTCATAAGGAAAGGACACCGCCATGCTCACACTTCAAAACGTGACCAAGCGATACCTGCGGCGCACCGCGCTGGACGACGTATCGCTGAATATCGAAGCGGGACAGACCTGCCTGCTGCTCGGGCCCAATGGCAGCGGCAAGACCACGATGATGAAGCTCATCACCGGGCTGGCCCGCCCCACCTCGGGGCAGATCACCCTGGATGGGCAGGAGATCGGCCCGGCCACCAAGGCCCGGGTGGCCTACATGCCCACCGAGAACTACTTCTACAACTACATGACCGTGAAGGACATCGGCAAATACTACGCCGACTTCTTCCGGGACTTCGATCCCGCCCGCTTCCGCCGGATGCTGACGGACATGGAGCTGGACGAGGCCGACCGCATCCGCCAGCTGTCCTCGGGCATGGCAGCGAAGTTGCGTCTCTCCCTGGCGCTCAGCCGGGACGCGGCGCTGATGATGTTCGACGAGCCTCTGAACGGCGTGGACATCCTCACCCGCACCCAGACCATCGACGCCATCCGCGCTGGCCGCCAGTCGGGCCGCACGATGCTGATTTCCACCCACCTTGTGGACGAGCTGGAGGACGTGGTTGACTGCCTGGTTTTCCTGAAGCAGGGCAAGCTTGTGATGATGGGCGACAAGCGGGAGATCTGCGCCGGCCGCACCCTGAAGGACCTGTACATCGAGATCTATGGGCACGCCTCGGCAGAGCCGCAGCCCGAAGGGGAGGCGAAGACCTATGCTTAAGCTGATGAAGTATGAATTCCGCAAGTGGCGCGTCACGCTGCTGGCGCTGCTGGTGGGCCTGGTCGGGCTGGAGCTCGGCTTCATCGTGGGCGTAAAGCTGGAAAAGCCCCAGTTGATGATCGTCTGCCTGTCGCTGATCATGGTGCTGACCTTCGCCGCCTTCGCCTACCTGGTCATCGCCGGCATCGCCGGCTATTCCCAGGAGCTGCGGGAAAAGTGCGGCTACCTGATATTCATGGCCCCGGTGCGGTCCATCAGCATCGTGCTGTCGAAGCTGCTGTTCATCGCGCTGGTCGCGCTGGCCGCCACGGCGCTGTTCGGCATCACGGGCTGGCTGGACGCCCGATACCTGCTGGCCCGGTCCCATCTGGATGCCCAGACGCTGGAAAGCCTGAACGCCATGCTGCGCTTCGGCCTGAAGACCGACGCCACCTTCCAGCAGATCCTCCAAATGGCGGGCTTCTCCGCCGCCAGCGTGCTGCTGGAGGTACTGCTGACGATGTGCACCGCCTACCTGTCCATCACCCTGTCGGCCACGCTGCTGCAGAACAAGAAGGGGTTCCTGAAGGGCCTGATCAGCATCCTGCTGTTCGTCGCCCTGTCCTGGGGCAGCTCCTGGCTGGCGCAGAAGCTGCTGTATGAGCGCGTCGCCCTGGGCACCACTTTGGAGCAGTTCAAGGCCACCCTCGGCTGGTCGCTGCTTATGAACTTCGTGCTTTGCGCCCTGTTCGCCGGCGCCTCCGCCTGGCTGCTGGACCACAAGGTGGATCTGTAGAAGAACATCGGGTATATGAACGGGGGCCCCCCGACCAACCGCGAGGCGGGGGCCAGGGC
>JAZOUD010000094.1:0-24194 GCA_045658005.1 Clostridia bacterium | reverse complement strand
ATACTACTCTCAGGTTAGAACAGCGAAAGCCGTGATGCGGATTTTTCGTTCTGGCAAGGAAAGACCCCGCAGGCTTGCTGGCGGCAAGTCAAGGGGGCTTGACGCAGCCAGGGCGGAAAAGATGTTCACGGAATCGCTGGGCTAAACTGAGAGGAGTATAAGGATTGACGATGCGAAGCCGCTCCTTCACGCGCATGCGGTTATATACTGCGACCGGGCGATCCAAAGATCGCCCGGTCGAATGGAAATACTCCTGTCAGAACCCTCCCGCGCGCTTGCGGCTGATGAAGATCATCAGCATGCAGGCCAGGAAGCCCAGCGTGCAAATCGGTCCGGCCACCATGATGGCCTTCTTGGCAAAGGCTCCGGACAAAACCCTCGGGGCATCGTAGCGCACCGACGTGGCGGCGAGGTTCAATTCGTTGATCTGCTCCTGGTTGAAGGCTTCAAGCATCGCCTTGAAGTCGTTGAGAATGACCTGTCCCTTCTCCACGAGGGTGCTCAGGTTCTTCTCAAGGGCGTCCTTCTGCGCCTGCGTCTCGCGTTCGGCATCCTCCGCTGCCTTCGCGATTTCCGCTTCGGTCATCTCGACGACATCGGCCAGGGCTTGATCGGGGGTCTGCCCGGCATCCGCCTCCACGCTTGCCGTATCCGCCTCCACGCTTGCCACATCCGCCTGCTGATCTGCAAAGGCGTCTTCGCCGATCAGGTCGGCCAGCTTGAGCTGGTATTCGGATATCCTGGAGTTGATGTCGGTGATGTCGTCGGCGATCTTCTTGCGCCTGTCGACCAGCTCGTCATAGGTTTCCGAGGAATTGCCGTCGATCTTGGTCAGCGAATCCGCGGTGCTCAGGTAGATGATCTCGTTCTTGCTGTACTTGTCGATGATCGCGTCCATCTTCTTCAGGTGCTCACGCTGCTTTTGCAGCTGATTGCTCAGGTCGCGAATTTCGAACTGATACCGGGTCAACAGGCGTACGGTATCCTTGGTCAGCGCGTTCATCGTCAAATCGGCGTTCAGGCGGCCGATGTCGCTGTTGATCAGGTTGTTCAGCCTGACGCTGATGTCGTTGAAGCCGACGCCCTGCCAACGGAAGATGGGCTTCCACTCGTAAACCTCCAGGGCGTATGCAGAGATCATCTCATAATGGTTCTGGAGGATCTCCAGCTGCTGGGGATAGTCGTATTGATCCAGGGTAAACAGCAGGCTCTCGGTCTCCAGGCCATTGGCGTAAACCTGTGCGAAGCGATGCCTGAAGGCAATCAGTATGTTCTGCATCAGGGCCACCAGCTTGTCCTCGGAGATGGATTTGTCAAAATCGCTGCTCAGCGAGACGTCGAACACGGTGGGGTGATAATCGCCCACGTTGGTAGAGCGGCTGGTGGTGAAATCCAGCAGCGAGGCGTAGCTGGTGACCTGGTCCACCATGTCCTTGGGAAAGACGCCCCTCGCCATCAGGCACGGGCGAAGCTGCTCGGGCGTATAGGTGCCCTCCAGCCCCGCCTCGCGCAGGGCGGCGGTCAGCACTTCGTCGGAGGCGAGTTCTGAGACATTGAAGGGTCGGCCATTGGGGGCGAGGCCCTCCGGGGCGCCTTCAAAGGTGAACTGTATGTTGGCGCTGGCGGTGGTCTTGTCCGGCTTGCCAAAGAACAGCGCGGCGGTCAATGCCAGACCGACAATGGCGCAGACAACGAGGACGATGATCGTCCTTCGAAGCCAGTTGGTTTTGCTGGAAGTCATGCCTCGATCGCCTCCTTTACCCTGTGCGCCCCGTCCACGCCTGCCTCCGCTTCCGGTTTCCTGCGGAACTCGGGGGCAAGGGCGCTGATGATCCACAGCGCCAGGGCGACGAGCGCGCCCAGCACGCCGCCGATGGCCATCTTCTTTCCCGCCTTGGCGAAGACGCTCTCGTCCTTGCCCTGGGCCACGGAGTGATCCGCATAGGTGGTATAGAAGGGACTGGTCATGATTTCCTGCATCTGCAGGTAGATCTGCCGATAGGCGTTCTGGCAGATCCGGATGGCGCTTTCCAGCTCTTCGCTGGCCTGCTTGGTGTCGGCCAGCTCGCTGTTGGCCTTCAGGCTCTCGAGCTTGTCCTCGAGATCCACGATCCTGGCTTCCAGCTTTTCGGCCTGGTCGTAATTATCCGATTGCTCAAGTACCTTCGCGTTGTAGTAGTCGGTGGTGGTTTGCGTGGACTTCGCGGTGTCGCTCTCCTGCATGGACACGAAGATCTCGTCGTTCTTGTAGTTGTCCAGTATCGTCTGAGTGGTGGCGATGTTCTCATTGACCTTGTCCAGCTCCGTGCGGGCATTGCGCAGCTGGAACTGGTAGTTGGTGATCATGGACCTGTGATCCTTGACGATGCTGTTCGTATAAACGTAGGAGTAGAGGTAATCCACGTTGACCTCTGTGGCCGTCCGCAGATCCGCCATCAGGTCGTTCAGGGAACGGCCGGTCCTCCAGGAGCGATAGCTTTTAATGGACGCCGGCTTGTTGTCGCAGTAATCGTAGAGGTTATTCGTCGCGTCCCGCAGCAGGTCCAGGCTCTCGAGGATGTCCAGGTTTTCCACGTCTATGACAGAAATCTCGTCGTCCGGCAGCTTGGTATCCGCGTAGGTGATCACCAGGTAGTCGTTGTAGGCGGCCAGGACCTGGTCCAGCAGTTCCTTGAGCTCATCCTCCTTCAGGTAGTACTTCCTGTTGGAATTTTCCTCCCCGAAGCCGTTTGTGAGGGAAACCACGAAGCGGTTGTCATAGGTCAGCTGGATGTCCATGACCTGGTTGTAGGCGTTGTTGTTCTTGTCCTGGACCATGCTGGCGGCGATTTCCTGCTGGCGCCGGCTGTCCTCCGTGAGGATGCGGTCGATGCTGATGTTGCTGCGCAGGCTGCTCAGCGTCACCGGCTGGGAAAGCTCCATGCTGTTCAACGCGTTGTTCAGCACATAGGAGCCGGTAATCTGGTTGAGGTCCAGATCGCCGCTCTCATCCGGGGCCGTCAGGTCTGACACAGGCATGGTCGCCGGCGCGTCGGGGTCTTCCCGAAGGCGCGCTGTTGTTGCCGAGCCGGGGGCATTGGTCTCCGGCGCCTCGGGGTCTACCTCGTTTTCCGGGACGGAAACCTCGTACTTCAGCGTGACCACCGAGGAGACCTTGTAGGGCTTTTCGGTGATCTGGTGCATCACCAGGGAACCGGCGATGCCCGCGACGATGCAAAAGATCATCAGCCAGGCATAGGCCCGGGTTCTCAGCTTGAAGTTGTGAAGGACGCGCCTCAGGTCGATTTCGACCTCCGTCGACGGCTGATTGACGACGACATTGATGTTCGCGTCCCTGTCGACGGACAAAACCTCATCCTTTCGACGTTCATCCCTATCCAATAATATCCCTCCGTTTCTCATTGATAGCGCTGTCAGGAGGCTTTCGCCTCCCTGCATCGCCTGAACTGTCAAACCATATATACCTTATCATAGTGTATCATGATATTGTTAAAAAGACAACCGATGAAACAGGGGAACCCTCGCAATCGGTATTGCGTTATCGTTACAAGCTATTACACAACTGTTCCGCCCCGCCGGTAAAACAGACCGGGCGAGGCGCTTTACGCCTCGCCCGGTCTGTGTCCTCCCGCAGCAGCCGCCATGGTGCTCATCTGCCCCGCCTGAGCCGTCCGGGAAGCCCCATCAGGAACTCCCTGTAGAATATGAAGTTGATCGCGATGGAGACGCCCAGGAACGCCGCGGCCATCTCTACCGCGAGAATCAGCCAGGAGAAGTAGTTGACGTCGCTCAGCTGCCTGGCAAAGGGAATGACCGCATAGCAGCCAACCGTCACGGCGTCGACGAGGCACTGCTTGGCGAATATCTTCATGGGCCGCTTTACAAGGTTCCTGGCATTGTAGAAGGCCATCCAGACGGTCTGGTAGAGCATGGAAACGAGGGTGCCGATGGCGACGCCCACCAGCCCCCACCCCTTGACGCAGGCGACGGAGATCACGATATTCATGATCGTGGCGATGATGTAGTTGCTCTGCGTTTCCTTGTAATGGCCCGCCGCAAAGATCATGAGGTTATAGGGAAGCCGCAGGCAATGGCAGGCGTGGGCCATTACGATCAAGGCGGCAAACAACGGCTGGACGTAATTGGCGTCCGTTATACCCCGGGTATAGCACTGGATAAAGGGGACGATCAAAAACCCGGTGCAGCCGAAGACGTAGATCACCGAGGTGTGAACCAGCCATTCCGTCATGCCAAAGGTCTTCTGGAGGCCCTCCTCGTCCTGCCTGGCCCAGAGATTGCCAAGGTAAGCCTCGACGCCGTTCATCATGGAGGTAAAGAGTTTTTTTACACCAGCGACCACCAGATTGTAGGCTGCGTAAATCGAAACCTCGGAGAAGGTTCCCAGGACGGTCAATACGATGGTGTCCGTATCGTTGAGGACCGTGTACGCAATGTGCTGCGCCATGCCGTTCCACTTCTGCTTGATCGGCTCCTCGTCGTATTGTATCCTGTAATTGATATCATAGTGGCGGCGCACGTACCAGGTCAGGTACATGGGCCGGAGCAGGAAGATCAGCGAGGTCGTCAGCTTTACGACATGGATGCTGACCCCGAGCTTGATCAGGATCACGCACGCGACGGTATTCAGCACCAGCGTCAGCGTCTGCGCCGTATACTGGATATAGCCCTTCTGATCCGCCGTCAGGAGGAGGCGGTCGACGATGCCCAGATAATACTGGGCGAACGAGCTTATGCTCATCGTGGCGATGAGCGTCGCAGTGTAAGCCCATTCGAACTGCTGGCCGGAGATGTAGGGATAGACGATGATCAGGACGATGATATAGGCCAGCATGATTTGGGCGATGCGCCTGAAAAACTTGTTGGCCGATACGACGACCCGGCTGATCTGGTCGTTGTCCTTTTCCGCGAGGGGCTTGTACAGCGCCGATTGGACGACCTTTCCGACGCCAAGCTCAAGGAATGTGATGATCCCGATAAATTGTGTAATGGAATTGACAAGTCCGTTGATCTTTGAGCCGTATTGACCCATAATCAATCTGGGCAGTATAAATCCACATACAATCGTTACAATCTCAAACAACAGAGAAGAGATTGTATTGAGCTTCAACTTATTCTTCATATTATTATATTATTTTCATTTGCACTGATCAAAACCAGATTGGAAATCCAAATTCCACAGTTTTCCCAACATCAGATCAGCCTCATAGGGTATTATTGGTTCAAATCCCATTCCATTGGTAAAAGTCATCTCCCCAAAGTATATTTTTCCCTTTACATTATACAGATCAACACGGACATGCTGGAATCCTTCTGCAAGCTTCGTCGCAATCTCTACCATCTCATCAAACTTCTCTGGCTTATCTATTACGCCTTCATAATTCCCATAGTCCCGTTGATTCCAGCTCTGCAGATTCCAATCCATATCATATATGTTTCTCTTGTGGTTATGATAACGCCCCTTATCTACCCAGCAATATAAAGGCTTGCCATCAAAACATAAGAATTTATAATCCGGAAGATCTTCATCCTCACACTCTATCAGCTGTTCTACCAGAACCTTGGGTTCTATATCAGAATAATGAAATTCATATCCCAACCAGGAAAAATCGAAATGCAGATAGTAGTTTATTTTTGCTTTTATACGCCTGATATCCTTGGCGGAAAGAAGGCTTTTATCCCTGACTATTGAAGCATCCCCGGAGCCTAAATTGGTTTTAATGACAAATTGATTTGGAAGCTCAGAGAAATCAATGTCATAAGGACTGTCATACACGCCCTTACCGCATAAGGGGACCAGATACTTCTCTCCAACCTTTTTTGCGACCCACTCTCTTGCTCTGTATTTATCGGTCAACATTGTTTTCAAGGGATAATTATGAAACAACTTTTCAAGTTGCATTTTTTCAGTATATGCCGCAGGCTCATCCCAATTGACGTGGTGTCCGATATGTTCAAAATACATTCTTGCGTCATCAGCCTTGATCTCTTCAAGGCTCATTTTTTTCCTGACGTTTTCGTACATATGTCTCTTTACTCTCAAAAGACGATAGAATAAGACCGGAAACTTGTCTTCCATGAATGCACGAATTTGTTTTTTCATATTGCCTCCTGATGTCACCTGGACTGTATTATTATTTAATCGACGGTACCGTATCAATCATGCCACAATCAACATGGCAAAGGGCTGCGGAACAGGCGAATATAAGCCCTTTCAACCACCCGATTGCATTCTTTGCGCAATGGCCGGACCACCTTTCGCCCTGTGCCTGAGCCGCACAACCGTAAAGAAGGCGAGTATAAAGCACAGCGCCTGGGACGATTGGGTGAAGTAAAACCTGACCATCGAGAACATCAGCTTCTGGAAGAGCATGATGTACAGCAATTCACACCTCGGGTTGTTCCTGTACTTTGCGTAATAGAAGATCTTACCGGTCATGAAGCCGAACAGGAACAGTATGATCACGACGCCGAGCTTCCTGCCGTCCAGATAGGGCTGGTAGAAGATGGTGATAAAGGCGTTCATCCAGATGTCGCCGCCGATGTCGACGCCCTTCTCCAGCATCTGGAACGACATGTAATAGATGGTGGAGACCAGCTCCGGATACGCCCCCGTAAAGAGCCTCAGCACGTACAGCGCCGGATAGAGCAGCCCGTAAAAGGAAGAGATGCCCAGGCCGTACAGGTTTGCGTAATGTCGATCGATCTCCCTGACGTAGTGGTCCAGGAAGCTCAGCGGCGCCACGTAGTAGATGTGCGCCTCCTTCAGCAGATCGACGCTGCTGCCCTTGCGCTGGAAGGTGATGTACAGGAAATAGGCCAACAGTCCGACGCCGGCCAGGGGCGCCAGGTATTTGAGGCGCTTGATGATCCTTCTCCAGGTCGCCTTGCTGATCCTTCTCCAGGTCGCCTTGCTGATGTTCTTGCGCTTCATGGCAAACTCGCACACGAAGTTCATCATCACCCAGAGCAGAACCGACCGGCCGCCGCCCGTGGAAATGACCCACAGCGCGATCATCACGACGCCTTCCAGGACGATCGTATAGTTTTTCTTCTTTTTGAACAGCTCAAAGGGGATCACAAAGGTCATCAGGTAGGTGGCGGGCGTGGAGATAAATCCCCGGAAGGCCGCCGTAAGCCTGGAGGTCCTCAGCACATTGTACTCGTCCGAGACGCCCAGCTTCCTGATATAGGTCATGCTGTAGCCCATCCGGATCAGCCGGATGACCGTCAGTGCCTGCATCACCAGGACTATTATCGACACGATGTTGATGATGTGCAGAAACGTATAATTGGTGACGTAGGCATCGTTCGGCCGGACCCCTCCCCCGCTTGAGAGCCGGACCCGGACCAGGTTTCTCCGCTCGCCCAGGAGCTCGCCGATCGCAAAGGCGAGCAGGCCGATGGCGATGATCTGATAGGTCTTATCCGAGGGAATGTTGATGCGGTACAGCCCCAGGGCGGACAGGGGCGTTATGATGCCCCACAGCACGCCCATGATGGTGAGCGGATTGAATATGAACTTCGATCTTACAAACCCCAGCACAGCGAAGCAGGCGCATGCGATGGCGATAACGGTAGGCACTGAAAGAATATCTCCTTTACCACAGTCCGAATTTGTTTGCCACGATCTTCATCGTCGTCTTTGGGTTGAAGCCCATCTTCATGCTCTTCATCAAATACCTGCCCGCCAGGGCCCTGTCCTGATCCTTCAGGCGATAGGCGAGGGTCTCGTAGATGCGGGCCAGCGACCTGGGGTATTTGTCATAGGACGCCCTGTGCTTTTCGATCAGGTGCAGGTAGGCCTCCTCCGCCTTCACCCGGTTGGTGATGCTGTCGTTTCCCGGCTCGGCGGACACCAGGGCCTCGCACAAAAAGCCCACCCTGTATCCGTTCTCCAGGACCCGCAGCGTAAAATCCCAGTCCTGCAGCCGCTTGAAGGAGGTGTCGAAGCGCACCGCGTCGGCCACCTCGGTCCTGATCATGATCGTCTGCGTGCTGACCTGGCTCTCGGCCAGCTCACGCTCGAGGGTCAGCGCCTCGTATTTCTCCCTGACGGGCGGGAAAAACTGCGCCGCGCCGTTGACGGTGCGGTTCATCCCGCAGAATATCATATCATAATCCGAGTTCTGTATGAACGCCAGCTGCCTGCTGATCTTGTCCGCGTTCCAGACGTCGTCGCTGTCGTTGAAGGCGATGTACGCCCCCTCCGAATGGCTGATCCCGTTGTTCCGGGCGACGCAGGCCCCGCCGTTTTCCTGCTTCACATAGACGATCCGCCCGTCCGGGATGCCCCTTACGACCGCCTCGGTATCGTCCGTGGAGCCGTCGTCGACAATGACGATCTGCAAATTCGCATACGTCTGGCGGATGATGCTGTTGACGCAATCCATCAGCTTGCCCGCCCGGTTATAGGTGGGAACGACAACCGAAACCAATGTGCTGTCACTGTTTCCCATGGCTCTTGTACACACTCCTCAGCTTTTCCAGCAGCGTCATATAGGGCAGCTTTACCACGAACAGGCGCTTCAAAAATCCGATGCCCCACCTTGTGATCAGAAAATCATACTTCAGGTCGCCGGGGTGGGCCAGGTAGTGCGGCCAGGACTTCGGCCTGGCCAGCCAGGTCCGCTGGCCATCGCTGCAGAACATGATGTCGCCGAACATCTTCGCCTGGCGCAGGGTGGGGTCCGTCGATATCCGCTTGATCCGGCTGTAGGCCACCTCCGGGTCGACGGAAGCCAGCAGGCCCGCCGCCTTGAACCGGCGGACGAAATCGAGGGCCCCCTCCTGGATCTGGCCGATGATATGCAGCAGCGACTCGGAATCCGCGTATTCGAATACGTCGTTGACCGGGTGGGCGCGGCCCTCGCCGTCCAGCCGGTAGCCCTTGGTCGTCCCCTCGAAGGACGTCAGGGCGAACTCGGTGATGATCGTCTCCCCGCCCACGATGCGGTAATCCCGGAAGGGATACATCTCCATATTGTAGTCCTGCGCGCTGCCCATCCAGAAATAGTAGCCGCACAGGTCCGCCTCCAGGCCCGCGAATTCGCAGAAGCGCTCGAGGCAGCGCTGCGAGGTGCCGTAGCTTCCCCCGGAATCGACGATCGCGGCGTTGCCGCCGAAGCCGATATCCCGCAGATAGCGCTCGGCGGCCTCAAACTGCGCGTCCGACCTCTGCCGGATCTCCCCGTCAAAGCATTTGATGAACGCCAGCAGCCTGTCGTCGTACTTCTGCGCGCCGGCCTTGAAGGTGTAGCGCTCGTCCAGGCCGCACGCCTTCCACTGCGCCCGGCCCCTTTCGATATCGATGCCCAGCCTGCTGCAAAGCATCTCAAGGCCCCAGCGCTTGTCGCCGTTCAGCTTCAGGAAATCCTCGAAGCGGTCATAGCGGCTGTACAGCGGCAGGTGGATGGATTTGCGGGAGATGTACATGTACACCGCCTGCGCTTCCGGGAACAGCGCCTGATACGCCTTCTGCATCAGGTACCCGTCCCGGGACATGAAGAAGACCCTGTCGTGTCCCTTGGCCGCCATCCGCCCGTGCAGCCAGCTGGCAAAGCCGTACAGCAGCGGGCCCAGGCACTCGTAGCCGTATTTATAGTAGCCGTCCCATGCGGCGTTCTCGGTGTTGTTGATGAAATCCCGGATGCGCCCGTATTCCTCCGCCTTCTGCCCGGTGAAGCCCACCTTCCTGTCAAAGCGGGCGGGATAGAGGTTCTTCGGAATCCATACCGGCGCGATGCCGTGCTTGCGCGCCATCGCGCAGTCGCTGTGATAGGAATCGCCGATGTGGGCGATGCGCGCGTCGGGATAGTCCTTCCGGATCCTCTCAAACATGGAGCCGGTGCGCTTTTTGACCCCGCAGTCGCTGGAGAGATACAGCCGGGCGTAGCCGTCGTAGCCGTTGTTGGCCAGTATCGCCTCGATCACCCGGATCGGAAGGTACATATCGGAGGCGATCAGCACCGTCCTGCCGCTTTCCAGGCACCAGCGATAGACGTCGTAGAGGGCGTCGTTGCGAAGGGTGCTGCCGATCTCGGTGTCGATCTCGAGCCGCTTGAGCCTTTCGGCGGTCTCCCGGGGGTAATCGATGCGCTCGTAGATGTCCTCCAGCGTGATTTCCTCCGTCTTTTCGCCGATGACCTCCCGCTTCGCCTGCGCCGCGGCCCGCTTTCGCTTTTCGCAGTAGGCGGCGCAGTCGAAATCCCCGTCGCCCCCCCGGGCGTAGCGCTCCGCAACCAGCTCGAAGGTCTTCTCCGGGTCGCTGTAGGTGCGCTTGATCAGCGTGTCGAATATGTCAAAGGAGACCACGTCGAACTTCCCGAGGGCGGCGGTCATGCGCCGCGCCTCGGGCTTCAGCAGCCTGTATCTGATCCTGTCCACGATATCGCCGGCCATATCGAAAGCAATGCTCCTTTATTCCACTTCCATCCCGATCTGGTCCATGACGCGCGCCAGGCTGGCCTTGCAATCGTCCATGGTCCTGCCCTGCACGATGACCTGGCCCACGCAGTCGTTGGAGTTCTCAAAGATCCGGATCGCGTCCCCGGGATGCTTGAAGAACGTCACCTCCACCACGTCCCCGCCGATTTCGCCCTTGTATTCGATGTGCTTCAGGGTGCCGGCCTTCTTCGTCTCCAGGATCATCTTCGCCAGGCCGGCCCAGGTGGTATCCCGCCGCTGTTCCCACAGCTCCAGGGGATTCTCGCCCAGCGCCATCGCGACGATCATCTTGTAATACTCAATGCCGAAATTGATCTGGGTCAGCTCCGGCAGGCAGTTTGCGCCGACGCGCCCGGTCAGCTCGATGACGTAGACCGTGCCGTCCTTCATGATCAGGTCCACGTTGACGGCACAGTTGTTCAGGCCCAGGGCCCGAATGGCGCCCTTGACCGCGACCTCGGCCTGCCTGTGGACGTCCTCGTTCCCCTCGAAGGGCACGTAGTGGCCCACCGGCACCGCCGTATGGCTCATGTAGGTCTCGTCGCCGTGGGGCATGACAAACAGCACCTCGCCCCGGTAGACAAAGGCCTGCGCGCCGAACTCATAGCCCTCGATGTACTGCTCCACGATGCAGTAATCCCGGCGCGTCTTCTCCATCGCGCCCCGGTAGCCCTCCAGCGCCGCCTCCCGGGTCTTGGCGATATAGATGCCGTTGCTGCCCTGAAGGTCGGTGGCCTTGATGATGACGGGCAGCTTCAGCGTTTCCAGCGCCGCCTCCAGCTCCTGGAGGGAATGGATCTCCACAAACCGGGCGGTGCTGACGCCGTGGGCCATGAAGGCCCGCTTCATCTTGAGCTTGTCGCCGCACATGATGGCGGCGTTCTCCGTCAGCCCCGTGAACCCCAGGGCGTCGCACACCTTGCCGATGGCCGGAACGCCGGTGTCCAGGCAGCTGGTGGCCAGGCCGTCCAGGTTCAGGCCCCTGGCCTTCTCCAGCACCTCGTCCGGCTTGGCGATGTTCATGTAGCAGACCTCGTCGGCCAGCTTGATTCCGGGAGGGTCGTTGTCCGGCAGCGTGCCGGCGATGGTGTGGACCCCCATCTCCCGCGCGGCCCTGTACAGGCCGATCTGCCCGCGGCCCGCGCCCACGACCAAAAGTCTCTTACCCGCTACGTTCATTTTGAATCCTCCTCGTTCTTGACCTCATGTAAATCGGAAACGGCCTCGCCGTCGATGTAGACGTTCCTTCGCCTCAGCACCGTGTCGATCGTCTTCAGCACGATCTTCACGTCGCCCAGGAAGGTGACGTTTTCGGCGTAATCCGCGTCGTATTGCAGCTTCTCCTCCTGGCTGATCGAGTTCCTGAAGTACGCCTGGGCATAGCCCGTCACGCCGGGCCTGACCGTAAGCCGCTTCCAGCGCTTCTCGTCGTATTCCTCCAGCGGCCGGTTGATCGTGATCGGCCTCGGGCCTATGAAGCTCATATCCCCCTTGAGTATGTTGAATATCTGGGGCAGCTCGTCGATGGACGTCTTGCGCAGGAACCTGCCCACGCGGGTGATGCGCGGGTCGTCGGGGGCGTTGTAGGTCGAGTTGTCCGAATTCCGGATGTCCGGGGCGTTCATCTTCATCGACCTGAACTTGAACATCTCAAAGATACAGCCTCCCAGTCCCCGCCGCTTCGCCATGTAAAACACGCTTCCCCGGTCCTCGAGGTAGATCAGCGGGCCCACGACGAGGCACAGCAGCAGCACAAAGGGGCTCAGGCTCAGCGCGCAAACGAAGTCGATCACGCGCTTTATGTATTTCCTGTACAGCATCATTCACATTCCACTCTGATCAAATCTCTCGCCCGTTCGCACGCCGCGACGGCGGCGGGGGCGGTATCCGCCTGGGCGATGACGAACCCCACCCGGTCCACGCTGCTGCGGATCTCGCCCACGGCCTCGCCGACGCCGTGCACGATGGACACCTGCGTCACGCCAGGGCACTGTCCCGCCGCGTCGGTGCCCGTGATTTGCCGGATGGTGCCGGTCTGGGTCTCCAGGTAGCGGATCGCGGCGCCCCTTCGCCACTTCGCTCGAAGGTCAGGCCGCTCCCCCAGGGCGATGCGAATGCTGCATTCCACCATATCCACGCCCGTGGACAGCGGCACCAGGTGCGTCGTGATGCAGTCGCCGCCCAGGCGCGCGCCGAGCTCGACGATCTTCGGGCCGTCCTTCGTCACCTTGATCTCCGTATGGGACGGGCCGTTGCGTATGCCCAGCGCCCCGTTCGCGGCGATGGCCGTTTGCCCGATCTGCGCCTGGGTGGCCTCGTCCAGCCCGCTGGGCTGGCTGTGGCCCATCTCGACGAAGTAGGGCGCGCCCGTGGTCAGCTTGTCCGTGATCTGGATGACGGTGACCTCGCCATCCACGGCCAGGGTCTCGACGCTGACCTCCGGCCCCTCCATGTATTCCTCGACCACCAGCTCGCCGCCCCGGGAATAGCCGTGGGCGTAGTCATAGGCCGCGCCCAGGTCGCTGTCGTCGTCCAGCAGGTCGACGCCCCGGCTGCCGGAATTGTCGGCAGGCTTGACGATGCAACGGCAGCCCGCCGCCCGGATCCTGCCCACGGCGTCCACGAAGGCGTCCCTGCCCCGCACCCTGAAGTACATCGGCACGGGCACCCCCGCCGCCTTCAGGGCGTCCCGCATGAAGGCCTTGTTGGTCGCCTTCAGCGCGGTGTCCTCCGATATGCCCACGAGGCCCAGCGCCCGGCTGACCACCGCCACCGACTGCATCGGCATGTCGGAGGCCAGCGTCATGATGCCGTCGATTTGGTGGCGCCTCGCCGCCTCGAGTATGGCCGGCGTGTCGATGGTACTGATGACCTCCCGGATCACCCCGGGCACCCCAAAGCCCAGCGCCTCGGGGTTTATGTCCACGGCGATCACCTGAAGCCCCATGTCCACGGCCTTTTCTATCGCCGGGAGCTGCAGTATGCTCGCCCCCAGGATCATCAATTTCTTCATATCCGATCACGCCCCTGCCGTCAATTGCGCACCTTTGCCACGGCCTCTTCCAGGCACTGGCACACGTATTCCACGTCCTCCGGGGACAGCAGCGTATGAAGGGGCAGCGTGATGAGGTTGCGGTAATAGTCGTAGCTGTTCGGGAAGTTGGCGATGTCCCAGCCCAGCGCCCGGTAGGCCGTCATCATGGGCATGGGCTTGTAGTGCACGTTGGTCGCCACGCCGCGCAGCGCCATCTCATGGATGATGTCGTTGCGCTGGTCCGCGTCGATTCCCGGGACGCGAATCAGGTAGAGGTGCCTCGAGCCGGTCATCCCCTCAACCTGATGGACCAGGTGGCTGATGCCCAGCGCGTCGCAGGCCTCGTCGTAGCGCTCTATGATCTTCGCCCGCTTCTCCAGCAGCCCGGGATAGCGGTCCAGCTGCCTCAGGCCGATCGAGGCCATGATGTCGGTCATGTTGCACTTGTACCAGGGCCCGATGATGTCGTACTCCCACGCGCCGACCTTGTTCTTCGCCAGGGCGTCCTTGTTCTGGCCATGGAGGGACAGCAGCTGGAACATCTCATAGATGTCCCCGTCCGTAACCCCCTGGTCGTACACCGATCGGGGCAGGCGCCAGGTGCTGGCCCCGCCCTCGGCGGTGGTGAAGTTCTTCACCGCATGGAAGGAGAAGCTGCTCAGGTCGGCAATCGCCCCGCAATAGCGCAGCTCCGGCTTCTCCAGCGCGCCGACCGCCGTCCGTAAGACGACGCGGCTCGCGCCGAGGCTGTGGGCGCAGTCGGCCACCACCGCCACGCGGCCAAGCCCCCTCTGGAGCTTGCTGCCCAGCGCGGACAGCGGATCGCCGGCGTCGTCCAGGGCGGTAAACAGCCCCCGCTTTTTCTCCACGATCTCAAAGACGCGATCGTAGTCGCAGACGACGCCCCCGAGGTCCACCGTGACGACGGCCTTGGTCCGCTCGGTGATCGCCGCCTCCAGCGCGTCGTAGTCCATCTCCGGGCAGTGCGTCCGGGGATCGCCGTCCCTGCGGATGTCCACGAACACGACGGTCGCGCCGCAATGGATGGCGGCGCTGGCGCTGGCCGTATAGGAGTAGGCCGGGACGATGACCTCGTCGCCCGGGCCAATGCCAAGCAGGCGCAGATTCAGCTCCTCGGCCGCCGTGGCGGAATTCAGGCACACGACCCTCTCGCCATACCGCGCCTTCGCCGCCTCCGTGTCGCAATCGACGTCCGTTTTGCCGGTGTCTATGTACGCGGCAAGGCGGCGCTCCAGCAGCTTGGTTCGCGGGCCCGTGGTGATCCATCCGGAACGGAGGGCCTCCGCGACCTCGGCGATTTCAAGCTCCGAGATGTCGGGCGGACTGAAAGATATGGTCCTTTTTTCCATAACATGGCCTCCAGGTTATTATTTCTCCAAAAATCCCTTTATGCGCCGCCGTTCATCGGCTGCCCCTCGCGGTCCCAGCGCAATTCGCGGACCACTGTGTCGCCGTCATACTCCTGCTCGATGACCGCCGCGCCGGAGGCGTCCACCGCCGGGTTCCCGTCGGCGTCGAAGTAGGCCGTCTTTACCAGCTGCCTGCGGGCGTTGTACGTCCACTGTGTCTCGCAGATGCCGTTGGTCCGGTTGACCGGCTTGCCCGCGCGGTCCAGGCACAGCTCCCTGGTACAGTCGCCCGCCTCGGTGTATTCCCTGGCGACGGCCACGCAGCCGTTGTCCACGTCCATGGGCGCGCCCTGAGCGTCCATGAATTCCTCCAGTATCATCTGGTCGTCGTCGTTGTAGGTGCGGCGCGTCCGGAAGTATCCCAGCTTGCAGGCCACCGGCTCGCCCTTCGGGTCCAGGTAATACTCCTGCGTCACGTTGCCCCTGTCGTCGTACTGCCGGCGAACGACGGCATAGCCCTTGTAGTTGGCCACCGGCTCGCCGGAGGGGGTGAAATAGGCCTCCTCCAGGATATGTCCGTCCCCGTCGAAGACCCGGCGAACCTCGGCATAGCCGAAATCCAGCGTCAGCGACATGCCGTACTCGTCATAATAGCGCTCCCGGATCGCGCGGTTCGATTCGTCCCGGATAAACGTCACCAGGGCGTAGCCGCTGGGGCCCCGGGTGCTCTTGCCCGCGCGGTCCAGGCAGTATTCCTCCACGAGCCGGTCCTGGTCGTCGTAGATCCTGCAGATCGAGGCATAGCTGCCGCCCTTGAGCGCCGGCCTCCCCCTGCCGTCAAAATAGCTCTCCCGGATCATATTGCCCCTGGCGTCGTATTCCCGGGTCAGCGAGGCATAGCCCTCCGGCCGCGTGACGGGCCTTCTTCCGTTCCAGTAGGCCTCGCGCACGATCCTGCGGTTTTCGTCGTACTCCCTCTCCAGCCGCTGGTATCCGGCCCGGCTCATCACCGGCGCGCCCTCCTCGTCGAAGTACGCCTCCGATATCACGTTTCCCGCCCTGTCATAGGACCGGGTAAAGGAGGCATAGCCCGCGGCCAGGCGCATCGGCTTTCCCTCGGTGTCGAAGTACGCCTCCCGCCTGACGCGGTCTCTTCTATCGTACTCCCGGACAAAGGACGCATACCCCGCCGCGACGGCCACCGGCCTTCCGTCGGCGTCCAGATAGCGCTCCCCGATGACGCGCTTGTTCTCGTCATAGGTAAGCAGGCGGGAGGCGTAAGTCGCGTCGGTCCGGTTCATCAGCCGGCCCTGCTGGTCGAGATAATCCTCCCGGATCAGCAGTGCTTTTCCGTCGTAGGTGAAGCGCGTGCCGTACCGCCCGGAAACCAGCACCGGGTTGTCGTCCAGGTCCGCGTAGGCGATGGTCCTGGTCCGGTTTGAGGAGGCGTAGAAGGTCCTGTACACCGACGCGTAGCCCTTCGTCGTGACCGTCCGGTTGCCGTTGGCGTCCAGGTAGTATTCCCTGACCTTGTTTCCCCGGCCGTCATAGTCATAGGCCACCGTCGCCACGCCGTCCGATCGCGTCTTGAGCTGCCCCTGTTCGTCGTAATCCGATACCGCCACGACCTGCCGCTTGTCGTTGAAGCGCCGGTGGGTGCGGGGAACGCCCGACACCTCGAAGACGGCGTAGCTCTGCGTCAGCATGATCGGCGCGTAGCCGGCCTCCGCAAACGCGGAAAGCGTGGCCTCCAAATTGTGGGCAACGACGTAGTCCACGTCCTGCTGCCCCGCCATCTGCATCGCCTTTGCGACGTCCGGCGGGTCCGACGCGAGCAGCTTGCCCAGCTCGTTCACGTAGCGGCCGTAGGGCATGACGACGTCCGCGACCTGCCGCAGGTAGATGGTGCCGGCGGAGATGGCCGCGATGCTCACGTCCTCGCCGTCCCGGCTTTCGATCTCATCGATGATCTCGAGGATTTCCGAGGGCACCTTTTCCGGGTTCTCCGCCCGGGTCAGCCACGACTCCCGATAGACGTTATGCCCGGCAAAGGCGATGGCCGCGCCCAGCAGCCCCGTCACCGCCAGCTTCACCCAGGGCCGCCGGATGCGCACCAGCATCGTCATGCCCATGGCGATGACATACATCAGCGGCATGAAGGAAAACAGGCGCACAAAGTAGGCGCGGTTGAATACCCCCGCCAGCTTCAGGGCCGCTATGCTCAGGGGATTGAATAGGCAGGCCAGGAACAGCAGCGGCACCCACGCGAAGACGATCCGTACCATCCTGCGCTTCTCGAATATCAGCGTCAGCACGATGCCCGCGTAGAAGAACCATTGGTAGGGGCTGCCCTGCCAATGGAAATCGTTCAGGCCAAGCAAAAGCTCGATGTATTCCTTCATAGCCGCCCTCAGAATCGCCCGTACTTAAACAGAAAATAAATCCCGCAGCACAGCGCGGGTACCAGGCCGCTCCACGGGATGTACCACAGGCGCTTCCACCGCCTCCTCTTATGAAACAGGGACAGAATGACCACCAGCGTCGTATTCAATATGATGGTGACGGCGCCGAACAGCGTCAGCGACGCTGCGGCCGTGGAAAACAGCAGCAGCAGCAAGCCCCTCTGGCGCATATACGGCCGGTTGAGGATCTGGATCAGGAAGGTGAACAGCAGCGGGAACAGGCTCACCGCGATCACCGCCTTGCCCTGGTAATTGGGCCCGAGCAGCCTGAACGTCACCGAATACGGGGAATACCAGCCGAAGATGTGCAGCAGGGACAGGAAAATCAGGAAGATCAGGCCGTTGTCCTTTCTCTTGAACAGCACGCTGGCCATGTAGACAAACACCGAATAAGCCAGCAGGATGTCATAGGCCTCCAGGACCGTGCGCTCCATCGTCGCCACGGACACCCCGGAGATCAGCGACAGGAACCCGGGAAAGTACAGCCAGCCCTGCAGCGCCCGGTGGGCGTTGAAGACCTTGCCGATACCGGTATACGGATCGATGGTCTGTATCGCGTTGTATCGAATCGCGTCCGCGGCGTAGGTGACGTAAGCGGCGTCGTCATAGGACCAGTAGGTCGTGTCCCGGACAAAGCCGTTGAATACCTGCCAGCACAACAGCCCCAGAAACACGACAAGGTAGAGCCGTTCCCAGCCATTCATCCTGGGGAGCCTCAATGCAAAGGGCCTGTTTTTGCGCAGGCGCACGGCCGAATACGCGCAACAGGCCGCGACGACGGCCCCGAACACCCAGCACAGCGCCGAAAACGGCAGGCGAAAGAAGGCCATCGGAAGCTCCAGGAGCTGGAAAATCGCCAGCTCCACAAAGAAGCCGATTGAAAAAAACGCACAGAGCCTGTGGCGGTTGTTATCGGGCAGCAGCGCCGTCCAGGGCGCGCCCAACAGGGCCGGCACCGGGAACAGGAACACCACCAGAAGAAGAATTCGCACTACGATCACAAAAAAGCCTCGCTGGTCCTTTGATGATGAGCGCTACGCGCTCTTCTGCTCCGCCACCGTCCGCTCCCCCTCCGGATGGTACGTCGAAACCATGTTTTTCACCAGGGCCCTGATCTGCCCCTCCTTGTTGGCATACGCCGAGAGCATCAGCCCCTCCAGCTTCTCCAGGAACGCATCCTCGTCGAACTTGATCGGATTGCCGATGTGGATCAGATCGTTGTCCGTCTTCTGCAGGCCCTCCTCGGCCATCAGCTTTTCCTCGTACAGCTTCTCGCCGGGGCGCAGGCCCGTATACTCGATCTTGATGTCGACGTCCGGCTTGTAGCCCGACAGCTTGATCAAATTCCGCGCCAGCGTGTCGATCTTCACCGGGCTGCCCATGTCCAGCACGAAGATCTCGCCGCCCCTGGCGTACACGCCCGCTATCATCACCAGGCTCACCGCCTCGGGGATGGTCATGAAATAGCGGATGATGTCCGGGTGGGTGACGGTCACCGGCCCGCCCTTCTCGATCTGCTTCTTGAAGATCGGGATCACCGAGCCGTTGGACCCCAGCACGTTTCCGAAGCGCACCGCCACGAACTCGGTTTTGATGTTCTCGAACACCTTCCCCGTGCCGTCCTTGTCGGCGTTCTCGGTGCCGTCGTGGGTGAACAGCTGGGGCAGCTCGTTGGCCTTGCCCGCCTTGATCTTCATGTCGAAGGACTGTATGATCATCTCGCACAGCCGCTTGGAAGCCCCCATGATGTTGGTGGGGTTGACCGCCTTGTCCGTGGAGATCAGCACGAACCGCTCGCAGCCGTGCACCATCGCCGCATAGGCGGTCTTGTAGGTGCCGATGGCGTTGTTCTTGATGGCCTCGCAGGGGCTGTCCTCCATCAGCGGCACGTGCTTGTGGGCCGCCGCGTGGTAGACCACCTGGGGATGGTACTTCTCGAACACCTCGAACATCCGCCGGCTGTCCCGCACCGAGCCGATGATGGTCTCCAGGTTCAGCCCGGGGTATTTCTCCTTCAGCTCCAGCTGGATCGAATAGGCGTTGTTCTCGTAGACGTCGAATATGATCAGCTGCTTCGGGGCGTGGGCGGCGATCTGGCGGCACAGCTCCGAGCCGATGGACCCGCCGCCGCCGGTCACCAGCACCACCTTCCCGGTGATAAAGCGGTAGACCTCCTTCATATCCGCGCGAATCGGTTCGCGGCCCAGCAGGTCCTCCACCGACACGTCCTTCATGGCGCTGACGGTGGCCTCCCCCACCACGAACTGGTACAGGCCCGGCAGCTGCTTCAGCTTGCAGTTGGTCTCGCTGCAGATCGCCAGTATGTCCCGCTTCTGCTCGGCGGTGGCGCTGGGGATCGCCAGGTAGATCTCGTCGACGCGGTACTTTTCCACGTTCTCCATTATGTCGTCCCTGCCCCCGACGATGGGTATGCCGTTCAGGTACCGGTGCCACTTGTTGGGGTTGTCGTCGATGATGCAGACCACCCGGTCTCTGACCTCGGAGGCCAGGGTCATCTCCCGCAGGATCATCTGGGCCGCGTTGCCCGCGCCGATCAGCATGATCCGCTTGGCGCTGGCGTCCACGCCCTCGTGCCGCTGCCTGAAGATCTGTATGAATCGAAACCCGAACCGCGCCGCGATCAGCAGCGCGAACTGGAAGAACGCGCCCATCAAGTAATACGAAACGGGCATGCGCCTGAACAGCACCGTGATCAGCACCGAGTGGACGACGGACGTCAGCAGCGACGCCGCCAGCGTCCGCACGAACTCGGTATAGCTGGCGTAGCGCCAGACGCTGTTGTACATCCTCGCCAGCAGGAATACCACGATGCAGCCCGCGGCGTAGGGCAGTATGAACTTGTTATAGGGAACGATGTACATCCACGGAATGGCGCTGTAAACGCAATCGAAGCGCAAAAACAGCGCAAGGAAGTACGCCCCGCACACCGCCGCGAAGTCGTACAGCATCAGCGCCACCGAAACGATCTGCCAGTGAGCGAATCTCCGGCCCTTCGCGTGTGCCCGGTTATTATCCTGCATATTTTGCTCTTGCTGATTCAAAACCGATTACTCTCCTCTCGGAAAAGGGCGCAGCTTCACCGTCCCGTTGTGATCCCGCCCGCATGACAGCGTGGCCGCCGCAGTCGGCCCGCGCCCCACAGGCGATATTCCCGTATCCAACCGCTCGGCCCTGATAGATTATCGCGCCGAAGGGCATAGCTACCCCCTCCGAACGCGTTCGGCTCACTAAAAAACATATGCATCCAGCCTTGCCACACCGCTGAATCCCAGCGTCTGCTTCCTGCTGAACCTTTTCCTGGCCCCACAGGGCGGCACAGATCCGTCCGGCCGACACGCAGCCAGCGCCGCATTTAAAACAACGCCGCCGTATCAGCCAAACCCCACCCGGGATTCGCCAGCTTGAACAAACCGCTATAGCCTATACCGACCTATCATGATTATAGCACAAGCCAGGTTAAATGTCTACTTCATTCTCAACACTTTACAGGTAGGCCTCTATAGGCTGTATTTCTGAAGATCGTCGGTTGATCGTCATTTTGGCACAAAAAAAGACCCGTGATTTCTCCGGAGCCACACCATCTGCAATTCTACCGATATTTTCAAAAAACAAGGCCTGCGGGTTCAAACCAGGCAGCTCCCGCGGCGCTCGTCAACATCCGCTTATTGCTGCTGCCTTCCGGCCCTGACAAGATTCACAGCATGACGCCGCACGGGACCCAGTCATCATCACCCACAGACAGAGTAAGTATACCATATCCCAACCCGCATTGCAAGTTATTTTTTCAAACGTGTCATGGGGACGGTTCTCCTGACATCATTCTGGCCGTCCCTGTGACGCCTGTGCTGCAACTTCGCCTTGGCTTCGCCGGCATTTCATCATATAATCTTAATAACCCGTACACACATCGACCATCAAGGGAGGAAGACAACATGAGAAACGGAAGGACCTGGCGCTCGCTCTGCGCCGCGCTGCTCTGTATCGCGCTGTTGTGTGGCATGCTGGCCTCGATGGCGGAGGATCTGGCGCTGCCGGAGGACGGCATCGCCGTGAATACCGACATCGAAGGCGACATCGTCCCCGCGCTGGAGGAAGCCCTGAGCATCCCGGACCTGGACCTTGACGTCGACCTGGTCCCGGAGGACGGCCTGGTGCTGGATTCGGACGCAGAGGCGATCGCGCTGCCGTCCGGCCCCGATGAAGGCGTGGACGGAAATGCCGAGGAAGATTCCGCCGGGGAATACGTCATCACCTTCGTCAACGACGACGGCACCGTGCTGCAGCAGAAGACCTATGCCAGCGGCGAGATGCCGCGTTACACCGGCAAAACACCCGTCAAGGCGGATAGCAAGAAGCACACCTACACCTTCGCGGGCTGGGTGGACAAAGCGGACAAATCGGCCCATCCGACGGTCTACGGCAGCTACGACCTGCCCGAGGTGACCGCCGACGCGACCTATAAGGCCACCTACGATTCCGCGGACCGCATCTACACCGTGACCTTTGTGGATGAGGACGGAAAGACGGAGCTGTGGAAGAAGGAGGGCTACGCCTATGGCGACCGGCCCGAGTTCGGCGGCACTGAACCCACCAAGGCGTCGGACAGTAAATTTTACTACACCTTCTCAGGCTGGCAGGGCAGCAATAAAAAGCTGTACAAGGCGGGCAGGAACCTGCCGAAGGTGACCGGTGACGCGACCTATAGGGCACAGTACAAGAAGAATCACCTTGTCACGCTGAAAGTTTCGTACACCGGCGAGGCGCTGACCAAGGTCTACGATTGCAACAAGTACGGCGCTTATTCGAAGGACGGACAGGTGGTTTACATCATTGAAGCCCTGAAGACCATCAAGGAGAAGTTCAAACTCAGCCTTGCCAGCAAGAAAAGCAAGTGGGTCAAGGACCACAAGAAGGTGGGCTTCAAGCTGTCCCTCTCCAAGCAGTTTGGCAGTGCGGACGTGGGCAATAAGGGCGACGACTACACATTTGAGTTCAAGGTCACGCTGACCGGGGACGACGCGGCGTATTATGCGCTGAAGAACGCAGTAAAAGAAGAAGGCAAAGATCCTGCGGCGGTTGTCAAGGTTCCCGCCGAGATCACCCCCCGCGAGGTGGTCGTCACCCCCCGCGCGGGCCTTTCCAAGACCTACGGTACCTCTGATCCGAAGTATCCCGACGGCTCCTGGCTGTCCAACGACGAGACCAGCCCCCTCCACCAGGACCTGTCCGGCGTGCCTGGCTACGGCGTGCCGGTGAACATGCAGGACGGCAAGCTGCAGCTGAGCGTGACCGAGGCGGCCTACCTGATGCAGGAGGCCCGGCTGAAGGGCACCAAGTTCTTCCCCGGCGACAATCCCTGGCTCACCCGTGAAAAGGGCGAGGAAGCCGGCAAGTACAAGATACTGATTGGCGGTATGAAATTCGGCAAGAACTTCACCGTAAAGCTGAAGGACGAGGTCTTCAAAATCAGTAAGAAGAACCTTGCTGACGCCAACGTCGTCGTGAAGACCATCTCCCACCAGCAGTATACCGGAAAGCCCATTAAACTAGGCAAGGACCAACTTGTGGTGACCTACGGCTCCTTTACGCTGGAGGAAGGCAAGGACTTCACCGTAAAATACAAGAATAACACCAAAGCGAGCACCGACACCAGGAAGGCGACGGTGACACTGACCGGCAAAGGCAACTATACCGGTAAGAGGGAAGTGACCTTCAGCATCATCAAGACTGCTTCTCCCACCGCTACACCCTCCACAGGCGGCGACGACTCCGGCATCCACATCTCCAGCGTCTCCGTCGAGCTCATCCCGGACCAGACCTACACCGGCAAGGCCGTCAAGCCCTCGCCCGTGATGCGCTACAACGGCAAGAGGCTGAAGAAGGGCTCCGACTACACCCTCTCCTACGAGAACAACGTGCGCATCGGCACCGCCACGATCACCGTCACCGGCAAGGGCTTCTTCACCGGCACGACCTGGCTCAGCTTCAACATCGTCCCCAGGGGCACCAAATTCACCAAGGGGACGGGGCTGAAAAAGGCCGTCCGCCTGGAGTGGAAGAAGGTCAGCGGCGTCAGCGGCTATGACATCCAATACACCTCGGAGGACCATCAAGCCGGGGGCGGGTTCATGGTCAGCTACCCGACCCAGACCCAATACACCCTCAGCAACCTGGCTGCCGGAAAGACCTACACCTTCACCATCCGCACCTTCGTCACCGTAGGCGGCCAGAACTACTACTCCCCCTGGTCCAGGGCCATCAAGGTCAAAACAAAGTGACTCCCGCGACAGGGCGCACACGCGAATGCCTGTTGGCAATGGGTGAATGTATTGTTGCAGACAAATTCTGATTTGTAGAGATGAGGACGGACTCCAAAAGCCTTCCCCAGGCAGCGAAGCTGCCGGTTCAGGGTGTGCGAAGCCATGCCCTTGGGCGGAAGGTGGATTTCGACGAAAACGCTTGCGTTTTTGTCGAAAGACGGATGAGGTCATTCTCATGGAAGGAAGTGCGTAAGCCATCGTTACCGCGGGGGGACCGACCTCATCCGACCCGGCCTTACGGCCGGCCCACCTTCCCCTGAACCGCTCCCTGCGGTCGCTGGGGAAGGCTGTTGGTTACGCCACCGGCCATTCCTATTGCCTTGTTATCTCCCCTACAAATCAGAATTTGCCACACCCGTCCGGCGGCAATCTGCCGCCACGCCCCCTCCACCTCAAACAACGGCGGCATATCGCGACACGCATCGCAATATGCCGCCGTTTTTCAAATCCTCACTCCAAGAAGATATTCCAGTCGTTCAATATCGCCAGCGTGCCCACGATGTTGAAGCACAGGCCGAACACC
>JAZOUD010000093.1:0-13398 GCA_045658005.1 Clostridia bacterium | reverse complement strand
CAACTACTGATTTATCGAGCACAGCTCGATAAATCAGTAGTTGCCCCCATCCCCTTGAGCAGCCACATCACATTCTCCTCCAGCGTCTCTCTGGAGATCTCACCGCGGCGGGCGGCATTCCAGATGCGCTGCACCCACAGGGGGCCGCCGGGGGTGATCCAGCTGTTGCCGGCGTTGACCATCTCCACCGCGCTGACGGTGCGCACGCTGCCCCAGTCGGACATCACGAAGCCCTCAAAGCCCCACTCCCCGCGCAGCAGGTCCTCCAGCAGGGCCCGGCTTTCCCCGGGGTAGATGCCGTTCAGGGCGTTGTAGCTGGTCATCACCGAGCGGGGTTTATGGATCCGGAAGGCGATCTCGAAGGCCCGGAAATACAGCTCCCGCAGCGCCTGCCGGGAGACGATGCTGTGGCTGCCCAGGCGGCCCAGCTCGGCGTTGTTGCAGAACAGGTGCTTGTAGCAGCTGCCCACGCCGCCTGACTCCAGCCCCCGGGCATGGCAGGCCGCCATCACGCCGGTCAGGTAGGGGTCCTCGGAGAAGTACTCCGGGTGGCGTCCGCACAGCGGGCTGCGATGCAGGTTCATGCCCGGGGCCAGCACCAGGTCCACGCCGTGGGCGGGGCATTCCGCCGCCACGACCCGGCCCACCCCTTCGGCGATGGCTCTGTTGAAGGTGGCCGCGATCACACTGCTGGCGGGAAAGCCCACGTTCCGCCGCTTCAGGTTCAGCCCCGCGTTGGCGTCCGAGGCGCAGAAGCTCGGCAGTCCATAGGCCTCCAGCGGGGGCGTGTGGCCCGCCATGCCGTCCTGCCCCGGCAGCCACCGGGAACCGGCGCAGACGTTCAGCCGGCACAGATTCAGAAGGGACAGCTGGCCCACGAAGGCCGGCAGCTTCGACGGGTCCTGACGCACCTCCTGCCAAAGGATCTTCCCCCGCGGGCGCTCGGAGAGCACCCCTACGGCTTCGCGTTGCCCTTGTAGGGGCGATTTCCAATCGCCCGCGGGCGCTCGGAGAGCGCCCCTACGGCTTCGCGCCTCCACCCGGGGCGCGGGCACGGCGATCTGCTGGCCCAGGGGCACGGTGTGGGACTTCGCTCCGTCCACCGTCGGGTCAGCGCGGGTCAGGCGCTTGAAGTCCTCCATCGGCGAGGCCACCGCCGCCACTTGGCGCAGGGTCCGCGCCTCAAGCGCCAGCTTTCCCGCAGGAATCAGGCTGCCGAGGCTCTGGCCGACGAACAGGCCGTATTCCCCCGCCTCCAGCACCCAGGCGCTCCGGGCCTCGTCGAAGGAGGCCGCGTCCTCCAGGCGCATGGCAATTTCCAGCGCCTGCGCCTCCCCCGGCGCCAGCAGGGCCGTCTTTTCAAAGCCCACCAGCACGTGGTCGGGCTTTTCCAGCCTGCCCCTGGGCGGCGCGATGTACAGCTGGGCCACGGCCTTGCCCGCCCTCTGGCCGCTGTTGCGCACCGACACCCGGACGCACACGGCGTCCCCCTGCCGCTGCACGCCGAGGGGCGTCAGCTCGAAGTCGGTGTAGCTCAGCCCGTGCCCGAAGGGGAATGCCACGGGCACGCCAAAGCTGTCGAACCAGCGGTAGCCCATGTAGATGTCCTCTTCGTAGAACACCCGCACGCCGATGGCGTCCTCGTGGACGTAGGGCGCGTCCACCGGGCGCTGGGGGAAGTTTTTGCTTACGGGGTTGTCCGAAAAGCGCCAGGGCCAGGTGTCCGGCAGGTGGCCGGAGGGGTTGACCCGCCCGTCCAGCAGCTCCACCAGCGCCTGGGCCGACAGCATGCCCGCGTAGCCGGTGAACAGCACCGCGTCCACGTCGATTTGACTGAGCCAGGTCATGTCGATCGGGCCGCCGGTGTTCAGGATCACGATCACCCGGTCAAAGCGCTCCCGGGCCCGGCGCAGCAGCGCCTGCTCGGCGTCGCTGAGGCGGAACTCCCCGGGGATATCCCGCAGGTCCATCATCTCGCCCCACTGCCGGGCGATGAACACCAGCGCCGGGCCGCCGTTCGCCCGCGCTTCGGCCAGCAGCGCCTCATCGGGCAGTTCGTCATGCCTGGCGCGGCGGTAGAAATCCGACAGCGCGGCGTTCACCCGGAAGGCGCTGTGCTCCGCCACGGCCTGGTGGAACCCGGGCCTCTGGCGGGGGTTGATCCGCGAGGCCCCGGCCATCGAGCAGCGCCACCAGTGCTGGGAAGAGCCCAGGCAGTTGAGCGTGATGTCCGCGGGCAGGGGCAGCGCGCCATTTTCGTTGCGCAGCAGCACCATGCCCTCCCGGGCCGCCTCCAGGGCCGCGGCGTCGTGGACCTCAAAGGCCGGGTCCGGCTGCCTGCGGGGCAGGACGGTCACCGTGAAGGCGCAGGGAGCAAAGGGCAGCCCGCTGGGGGTGCGAAAGCCCCTCAGCGCCACGCGGCAGCGCTGGCCGTAGCCCGGCATGGCCTCAGAAATGGGCAGGAACAGCAGCGTGACGCCCTTCAGGACCACGCTCTCCCAGCGGCTCAGCCTCACGCCGTTCGCCGTCGCCTCGCCGTGCCCCGGTGCGATCCGTGCCAGCGCCGCCACGGTCACGAAGCCCTCCAGCCGGGTGTAGATCGAAAACTGCCCCACGTCCGCGTCCAGGTCCAGATTTCGCTGTATCGGAGCCATGATGGGTAGCATGGTATCGCCTCCTTCGTTTTAATTCTGATTCCAGTAAACCACTGCTTGACTTTCATTTAAATGTGTGTTAAAATGAAAGCTGTCGATCAAGATACGTCGCCTTGGCGAGTAATATGTAAGACAGCCCAACCATTCAAATGAAAGGAAGTGATTCTATGTCAATGTCTGAAATTGCCGCTATGGCGCAGACCAGCCCGTCCCTGGACAGGCAGCAGGCCATCGGCGCCACCGGCATACCCACCGGCGTGGTGCATTCCCTGGCCGGAAAGGGCATCCATACGGTGGGCGCCCTGTTGGATACGGACGCCTTTAAAACGATCACCAGCGGACGCTACAACATCGACAGCGTACAGGCGGTCAACGGCATCCCCATCGCGGCCCTCCGCTGGGCGCTGGACGAGGTCGTCCGGCAAAGCGGTTCCCCGGCGCAGCGAAGCGAAGCAAGTCCTTTAGGGGTCTATTGCGCGGGCTGATCGGGCCAGCGTCCGCGTTAAAGGCGCGGACAGGGCCAGGCAAGCGCACAAACGGCGAAGCCCCGACCCAAACAAACAAAGGCCAAAGCCCAAAGACGGAGCGTGCCTTCCACAATTCCCGGCATGTAAGCGCGGGAAGGCGGAGGGCACGCTCCGTTTTGCTCAGATGTGGATCCACCCGAAGGCGTCGCAGACCGAGCTGATCAGTATCACCGCCAGCATGGCCAGCGCCAGGTACTTCACCACGAAGCGGTACACGCCCCGGCGGCGGAAGGCGGAGGATCGCAATATCTCGCTTTCCATGTTTTCCAGGCCGATCTGACGCAGCACCAGGGCGATGATGGCCACCGCCGCGACGGGCATCATCACGGAATTGGTCAGGAAGTCGAAGAAGCTGAGGATGTCCATGCCCATCGGCGCGACGTGGGACAGGGCGTTGAAGCCCAGGCAGGACAGGCAGCCCAGCGCCGCGAGGATCACGCTCACCAGCGCCGCGGCCTTCGGACGGCTCCAGTTCAGCTCGTCCTCGAAGGTGGCGCAGGCCGTCTCCGCCAGGGAGACCGAGCTGGTCAGCGCAGCCATCAGCACCAGCAGGAAGAACAGCACGCCGGTCCAGGCCCCGCCCATCGACTCGAACACCTTGGGCAGCGTCACGAACATCAGCGAGGGGCCCTTGCCCAGCGCCGCCGCGTCGCCGCCGGAGAAGGCGAACACCGCCGGGATCACCATCAGGCCCGCCAGCACGGCGATGGCGGTGTCGAAGATCTCCACCTGCACGGTGGTCTGCTCGATGTCCACGTCCCTGCCGGTATAGGAGCCGAAGGTGATCAGTATGCCCATGGCGATGGACAGCGAATAGAACATCTGTCCCAGCGCCGACACCACCGTCATCAGCGAAAAGTTGCGCAGGTCGGGCACCAGGAAGTAGCGCACGCCCGCCAGCGCGCCGGGCCGGGTGACGGAAAAGCCCACCACCACCAGCGTCAGCACCGCCAGCATCGGCATCATGATCCGGGAAACCTTTTCGATGCCGTTGCGCACGCCGCCGAATATGACCGCCATGGTCATGGTTGCGAAGATCAGGAAGCAGACGACCGTGGCCGCCGGGCTGCCCAGGAAGCCCTCGAAGGCGCCCTCCAGCGCCATGGTCTCGCCCTGGCCGGACAGGTAGCCCCACAGGTAGCGGCATACCCAGCCGCCGATGACGGAATAGTAGGGCACGATCAGCATCGGTATGATCGCGTTGATCCAGCCGCCCGCCTTCACCCAGCCCTTTTTGCCGAAATGGGCAAACGCGCTGACGGGGCTCTTGCCCGTCATGCGGCCGATGGCCGTCTCCGACATGATCATCGTATAGCCGAAGGTCAGCGCCAGCAGTATGTACACCAGCAGGAAGGCCCCGCCGCCGTACTTGGCCGCCAGATATGGAAACCGCCAGATGTTGCCCAGCCCCACCGCCGAGCCCGCCGTCGCCAGCACATAACCCAGCTTACCGGAAAAGCTGCCCCGTCCGTTGTCCTGTTTCAAAGTCGTGTTCCTCCTGTGCTTCTTCTTACCTCAACACCACGAACGACTGCGGCCCCATGACCAGCTGCCGACCGTTCACGTCCGCCATGCCCAGCATGTACAGCGCCTCGGCGACCTCGCCCTCCAGGTCGGCAAACAGCTTCTCGCCGGAGGGATTCACCGCCAGGGTCAGGCTGCCGCGGCGGTACACCAGGGGCCGGCCCTTTTCGGCGCAGAGCACCTCGAAGGGCCCGTCGGCCTGAAGGTCCGCCTCGGCGTGGCGCAGCTTCAGCAGCGCCCGCACGGTGTTCAGCAGCGAATCAAGGTCGCCCTGCTGCCCCTCGACGGTGGGCGCGTCCGCCGACGGGTCCACCGGCAGGTACAGCGACTCGGCGTCGCCCTCGGAGAAGCCCAGGTTTTTCCCGGCGCTCCACTGCATCGGGGTGCGGGAGCCGGTGCGGAAGTAGCCGCCCTCCTTCGTGGGCAGCTCCAGGTAGCGCATGCCGATCTCGTCGCCGTAGTACAGGAAGGGCACGCCGGGCATCGTGAACAGGAAGGCGTAGGCCAGCTTCAGCTCTTCCGCGTCCAGCCGGTAGGCCGGGCGGAGGGTGTCGTGGTTGCAGGTGGGCAGGGCGATGTGGCCCACGCCCTTCGTGGCCGCGTACCACTTCAGGTAGACGTCGAAGAAGCGGTTGATGTCCCGGTCGGGGGCGTCCTTGCGAAAGAAGGTGTTGTCCACCGGGCTGTTGTAATCCCGCAGCAGCGCGGAATAGTGGCTGTGGGGATCGTTGAGCATGAAGTCCGCGTCGAAGCCGGCGGGCAGCGACAGGTCCGGGCGGCACCACTCGGCCACCAGCACCGCCTCGGGGAACTCGGCGTCCAGCATCCGCCGCACGTCCCTCCAGATTGCGCAGGTGCCGGACTTGTTCCCGTCGTCGTACTTGACCAGCGAGGCGGCCATGTCCACGCGGAAGCCGTCGCAGCCGTGGCCCAGCCAGAAGCGCATCACGTCCTTCATGGCCTCGCGGGTGGCGAGGACGTCGGGGTGGTCCATCGGCAGCTGCCAGGGCTGCCGGGGCTCCAGGAAGCCGTAGTTCAGCGCCGGCTGGCACTTGAAGAAGTTGATGATGTAGCTGCCGGGGCGCTCGGCCTCGCCGGCGATGTAGGGCAGGTCGCCGCAGCCGGCATACCACTGGTCCGTCCAGATGTAGCGGTTGGTATATTCGTTGGGCTGGTCGGCGCTGGCGCTGGCCCGGAACCAGGGGTGTTCCTCGCTGGTGTGGCCGGGCACCAGGTCCAGCAGCACGCGGATGCCCTTTGCGTGGGCCGCGTCGAACAGCCGGTACAGGTCCGCGTTGGTGCCGTAGCGGGCGGCGACCTTCTTATAGTCGCGCACGTCGTAGCCCGCGTCCCTGAAGGGCGAATCGAAGCAGGGGTTGATCCACAGGGCGTTACAGCCCAGGGATTTGACGTAATCCAGCTTTTCAATGATGCCCTCGATGTCGCCGATGCCGTCCCCGTTGGAATCCCGGAACGATTGGGGATAGATTTCGTAGAATACCGCGTCCCCCAGCCACTTTTTCGCCATGGTGTCGCACCCGCTTTCGTCGTTATACTGTCACCCGCACAGGGACAGCGCTGTATTCAACTTTACCACGCCCAAGCGCCCCTGTCAATAGTTTTGGCAGGGGCGCTTGGGGATCGCGGCGTTGCAACCGCGCGTTCATTCCAGTTGAACCCGTCCCAGGCGGAACGCCACGGAGCGCTTCAGATACTCCAGGTATTCCATATCCCGGCACATGGCCTTGCCGGGGGTGTCGGACAGCTTCGCCACGGCACGGCCGTTCACCGTTTGCAGCTTGATGACGATGTTCAGCGGGGCCTCGCAGGTGTCGTTGGAGCAGAAGGTGCCGATGCCGAAGGAGACCTTCACCCGATCCCGGAAGTAGTCGTACAGCGCCTGGGCCCGGTCGAAGTTCAGGCTGTCGCTGAACAGCAGCATCTTCGTGCGGGGATCGACGCCATAGTGCTTGTAGTGGTCGATCAGCTTCTCGCCCCAGGCGTAGGGGTCGCCGCTGTCGTGGCGCACGCCGTTGAAGTTGTTGACCATGGCCCGGTTGAAGTCCAGCAGGAACAGGTCGGTGGTGATGGTATCCGTCAGCGCGGTGCCGTTGTCGCCCCGGTACTCGTCGTACCAGTCCTCCAGGGCGCAGTGGTTGGTGTAGGCCAGGGGGATCGAATCGATGCCCTGGTACATCTGCACGAACTCGTGGGCGTAGGTGCCGATGGGCTTCAAATTGTACTTCATCGCCAGGTACACGTTGCTGGTGCCCATGCAATTCTCGGTCTCGGTGGCGAAGCGGTGCACCACCTCGTCCTCCCACTCCCTGGACAGCCGGCGGCGGCAGCCGAACTCAGCAAAGGTGAAGGTGTATTTGCCGAACTGGAAATCCCGGATCTTGGCGTCCAGCCGTTCCTTGGCCGAGGCCAGCAGCGTGTCGTAGTCGTAGCGCATGCGGAAATAGACCTCGTTGACGATCTCCAGCAGGTAGATCTCGAACTGCATGGCGGAGAACAGCGGGCCCTTCACCACGATGCCCAGCTCGCCCTCCGGGGACAGCGAGGTCTCCACATAGTCCCGCAGCGGCCGCCACAGGCGCAGGAATTCCACGTAGTCGTGCTTGATGAAGCGGATGGAGCGCAGGTAGTCCAGCTCCTCCCGCTTGAAGGTCAGCGTGCAGAGGTGGTCGATCTGGGCGTTGATCTCGTCGAACATCTCCCGGGTGAACACCACGCCCTCGTTGCGGCAGCGGAAGTAATACTCGCCGTTCAGGTCGGTGTGCTTGTGGAAAATCACCTGGTCCATGTTGAACTTGTACAGGTCGGTATCCAGCAGGGATACGACGATGGGGTCGAGTTTCATCTTTTTTCCTCCTGTTTGTCGCCGGTTCTCAGCGCCGGCCGTTCATCGCAGAGTTGATTTGCCAGCGCTCCGAGGGGTTTTCATCCTCCAAATCCAGCAGCGGCAGGACCTCGTTGGGCACCAGGGCCTGAACCTCCCGCTTCAGCGCCCGTATCCGGGACAGCCGCCGGCGCACCTCCGTGGAGGAGACGCCCCGCAACAGGTCGGAGGACTGGACGACTTCGATGTATTCCGCCAGCGTGGACAGGTAGGGGTCCTCGCGGATCATGGTCTCGCATTCGTCCGTGCCCCGGCCGTTGCAGACGAAGCCGAACTCCCGGGCGATGTCCCCGACGTGCTTCCAGCCGTGCTCCAGCTCCGGCAGCTTGTCCGAGCCGATGAGCAGCGCGGGCGCGTAGCCCTCGTCCCTCAGGTGGCAGAGGGTCTCGTAGGTGCGGGGCTGCGACGCCTGCCGAAGCTCCCAGTCCGTCACCGCCATCCAGGGCCGACTCTCGGCGGCGCGGCGCAGCATCTCCAGGCGCTGCCAGTCGCTGTAGGCGAAGTCCTTCTCCTGCTCATCCCGGATGTAGACCGCCTTGGAGGGCACGTACACCACGCCCTCCCGCCCGGTCGCCTCCATGGCGATGCGGGCCGCCTCGACGTGGGCGATGGTGAGGGGATTGAAGGCCCCGAAGAAGGCCAGTACGCGCTTCACGGCTTCTCCCCCTCCCCGAAGGGCTGCAGCACCACGGGCATGCGCCGCTTGTGCATGTTCGCCCGCTCCTTGGCCCGGATCTTCCCGTCGATTTCCGCGTCGCCGCAGGTGCCCAGGCGGATGTAGGCGTGGATGTCCGCGTAGCGCAGGCCCAGCTTCTCCTCGTCGCTCTTGCCGGACAGGCCGTCCGTGGGCGTCTTCTGCACCAGGTCACGGGGCAGCTCGGGCATGGTCAGGCCGATCTGCACCACCTCGACGCTGGTCACCGCGCCCAGCAGCGAGAAGTCGCAGGAGGTGTCGCCGTCCTTGGTGCAATAGCCCACGGTGGCCTCGGACAGGTTGCCGGTGCCCACCAGCCGCGCCCCCAGGGCCTGGCCGATGTAGCGCAGCGTGGTCATGCGCAGGCGGGGGCCCACGTTGATGTCGCTCTCATGGCTGTAGGGGATGGCGAACTCGCCCTCGGCGGCGGTGGTTTCCCGCTGGTCGGTGACGGCCTTCAGCGCCTCGTGCATGGGGCCGATGTTGATCGTGCGCTGTCGGATGCCCAGGGCCTCACAGACCCGGACGCTGTCGGAGATGTCCTTCTGCTCGCCGTCGGGCAGCATCACGCCGTAGACGTTTTCAGCCCCCAGCGCCCGCACGCACAGCGCCGCGCAGACCGTGGAATCCTTGCCGCCGGAGATGCCCAGCACCACCTTGTTGAAGTTCTGCGCCTTCGCCAGCGCCCTGAGCGCCTCGACGAGGCCGTCCCTGGCCCTTGCGGGGTCGAATGTGTATTGCTCCATATCGCTTGCCTCCCTGTCGGTTGGAATGTGCTTGCCGCGTTTTATAACAGGCAGTATATCGTCAGATCACGTCGATCTGGCAGCTGGCCATGGTCGTGAGGGCGGCCTCGTGCTTCTCGGGGGTCACGCCGGCGCAGCAGTCGCGACGCACCGAGATGTCCGCGTCGGGGAAGGCGGATTTCAGCACCAGCGCGTTGGACACCACGCAGATGTCGGTGCACAGGCCGACCAGCTCGATCTCGACCTCGTCGGCGTCGCCGGCCTCCCTGAGGATGACCTCCGGCAGCCGCACGGCGGCGAAGCTGGTCTTCTGCACCTGCTCGCAGCCCTCCAGCAGCGCCGCCAGGCCGGGATGGACGTGCCAGCCTTCGGTACCCTGGATGCAGTGGGGCACCGGCAGCCACCGGCCCTCCCGGGTCTCCAGGTAGTCGTCGCCGTGAGTATCCAGCGTGGCGATGACGGTGTCCTCCGCCGCCTTGGCATCCTTGACCCGCTGGATGACCGCGGGCACGATCGCCTGGGCCTCGGGGGTCCCCAGGCTGCCGTCGATGAAGTCGTTCTGCATGTCCACGACGATCAAAAAGCGCTTTTTCATGGTGAATTCCTCCTGTCATTGATCGGTCAAGCGGTAGATGGCCGCAGGCCTGCCCCGCCCGCGCTTGCGGGGGGCCTCCGCCCGGTCGGTCTGGGCGATGCGGCCCGTTTCCTCATAGCGGTTCTGTATGGTCCTGCGGAAGTTGCTGGCGTCCACCGTCCTCTCCAGCACCGCCTCGTAGACGGTCTGCAGCTCCCCCAGCGTGAACGCCCGGGGATCGTTCAGGAAGTGGAAGGCGATGTCGGTGTAGTCGATCTTGCCCCGAAGCCGCTGCACCCCGGTCTCGATGATCCTTCCGTGGTCGAAGGCCAGGTCGCCGCCGGTCAGGCGCAGCCCCTCCCCACCGTCGAGCCCCAGGGCGCCGCCGGTCAGCGAGACGCCGAACAGCCGGGGCCCCTGTCCGTCCGGGGGCAGCATCGGCGCCAGCCGGGCCCAGGGCACCGCCGCCAGGTAGGCGATGGAGATCACCCGCCCCCGGGGGTCCCGGTTCAGCTCGGTGAAGGTGTAGAGCTGCTCCATGAAGGCCTCCCGCAGGGGCAGCCGCTCCCGCAGCAGCTTCAGCGCCGTGGCCTCGGCGGAATCCGCCCGCTCCACCAGCTTCCCCGGCAGCGCCCAGCAGCCCTTGAAGGGCGGGCCGGTCCGTCGGGACAGCAGCAGGTCCAGCCGCCCCTGGCGCACCGTCAGGATCATCAGGTCCACCGAGACGAACACCTGATCCTGGCGCAGCACCTCTGCCATGCGCCCCGCCTCCTTTTTCGGTCAAGTTGACTGTAATTGCATTATACTGGGTGTGGGCAGGTTTGTCAAGTATTATTTGTCAATATGACTATATTTTATTCAACGGTCGGAGGCGTGGCGGTTCAACTCTGTTTTCGTTGTTTTGGACCTGCACTCCAGATAGCATGAATCCAATGTATGCCATGAACGGTCGCATCCTTTCACCATTACATGGGAAGGCCCTTATACAATTTTACACGTTTTGCCCGGAGAAGGTTGATCCCCACTTGCCACACGTGCTTTGCGCATGTTATACTATGGGTGGAGGGAGGCATGAACATGCCCACTATGGAAACGATCAGAAGCGTGGTGGATGGCTTGAAGTCAACCTACGCGCTGCGCACAGTCAATATATTCGGTTCCTATGCGGAAGGCCGCGCCACGCCGCAAAGTGACTTGGACCTGTTGGTGGAGTTCGACAAGCCCACCGTTTCCCTGATCCAGCTGAACGCGCTGAAATATGACTTGGAAGACGCGCTGGGCTTGCCAGTCGATGTGATTCATGCCCCATTGCCCGCCGGCAGCATGATTCAACCTCAAAAGGTGGTGCGTGTTCTGTGACTTCAAGGGACAACCGGTTATTGACGAAGATCCTGTCTGAAATCGCTGTTGCCGGGCAACTGATAGAAGGCGTCACCATGGAGGACTTCATCAATGATGAGCGCACAGCCCGCGCCATCAGCATGACGTTGATCAACATAGGGGAACTGGTGAAAAACCTGACGCCTGAACTGAAGGAAGCCCATACGGACATACCTTGGCGGGCAATCTCTGGAATGCGGGACATTACTGCCCACAGATACCAGACGCTGCGCAAAGAAGACGTGTATAGTACCTGTGTTGACGATCTTCCTGTCTTTGAAAAGCAGTTGCGCCAACTGATGGAAGAGAGCAAATGATTCACGCTGTTTCTCTGGGTTCCCAGAGAGGCGCATTTTTTGGGGACAACGATTGCAGGCGTTGACAGCGGCCGTTACAAGGGACGATGAAAAATGAACCCGGCCATTGATGCCGGGGAAGGAACATTTACATGAAAGTGAAGCTTGAATACATCATTGAAGCCATCGAATTCACCAGTGACGATATCGAGTATTTCCTGGATCAGGAGACCGGCGGGGTCGTGATGATCAGCGACATGACGATGACCTCCGAAGAAAAGGAAACAGCCTGTGAAGCGCTGGACGAACACGGCTTCTACCGCCTGCCCACCCAGCGGGAGCTCAGCGATTACGACACCATGGAGGCCTTTGTGGACAACCTGTCCGGCCCCGCGCAGGAGCGCCTGGCCACCGCCATCTCCGGCCGCGGCGCATTCCGCCGCTTCAAGGACGAGGTGCGGCGGCTGGGGCTCGAGGAGCAGTGGTACGCCTGGCACGAAGACGCATATCGGCGGAAGGCGATTGAGTGGTGCGAGGAGAACGGGATTGAGTATGAGTAAGCGGGAGAGATGAGGTAACAGACCGGAAAAGGTATTCCCTTGTCTTTCATAACGTGGTATAATCTGCTAAAGATATTTTAAACAGTGCATAATAAACAGGTGATATAAATGACCGACAAAGAACTGAAGACGCTGAAGGATAACCTCTGGCATGCTGCGGATGTGCTGCGTTCAGGCGCGCACCTGGCCGCCAACAAGTATGGCCAGCCGATCCTGGGGCTCATTTTCCTGCGCTATGCGGACATTCTGTACAAGAAGCACAAGGGCGAGATCGAGGCCGAATACCTGCGCCTCGCCGGCTCGCGCATGGAGAAAACCCGGAAGGAGATCGCCATAGCGAAGTGCGGCTTCTATCTCCCGGAGTGCGCCTACTACGACGATATCAACGAAGCCCCGGACACTGCGGAGAAGGCCGAGCTGGTCAAGAAGGCCATGGAGGCTATTGAAAAGGAAAATCCCCGGATGGAGGGCGTGCTACCCAAGGAGGTTTACGCCCAGCTGGTGCCGGAGGAGGAGCCGGAGCTGCTCTCCAACATCGTGCGCATCTTCAAGGACATCCCCGAGGATTGCACCATCGACATCTTCGGCGAAATCTACGAATACTTCCTCGGTAATTTCGCCCTGGCCGAGGGCAAGGACGGCGGCACATTCTATACGCCCGCTTCCGTCGTGCGCTACATGGTGGAGGTGCTCGACCCCCAGCCCGGCGACAAGAAGATCCTCGAAATTCCCCTACCGAAATTGATACAAAATAGGGCGGCATAATTGAAAGGTGCAAAAAAGGCTCGGTCGAATAGAAAAAAGGCTCGGAAAACGAGCCCTCGGATGTCGGGATATCCCGGCTATTTTTCCGGGTAGAATTCTTCATAATCGGCAACTATAATGATAAGCACAAATCGGGATTTGGAGCAATAACGTATGAACATCAAAACCCATTATGATCTCTTGATTGAAGAAAACAATGATCCCTTCCGTGATCCACCGGTCTTGCGGCAACACATGGAATCATGGGATGGACAGGTATTTCTGGATCTGCTGGAACTTGCTCCATCCAAAATGGTGCTTGAGATCGGTATTGGGACGGGAAGGCTTGCAGAAAAAACAGCCGGGTGCTGTAGTCATCTAACCGGGATAGATATATCGCCAAAGACCATCAGGAGAGCCAGGGAAAACCTTCGGCATTGCCAGAACATAACCTTGATCTGTGACGATTTCACCACCCATGTATTTCGGGAAAAATACGATGTGATCTATTCGACGCTGACCATGATGCACTTTCAGGATAAGTCATTGGTGATCGGGAAAATCAGCGCACTGTTGAATGACGGCGGTCTGATCTGCCTGTCAATCGACAAAAACCAGAGCGAATGGCTCGATATGGGCAACAGAAGAATCCGGATCTATCCGGATACACCGGAGAGAATCATGGCGTTAGCAGAACAGGTCGGACTGAAAACAAAAAAGGTTGTCGAGATCGAAAACGCCCACATCGTTGTGTTGGTGAAGTGATGTATCCGGGATCATGTAGACAAATTCCAGTT
>JAZOUD010000092.1:0-18832 GCA_045658005.1 Clostridia bacterium | reverse complement strand
GACCTCCGCCAACTGCCTGATGATGGAGACACCTGCCGACGTGCGACCCGACCAGCTGGAAACCCTCAGGATCAGGATCGATCTGCCCGAGGGTTCCGCAGAATAAAGCACAAAGCGCCTTCCGTTGATCGGAGGGCGCTTCATGTATATCGTAAAGTAAAAAAAAAAAGCCACACAATAAGGATGGCTTTCTTTTGGCGTGCCCGGCGGGATTCGAACCCACGGTCTTCAGAGTCGGAGTCTGACGCGATATCCAGCTTCGCTACGGGTACATGTCCAACAACAGCTATTATAGCCCATTTGGCCTCAATTGGCAAGTTAAAAAGGGCGAAAGCATCAATTTTTCATATTTATTTACGATTTGCGCACCTGCGGCAGCGCAGGGGGCTTTGAATTGCTTGCGAATTTACATTCCTTCTGATACAATATACAGGTAATGAATAATGGGGGTTTTAGTATGAGCGAGTACACCATCGCGCTGGACGCCATGGGGGGCGATCAGGCGCCGGACGTCATCGTTTCTGGGGCCATCGAGGCGCTGAGAAGGTTTGAGGACATCCGCGTAATACTGGCCGGGCCAGCGGCCCGGTTGGAAACGCTTCTGGCCGAGGCTGAGGACGTGCGGGACCGGGCGGAGATCCTGCCCGCGGACGACGTGATCACGATGGACGAATCGCCGATGCTCGCCGTGCGCCAGAAGGTCAACTCCTCCATGGTACAGGCCATGCTGGCTGTGCGCGAGGGCCGAGCCGGCGCGGTGGTTTCCGCCGGAAATACCGGCGCGCTGCTGGCGGGCGGCATGCTGCGCATCGGCCGCATACCGGGCATCGAGCGCCCCGCACTGGCGCCGGTGATCCCCGGGGTGAAGAAGCCCTTCCTACTGATCGACGCCGGGGCAAACGTGGATTGCCAGCCCAGGTACCTGGTGCAGTTCGGGCTGATGGGCTCGGTGTACATGCACTCGGTGATGGGCGTGGAAAAGCCCGCAGTGGGCCTGGTGAACATCGGCACGGAGGCTGAGAAGGGCAACAAGCTGACCAAGGAGACCCACCAGCTAATGCTGAAGCAGACCAGCTACCACTTTGCCGGGAACGTCGAGGCGCGGGACGTGCCCACCGGCGATTTCGACGTGATCGTGGCCGACGGCTTCGACGGCAACATCATCCTCAAATACACCGAAGGCCTGGCTAGCGCCATGATGGGCATGCTCAAGAGCGACCTGAACGCCTCGAAGGTGACCCGGCTGGGCGCGGCCCTCTCCCGCCCCGCCTTCCGCAAGTTCAAGCGCAGCATGGATTACAACGCCTACGGCGGCGCGCCGCTGCTGGGCGTGGAGGGCGCGGTGATCAAAGCCCACGGCGCCTCCGGCGAGACGGCCATCATGAACGCCCTTCGCCAGGCCCGCACGATGCTCGCCGGCGACGTGGCAGGCAAGATCCGCGAAGGGCTCAGCGGCCTGGGCGACGACAACGCATAACCCACTTTACGCACCGCCGCGCGAATCCTTCGGATTCCAGCGCGGGCTGGCCGCACCTGCCTTCGGCAGTGGCGCGACTGCTATTCGACACACAGACAGGAGGTAAAACCATGGATCGCAACGCAATTTTCGACAAGGTGAAGGAATACATACTGATGCAGCTGCCCATCGACGGCAGTCGGGTCCTGGAGTCCGCCCGCATGGTGGAGGACCTGGGCGCCGACAGCGCCAACCTGATGATGCTGATCATGGACCTGGAGACCGAATTCAACCTGACTGTAGAGGATGAAGCCCTTGGCACCATCAAGACCGTGGGCGACATCGTGGACTACATTCAAAAGAAGGGCTGACTGTGAAGGCACTTTGCAAAAAGCTGGGCTATACCTTCAGTGACATGAGGCTGCTGGAGACGGCGCTGACGCATCCCTCCTTCGGGGGGGATCATCATGTGCCCCACTACCAGCGGCTAGAGTTTCTGGGGGACGCCGTGCTGGAGCTGGCCATAAGCCGCTATCTCTATTTCGAGTTCCCGGAGGTAGACGAGGGCAAGCTGACGCGCATCCGCGCGGGACTGGTGCGGGAGGAGACCCTCTGCCGCGCCGCCCGACGCCTGGAGCTTGGCAAATTCATCCGCCTCTCCGTGGGAGAGGACCGCTCGGGAGGGCGGGACAAGCCCTCCATACTGTGCGACGTGATGGAGGCCGTGCTTGCCGCCGTGTACCTCGACGGGGGCTTCGACTGCGCCGTGGACGTGATCCGCAGGGCGCTGGGTGACGAGCTGCATCCCCAAATGCTGGAGGACCACCTCGACGCCAAGTCCCGCCTGCAGGAGGTGCTGCAGCGGGACGGGGAGATGCCGGTATACGTATTCGTATCGATGGAAGGACCGCCCCACGCGCCCGTCTTCCGCTACAGCGTGACGCTGAACGGCCAGGAAATCGGCACGGGCGACGGCACCAGCAAGCAGAACGCCCAGCAGGAGGCCGCCCGGGACGCCCTCAGAAGAATGCGAAATGGGAAATAAGCGTCCCATTATCCCAGAACGGAGCGAAACAATAATTTGCGACTGAAGAAACTCATTTTACACGGCTTCAAATCCTTCGCCGACCATTCGGAGATCGTCTTCGAGGACGGCATCACCGGCGTGGTCGGGCCAAACGGCTGTGGCAAGAGCAACATCTCCGACGCGGTGCGCTGGGTGCTGGGCGAGCAGAGCGCAAAGTCGCTTCGCGGCTCGAAGATGGAGGACGTCATCTTCAACGGCACCGAGGCCCGCCGCCGCCTGGCCTACTGCGAGGTCACGCTGGTCTTCGAAAACGAGGACCACGCCCTGTCCATCGACTTTGCCGAGGTTTCCGTCACCCGGCGGGTCTACCGCAGCGGCGAGGGCGAATACAAGATCAACGGCGCCGCCTGCCGCCTGCGGGACATCGTGGACCTGTTCCGCGACACCGGCATCGGCAAGGACGGCTATTCCCTGATCGGCCAGGGCCGCATCGACGAGATCCTCTCCGCCAAGTCAGAGGATCGCCGCCAGGTATTCGAGGAAGCCGCGGGCATCGTCAAATTCAAGTCCCGCAAGCTGGACGCCCAGAAGCGCATCCAGCACACTCAGGAGAACCTGAACCGCGTGGAGGACATCCTCTCCGAGCTGGAGGACCGGGTGGAGCCGCTGAAGCAGCAGAGTGAACAGGCCCGTGAATACCTGTCCCTGCGGGATGAGCTGAAGGGGCTGGACCTGAACGTCTTCCTGGTGCGCACCGAGCGCTACGAGGAGCGCATCAAGGAGCTGAAGGAATCCGTGCAAACCCTGGGCGAATCGATCCTCCAAGCCAACCAGGCCCTTGAGGAAAAGAGCGCTCAGCGGGACGAGGCCCAGACCCGCTTGGACGCCTTTGAGCTGGAAAGCGGCGAGAAGCGGGAGGTCGTGCAGCGGCTGATCCGCGAGGTCGAGGCCGGCGAGGGCTCGGTGCAGGTCATGCGCGAACGCATCGCCGCCGGGGAGAAGGAGCGGGACCGCATACAGGCCGAGCGCGCCTCCGCCTCGGAGGGCAAGGCAGGCGTGCTGCGCCAGATCGAAAGGATGACCGCCGAGATCGAGGCAGAGACCGCCGCCATACAGACCGCCGCTGACGCGCTGGCCACCCAGGAGCAGGCCCTCTCCGAATCGGAGGAACGCCTCTCCGCCCTGGAAGACGCCTCCGAAAACGCCAAGCAGCAGATCATACAGGCCATGAACCGGCTGGGCGACGTCAAGTCCCAGCGGGCGCGCTTGAGCGCCATGAAGACGGCCCTGGAGAACCAGCTGAGCAGCATGGACGCCGACCAGAGCCGTGAGCAGACCGCTTCCCAGGCCCTGGGCGCGCACGTACAGTCCGCCCGGGACCAGCTGGATGCCGAAAACACCCGCAAGGCCGAGCTTCAGAAGCAGGCCGGGGACATCCAGGGCCGGGTCCAGGCCCTGGGCGAGCAGTCCGCTGCCCTGTCCGACCGGGTGACCCGCATGCAGACCGAGCGCCAGCAGCGGGATTCCCGGCTGAAGCTGCTGCGGGAAATGCAGCGGGATTACGAGGGCTACAACAACTCCGTCAAGCAGGTGCTGATGCAGGCAAGACGCCTGGGACAGAGCTCCGGCGTGCACGGCGTGGTGGCCGACCTGATCCACGTGCCTGCCCGCCTGGAGCGGGCCATGGACATGGTGCTGGGCGGGGCGCTTCAGAACGTCGTGGTAAACCGGGACGAGGACGCCAAGCGCATGATCGAATACCTGCGCGCCAACCGCTTCGGCCGGGCCACGTTCCTGCCTATCTCCTCGGTGCGGGGCCGCACCCTTTCCCCCCAGGAGCGCAACGTGCTGTCCATGCCGGGCTGCGTGGGCCTCGCCTCTGAGCTGATCGAATTCGATCCCAGGTACCAGGGCGTGGTGGACAACCTGCTGGGTCGCACGGTGGTGGCCGAGAACCTGGACGCCGGCATCGCCATACAGCGAGCGGGCCGCTACCAGTTCCGGCTGGTGACGCTGGAGGGCGACGTGATGCACTCCGGCGGCTCGATGACCGGCGGCAGCACCCAGAGCCGCGTGACCAGCCTGCTGTCCCGCAGCCGCGAGATCGAGGAGAGCGAGCAGGCCCTCAAAAAGCTGGAGGCCCAGTTCGCCCAGGCCCGGGAGCAGTACGCCGCAATCGAGGACGAGCGCAGCGGATTGAAGCGGGAGCGCGGCGAGCTGTACGACGAGCTGCACAAACAGGAGGTCATCTGCGCCCGCGCAGAGGCCCAGCTGAACGCCGCGCTGGACGAGCAGTCCAGCAACGACGCGCGACTGGCCCGCTCTCAGGGCGAGCGCCAGCGCCTGCAGTTGCAGCTTACGGACGTGACCGCCAACCTGACCGCCCTGGACGCCCAGCAGCAGAGCGCCGAGAGCTCCACCGACGACCGCCAGGCCGAGGTGCGGCGCATGTCGGACGAGATCTATACCCTGCGCAGCGAGACCGAGTCCCTGCGCGACGTCGTGGGCGAGGCGCGCATCGCGCTGGCCTCCCGCCGCCGCGGCCTTGAAGCCGCCACCAGCGAACGCGACCGGCTGTCCAACCAGGCGGAGAACGCCGAGAAGCTGATGGCCGAATCGGAGGTCGCGCTATCTGCTTGCCTGAAGGAGCTGGAGGCCAACGCCGCGCTGCTGGAGGGCGACATCGAAGCCCTGAACCGGGACAAGGCCGCCCTGAACGCGGCCCGCGCCGCCTTTGACGAGGCGGACGGGCGGCGCACCGGCATACAGAAGCAGCTGCAAACCCTGGCCGAAGAAATCGACGGCCTGCGCGGCAACCTGGACGACTTCAGCGACAGGCACCACCGAAGCGAGATCCAGCTGACCCGTGTGGAGGGTGAATTCAAGCAGCTCCAGGATCGCATCTGGGAGGACTACGAGCTGACCTACGCCGGGGCCGAGCCCTTCCGCCAGCCCGACTTCAAGCTCACCGAGTCCGAGAAGCGCATCGCTGCCATACGCCAGCGCATCCGCGCTATGGGCACCGTGAACGTGGCAGCGCTGGACGAATACCGGCGCACCGTGGAGCGCGTGGAGGAGCTGTCGAGCCAGCGGGACGACCTGCTGAAGGCCCAGGCGGACCTGGAGGGCATCGTGGCCGACCTGGAGACCCAGATGGAGAAGCAGTTCAAGAGCCAGTTCGCACTGATGAACGACAACTTCCAGCGCACGTTTGTGAAGCTGTTCGGCGGCGGCAAGGCCGAGCTGCGGCTGGCCGACCCGAAGGACGCGCTGAACTGCGGCATCGACATCGTGGCCCAGCCCCCGGGCAAGAAGCTGCAGATGCTCTCGCTGCTCTCCGGCGGCGAGCGCGCGCTGACCGCCATCGCCATACTGTTCGCCATACTCGACCTCAAACCCACCCCCTTCTGCATACTGGACGAGATCGAGGCCGCGCTGGACGACGCCAACATCGACACCTACGCCGACTACCTGAAGTCCTATTCCGAGAACACGCAGTTCATCGTCATCACCCACCGCAAGGGCACGATGGAGCGCTGCGACGCGCTGTACGGCGTGGTGATGGAGGAAAAGGGCGTCTCCAAGACGGTATCGGTGAAATTGAACGAAGCCGTTTAACGGGAGGAAAGAATAATGGGACTGTTTGACAAGATCAAAAAGGGCCTTCAAAAGACCCGCGACGTCTTTACCGGCCGCATGGACGAGCTCGTAGAGAATTACAAGGAGCTGGACGACGACTTTTACGAGGACCTGACGGACATACTGATCATGGCCGACGTGGGCGTGCCCACCTCCGAGCTGGCGGTGAGCCGGCTGAAGGAGAAATGCAAGGCCGAGAAGATCGGCAATCCCGAAAAGGCCCGTGAAGCGCTGAAGGGCATCCTGGTGGACATCCTGTGGGCCGAGCCGATGAAGCTGACCAGCCCGATGGTGCTGCTGATCATCGGCGTCAACGGCGTGGGCAAGACGACCTCTATCGGCAAGCTGGCCTCCCGCCTGAAGGCCATGGGCCGCCGGGTCATCATCTGCGCCGGCGATACCTTCCGTGCCGCCGCCGCCGACCAGCTGACCGTGTGGGCCGAGCGGGCCGACGTGCCCATCATCAAGCACAAGGAGGGCGCGGACCCCGCCGCCGTGGTGTTCGACGGCATACAGGCCGCCAAGGGCCGCCATGCCGACGTGCTGCTGGTGGATACCGCCGGGCGCCTGCACAACAAGGCCCACCTGATGGAGGAATTGAAGAAGATCAACCGCGTGGCCGAGCGGGAATTCCCCGAGGCCGCGCTAAGCGCGTTGCTGGTCATCGACGCCACCACCGGTCAGAACGGCATGGCCCAGGCCAAGGTGTTCAGCGAGGTCTCCAACCTGGACGGCATCATACTGACCAAGCTGGACGGCACCGCCAAGGGCGGCATCGCCATCGCCATCCGCAACGAGCTCGGACTGCCCGTGCGCTACATCGGCGTGGGCGAGCAGCTGGACGACATGCAGCCCTTCGACGCGAAGGAGTTCGTCAGCGCCCTGTTCGGGGATTGATGGGGGCGACGGTATGACCATCGACAGCAAGCTGAGAGCCGTCATCGACCGGTTCGACTTTCCGGGCAGCCTGGTGGAATGCCAGGAGATCAAGACCGGGCACATCAACAGCACCTATCGCCTGCGGTACGAACAATCCGGCAGAGCCGCGGACTATGTGCTGCAGCGCATCAACAATTACGTCTTCAAAAAGCCCTGGGAGGTCATGGAGAACGTGCAGCTGGTGACGGAACACCTCCGCGCCGCCATGCGCAACCGGGGCATCGATCCCGAAAACCGCGTGCTGAAGCTGGTGAGCGTGAAGACCGGCGGGGCGATGGTGGACGATGGTGAGGACGGCTTCTGGCGCGCCTATGAGTTCATACGTCACGCCACGACCATCGACCGGATCGAAAGCCCCGGCCAGTTCCGCCAGATCGGCGCGGCCTTCGGACAGTTCCAGGGCATGCTCTCCGACTTCCCGATCGAGCGGCTGCACGACACCATCCCCCACTTTCACGACACCCGCAAGCGCGTGGGCGATTTCGAGCACTCCGTGGCGCTGGACGTGGCGGGCCGGGCGGCCGGGGTACAGGCGGACATCGCGTTCATCCGCAGCCGCGGGGAGGCCATGTGCCGCATCGTCGACATGCTCAAGGCCGGTGAGATGCCCCTGAGGGTCACCCACAACGACACCAAGATCAACAACGTCATGCTGGACGTGGACACTGGCGAGGCGCTGTGCGTGATCGACCTGGACACCGTGATGCCCGGCTCGGCGCTGTACGACTTTGGCGACGCCATACGCTACGGCGCGTCCACCGCTGCCGAGGACGAAACCGACCTGGACAAGGTCTCCATGGATATGGACCTGTTCACCGCCTTTTCCGAGGGCTTTATCGCCAACACCGCCGCCCGGCTGACGGACGTGGAACTCAAAAGCCTGCCCCTGGGGGCGCTGGTGATGACCTACGAAAACGCGCTTCGGTTCCTGGCGGACTATCTGGACGGGGACACCTACTTCAAGATCGACTACCCCGCCCACAACCTGGACCGGGCCCGCTGCCAGTGCTGGCTGCTGACCGACATGGAGGCGAAGCGGGACAGCATGTATGACACCGTCGCCGGACTGTGCAGGAGGTTTCAATGAGATACCGCGTCGAAAGGGATTCCATGGGCGAGATGCAGGTGCCCGCCGACCGCTACTGGGGGGCGCAGACCCAGCGCAGCCTGCAGAACTTCAAAATCGGCGGCGACGTGATGCCCCGGGAGATCACCCACGCCTTCGGCATCCTCAAAAAGGCCGCTGCCATCGCCAACCATCGCATACAGCCGGAGCGCATGACCGAGGAAAAACTGAAGGCCATCTGCGCCGCTTCAGACGAGGTCGCCTCGGGCGCGCTGGACAGCCACTTTCCTCTGGTGGTGTGGCAGACCGGCAGCGGCACCCAGTCCAACATGAACGCCAACGAGGTCATCGCCAACCGGGGCAATGCGCTCGCAGGGAAGAAGCTGCTGCATCCCAACGACGACGTCAACATGTCCCAGAGCAGCAACGACACCTTCCCCACCGCCATGCACATCGCCGCGGTGCTGGCCATCGAGGATCAGCTGCTTCCCACGATGGAGGCCTTCATCGAAACGCTGAAGCGGCTGGAGGCTGAAAACGCCGACGTGGTAAAGTCGGGCCGCACCCACCTCCAGGACGCCACGCCCATACGCTTCAGCCAGGAGATTCGCGGCTGGAGGGGCCTGGTCGAGACGCCGCTGGAGATGCTGAAGCTGGCCCTGCCCCCGCTGCGCCGGCTGGCCCTCGGCGGCACTGCCGTGGGCACCGGCCTGAATGCTCCGGCGGGCTTCGACGCGGAAGTCGCGAAGGCCGTTTCTGAACTGACGGGCAAGCCCTTCACCACCGCCGAAAACAAGTTTCACGCGCTGACAAGCAAGGACGAGCTGGTCTTCGCCCACGGGGCTTTAAAGGCCCTGGCCTCGAACCTGATGAAGCTCGCCAACGACGTGCGCTGGCTGGCCTCCGGGCCCCGTTGCGGCCTGGGCGAGATCCGCATTCCCGAGAACGAGCCCGGCAGCAGCATCATGCCCGGCAAGGTCAACCCCACCCAGTGCGAGGCACTGACGATGGTGGCGGTACAGGTGATGGCGAACGACGTGGCCGTGGGCATGGCCGCCAGCCAGGGCAACTTCGAGCTGAACGTGTTTATGCCGGTGCTGATCTACAACTTCCTGAAGTCGGTTCGTCTGCTGGCCGACGGCATGCGCTCCTTCGACGCCAACTGCCTGAGCGGGCTCACCGCCAACCGGGAGAAGATGCGCCGCAACCTGCACGACAGCCTGATGCTGGTCACGGCGCTCAATCCCTACATCGGCTACGACAACGCCGCGAAGACGGCAAAGCTCGCCTATAAAGAGGGCATCTCGCTGAAGGACGCCTGCGTGAAACTGGGCTTCCTCACCCCCGAGCGATTCGACGAGGTGTTCCATCCGGAGGAGATGGCGTAGTCAACCTCACACTTCATAGCAATCCGCGGCAAAGACTTAAAGCCTTTGCCGCGGATTGCTAATTTTCATACCTCTTGGCTTCCATTTCGAACAATAGTGCCTGTTCTCCTCTGGAGAATTGCTTGACACGCTCCCAATCGGCAGGAACAAAGGTCTCCGGCAAGACCTCGCTATCGGCTGTCTCAAAGTAACTCATCCCTGCGATCATGTAGGTCAGGTCAAAGTTCTCGCCATATTTTCGGTGCGCACAGCTCAGCAGCGTCCTTGAATCGAATTGCGGAATGCTTTGATAAATCTGATACAGATCGTAGAAAACTTTCGTGAGCCCCGGCTGCCTATGGCGGACAGCTTCATCACGGCGATATCCTCCGCAGTGCACAGCTTCAATCCCGGAAGCGTTGTTTCGTCTGTAATGAAGCCGGACACCAAGGGATACGGATACCACAGAAAGCTGGTTTGCACGTCATTCAGGATCACATCACAGGTATCCTGATCCATATGGCTTCAACGATGTCTTTCTCAGAATAGTGCCGCGTCACCCACAGGTAGTCGGGCATTCCTCCCATACTCAACAGCCTAGATATGACGTATTGTCCGTTGGCCGTCATATCCAAGGCGTCGATATCCGTATCCCAGAACAGGGGACGGAATTCTTTCAACATTTGCTCAAAAGCGCCGTCCTTCGTCTCGGTCACGCTTTTATCCTCCTCCATATTATCCTGTACCTCCCTAACAGTCAACTCCGCCGAAGTCCGTGAATATATATTTGCTGTCCACGTCCTATACGACGAGAATCGGAGGTCCTGCTCTTGTCCCTATCCATCAACGACGCCCATACCATCGCGCGCATTCCCCTGACCCTCATTAAGGAAGGGCTCGACCGGCCCCGGCAAGAATATTCGGAGGAATCCATCGCAAAGCTGGCGGAATCCATACGGCTGCACGGGCTGCTCTCGCCGCTGCTGGTGCGGCAGGTGGCGAACGGCCATTATCAGCTGGTCGCCGGGTCCCGCCGGCTGCGGGCACTGCGCCTGTTGAACCGGAGCTGGGCCGAGGCAATCCCGCTGACAGGCAGTCCCTGCGACTGCGCCTTGATCGCGCTGGTGGAAAACTTGCAGCGGGAGCAGCTGCATTATCTGGACGTGGCCACAGCCTGCCGTGCCATACTGGACCGCTTCCCCATCACCCAGGAGCGGCTGGCGGTCAGCCTCTCCGTCAGCCCGTCGGCACTGGCCAACCGGTTGCGGCTGCTGCACCTTCCGTCATCGGTACAGGACGCCCTGCGCCGCCAAGGGCTCAGCGAGCGCCACGCCCGAGCGCTGCTGCGCTTGCCCGCCGAAGCCGATCAGCTGGCCCTCGTGGAGCTGGCCGCCCAGAGGAAACTGAGCGTGAGCCTGCTGGAAAAGCAGGTGGACGCCTGCCTGTCAAGGCCCGCTCTGCCCGAAAAAAGGGTGTCCGCCGCCCTGCGGGACAGCCGCATGGTCGTCAACGCGCTGCTGGACACCGTGCGCCAGCTCACCCGCATCGGCGTGCCGGTTCAGAGCCAAGTCGAGGAGGGCGAAGGCTGCGTCCGGGTGATCGTCACCATACCGGCCGTGAGGTCGAATGCGCCTACAGCCTGACCTCGTCCCCGCACCGCAGCTTCTCGGCGATGGCGGATATCCTGCGCAGGCGGGCGTTGACGCCGGACTTGCCCAAAGGGGGATCCATCAGCTCGCCCAGCTCCGCCAGCGGCATCTCCGGGTTGTTCGCCCGGGTATAGGCCATGTCCCGAAGCGTCCTTGGCAGCTTGTCCAGGCCCAGCTCCTCGTCGATATAGCGGATATCCCTGATCTGGGCTTCCGCGGCGTTCATGCTGCGGTTGATGTTGGAATTGTCGCAGTTCAGCTGGCGGTTGACCCGGTTGCTGACCTCCTTCTTGACGCGCACGTTCTCAAAGGCCATCATGGCCTTGGCCGCGCCCAGCAGGGACAGCATGTCTGAGATGTCCTCCGCCCGCTTCAGGTACACCACGTATTTGGACTTGCGGAGCGAAACCCTCGCCTCGATCTCAAAGGCGTTGAGCTGCTGGACGATAAACCCCGCCAGCGCCTCGTTTGGAGCGGCGATTTCGATGTGGTAATTCCGATCCGGGTGGCTGATCGCGCCACACAGGGTGAAAGCTGCCCGAACAAATGCCTTCTTACAGCAGCTGTAGCGGACGGTTTCGTCTACGGGCAGGGTACGCAGATCGAAGAGCGCGCCTTCTTCCAACAGCTCCAGTGCCTGGAGCAAGCCATAGGCTTCCTCCTCCGGTATCACGAGCTGATAGCGGGTCTGGTTGTTCAGCGTATCACCGCTGAGCGCGCGAATCTGGCCGATGATGCCATAGAAGCGCTTGAGCATGGCAAAGTACCGGCGCACGGTGGACGCCTCCGAGGCCGTGAGCGTCACGGCATAGCGCTTCCGCCCTCTCCAGGTAATGGCGTTGGCGCACAGCAGCGCCCCCGTCAGCTCGCTGCGGGCACAGCAGGCGTCCTCCATAGGCGTGCGGGCCAGTTCGCCCCGCACATCCGATGCAAATGACATGTCAATCCTCTCCCAGTATCCGCACCTCGGTCTCCAGCCGGACGCCGAAGCGGTCCGCCACCTCGTCCTGCACAGTGCCGATCAGCGTCAGTATGTCCGCCGCCGTCGCTCCGCCGGTGTTCACGATGAAACCGGCGTGCTTTTCGCTGACCTGGGCGCCGCCCACGCGCTTGCCCTTCAGCCCTGCCTGCTCGATCAGCGCCCCGGCGAAATACCCCTCCGGGCGCTTGAAGGTGCTGCCGGCACTGGGGTAGTTCAGGGGCTGCTTGTCCCGGCGGCGGGCGTTCAGCTCCCGCATCCGCGCGGCGATGGCCTCCGGATCGTCAGGCGTCAGGGCAAAGCGGGCGGAGATCACGATGCCGCCCCGGCGCAGGGGCAGGGACGTGCGATAGCCCATTTGCATTTCTTCCACGGTCAGCGTACGCACTTCGCCGTCCAGCAGCACCCGGGCGTCAACCAGCACGTCGGAGAGCTGGCCGCCGTAAGCTCCGGCGTTCATGGCGCAGCCGCCGCCCAGCGTGCCTGGAATGCCCGAGGCGAACTCCAGCCCGGAAAGGCCGCTGGCCTGGGCGTAGGCCGACACCCGCGCAAGGGAGGCCCCTGCCCAGGCGGTGAGGGTCTCGCCGGCGCGGGCGATGGCGGCCATGCCCTCCCCCAGAGCGATCACCAGCCCACGGATGCCTCCATCCTTAACCACCAGGTTCGACCCGTTGCCGATCACGACGCAGGGCACCCCGGCTTCGCGGGCAATCGACAGTGCCCAAAGCAGCTGTTCCTCGCTCTCCGGCAGGAACAGCACGTCCGCCGGCCCGCCCACCCTGAAGGTGGTGTGGCGGGACATGGGTTCGTTCTCCAGGATCTGATGGGAACCCGCAATCGCGGAAAGGGCTTCGATCAGTTGGCTCATATTGCCTCCGAAAAATCAGAAATTGAAGTAGATAAACGGATTGTAGCTCCCCACCGCCACATAGGTGATGGCGAGGAAGGTCAGCCCCAGCAGCGCCGCCGCGCCTGTGACCTTCATCAGGTTGGCCGGCACGCGCAGCCTGTCGCGTATGAACTCGGGCACCGGCAGGCTGAACAGCACGCCCGCCGCCAGGAATACGCCATATTCCCGCAGGAAGGCCCCCGTGAGCCCGTTCCACACCGGCGCGCCGCTCATGCCGAACATCGATCCATAGAATATGCGGGCGACGTGCAGGTTATCCGAGCGGATCATCACGGTGATGGTCACCACCACGAACATGGCGTAGAAGTGGCCGATGGCATGCTTGCTCATCCACTTGCCCATGCCCGTCAGGCGCTCGATCACCAGGAACACGCCGAAGCCGAAGCCCCACAGGAAATAGGTCCAGGCCGCTCCGTGCCACAGGCCGGTGAGCGTCCAGACCACCAGCATGTTGAACACCAGTCGCGGCTTGCTGACCCGACTGCCGCCCATTGGGATGTAGACATAATCGGTAAACCAGCTGCCCAGGGAGATGTGCCAACGCTTCCAGAACTCGCCCACCGACTTACAGATGAAGGGATAGTTGAAGTTCTCCAGGAAGTGGAAGCCGAACATGCGGCCCAGGCCGATGGCCATGTCGGAATAGCCGGAGAAGTCATAGTAGACCTGCATCAGGTACGCGCAGGCCGCCAGCCACGCGCTGACCACGGACAGATCCTTCGTCTCCAGGGCAAAGGCGGTGTCCACCAGCAGGCCCAGGTTGTTGGCCAGCAGCATCTTCTTGCACAGGCCCTTCATAAAGCGCTGGGTGCCCTCAATGAAGTCGTCCAGGTTCTCCCTTCGGCCCTCGATCTCATCGGCGACCGTCTGGTAGCGCACGATGGGGCCCGCGATCAGCTGGGGAAAGAAGGAGATGTACAGGCACACGTTGATCAGGTTCCTCTGCACCCTGCCGTCGCCGCGGTAGACGTCGATCACATAGCTCATGGCCTGGAAGGTGAAGAAGGATATGCCGATGGGCAGCGTGATCTGGGGTACCGGCAAATGGATGCTGAACCACTGGTTCAGGCTGGTCAGTATGAACATCAGGTATTTGTACACGCCCAGCAGCCCCAGGTTGAAGACCACCATCAGCGTCAGCGCCAGCTTCGCCTTCCTTTTATCGTCCCGCACCCGGTCCACCCACAGGCCGAACAGCCAGTTCGCCACGATGGACGCCAGCATGATCGGGAAGAACTTCGGCGCGCCAAAGGCGTAGAAGCCGAGGCTCATCACCGAAAGAAAAACGTTTGCCGCCCTGCGCCACTGCTTCAACAGGTAATAGCCGATCAACACCACCGGCAGGAAGAAAAAGAGAAACTCGATGCTGGAAAAGACCATTGGTCGCACTCCTTGCAGCGTATACTAAACTATTATATATTATACCGCATGAACCCTGTTTTGTCCATCTTTGAGAAAAAGAGCAACAGCATTTAACCCTCCGGGAATGCGCCCGGAGGGTTAAATGCCGTCATATATCGGTCGGTTCCCTACTTATTTTATCTTCTTGCTCAACGTCTTCGACCACGGGGAAACATAGGCCTTTCCGCCGACCAGCTTATAGCCGCGAATGCGGACGTAATAGGTCTTGCCTGCTTTCAGGTTCTTCAGGACTCTGCTCACCGTCGCCACCTTGGTAATCTTCACCTTGGTGGACGACGCGAAGGACTTCTTCAGGCTGTACTCAAGCTGGTAACCCGCGCCGCCGGTCCCCTTCTTCCACTTGACGGTCAGCTGTCCCTTGCCCGCGGTCAGGGATGCGAGCGACACAGCCTTCGGGTTGATGGCAAAGGTCTTGCTCACCGAGGCGATATAATTGCCCTTGCCCTTGATCGTCACGGAAGCCTTGCCGATGGCCTTATTATTCTTATAGGCCACGGTGTAGTCGGCGCCCTTCTTCAGCGTCTTGCCGGACAGCGTCACCGTCACGGCGGGCTTGATGGCCTTGCCGGTATAGGTCCGGGCCTGGATGGCGACCACCTTCGCCTTGGCGAGGGAGGCGGGGTTGATCTTGAAGCTGGCAGTCACGGTGCCGGTATAATCGCCCTTGCCCTTGATCGTCACGGTGGCCGTGCCGGCATTCGTGTTGTTCTTGTAGGCTACGGTGTAGTCGGTGCCCTTCTTCAGCGTCTTGCCGGACAGCGTCACAGTCACGGCAGGCTTGATGGCCTTGCCGGTGTAGGTCCGGGCCTTGATGGCAGCCACCTTCGCTCCGGCAAGGGAGATCGTCGTGGGGGTGTTGCTCTGCCACACGGCATACAGCTCGGTGTGCGCGTTCTGGGCCCATGCGCTGGCATTCTCCGGCTTGGTATCCTTGATCAGCGTGCCCGCCTCGTCCTTCGGGTCGGTGCACCAGCCCTTGAAGGTATAGCCGTCCCGCACGGGTTTGTATTTGCCGATGTCCAGCGCAAAGTCATAGCCATCGACCGTGCAGGTTTCACAGATGAGATGCTTCTGGCCGTTGATGGTACCGCCCTTGGGATCGAAGCCCACCGTCAGGCAGCCGGGATAGTAGCTGTCGCCCGCTTCAATGAATTTGGCACTCAGCGAGACGTCCCTGAGCGCGTAAAAGGTGCCCTCTTCGATCTTATGAAGCATCGTCACGAAATTCATCGTGTAGGTGTAGGCGTCGTCCGTCAGCCTGGAAACGCTCCCAAGCCTTGTGTCCTCCTTCGTTGAATCACGACCGTGAGCGGCCAGCCAGCCCCAGTGCCAGTCGTCCCAATTGTCCCAGCCGTTGAACAGGCATCCCTTGAGGATGGGCCGGGGCATCTGGTAGGTATGGTCCTCCTTGTCGATGTAGATCCGATCGGCATAGGCCGTGAAAGCGGTGGCCGGGAAACTCAGATCGTCCTTGGCGGCATCGCCGTAGTCGTACTTGACCTCGTAATAGTTCTCGATGATGTAAAGGGTAGGCTGGCTCTTGATCGTGCCGCCGCCGACAAAGCTGGGATTGCCGCTGTTGTTGCCGCCGTAGCCAAGCATTTCACCGGCACTCTCGCTCTTGTTAAACGGCTCACCTCTATTGTAGAAGAGAATAGGATGACCGGTGTCGTTCCTGTACAGCCTTACATAGCTGACTTTGCTGATGCTGTGCTCACCGATATTGGTAAAGCCCTGGCGCGCCCGATAGGGGATGTGCAGCTCCGCCGTTTCCACGACCGTCAGCGCCGTCTTCGCCGGCGTGCCGGTGCGAGGCAGCAGATCTTTTCCGTTATAGGTCGTCTCCTCGACCGGCTCGTCGAGCTGGTAGAGTGTGAAGCCAAAGCCCAGCTGTCCATACTTGTCCATGCCGCTGTCGCTGATGCCCGCATCGGCAGGGAAGACGGCGACGGTCTCGCCCGGGAATATGACGGTGATGTAGTTCCTGCGCATGTCCCCGTCCGCCGGGCCCAGGAGATGATCCGCCGTCTGGGCAGTCGTCTGCTGGCCCTCGTACCAGGCTTCAAACTGGTCCTTGTCCCAGTAATCCTCGCCGGCGTTCGCCGTGACGGCTTCCTGGGCCGCAGGAGCTTCGGCCACGTCATCGAACCGCAGCTCGCCCAGGTCCAGCTCTGTCGGCATGGACAGGGCGCCCCCGTCCACCAGACCGCCAATCGTGATCTCATCCGCCTGAACCTCGACCACGTCATCGACCTCCGGCAGGAGCAGGGCATCCTCCTCCGCAAACGCGGCAGACAGTGCCAGCGCCAGTGCACATAGCAGCCCGATAAGGGCCAATACATGTTTCCTTTTCATTTGGCAATCCCTCCTTAATTTTATATTTACATCCTCATCTTACCAGAGTATAATCGGATTGTTAAGGAATAAAGATGCAAAAGTAAATACAATTCGAGCAACGGCAGGTCTTAGCCCCCACACGAGCAGTAACAGCCCATCATTTTTAAGCATTCTATTGCATTTACTGCTGCCGTGTGATAATATACCTATTGAAAGGAGTGGAGAGGTATCCCGTTATAACACTGGTGCTGTATTTCGGCGAGCGCCATTGGAAGAGCCGCGCGCTGAGCGAATGCATAACCGTACCGGAAATGCTTCTGCCCTACTTTTCCGATTATCACATCAACATCTTTGAAATAGCCTACCTGACAGACAAGCAAATCGAGCGCTTTCACAGCGACTTTCGAATCGTGGCGGATTATTTCGCCCACTGGCGGGTGGACAGGGACTATCGGCCCGGTAATCCACGCAAGTTTGACCATCAGAACGAGATATTAAAGCTGATGTCCGCGATTTCCACACGACCAACGTTTTTCCGACACCATCGACCCGAAGGGAGGTACACCGAAGAACATGTGCGAAGTATTGGACCGTGTTGAACAAAAGGGCATCCGTCAGGGCATGCAGCAGGGCATGCAAAAGGGCATGCAGCAGGGCATGCAAAAGGGCATCACCATCGGAGAACTGAATAAGGCAAAGGCTACCGCGTTCAGATTGCGCGATCTCAGAATCGTGGATACGCCCGGTGCAATCGCGCATATCGTCGGCGTGGAGACCCAACAGGTAGAGCAATGGTTTGCGGAGAACCCCATGTGACAATTGCAGCAGTATCTACTTCTATAGGCTATGGCTGCATGCCAAATAATATATACAGGAGGCCCTTTCCATGAAGTTTTATTCTGTCTACGATCCCGAATTCAAGCCCTACGGCCAGGTGCTGGAGGGTTACGACACCGCCGAGCTGCGCGAGGCGATGATGAAGATCGACCTGCCCGAGGGCGTCAACTACGAACCCGGCATTGATTCTCTGGAAGCCTGCGCCATCTACCCCGTGCTGCGGGACCGGGCCTACGGCGGCATGCCGATCCAGCTGGGCCTGTGCTGGGGCCACAACACCAAGCTGAACTGCCTGGAATACCACCGCGACAGCGAGGTCAACATCGGCACCCACGACTTCGTGCTGCTGCTGGCCAAGCAGGACCAGATCGTGGACGGCGTGCTGGACACCGCCCTGGTGAAGGCCTTCCGGGTGCCCGCCGGCGTGCCGGTGGAGGTGTTCGGCACCTCGCTGCACTATGCCCCCTGCCACACCGACCCGAAGGACGGCTTCCGTGTGGCCATCGTGCTGCCCAAGGGCACCAACACCGCCAAGCCTGACTTTGCCCCCGTCAGCGAGGAGGACAGGTGGATGACTGCCCGCAACAAGTGGCTCCTCGCCCACCCCGAATCCGCGGAGGCCAAGGACGGCGCCCACATCGGCCTGAAGGGCGAAAACATCGATATCGCGTAAAATTCCTGATAAAACAGCCCGCTGCGCTTTGCAGCGGGCTGTTTTATCAGGCCACAAATCAGTCCTCGATGATCTTGGTCACGACGCCGGAGCCGACGGTGCGGCCGCCCTCGCGGATAGCGAAGCGCAGGCCTTCCTCGCAGGCGATGGGGGTGATCAGCTTGACTTCCATGTCGATGTGGTCGCCGGGCATGACCATCTCAACGCCCTCAGGCAGCTTGATGTCGCCGGTAACGTCGGTGGTGCGGAAGTAGAACTGCGGACGATAGCCGTTGAAGAACGGGGTGTGGCGGCCGCCCTCTTCCTTGGTCAGCACGTACACCTGGCCCACGAAGTGGGTGTGGGGATGGATGGAGCCGGGCTTCGCCAGAACCTGGCCACGCTCGATCCCGGTCCTCTGCACGCCGCGCAGCAGCACGCCGATGTTGTCGCCGGCCTCGGCGTAGTCCAGCAGCTTGCGGAACATCTCGACGCCGGTGACGACGGTGGTGCGCTTCTCGTCGGTCAGGCCGACGATCTCGACCTGGTCGC
>JAZOUD010000091.1:0-82067 GCA_045658005.1 Clostridia bacterium | reverse complement strand
CGGTGTGGCCCTTTTCCAGGACCTGAATGCCGTCGGGCATGTAGTTCTCGCACTTGCGGGAATAGTAGACAACCAGAACTTTTTTCATAGGCTAACCTCCTGAAAGAACCGCCCGGGAGCGCGGGCTTCCGGGCACTTTGTATGGAATGTTTAGATGTTCAGCAGATCGGAGTAGACCTTCAGCGCACCGTCGGTGTCGTGAGCCAGGACCTTCTTGGCCAGAACCTTACCCAGCTGGACGCCTGCCTGATCGAAGGAGTTGATGTACCATGCGAAGCCCTGGAACATGACCTTGTCCTCGAAGTGGGCCAGCAGAGCGCCCAGAGCCTCGGGAGTCAGCTGCTCGCCGATGATGATGGAGCTGGGACGGCCGCCCTCGAACTTCTTGTTCAGATCGGTGTCATCCTTGCCGCAGGCGAAGGCCACGATCTGGGCGGCCACATTGGCGCAGAGCTTCTGCTGGCTGGTGGAACCCTGGATCACAACATCGGAGCCCATCTGGCTGTTCTTGAAGCCGACGAACTGCAGGGGAACGATGTCGGTGCCCTGGTGCAGCAGCTGATAGAAGGAGTGCTGACCGTTGGTGCCGGGCTCACCGAAGATGATGGGACCGGTGACGTAGTTGACGGGCTCGCCGAAGCGGTTGACGGACTTGCCGTTGGATTCCATGTCCAGCTGCTGCAGGTGGGCCGGGAAGCGGCTGAGCGCCTGGGAATAGGGCAGCACCGCGGTGGCGGGCCAGCCCTGGACGTTGCGCTCGTACACGCCGATCAGCGCGTCCAGCATGGCGGGATTCTTCATCGGGTCGGGGTTTTTCGCCAGCGCGTCGGCCTCGGCCGCGCCCGCGAGGAAACGGGCGAACACCTCGGGGCCGAAGGCCAGGGACAGCACCACGCCGCCCACGCAGCTGGTGGAGGAATAGCGCCCGCCAATGTAGTCGTCCATGAAGAAGGCGGCCAGGTAGTCGCTGCTCTTGGCCAGCGGCGAGGTCTCGCTGGTGACGGCCACCATGTGCTTCGAGGGGTCCAGCCCCGCGCCCTTCAGGGCGTTCTTCACGAAGGCCTCGTTGGTCAGGGTCTCCAGCGTGGTGCCGGACTTGGACACCAGCACGAACAGCGCGTGGGCCACGTCGATGCCCTGCAGCACGCTGGCCGCGTCGTCCGGGTCCACGTTGCTGATGAACCGGGCCTCCATCTTCAGGGCGCCGCACTGGCGGGCCCACTGTTCAAGCGCGATGTACATGGCCCTGGGGCCCAAGTCGCTGCCACCGATGCCGATCTGCACCACAGTGGTGAACTTCTCGCCGGCGGCATTGGCGATCTCGCCGGCATGCACCTTCCGGGCGAAGTCGGCAGCCTTCTGCTGCTGGGCCACGTAGAATTCCCGCTTGTTGACGCCGTCGGCCACCACGTCCGCGCCCTGCTGGCCACGGGTCAGCTGGTGCAGCACCCGGCGCTTTTCGCCGGTGTTGATGACCTCGCCCTCCAGCAGCGCCCGGTATTTCCCTGCCAGCTGGGCCTCGTCCGCCAGCGCGCACAGCGCCGAGAGCACCTCGTCGTCCACGGCCTTCGCCGCGTAGTTGTACACCAGGCCGCCGGCCATGGGCACGCAATACTTCGCCACGCGCTCGGCGCCGGCCTCGCCCGCCATCGCCTTGGGCAGGTCGACCCGGTCCTTCATACCGGAGAGCTTCTTAAAAGCCGCCAGTGTATCCAGGTTTTTCCATGAAATCATCGCAAACACCCTTTCTTTGTTCAATGAAACGCGGTTTCACAAATTTGTCATCGTTATTATAGCGCAAAAGCATGGGGATTGTCCAGTACAAAAGAGGCCGGAAAACCGACCTCTTCCAAACTGGACCATGCCTTTTTTCAGCTCACCCGGCGCAGGTACTTGCCGACCACCCAGCCGACGTTGGAGCCGCGCTTGATGCGCACCCAGCTGTTACTCTTGCCGGTGATAGAGACCTTCACGTTCGTCTTCAGCGTAGTCAGATACTTCGAGCTCTTGCTGGCCTTGGCATATACGGGCACCTTCGTCACAGCCTTGTACTTGGCGCCGGGCAGGCTGGTGACGGAGGTCAGATACCGTCTGTCCACATAGCCGCTGCCGCCGTAGTAGGCCACCTTCCACCAGCCGTTCTTGTAGGACTTGTACACGACGACGGTGCCCTTCTTCAGGTGGCCGATGATCCTGCCGTCGACCGACGCGGTCGCGTGAACATTGAGCCGGTCGCCCTTATCGACGGTGGTGACGACATAGGAGCCGCTTCCCTTCTTGCTGGACGCGAACGCCGGCATCGCGGACGCAACCAGCATCACCGCGATCAGCGCCAGGCAGAACGCCCTCTTGACGACATAGGATCCCCTCATAGACAATACCCCTCCTCCGGTCGCGCACGCACATTTCATCCTGCTATACGTCGACCAATAATGTATTTATGATACCATAAATAATGACGTTGTGCAATACCAATATGACCATAATTTGAAATAAATTAAAGGATACATGTAATTGTTCAATCACAGACAAATACTGATTTATCGAGCATCAGCTCGATAAATCAGTATTTGCATGTCTGAACAGATACGGGGAGCAAACCGTTCCAGCCGGTCTCTTATTCGATCACGCCGCCCTCGACCACCAGGTTGTCGGGGTCGACCGCGTCGCCGTAGACGTCCTTCAGCGTGGCCTCGTAGTCGGCGTGGAAGAACTGCTCGGCGGCCAGGGCCTCGATCTCTTCATTGATGTAGGCCAGCACGGTGTCGTTGCCCTTCTGCACCGCGGGGGCGATGGTGTCCAGGCTGCCCAGGGTCTCGATGCCCACGGTGAAGCCGGGGTTTTCGATGGCCCAGGCCAGCACCTCGGTGTTGTCGGTGGACAGGGCGTCGCCCCGGCCGTCCAGCAGGGCGTTGAAGGTCTCGGTGTAGGTGTCGAACTTCAAAAGCGCCACCTCCGGCTCGTTGGCGGTGAACCAGGTCTCGGCAGTGGTGCCCTTGGAGACGATCAGCTGCTTGCCCCGCAGGTCCTCGATCGAGGTGATCAGCGCGGCGTCGGGGCTGACCACGCCCAGGGCCACCTTCATGTAGGGCAGCGCGAAGTCCACCACCTCGGCCCGCTCGGGGGTGACGGTAAAGTTGGCCAGTATGATGTCCACCTTGGCGCTGGTCAGGTACTCCACCCGGTTCGGCGCGTCCACGCTCACCAGCTCCAGCTCCACGCCCAGGTCCTGGGCCAGCCTACGGGCAAAGTAGACGTCGTAGCCCTGGTACTCGCCGTATTCGTCCACGTAGCCGAAGGGCTTCTTGTCGGAGAACACGCCGATGACCAGCTTGCCGCTCTCCTTGATTTCATCGAGGCTGCGGGCCCTGGCGTCGGCCAGCGCGCCGGCGGTCAGGGACAGGACGAGGATCAGGGACAGGACCAATGCAAACAGCTTCTTCATGGTTAACGCTCCTTTTCAAATTGTCGTTGGGTTTTGAGGGTTGTGTATAAAACAACGGGCCAGATTGGACGATCTGCGCATCCAATCCGGCCCGCCGTTTCCCGCTTGCGCGCATGCACGCTAAGACGGCCGACAGGGCATTGGATGGCGCCCCCGGCACATACAACACATGCAGCTGATCACGTTGTTGAACATGCGAAGCGCCTCCCTTTAATGTCTATCGGATTGATAAGATTATAGCGCCGTCCCGTTCTCCTGTCAAGGGGTTTACGCCTTTTTAACCGTGTCGAACTCGAAGGTGTCCAGGAACGCCCGGGCGCGGGGGGTTTGGGGATGATGGAAGAAGTCGGCAGGCCTGCCCTCCTCCACCACCTTCCCCTGCTCCAGGAACAGCACCCGGTCGGCCACGGCCTCGGCGAAGCGCATCTCGTGGGTCACGATCAGCATGGTCCGGCCGTCCCGGGCCAGGTCCAGCACCACGTTCAGCACCTCCCGCACCATCTCCGGGTCCAGGGCTGCGGTGATCTCGTCCAGCAGCAGCAGGCGGGGGCGCATCAGCATGGCCCGCACCAGCGCCACCCGCTGCTTCTGGCCGCCGGAGAGCTGTCGGGGCAGCGCGTGCAGCTTGTCCGCCAGGCCCACCCGCTTGAGCGCCTGCACGGCCTCGGCTTCCACCTCATTCCTGTTGCGCTTCAGCGCCTTCACCGGGCCGAGGGACAGGTTGCCCAGCACGTCCATGTGGGGAAACAGATCGTAGCTCTGGAACACCATGCCGATCTGGCGGCGCACCTGCACCATATCCATGCCGGAGATGGGCGCGCCGTCCAGCAGGATCCCTCCGGAATCCGGCGTCTCCAGGCCGTTGACGCAGCGCAGCAGCGTGCTCTTGCCGCAGCCGCTGGGCCCGACCACCACCACGACCTCCCCATCCCCCATGGCCAGGTCGATGCCATCCAGCACGCCGTTGCCGTCAAAGCTCTTTTTCAGGTTCTTGATTTCAAGCACGTATCCGCTCATTTTAAACCTCCTGACACGCCCACCGCTTCTCCAGGTGCTTTGCCAGCAGCGATATGGGCCAGCAGGCGAAGAAATACAGCAGGAACACCGCCCCGTAGACCCACACCGCGCCCTGGGGGGCGTCGTAGCGGGCGGCATCGATGATCTGGCTGCCCACCTTCAGCACCTCCACCACGCCGATCAGCATCACCAGCGAGGTGGTCTTGATCATGCGGGTGGTCAGGTTGATGGCCTGGGGCACCAGCCGCCGGGCCGCCTGGGGCAGCAGCACATGGGCCCAGACCTGCCCCTGGGTCAGCCCAAGGGCCGCGCCGCTCTCCCGCTGGTGGACGGGGATCGACGTGATCGCCCCGCGCACAAGGTCGCCCATCTCCCCCGCGCCCCAGAAGGTGAACACGATCACCGCCGCCGTCTCGCCGGACATCTGCAAGTTGAAGGCCTTCGCCATGCCGAAATACACCAGGAACAGCAGCACCAGCTGGGGCACGATGCGCACCGTCTCCAGCCACAGCCGCGTCACCGCCCGAATCACCGGGTTTTTCAGCGTCATCAGCACCCCCACCACCAGCCCCAGGGCGATGGACAGGGCCACCGATATCAACGACAGCTTCAGCGTCACGCCCAGGCCGCCCAGCAGCCGGGCCGGGTTGTTGCCCTTAAACAGCACCGCCAAATCCCGCATGGCGCAGCCTCCTCTCCAGCAGTGTGAACACAATCGATATCGGCAGCAGCAGCGTCAGGTACGCCAGCGTCAGCATAAGCAGCGCCTCGTCCGTCTTGTAGTACATGCCGATCAGGTCCTTCGCCACGTACATCAGGTCCGCCAGCGCCACGGCGCTGAAAACACTGGTCTCCTTGATCAGGAACACGGCATTCGCGCCGATGGAGGGGATGGCCGTGGCCAGCCCCTGGGGCAGGATCACGTAGCGCAGGTTTTGCATCGGCGTGAGGCCGATGCACATGCCCGATTCCTGCTGGACCCTGTCCACCGACTCCAGCCCGCTGCGCAGCGATTCCGCCATGTAGGCCCCTCCCAGGAAGGTGAGCCCCGTCACCGCGCAGGTCTCGGCGTCCAGCTTGATCCCCACCTTCGGCAAACCGAAGTACAGGAAGAACAGCTGCACCAGCAGCGGGGTGTTGCGGGCCAGCTCGATATAGACCCCCGCGACCCTGTCCAGCACCGGCACCCGGAAGTGCCGCGCCATGCAGCACAGCGCCCCCACCACCAGCGACAGCGCGATGCCCGCCACGCCCAGCCGCAGCGTAAGGCCGGCGGCCTTCACGTACATGGGCAGGAATTTGACCATAAAGGACGTATCCAAGGAAGCGACCTCCTTCATTGCATAAAGAAACAGCGGCCCGCAGCCGCTGCAACAGTCAATCCAAGCTTGGTTCATCGGCGCGCAGGCAAAGCAAAGCAGGCCCTGCGGCAACAGCCCAGGGCATACACGCCGAAAAAGCGATTCCGTGCCATATCCTGCGCCTCCTTCATGTATGAGTATAAGGCTATTTGCCCAGTATGTCAATAGTTTTATTTAAGATTTAATGGAGGGGGGACGGTGTAAATTCCGATTTGTCGTCCCACGACCGATAAGTATTTGCCTCTCCCGTCAGCTCTCCGGCGCGTTCGTCGGCTCCGGCACGGCGGTGGCCTCTGCGCTCTGCGCGGAGGCATCGTAGCCGTAGCGCTTCGGGTCCGGCTCGACCGTTGCCTCCGGGATATAGTCGGCCTTTCTGCCGCTGTACACGTCCAGCTTGCCGCCCCGCTCGCCCCTGGCCTCCAGGTCGGAGAGCGCCGCGGCCATCCAGGCGATCTTGTCCGGCATGTTTTCCGTGTTCCCCAGCAGCACCGTCACGCCGGTGCGGGTGATGATGCGCAGATCCTCGATGTCCTCCACGCTGATCTCCGAAGCGTACTGCGTGGCCCCCCGGACCTTCAGCGCCTCCAGCACCGCCTCCATGGCCCCGCAACGGCCGTCGGCGGTATCCAGCTGGCGTCCCAGCGTGTAATAGGAGGCCCGCAGCCCGCTGACATAGGGCAGGCTCTCCGGCAGCTGGTCGAGCACCTGGGCCACATAGCCCGCCGAATCCAGCACCAGCACCCTGCCGCCCTGAAGCATCACCGCGTCGTGACTGCGGGGGCGCACCGTCAGCAGGATCTGGTTTGGGTAGCGCTTTTCAAGGTCCACAAAGGCCAGCCGGCCGTCGCTCTCCACGGACAGGCGCACCTGCTCCGCGTCCACCCGGCCCATGGAGCCGCCCAGACGTATCTCGCTCAGCCGCAGCACGTCGCTGGCCGGGATCTGCCCCGCGCCCTCCACCTGCACGCCCCGCACCACGAACACCACCTGCGCCAGCAGCACCCAGAGCGCGATTCCCAGCACGGCAATGGCGATCAGAAGGGGCCAGGGGGATTGCTTCTTTTTCCTGCGCATGTTATTCCTCATTTTTCGAAATATTCATCAGCACCGCCACCGCCGCCATCAATATGCTGACGGAGGTGCCGCCGGCGCTGAAGAAGGGCAGGGGCAGGCCGGTGGTGGGCATCATGCCGATCACCACGGCCACGTTCAGCACGCACTGCACGCCGATCATGCAGGTGATTCCCCCGGCCAGCATGGCCCCGAAGCGGTCCGGGCAGCGCATGGCCACCCGCAGGCCGAAGAACAGGAAGGCCCCGAACAGCGCCAGCACCGCCATGCAGCCCACCCAGCCCAGGTCCTCCCCCACCACGGCGAATATGAAATCGGATTCCGGATAGGGCAGGAAGGCGAACTTCTGCCGCCCCATGCCCGGCCCCATGCCGAACAGGCCGCCGGAGCCGAAGGCCAGCAGCGACTGGGAGAGCTGGTAGCCCTCGTTGGTCATGAAGTCGAAGGGGTGGCGGAAGGACATCAGCCGCGCCCGGCGGTAGTCCTCGGACAGGGCGTAGAAGGTGCCCAGCGCCATGCCCGCCGCGCCGACCAGGCCCAAATGCGCCCAGCGGGCCCCGGCGATCATCACCATCACGGCGGTGACGATCAGTACGCTGCCCGCGGTGGACAGGTTCGGCTGCATCAGTATCAGCAGGAACACGATCCCCGGCAACAGGAACAGCGGCACGAGGCCCCGGAAGAACCGGGTCACGTCCCGCCGCTTCTGACTGAGGGCCCGGGCGAGGTAGACGATCATCGCGTACTTCGCCAGCTCCGAGGGCTGGAAGCTGACCGGCCCCAGCCGCAGCCAGCGCCGGGAGCCGTTCAGCATCTTGCCGATGCCCGGCACCGCCACCAGCGCCAGCATCACCAGGCTGAGCGCCAGCAGCCCGCCGCAAAGCCAGGGCCTGGCCAGTAACCGATAATCGATCCGCAGGATCACCAGCATCGCCGCCGCGCCCACGCCCACGCCGAACAGCTGGGAGAGCACCTCAGAAAGCGCGCCGCCGTGGTCCTGGGCGTTGTAGTAGCTGGCGGCGTACAGCGTCGCCAGGCCCGTCACCAGCAACAGCGCCGTGGTGAGCATAAGGCCCCGGTCCACGCCCGCGAACATGCCCCCCGTTGTATCTCTCTTCGCGGCGACCTGCCGCGCGTCATTGGCCCCGGATGCGGGCCGCAGGATCAAGCCCGCCGGCCCTCCAGGCGATTCACGATGTCCTTGAAGATGCGGCCCCGCTCCTCGTAGTCCTTGAACATGTCGAAGGATGCGCAGCTGGGCGAGAGCAGCACGTTGCCGCCGGGGTTCGCCAGCTCGAAGGCCTTCTCCACCGCAGCCCGGAAGTCGTAGCCGGCGTGGACCCAGGCGTGATAGCCCACCTTCTCAAGGGTCTGCTCGCACTGCTTCGCGGTATCCCCGATCAGCACGATCCGGGATATGGGGCACTTCAAAATCTCCTCGCACAGCGGGGTAAAGTCGGTGTGCTTGTCGTAGCCGCCCAGGATCAGCACCGTGGGGCGCTTCATGGCCCGCACGGCCTGTATGCTGGAATCCACGTTTGTGCCCTTGGAGTCGTTGATGAAGCGCACGCCGTCCAGCTCCCGCACGAATTCAATGCGGTGCTCCACACCCTTGAAGGTGCGCAGCGTGTGGCGGATCACCGGCGCGGGGATGCCCGCCGCCATGGCCATGGCCGTGGCCGCAAGGGCGTTCTTCAGGTTGTGCTCGCCGGGGATGTACACCTCCTCGGCGGGGCAGACGGGCTTGTTGTCCTGGGGCGTGCCGTAGACGATGCTGCCGTCCTGCACGAAGGCCCCGAAGGGCACCGGGTTGCGGGAGGAGAACCAGGCCACCCGGCACTTCACCCGGTTGGCCATATCCTTGGTGATGGGATCGTCCCAGTTTAGCACCACCACGTCGTCGCCGGCGCAGTTTTCAAAGATGCGCTCCTTCAGCGCTATGTATTTTTCCATGGTGCCGTGGCGGTTCAGGTGATCCTCGGAGATGTTCAGCACCGCGCAGATGGCGGGATGGAACTCGGAGGAGGTCTCCATCATGAAGGAGGAGATCTCGCAAACGGTCACGTCCCCCGGCTTCATCTCCCCCGCTGCGCCGCTGTAGGGCGTGCCGATGTTGCCCACCACGAAGGTGCGCCGCCCGGCGTTTTTGAAGATCTCGCCCAGCAGCGTGGTGGTGGTGGTCTTGCCGTTGGTGCCGGTGATGGCCAGCAGCAGGCCCCTGGCCTCGCGGTAGGCGTACTCGATCTCGCCCATCACCTCCACGCCCAGCGCCTTTGCCCGGACGACGGCGGGATGCTCCACCGAGATGCCGGGACTGACGATCAGCGCGTCCATGCCCTCCACCAGGTTTTCCGGGTGCTTCTCGCCCAGGCACAGCACCGCGCCGGCGGCCTTCAGGTCGTCCAGCGCGCCATTGAAATCCGCCTCGGCCTTGCCGTCGCAGACATACACCTTCGCGCCTCTCTGCAGCAGCAGCCGCGCCGCCGCGATGCCGCTGCGGGCCATGCCGAAGACGAGAACCTTCTTGTCCTTCATCATATTCCGAATCCCCCTTTAATCAATGGTAAATGGGAAATGGGAAACACTGTGGATGACTGCCTGAAGCAATCCATCATTTCCCATTTCCCATTTGCCATTTCCATCTTTGTTTTTACGCGACAAATCCCAGCAGCGCGATCAGGCACAGCACGGCGGTGACGATATAGTACATCGCCACGATGCTGGTCTCGGGCATGCCGCTGAGCTCGAAGTGGTGGTGCAGCGGCGCCATCTTGAAGAAGCGTTTGCCGTGGGTCGCCCGGAAGTAGGCGAACTGGATCAGGTCCGACAGGCTGGACAGCACCATCGCCAGGGCGATGATGGGCAGCAGCAGCGACAGCCGGGTCACCAGCGTCATCCCCACCAGCGCGCCGCCGATGAAGAAGGAGCCCACGTCGCCCATGAACACCCGAGCCGGGTGGGAATTGTAGCGCAAAAAGCCCAGCAGGCCGCCCACCATCGCGCCGCCGAAGATGGCCACGTTCAAAAGATTGTCATTCTGGGCCGGATTGGCCGCCGCCAGGGCCACGCAGATCAGCGCCATGGTCGCGAAGTCGAACAGCGCGCAGCCGCCCAGCAGCCCGTCCAGGCCGTCCAGCAGGTTGGCGGAGTTTACCGTGCCCACCAGCACGAATACCATCACCGGGATGTAGAACCAGCCCAGGTTCCACTCCACGTTGACGAAGGGCACCGTCAGGGACGAGCCGATGTTGGGGTTGAAGTAGGCCCAGAAGGCCAGCGCTATGGACAGCACGATCTGGGGCGCCAGCTTCTGCTTGGGCGTCAATCCCTCGGCCCGGTGCAGCCTGATCTTGATCCAGTCGTCCACGAAGCCGATCAGGCCGAAGCCCAGCGCCGACACCAGCGCCATCAGCATGAGATCCCAGCGGGCGGTGCCGTAGGAAAAGGCCAGCGTGGCGATCAGCGCCGGGACGGCGAATATGATGCCGCCCATCTGGGGCGTGCCCTGCTTCTTCTTGTGGGTCTGGGGGCCGAGCTCGTAGATCTCCTTGCCGAACTTCATCCGCTTCAGCCACGGGATCACGATTGGGCCCAGCACGATCGCCATCGCGAAGGACGCCAACACCGTCCAGATCAGTCTTTGCATGTTATCTTATGTTCCCCTCTCATTTAGAGTTCACAGATAAGTAAGCTTTCTGCACTCAACGCTTTACGCTTGACTTCCAGCTCTCACATTTCCTCCAGCAGCTCCCGCACGACCACCTTTTCGTCGAAGGGGTGCTTTTCGCCGCGGATCTCCTGGTAGGTCTCGTGTCCCTTGCCGGCCAGCACCACCACGTCGCCTGCGCCGGCGAACTTCAGCGCGTAGCGGATGGCCTCCCGGCGGTTCTCGATCACCACGTACTCGCAGCCGGTGGGCTTGATGCCCGCCTCAATGGCGTCCAGTATGGCCATGGGGTCCTCGTTGCGGGGGTTGTCGCTGGTCAGTATGCAGTAATCCGCCAGCTCGCCGGCGATCTCGCCCATCACCGGGCGCTTGCCCCGGTCGCGGTCCCCGCCGCAGCCGAACAGCGCGATCATGCGGCCCTTGGTGGTCTGGCGCACAGCCTTCAGTATGTTTTCCAGGCTGTCCGGGGAATGGGCGTAGTCCAGTATCACCCGGTAGGGGGTGCCGGTGTCCAGCAGCTCGATGCGCCCGGGCACGTTGTACACGCTCTCCAGGCCCTGGCGGATGCTCTCGGGCCCCGCCCCGGCGCAGATGCAGATGCCCGCCGCCATCAGGGCGTTGTAGACGTTGAATATGCCCGCCAGGTGCAGCGATATGGTGGTGCGGAACCGCTTGTGCCAGGTCATCAGGAAGCTGCAGCCCCGCTCGCCGATCTCGATGTCGTTGGCGTAGACGTCGCTGCTCTCCCGGATGCCGATGCGCATGGCCTGGCGGCCCAGCGCCAGCACGCCGGCGCTGACCCGCTCGTCGTCCACGTTGTAGACGATGTCCTCGCACACGTCGGGGGCCAGCAGCCTCATCTTCGCGGCGAAGTAGGCGTCCAGGTCCGCAAAGTAGTCCAGGTGGTCCTGGGAGAAGTTCGAGAACGCCGCCACCTTGAACTTCACGCCCGCCAGCCGGTGCATGTCCAGCGCGTGGGCCGAGACCTCCATGATCACGCACTCCATGCCCGCGTCCACCATGCGCCGCAGCAGCGTCTGGGTCTCGATGGGGTCCGGGGTGGTCAGCCGGTTGGGGATGGTCTCGTCGCCGATCATCGAACAGACGGTGCCGATCAGGCCGGTCTTCACCCCTGCAGCCTCCATGATGGCCTTGACCAGGAAGCTGGTGGTGGTCTTGCCCTTGGTGCCGGTGATGCCCAGCATCATCAGCTTTTCCGAGGGGTTGCCGAAGTATTCGGAGGCGACGTAGGAGACCGCCACGCGCACGTCTTCCACCTTCACCTGGGGCACGTCCAGCGGCAGGAAGCGCTCGACCACCAGGGCCGACGCGCCCTTTTCCACGGCCTGCGGGGCAAAGTCGTGGGCATCCATGTGCAGGCCGGGGGTGCAGAAGAACAGCGCGCCTGGCGTCGCCCGCCTGGAATCGACGCACAGCTCCGATATCTCGATGTCTGTATTGCCCTTCGTACTGACCTCTCCGGGAATCCTCCCGATCAGCGCTTTCAGTTTCATCCGACAGCCTCCCCCAGAATGACTCTATGTATAAGTATCGATCGCTGTGCATTCCTGGCGGCCTGAAGGCCGCCGTTACAGCGATATCGTCGCGTCATGGCGGCTCGAAGCGCACCGCGACCCGCGTTGTTGGATTCACCGTTGTCCCGGCGGCGGGCGACTGGCTGACCGCCAGCCCGCTGCCCTCGACTTGCAGCGCCAGCCCGCAGGACTTCAGCAGCCGGTTGGCCTCGGTCACCGGCATGCCCGTCACGTCGGGCACCGTCACCGCGCCGCCCAGCTCCGTCGGCCCGGCCACGTACAGCATCACCAGCGCCCCGGCGTTCATCTGCGCGCCGGCCGCCGGCAGCTGGCGGATCACCCTGCCGCCCGCGCCGTCCAGCACGCTGTCCAGGCCGGCCTCCGACAGGGCCTTTCGGGCTTCGTCGACGCCCAGGCCGGTCACGTCCGGCACCGCCACCCGCTCGGCGGGCGGCTCGCCGGTGTCCGGGGCCACCCCCAGGTAGGCCAGCGATTTTTCAAGGATCTCCTTCGCGTAGGGCGCGGCGGTCACGGAGCCGAAGTCCACCGGCACGTCCGCCTCGTCCACCACCAGCAGCACCGCGATGCGCGGGTCATTGGCCGGGGCAAAGCCCACGAAGGAGCCGATGTGGGTGTCCCGGGACACCACGCCGTCCACGTAGACCTGGGCCGTGCCCGTCTTGCCCCCCACGTGATAGCCGGGGATATAGGCGTTCTTGCCGCCGCCCAGGGTCACCACGTCCTCCAGCAGCCGCCGCATCACGGCGGAGGTCTGCTCGGAGATGGGATGGCCCGTGACCTTCGGCGCGCCCCGCCGGATGACCGCGCCGCCGGCGTCGCTGACCGACTGGATCACCCAGGGCCGCATCAGCCTGCCGCCGTTGACGGCGGCGCACACGGCGGTGAGCAGCTGGACCGGCGTCACCGCCACCGACTGCCCGAAGCCGATTCGGGCGATGTCCACCCGCTTGACGACGTCCTTTGAGATCACGATGCCCTCGGCCTCGCCGGGGATGTCCACCCCGGTCCTCTTGCCGATGCCGAAGGCGTCCAGATACCGATACAGCCTGTCCGCGCCCAACCGCAGGCCCATCTCCACGAACACCGGGTTGCAGGAGTTCTGCAGCGCCTGGGCGAAGGTCTCGGCGCCGTGGGGCTTGCCCCAGCAGCGGATTTTGCCCCCGTCCACCACCACGGAGCCCGCGCAGTAGAAGCCCTCGTCCACCGACACCAGCCCGGCGTCCAGCGCCGAGGCGGCGGTGAGCACCTTGAAGGTGGAGCCCGGCTCGTAGGCATCGGTGAGCGCGCGGTTGCGCATCCGGTCGGTCAGCGTCTCCACGTCGTTGCGCGGCGGGTCGTTCAGGTCGTAATCCGGCTTGTTGACCATCGCCAGGATCTCGCCGGTGGCCGGGTCCATGGCCAGCACCCGCACGGCCTTTGCGTTGTTGACCTCCAGCGCCTCCCTGGCGGCCTGCTCGGCGAAGCTCTGTATGGAAGCGTCGATGGTCAGCGTCACAGAACCGCCGTTGACCGCGGCCACGTATTCCGTCTCGCCGTAGCCCAGGGCGCGGCCCTTGCCGTCCACCTGGGAAAGCACCCGGCCCGCCTTGCCGGAGAGGTAGCGGTCCAGCGACTGCTCCAGCCCCGCCTGGCCCACGCCGTCGATGGTGGTCAGGCCGATCAGCTGGGCGGCGAAGGCGCCCATGGGATAGTAGCGCTTGCTCTCCTCCTCCAGGTACAGCCCGTTCAGCGCGTCGGAGCCCGCGGCGGCGTGCTCCGCCTTCATGCGCTTGAGCTGCTGGGCCGTCTCCCGGGGCAGCTGGCGCTTCAGCGTGACGCCGCCCTTGCCGGTGTCCGACACCTTCCTCTGAATGACGGCGGCCTCCTCGTCCAGCACCGGGGCCAGCAGCGCAGCGAAGCGGGCGGCGTCCACCACCTGGCGCGGGCTGGCGGAGGCCGTGTAGGCCGTGGCGCTCTGGGCCAGCACGGCGCCGTTTCGATCCAGTATGCGGCCCCGGGTGGGCCGTATGGCGCTCTCGCTGGTCCACTGGGACTGGGCCCTGCGCTGCAGCGCCCTGCCCTGGACGACCTGCAGCCAGAACAGCCGCCCGCCCAGCGCCGATAAAAGCATGAAGAAGACGGCCATACATAGCGCAAGGCGGCGACGGATGACCGGCCCTGTGAGAACCAAGCGCACCCCTCCCCGCCCAAAGGCATTTTTAATCCAATTCCCCAGCGCCGGTGTTTTCGGCGCTCTGCGCGGTTGTGCCGTAGGACAGCCCGGACAGGTTCACCATCCGAAGCTGCGTATCGTCGGGCAGCTGCATGCCCAGGGCCTGCGCCCTGGCCGTGATCCTGTCGCGATTGTGGAATTGCTCCAGGCTGTGGTTCAGGTTGTCGATGCGGCTCTCCAGGTCCCTGGCCTCGGTCCGGGCCGCGAAGGTCTGCTTGCTCTGGTTGGAAAGCTGCACCATCATGGTGATCTGGGCGACGACGCCGAGGAGCACCACCACCGCGAAGGCGATCATGAGCCTGCGATTCAGCTTCTGCTCCCGCATCCTGCTGGAGGTATGCTTCCTGTTCATATCTATTCCTCCGCCACCAGGGGTAGAACTCAGCCGTTCGGGTTGCTGTAGTAGCGGTCGTTCACATAGTCCAGCAGCGCGCCGATGTCCGTCTCGGCCTTTTCGCAGGTCTCGACGAAGCGGTCCTCGTCCCAGATCTCCAGCCAGCGGCCCATGCCCGCGAAGCGGATCGCCTTGTCCATGCCCACCTTCTGGCGCAACACCGCCGGCAGCAGCACGCGGCCCTGACTGTCCAGGCTCTGGTTGGTAAAGGAGAAGGCCTTGATCAGGCGCACGTAGGCCATGCCCCGGGCGTCGCTGTCGGGTATCCGGTCCAGCCGCGCGCTCATGTCCTGCCACTTGTCGATGGGATACAGCGCGATGGCGTTGAACGCGTTGTTCAGGCCGATGGTGAACCCTTCGCCCAGCGCCTCCCGATAGGCGGCGGGGATGGTCGCCCTGCCCTTGGGGTCAATATTATGCGTATAGTTGCCCGAAAATTCAGTGCCCGGCATCGGATTCACCCCCTTTTCTCCACTTTGCACCCCACATTATACCACACCAATACTCTTTCCGCCACTTTTTGACACTTATTTCATATCTTTTTGGATTTTTGTCATATTTTCGGCTCTTTACGAAGAATAAACAGAACGTGTGTTTGCATTCTGTACGCAGATGTGCTATACTATGAGCAGAACATTTGTTTGGAGGGAATAATCATGCGCGCATCCCATGAGAATCAGCAGAAGATACTGGATTTTATCAAGTCGGAGATCGAGGACAAGGGCTATCCTCCGTCGGTGCGCGAGATCTGCGCGGCGGTGGGTCTGCGCTCCACCTCCACGGTGCACGCCCACCTGAACCACCTGGAGGCCCAGGGCCTGATCCGCCGCGACCCCACCAAGCCCCGGGCGCTGGAGGTGGTGGACGGCACCCAGCCCCGGGGGCGCAGCGTGCCGCTGGTGGGGCGCGTGACCGCGGGCCAGCCGATCCTGGCCATCGAAAACATCGACGAATACCTGACGCTGCCCCAGAGCGTGCTGGGCCAGGGCAAGATGTTCTCGCTGCGGGTAGAGGGCGAGAGCATGATCGACGCCGGAATCATGGACGGGGACATCGTGGTGCTGCGCCAGCAGGACACCGCTGAAAACGGCGAGATTGTGGTGGCCATGACCGACGAGGACGAGGCCACGCTGAAGCGCATCTACTACGAGGCGGACCGGGTGCGCCTGCAGCCGGAGAACCCCACGATGGCCCCCATCTACGTGAAAAGCGCCACCGTGCTTGGCAAGCTGGTGGCGCTGATACGACAGTTCTGAAAAAAACTGATTTGTCGCGCTGCGACAAATCAGTTTTCATTTCTTACACCTTCAGCAGCACCCACACCGCAGGCCGCACGCCGCCGCCCTCGTAGTCGATGTGTATGCCGTTTTCGTAGATGGTGCCGTCGTCGTAGACAGCCACGGTGCTGAACAGGTTGCTGCCGGGGCAGCGCAGCCACCACCATTCGCTGCCGGCCCTTTCGGCCGGGTCGGGCATGTAGCGCTCAATCTCCTCGACCCCGGGGACGTGCACCCGGTCCATGGTGTCCGGGCCGCCCTGGGTGTAGAATTTGCGGTTGCGCAGATTTTGCAGCTTGTTGGGGACGATCTTCATCCGCTCCGCAGGGGTGAAGGCTGCCTCCAGGAAATCCTTGTTCAACCACTTGCGCAGCGAGCAATCCGACCAGGTGGCGTCCTCCAGCGTGGTGCGGTGGTAGCAGCGGCGGGTGACGATTTCCTCGGCCAGCAGCAGGCGCATCTTGCCCCGCTGGTCCACGATCCGCCAGCGGATGGGCTTCCCCTCGAAGCTGCCGAAGGTCACCGTGCAGCCCGGCATATGGGCCAGCAGCGTCTCGCACTTTTCCGCATACGCCGCGGATTGCTTGTAATCGGAAATCTGCCGGAACAGCCCCTCGGCCTGGCGCAGGTCCTCCGCCCCGGCATAGTGCAGGAATTTGTCCTTTGCCTGCTGATAGATGCCCTCCTGCCCGGCATTTTGGTTCAGTTCATTCGACATCTATATACCCCTTCCCGGTATTTTATGGCGTCAGTATAACAACCCAGGGGGGTATTGTCAAGGGACAGCCAGGTTAAATGTAAATAAGGAGACATGCCAAACTACTCCTCCACCGTTATGACATCCTTCAGCAGGTAGTGGAACGTGGGCCAGGAGGTGCCGGCGTTTTCCCTGTAGCCCTGGTTCAGGTCGACAGTGTCGTTGGAATTGTCGGGATCGACGCCGGTATAATTGCCCTTGAACACCTCCAGCGTGCCCTTGCGCAGGGCGTCGATGGCCTTATCCAGCTTTTCGTCGGTGCCGTAGGGGGCAAGCTGGCGGTTCAGCTCGGTCAGCTCCACCCAGCCCTGGTCGAAGCCGGCGCACATATCGTTGCCGAAGGCGGCGCCGGGTATGCTCTTCTCGATCTCCCGGCCCTCCAGCAGCGCCTCCACCGCGCCCACCACATAGGGGATCCAGTTGACCCGGGTGCCCACCAGCGACGTGGACGGGGCGATGTCCACCATGCTCTGGTTGTAGCCCACGTGGATCACGGGCCGGCCCACCTTGGCCTCCTCGCAGGCCATGGCGGGACCGATGGTGTCGGTATGCTGGCCGATCACCACGCAGCCCTCGTCGATCAGGGCCCTGGCGCAGGCCTTTTCCCGGCTGTAGCTGCTCCAGGCGTGGGTATAGCGCACGCGCATGGTCGCCTCCGGCGCCACGGAGCGCACGCCCAGCAAAAACGCGGTGTACCCGGAGACCACTTCCACCGAGGGATAGGCGCCGACATAGCCCACCAGCGCGCCGTCGGCGCCTATGACGCGGTTGTCGATCATTTCCCGCAGCTTGAGCCCCGCGGCGATGCCGCTGACGTAGCGGGCCTGGTAGATGGCGCCGTTGAAGGTATGGTAATTCTCCGGGTAGTCGTCGTGGTTCGCGGCATTGTAGGAGGTCTGGCAGAACTGCACGTTCGGGTATTGCCGCGCGGCCTCGACGATCTGGGCGCTGTAGTTATTGGTAAATATGATCGAACAGCCGTCCTTCACCAGGGCGTGCAGCGGCTCCTCGCACTCGTCATCGGGAACGTTGGTGTGGGTGTAGATTCGCACCCGGTCCGGCAGCTGGGCCTCCAGCGCCTCCTGGGCCAGCATGAAATTGTAGGTGTAGGGCGTGCTCTCGTCGTTTTCATAGATGAAGCCCACCTTCAGGGCGTCCACCCGGGCGCTCCCGTCCCACACGGAATAGACCATGCTGAAGACTGCGACCACCAGCAGCGCCGTCACGATCGTGGTTATGTATACGCGCTTCATGCCCGTCGTCACCTGTCCCTTCAATCATCATCCTTTTTGACCTGATACAGTGCGTTCAGGTCGATCTTGCCCTCGTCGATCAGCCGCAGCAATATGTCCACGATCTGCGGGTCGAACTGGGTGCCCTTGCCGTTCTTCATCTCGTTGAACACATAGCCGAAGTCCATCTGCTTGCGATACACGCGGTTGGCGGTCATGGCGTCGAAAGCGTCCGCTACGCCGATGATGCGCCCGTACAGCGGTATCTCCTCTCCCTTCAGGCCGTCGGGATAGCCCCGGCCGTCGTAGCGCTCGTGGTGGTAGCGCGCGCCGTCCACCACATGCTCGATCAGCGTGAAGTCCTTCAGGATCTCCGCGCCGCGGGTGACGTGGGTTTTCATCACCGCGTACTCCTCGTCGGTCAGACGGTCCGGCTTGTTGAGTATATCGTCCGGGATGCCGATCTTGCCGATGTCGTGCATCAGCGCGGCCCTGCGCAGGTTCTCGCACGCCTTCTCGTCGAAGCCGAGCTCCCGGCCGATCATCATCGAATACTGGGACACCCGCTGTGAATGCCGGCTGGTGCGCCCGTCCTTGGCGTCCACCGCCTTGGCGATGGCCATGATGGTCTCGTTGCCCATCTGCAGCTGCTGCTTCATCAGCGCCATCTCGTGGGCCTGGCGCTCCAGCACCCGCTGCATGCGCCTGCGCTGGCTGTACCAGGTGATCCAGATGACCGCCAACATCGGCACCAGCACGATATAGGCCATGAACCAGGGATGGTCGTAAAGCTCCTTGGCCTTGACCAGCGTGTAATCCCGCTCGCCCAGTATGTTGCCCTTGTTGTTGTCGAAGACCGCCAGGTGGAAGGTGTAGCTGCCGGTGGGCAGGTTGGTATAGGTGATGACGCCCAGGCTGCTCTGGGGCATGATGGTCCAATCCGCTTCGAAGCCCTCCAGCCAGTAGCCCACATAGGGATCCTGTATGGTGTAGTTGATGATCTCCGGCATCAGCTCTACCTTGCTCACGCCGCGACCGATCTCGATGGTGCTGCGGCGGCCCACGCTCTTAACCGTATTGTCCAGCTTCACGCTCTTTACCGACATGCGGTAGGCGTTGATGCCCGAGGTATAGCGCTCGGTGTCGATGATGAAAACGCCCTTGTCGCAGGGCAGGAACAGGTCGCCGTGCTCGTCGCGGTAATTCCAGGAATTGGCGGTCAGAGCGCTGGTCAGGCCCCGCCGGGCGTCCAGCAGGTCATAGGCGATGGTCTCGCTGCCGGAGAGCAGCTCGTCCCGGTCCACCACGTAGATGCCCGCGCTGCTCATCACGAACAGCGTCTTTTCGTCCCTGGCCCATATGTCGTAGTTGTTATAGTAGGGAAAGTTATCCAGGCTGCGGATGGCCCCGGCTTCGTCCATGTAGCACAGGCCGTTGCTGGTGACGATGAACACGCCCTTCCCCCTGGGGTCGGAGACGGTGCGCAGGATCACGCCGGAGCTGAGCCCGTCGTCCCGGGTCAGCATGCGGTCCACCCTGCCGTCCACCAGCACCGCGATGCCGTCGCCGTCGGTGCCGGCCAGTATGGTGCCGTCGGGCAGCTCGGTCACCGTGAGGATCATCGAATTGATCAGGCCGTCGGCATAGCCGATGGTTTCGACGATCTCATGATCCCTTATGAAGCTGATGCCGGTGTCGCCGCCGGCCATGACGGTGCCGTCCGACAACTCCTTCACCACCCTGGCCCGGTTGCCGAAGCTGCCGCTGTCGCTGTTGTACAGGTGCTCCGTGCCGTCGGGCTCCACCTCCAGGAGGCCGCTTCCGTAGGTGCAGACCCACAGGTGATCCGACGAATCCACCAGCAGGCAGCGTATGCGCACGCCGTCCAGCTTCTCGGTCAGCGCGTTGGTGATCCGCCTTTTGCAGGCCGCGTCCACCACGTCCAGGCCCTTGTCGGTGCCGAAGTAGTATTCGTCCTGCCACTTCTCCACCGCGTTGACCACCCGGTCGGGCATGCCGACGGTGCCGTACACGTCCTTGAAGGCGGAAGGCGCCATGCGCAGCAGCCCCAGCCGGGACGAGGTGAACCACAGGTTGCCCTGGTAGTCGATCAGCATGTTGTCGATGGAGTTGTTGAAGTCATTGGTGTTGACCGGCTCGAATTCGTTTTCCCGGCTGATGTAGCCCACGCCGTTGTCGGCGGAGATGAACAGCTCGCCGCCGCCCACGTAGTAAAGGTCGTTGATGTTCTTCAGGCCCTCGCAGGTGCGCACGGTCTTTTCGTCAAACCAGCCCCCGTCCACCTCGAACACGTAGATGTGGTTGGTGGAGGTGCCCGCCAGCAGCACGCCGTCCGGATCGAAGCAGACGCTGTTGAACAGCTCCTCCCCCTCCGGCAGCTGCAACGAGCTCTGGATCACGCCCCTCTGCATTAAAAACAACCGACCGTCGGAGGTGACCGCCGCCACGTGGCCCTTGTCGTCCGCGGCGATCTTGTCGGCGTAGTTCACCTCCCGGAGGGTGTTGACCCGCCGGAGGCCGTTTTTCAGGGTCAGTATCTGCATGCTGCCCGTGGTGCCCACGTAGTAATAGCCGTCGGAGCTCTGTATGATGGAGCGCACCGAGTTGGAGGGCAGCCCCTTGGACTGGTCCACCACGTTGGAGATGCGCTCGTTGATGCAGATGGACAGGCCGTTGTCGTTGGTGCCGATCCACAGGCGGCCCTCCTCGTCCACATACAGGCAGTTCACATTGCGCACGGACTCATACCCGTCCATCCAGGTGAATTCCCGCCCGTTGTAGCGGTACAGGCCTGCATAGGTGCCGATCCAGAGGATGCCGTCGTTGGTCTGGGCGATGTCGTTGGCCTCGCCGCAGGGCAGGCCGTTGTTGCTGTTGTAGACGGTCTGCACGTAGTCGTTGTAGTCGATGGCCTCGGGCTCCTCGGCCCGGGCGACAGGCGCGGCCAGGGCGGCGCCCACCGCCAGTGCCAGCGCCAGCGCCGACAGCCTCTCCCCGGTCCGGTGCCGCGCCCCGCCCCGGCGGGCCAGCCGAACCAGGCGCACCGCGACGAACAGCAGCACCAGCGTCAGCAGCTTGTCCAGGAATTCCACGTAAAACTGGCCCAGTATCCGGCAGAGCGGCAGCGGCAGGTTCCGCTCCCGGAAGAAGCCGATCACGCCGTTGCCCCAGAGGTTGCCGGTGCCGCCGTCGTAGAAGATCATGTTCAGCGGCAGGGAGATGGCCACGGCGGCCACGGCGGCGATCGCCGCCACCGTCATCGTGTCGAAGAAGGTGTTCAGCTTCTTCCTTTTGACCCAGAAGCCGACGATCAGGGCCATGGCCACGTTGGTCAGCGCATATATATATGAAATCCCGTTCATCATGCCGTATATGAGGTTGCTGGCCAGGCCCACGATCGCGCCGCACAGCGGCCCGCCGGCATAGGCGCAAAGCACCGTGCCGCAGGCGTCCAGCCACAGGGGCAGGCTGTAGTGGGACGCCAGTGCCCTTCCCCCATAATTGATCAGTATGCAAAACACGACAAACAGGCTGATTTGCCAGGTCTTCCACCGCTTCATTTGTCGCATTCCTCCCCTCAAGGCCGATGATCTAACACGATTGCCGCGAAGCGCGTCCCACAGGTCTGCTGTCGCGCGCTATGACGCCTCACAGTCCCAGCGCGTCCGCGCGTCGGGCAGCTTCCTCATACCATTCCATGTAACGGCCGGACGAGAGCACCTCGTCGATCACGCCGTTGACGAAGGCGATCAGCTGGCCCTCGCCCTTCCGCGCGGCGATGCGGTCGCCCTCGAACTGCTCCTCCAGGGTGAAGTGCACCCCGGGCACCATCATCAGCCCGCAGCGGGGATTGCCATCGATATAGGCGCGGCCGGTCTGCGTATCCACCATGGCCGCGTCGATGGTGCCGTCCATCAGGGCGTTGTAAAGCGCCTGGACCGAATTCATGCGTCTGAATTCATGGTAATGGAATACGTTTTCATACATCTGCGCCTCCTGCAGGGAGCCGCTCTGCGCCGCGATGTTGCGCCCCACGAGACTTGCGACGCCGGTGATGCGGCCGCTGTCCGCCGCGCGGATCATCAGCCCGCTGCCGGAGCGGCTGCCCGCGTAGTAATAGCCCTTGGAAAAGGTGACCTGCGCCGCCCGCCCGGGCGTGTACGAAAGGGCCGATATGGTCAGGTCACAGCTCCCGTCGGTCACGGCGTTCAACACCTCGGAAAAGCCCATCGGAACGATTTGCAGTTCAACGCCCATCCGTTGGGCGATCAGGCGGGCCAGCGCCATGTCCGCGCCCACAAAGGCGTCCTGCCCTTCGAGGTCCGGGTCGATGAACTCCTGGGGCGGAAAATAGGGCTCCGTGGCCACCCGCAGCACCCCGGCCTCCCGGATGTCGGCCAGCACGCCCGCGGCATCCCCGGGGATGCCCTCGGAGGTATTCAGCGACACATCCACGAAATTCCAGGCGTTTTCCATGTAGAGGGCGTTTGCGTCGTCCGCCTCCAGGCTCTCGGCCAGCGCCGGTGACAGCGCCAGCAGCACCGCCAGTACAAGGACGGCCAGCCGCCCGGTCCAACGATCAACAGACATGGGATCACCTCTTTGTCGTCAAAGGCTGTTCGGATAAGTCAATTTTAACCTGATGATATTATAGCGCATGACCTCGCGCTGGTCAATATTTTCAATCAGATTCATCTGTAGAGTAAGGGGGCAAAAGGTTACCCTTCACCCTTCAAGCCGTTTGGCGCTTATCCGTACCGGCGAGCAGTGCTCGCCACGGGTCTGCATGGCGAGCACTGCTCGCCGGTACGGTGGTTCTCACTCAAGGGTGAACGGTAACTGTAAAAAAAATAATTCTTGACGGATTTGGAAAAAAAAGTTATCATCGATTACAGGAAGGAGTGATTGTTGTGTGTATCTTTCGTTGCAATTTGGAAAAAAATACTGGCGATTGCGCTGGTGCTTGCGCTGTCCTCCCTCGGCGTTGTGGCCGAGGAATCGCCCGAGCTTCTGGTTTCGGGCGAAACGCCTGTGGATTTGATCGATGGCGGGATGCTGCCGGACGTGTCGAGCGACGCGCTGGCGGATCTGGTGCTGGAGACGGAGAATGTGCCGGAAGCCAATGCGGACGGCGGGGACGACTGGTCCGTCGCCATCAACAAGTCGCACTTCCCGGCAGCGGAATTCCGCAGCTATGTGAAGGCCAACTTCGACCAGGACGGCGACGGCCGGCTCTCGAAGGATGAAGCGGATGCCGTTAACGTCATCGAGCTGCGCACCATCGACGAAGTGGATCAGGGCGTAAACGCCAGGAGCTGTCCGAACCTGAAGGGCATTGAATACTTTGAAAACCTGTGGGTGCTGTCCTGCGCGGGCTGCAACGTCGCTTCGCTGGATGTTAGCAAGAACGCATACCTGAACCAGCTGTATTGCAGCGACAACCCCCTGACGAAGCTGGATGTCAGCGGGAATCCGGAGCTTACAGCGCTCGTCGCCTTCAACACCGGTCTGACCGCGATCAATTTGCGCAGGAACCCGAAGCTGCAGCACCTGGACGTTTCCAACTGCCGGCTTAAAAAGCTGGATCTCAGCAAAAACCCGGAGCTGAATTTCCTGCATTGCGACAACAACCGCCTGACGTCCCTGGACGTAAGCAACAACACGAAGCTGGAGAATTTTTGGTGCCAGAAGAACAGCATCAGGAAGCTGGACGTCACCAAGCTCAGGAAGCTGGTGGAGATTTGGTGCTGGGACAACCAGCTCACGGAGCTGGACGTGCACAGGAATACGAAGCTGGTGTCGCTGGAATGCAACAACAACCGGCTCACCGCCCTGGATGTGTCAAAGCTTACGAAGCTGGCGGATCTTCACGTGGAAGATAATCAGCTGACCAGCCTGTACCTTTCCAAATGCACAGTACTGGAAGAGCTGGTCTGCTACAATAATCAGCTGGAATCCATGAAGATGCCCAAGAGCAAGGCGCTCTGGCTGGTTTGGTGCAATGACAACCAGCTGAAGAAGCTGGACCTTTCCGGCTGTCCGAACCTGGGGGAGCTTCGCTGTGAATTGAACCAACTGACCTCGCTGAATCTGAATGGCTGCAAGAACCTGCGCCGTTTTGAGTGCTTTAACAACCAGCTGAAATCGCTGGACATCAGCGACTGCACGCTCCTGCCCGAGGTACATTGCGAGAGAAACCAGATCAAGTCGCTGAAGCTGCCCAAGAGCAAAAAGCTGGTTACGCTCATCTGCAACAGGAACAAGCTGAGCAAGCTCGACCTGACCGGCAATCCGAACCTGGAGGAGCTGGACCTCTATGAGAACCAGCTGACCTCCCTGAACCTGAGCAAGAATACAAAGCTGGTTTCGCTGACCCTGGAGAGCAACCGGCTGACTTCGCTGGACGTGAGCAAATGCGTGAACCTGGCGGAGCTGTACCTGGGTGAAAACCGGCTGAAGGCGCTGGATGTCAGCAAAAACACAAAGCTGGAAAGCCTGGAATGCTACGTCAACCAGCTGACGGAGCTGGACCTGAGCAAGAATAAAAAGCTGGAATACCTGATCGCCTCGGGAAACAAGATCAGCGCCATCGATCTCAGGAACAACCCCGCCCTGCGAAAGGCGCTGAAGCTGAGGACGAGGATCGAGGACGGCAAAATTCAGTGGTGCACCGACGAATACGATGACGACGAGATGGAGCCCCAGCTGGAAATTGACGTCAGCACCACGCTGACCAACGGCAGGAAGGTGCTGTACAAGGGCAAGAAATAAGGCGTGTATGCACGCTGCGCAGTCCTGCGGCCTGTCATACCGTTGACAAAATGCCGCCCGGTTGAACCGGGCGGCACTTCGATCTCTCTGGCTATCCGACCAGCTTCTCCAGCTCCTCCAGCTTGTCCTCGAATACCTTCAGGCTGCTCCGCCAGAAGTTCACGTCGGCTACGTCGATGCCCACCGAGGCGGCCACGTCCCGGACCATGCCGCTGCCGGCGGCGCGCAGCAGCTTCTCGTAGTCGGGCAGGAAGGCCGCGCCCTTCTTCTGGTACAGCGCGTACACGCCCACGGCGAACAGCTGGCCGAAGGCATAGGGGAAGTTGTAGAAGTGCACGTCGGTAGAATAGTAATGGCTCTTGCAGGCCCACATGTAGGGGTGCAGGCATTCCGGGTCCAGGCCGTCGCCGTAGGTCTTCTTCTGGGCGTCCAGCATGATTTCGCACAGCTCCCGGGGGCTGAGGGTGGTGTCGGAGCGGCGGGCGACGACCTCGCTCTCGAACAGGTAGCGGCTCATGATGTCCACGATCACCTGGGCGGCGTCGGAGAGCTGCTGCTCCAGCAGGGCGATGCGGGTGTCCCGGTCCGCGCTCTCCAGTATCCGCTGGGCCAGCAGGGTCTCGTTGAATATGGAGGCCGTCTCCGCCAGGGGCATGGGATAGTCGGCCATCAGGATCGGCAGGTCCTTCATGCACTCGTTGTGGTAGGCGTGGCCCAGCTCGTGGGCCAGGGTGCTCACCGAGCCGTAGCTGCCCTCGAAGTTGGCCAGCACGTAGCTGATGCCCAGCGGGTGCATGCCGCTGCAGAACGCGCCGCCACCCTTGCCCTCCCGGGGGAACATGTCGATCCAGCGCTCGTCGAAGGCGCGGTTGATCATGTCCGCCATGCGGGGGCTGAAAGCGCCCAGCTCGCGAACAAGGATTTCACGGGCGTCCTCGGGGGTGTAATCCCCCTTCGCCTTGCCCACCGGGGCGAACAGGTCGTAGAACTTCAGGCCGCCCCCGTAGCCCAGCAGCTTCGCCTTCAGGCGGAAGTAGCGGCGGAACATGGGCAGGCTCTCCTCCATGGCCTGCAAAAGCGCGTCCAGGGTCGCCCGGTCCATGTTGGCCCCGTCCAGGGCCATGTCCAGCACGGAATCGTAGTGCTTCAGCTCCGCCAGCGTCCGCGCCTCGCCCTTGATGCCGTTCAGGCAGGCCGCCATCGGGATCTCCATCTTGGGATAGGCGGCCAGCTCGGCCTCGTAGGCGGCCCTGCGCACGCCGGCGTCAGGGCTGTTGGCCATGCCCCTCACCGCCGACAGGGGCAGCGATTTGGCCTCGCCGTCCACGGTGATCTCCACCATGTGGTTGCCGTCCAGCTGGTCCCGCAGCTGCTCCCAGGCGTTGCCGCCGGTCATCTGCATCTTCAGCACCGTGGGCTCCAGGGCCGGGTCGATCACGTGCTGCGCGTTCTCCTTCAGCCGGCGCAGCAGGAAGGCGTGGGCCTTCAAAAGGTCGCTGCCCTCGATCAGCGCGTCCAGGTCTTCCACCGGGCCCAGCTTCGCGCTCATGGCGCTGGTGGCCTCCTCCAGGCGATTCATCACCGGCAGCAGCCGGGCATAGGCCGCCATGGCCGGCTCGCAGTTGGCGTCCGCCGCCAGTGTCAGCTGGGCATAGGACATGGTCTTGGTGGCCAGCGTCGCCGCCTTTTCGTTCAGGCGGATTGCTTCCTCCAGCGTGGGCACGGAGATTTCCATATTCCGCGCCTGGTCGAAAGCTGCCTCGGCGGTCTGCTTCAGTTCTTCGATGTCGTTCAGGAACTCCGGCGCGTCAAAGGACGCATAGAGCTTTGAAAGGTCCCAGGTCATTTGCTTCTTCCTCCGCTGTTTGTTGTTATAAATACTGATTTGTCAGCATATCCTCAGCAGCATGGTATGCGCGTCGTCCATCTCGATCACCAGCAGGCCCTTCTTTTCCAGGGCCTTCATCACGTCGCTGAAGCGTTTGAAGCCGATCTGCTTCTCCTCGAAGCTGGGATAGTCGGCCTGTATGGTGGCCTTCAGTATAGAAGGGTTCACCCGCTCGAAGCCCTCGTCCTTGAAGTGCTCCAGGGCCTGCTCGAAGGCGTGGACCCAGTTGCTCTTGTCCAGCTTCGCCTCGCCCTCGCCCTCGGTGTCCAGGCCGATCATCAGGCTGGAATTCTCCATCCAGCTGGTCAGCTTGTCGGAATTGCGGGTGATCTGCTGCACCAGCTTTCCGAAGGTGGCGCAGCCGTAGCTCTTCTCGGAGAAGTCCGGGCGCAGCCGGTTCAGCGTGTCCTTCAGCTCGCTGGCGTACATCTGCTCCTCGTCCTGGTCGCCCACGATGGTCTCCACCTGGCTGACCAGCTCGTTGATGTCGCCCTCCTCGGGGATGCTCTCCTGCTTCTTGGTCTTCTTGGGCTGGCGCTTGGCCACCGATTCCAGGAACACGAACTCGTTGCAGGCGTTGACGAATATGCCGCTGGCCGCCTCGGAGCGGGAGATGCCCAGCACGTGCTTGCCCATGCTCTTGAGCCGTCCCACCAGGGGCGTGTAGTCGCTGTCGCCGGAGACGATGCAGAAGCTGTCGATCAGGGGGTTGGTATAGGCCACCTCCATGGCGTCGATCACCAGCTGGATGTCCAGGTTGTTCTTCTGCACCTTGCCCCAGCGCAGCGAGGGCACCACCGCGAAGGTGTTGCTCAGCAGCACCGGCTTCAAATCGGTGTAGCGGTCGGTGTAGCCGTACACCTTGCCCAGCAGGATGTCCCCGCGTATCTTCACTTTTTCGATGATGGAGAGCAGCAGCGATTCCTTCGCCCCCACGTTCTCCAGGTCCACAAATACCGCAAAATTGGATTTACCCATATGTTATCCCTTCTGAATTCAGAGCACATTCTTCCCGTAATCGAATTCGTCCTTCTCCTTGGTCTGCGCGTCGATGGTTTCCTCGCCGCGCTCCATGGCCAGCATGCCGGTGCGCACCAGCTCCAGTATGCCGAATTCGCCCAGCAGGTTCTGTATGGCGTCGGCCTTGCTGTCGTCGCCGATCACGGCGATGGTCAGCGAGCCGGTGGTCACGTCGATGACCGTCGAGCGGAAGATGTTGGCGATCTGTATGATCTCGCTGCGCGCCTGGTGGGTCGGCGCGGCCACCTTGATCAGCACCAGCTCCCGCCGGATGGATTTCGCCGGGTCCAGCCGCTTGACCGAGTGGACGCAGATCAGCTTGCGCAGCTGGCTGCAGATCAGCCCGGCCTGCTTCTCGCTGGTCAATACCTCGATGGTCATGCGGGAGACGGCCGGGTCATGGGTCGTGCCCACGGCCAGCGAATCGATGTTGTAGCCCTTGCCGGAGAACAGCCGCGCTACGCGGGACAGCACGCCCGCCTCGTTGTCCACCAGCACCGCCAGGGTGTGCCTGCTGATATCATTCACCGTCGCTCGCCTCCCCCGTCAATCCACCATGAACCGGATGATGTCGCTGCCGCCGCCCACCATGGGCCGCACCATCTCGTCGATGTCGATGGCGCAGTCGATCACCGTCGCCTGTTTCCCCGCGAGTGCGTCCTCCAGGGCTGCCTCCAGCTCTGCCACGTCCGTCACCCGGCAACCCTTCAGCCCGTAGGCCTCCGCCAGCTTCACGAAGTCCGGCCCCCGGTCCAGCGTGGTCTCGCTGTAGCGGCCGTTGCAGGTCAGGGTCTGCCACTGGCGCACCATGCCCAGCGTTCCGTTGTTGAAGATCACGACGATCAGCGGCAGCTTGTAGTACCCCACCGTCGAAAGCTCGTTCAGGTTCATGCGGAAGCTGCCGTCGCCGGTGATCAGCACCACCGGCTTTTCCAGGTTGCCCGCCTTGGCCCCGATGGCCGCGCCCAGGCCGAAGCCCATCGTGCCGAAGCCGCCGGAGGTGACCAGCTGGCCGGAGTATTCGAAGTGCAGGTGCTGGATGGCCCACATCTGGTGCTGGCCCACGTCGGTGGCGAATATGGTGTCCCGGGGCACGACCCTCGCGATGGTGTCCAGCACCTGGCTGGGCGTCATGTGGTCGCCGGCCTCGTCGTACTCGGTCTCGGTCTTGAAGGAGAACACGTAGTCCTTCCACCTGTCGTGCGCCTGCTGCTCCAGGCGTTCGTTCAGCAGCTCAAGCACCCGCCGCGCGTCGCCGACGATGTGGTGATCGGTCTGCACGTTCTTGTTGATCTCGCTGCGGTCGATGTCGATCTGCACCACCTTCGCGTTGCGGGCGAAGCTGTCGGGCTTCAGCGCCACCCGGTCGGAGAAGCGGCAGCCCACGGCGATCAGCAGGTCACAGGCGTCCACGGCCATGTTGCTGGCCTGGCTGCCGTGCATGCCCACCAGGCCCGTGGCCAGCGGATTCAGCCCCGGAAAGCCGCCCGCGCCCATCACGGTGATGCCCACCGGCGCGTCGATGCGGTTGGCGAAGGCCTCGAATTCCCGGTCCGCCCGGCTGCGCACCACGCCGCCCCCGCAGATCAGCATCGGACGTTCGGAGATGCGGATCATGTCGATCAGGATGTCGATGTCGCTGTAGTCCGGCTCCGCGGCGCGGAAATCCTGGGTGGAGCGCTTCATCAGCTGGGCCAGCCGCCCCGCCTTGCCGTGACCGCTCCGCTCCAGCGGGGTGTAATCGGCCATGTCCTGGGTGACGTTCTTCGGAATGTCAATCAGCACCGGGCCGGGCCTGCCGCTGCGGGCGATGGCGAAGGCCTCCCGCAGGGTGTCGGCCAGGTCGGCCACGTCCCGCACCAGGTAATTGCACTTGGTGATGGGCATGGTGACGCCGGTGATGTCCACCTCCTGGAAGGAATCCTTGCCCAGCAGGGGCAGCCCCACGTTGCAGGTGATGCAGACCACCGGCGAGGAATCCATGTAGGCGGTGGCGATGCCGGTGACCAGGTTGGTGGCGCCGGGGCCGGAGGTGGCGAAGCACACCCCCACCTTGCCGGTGGCGCGGGCGTAGCCGTCCGCCGCGTGGCAGGCCCCCTGCTCGTGGGCCGTGAGCACATGAAAGATGCCGGGATAGCCCATCAGCGCGTCGTAGACGTGCAGGATCGTGCCCCCCGGAAAGCCGAAGACGATGCCCACCTCCTGCTCCAGCAGGCATTCCATCAGTATCTGCGCCCCGGTCATCAGCATGGTCATGTCCCCTCCCATCTGTAGCGGCGGCAATCTGCCGCCATATCCTCCTCCACACCAAAGCGCCCGCCGGTCCCAGTATCAGACCCGCGGGCGCATCCGGCATCATTGATGGAAGTATAACACCTTCCAATTTAAACTGTCAACCGCTTTGTGTAAAGTTGCCTCAGCCATCACCTGTTTCAGGGCGTGCTGCCGGTCGAAGCCGGAAAAGTGGAGTTGCCTGGCCCGGGCCAGAGCCGCCTCCAGCGCCTCGCCCGGAGAAAAGCCCGCGGCCAGCAGGTCCTCCCGGGTGACCATCGGCAGGGTCATCACCCGACGGTAGTCCTCCAGCCGCTGGCGCAGGAAGGCCTCGAGGCCCTCGTCGTAGGGCGCGTCCAGCTTGCCGGAGGCGTCGGCCCGGGACAGCAGGATCAGGTCCTCCGGGCACAGGCTCAAATCGAACAGCTGGCGGGTCTTTTTCTTCTTCGAGCGGCACTTGGCCAGTATGTTGGGCCGCATGTGCAGCCAAACCATGTTTTCGACGTAGTCGGTCAGCGCCGCGTCGTCGGTCAGCCGGGCCATCAGGCTCCGGCAGAGGGGTCGTCCCGCCACTTCGTGGCCGTAGGCGGTGATCTTTCCGTCCGGCTGCGCCTGGGTACAGGTGGCCTTGCCCAGGTCGTGGGTCAGCGCCGAGAGCATGAACCCCAGCGGGTTCAGGGCCTTATGGCGCAGCCCGGCGGCGCAGTCCACCACCAGCATCGTGTGCTCGAACACGTCCCCCTCCGGGTGGTAGACCGGGTTCTGCGCAACCCCCACGCAGGCCGCCAGTTCAGGCAGCGCCCCGGCCAATTCACCCGAGTCGAGCAAATCGCGGAAGTGTGTCGAGGGCCGTAGAGCATGCATCAGCGTGTCAAACAGCCGATCCCTGCTTTTTTCATCCATGTAACCCGCTCCTGACAGTGTATGTATCGTTCTGCAACTACTGATTTATCGAGCTGTGCTCGATAAATCAGTAGTTGCCTTTCGCTCTATTATTATACCATTATTACATTAAATTTGCACACCGCGCATGAAAACACGCTGAAATCTGATATAATGAAACTGTATACCATTTCAGCGAACCAATCAAGGAGGTTTCCCTTTCATGGACGACCCGTTCGGTCCGAGTATTGTCATCTTTATCGCGCTTTTGCTGGCGGTCATCGTGCGCATGGCCGAGGCCGCCGTTCCGTTTATCGACGAGGGTGAGACCCAGAAGAAGGCCGACGTCGGCGACGCCAAGGCGCGCCGGGCCCTGAAGCTGGCCCTCAAAGCTGAAAAGCCCTTCGGCGAGTTCCAGATGAGCTGGATCTGCCTGGTGCTGATCGCCTTCACGGCGCTGTGGGCGCTGCTGAGGGGACGGGTCAGCGGCATGCCCGCCTTCGCGCTGTACGGGCTGCTGCCCTTCACACTGGTCAGCCTGATCCTCGCGGGGGCGATCCCCGTGCACCTGGGCGCCCACTTTCGCGGCCCGCTGCTGGACGCCATCGCCCCGGTGGCGGACGTGACCATGACGGTGCTCTCCCCCGTCACCCGGCTATGCATGGCCCTGGGGGCGCTGGTGCTGAAGCCCTTCCACATCAAGCCCGCCGACGCCGGCGACGCCGTGACCGAGGAGGACATCATGCAGATGGTGGACATCGGCGAGGAGAAGGGCGCCATCGAGGCCGACGAGCGGGAGATGATCGAGAACATATTCGAGTTCAACAACATGAACGCCGGCGACTGCATGATCCACCGGAAGGACATCACCGCCATCGACATCGAATCCACCGACGACCAGATCCTGGAGACCATCCGGCAGAGCGGCCTGTCCCGCTTCCCCGTGTACGAGGGCAGCATCGACAACGTGCTGGGCATACTGACCACCCGTGACTACCTGCTCAGCCGGGCGGAGGGGCGCAACGTGCCCCTGCGGGCACTGGTGCGTCCGGCCCACTTCGTGCCGGAATCGGTGCGCACCGACGTGCTGTTCCAGGAGATGCAGTCCCGCAAGCAGCACATGGCCATCGTGGTGGACGAGTACGGCGGCACCAGCGGCCTGATCACGCTGGAGGACCTGCTGGAGGAGATCGTCGGCAACATCTACGACGAATTCGACCCTAAGGAGGAGCCGGAGATCACCCGGCTGTCCGACGGGCGCTGGCGCATTTCCGGCTCGGCGGAGCTGGAGAGCGTGGCCGAGGCGCTGGACATCCGGCTGCCCGACGACCTGGAATACGACACCCTCGGCGGCCTGGTGTTCAGCCGCCTGACCGAGATTCCCTCCGACGGCAAGCACCCGGTGGTGGAGTGCTTCGGCCTGCGCATCAGCGTCGAGCAGATCGCCGACCGCAGGGTCGAGTGGGCCATCGTGGAGAAGATAGATTCTCAATCGAAGAGTGAAGGCACGGATTCCAATGAGGGTGCGCATAATTAGGATTTAGGATACGTTAAGAAAGGCAGTGATCGACCGTGGAATTGCTCAAGCAGAGGATACTGAAGGACGGACGGGCGCTCAGTGAACAGGTGTTGCTGGTGGATTCTTTCCTGAACCACCAGGTGGACGTGAAGCTGATGAAGGCCTGCGGCGAGGAATTCGCCCGGCGCTTTGCGGACGCGGGCGTCACCCGCGTCGCCACCATCGAATCCTCGGGCATCGCCCCCGCCGCCATGACGGCGCTGGCGATGGATCTGCCCCTGGTGATCCTGAAAAAGTCGGTTTCCAGCATACTGAAGGACGGCATCATCCAGCGAGAGGTGTTCTCGTTCACCAAGAACGCCCCTTACCTGCTGACGCTGAAGGCCCACTTCGTCACCCCCGGCGACAACGTGCTGCTGATCGACGACTTCCTGGCCAACGGCGAGGCGGCCTTCGGCGGCATCGCGCTGCTGGAGCAGGCCGGGGCGAAGATCGCCGGCGTGGGCGCCGTGATCGCCAAGGCCTTCCAGCCCGGCATGGACAAGCTCCGCGCCGCCGGCTACCGCGTCGAAGCCCTTGCGTCAGTGAAGGCGATGAGCGAGGGACGTATTGAGTTCTGATTTGTCGAGGATATCTCCATGAATATATCGGATGTCAAGTGCTTCCTGCTGGACATGGACGGCACGTTTTACCTGGGCGGGCAGCTGATTGAGGGCTCGCTGGAATTCATCGAGAAGGTGCGCGCCACCGGGCGGGACTTCATGTTCCTGACCAACAATTCCAGCCACAACGCCAATTTCTATGTACAGAAGCTCGAAAGGATGGGGCTGTCCATCGACCGCAGCCGGGTGCTGACCTCCGGGGAGGCCACCTGTGAAAAGCTCAAACAACTCTACCCCGGCAGGCGGGCCTTCGTGCTGGGCAATGAATACCTGGTGGAGGAGTTTCACGAGGCGGGCATCCCGGTGGACATGGTCGACCCGGAAATCGTGGTGATCGGCTTCGATACCACGCTGGATTACGCAAAGATGCAGGCCGTGTGCGATTTCGTGCGCGCGGGCCTGCCCTACATCGCCACCCACCCGGATTTCAACTGCCCCACCGAGACCGGCTTCATGCCGGACATCGGCGCGATCATGGCCTTCATCGAGGCCTCCACCGGCAGAAGGCCCGACCTGATCGTCGGCAAGCCCCACACCGGCATCGTCGAGGCGGTGCTGAAGCGCACGGGGCTTAAGGTCGGCGAGCTGGCCATGGTGGGCGACCGGCTGTACACCGACATCGAGACCGGCCTGCGCAGCGGCATGCTCTCGATCCTGGTGATGAGCGGCGAGACCACCGAGGCAATGCTGGCCCAGTCCCCGACGAAGCCGGATTTGAAATTCGGGCGGCTTTCCGACATGATACCGTTGCTGTGAGCGGCGAGCGCCCAGATATCGACGACGACACCGGGGAGGCGTGTGATTGTGGCGAATATCTTCAGAAACGGCAAGCTGTACCGCTTTGTCGACGCGAAGGCGTACGTTAAGCGCCTCGCGAAGGGAAAGGCCGCCCAAATCAGGGCCGAAAAGGACGCCTGTGTGCTGGCGCGACCTGCCGTGCAGGGCGAGATCATCCCCGTGTTCACCAAGAACGGCTACCTGGAAGCCGTGGAGCGCGGCGTTTCGGGCAACATCGTGGTGACCCGGTGCGATCTCTCCGCCAGGCCCATTGTCGACAGCTTCGGCCACGTCAACACCTGGCAGATGAGCGCTGAGACCTTTGAGGAAAAGTACGATTCAGCCGGCATGCGGCCCGAGGACGGCTTTACCCGGCCAAAGGGCGGCGTCCAGCAGTTCATCCAGGCCGACGACGACGTGGCGATCATGGTTCCCTGGGGCGAGGACGGCGCGCTGATCCCGGAGACCATCGACCGGGACAGCTGGCTGAACATCACGGATGACGAGGATATCTACGGGGTCGCCACCGAGGAATTCCGGGAAACCTATCACATCATCGAGTGGCTCTGACCCGGGCGGCATCCATTCCGCCGGATTTAACCCCCGCGATACTTGACAGCGCCGTTTCGGCATGCTATCATCATTGTAAAGTCACATACTTTGCGATGATGGGAACAAGTAGTTCGCGTCTGCCGGATGCAGAGAGCCCCCGGGCGGTGTAAGGGGGACGAGGCGCGCGGGCGAATACATCCCGGAGCCGGCGGTTGAAACGGCAGTAGGCCGCCCGGGCGCGCCCGACACAGCGCACACGAGGCCATGCCCTGCGCATGGCGAACGGAAGTGGTACCGCGATTCACAGTCGCCTTCCCGGTCAGGGAGGGCGGCTGTTTCATTGGGAGGTTATCAAAATGCAATTCACCGAGGTAAAATTCGCAAAGCACATGCGGCCCATCAACGGCAGCGCCATCCGTGACATCTTCAAGCTGCTGGCCAAGCCCGGCATGATCTCCTTCGCGGGCGGCAACCCCTCCAACACGGCGCTGGAGCCGGAGGTCATCTCCCGGCTGGCCGTCGAGACGCTGGACAAGTACGGCACGGCGCTGCTGCAATACGGCGCGACGGAGGGCTTCGGGCCCTTCCGGGAAAGCGTAGCCGAATTCCTTCGGGGCGACGGCGTAAACTGCGACGCTTCCCAGATTCTTCCGGTGCAGGGCGGCAGCCAGGCCTTCGACCTGCTGCTGAAGGTGCTGGTGGATCCGGGCGACGTGGTGCTGTGCGAGAGTCCCACCTTCCTGGGGGCGATACAGGCCATGCGGGAATACAACGCGACGATTGTCGACATGCCCACCGACGACGAGGGTGTGATCGTGGCGGCAGCGGAGGAACTGATCAAAAAACACCATCCGAAGCTGATGTACGTGATTCCCACCTTCCAGAACCCCACCGGCATCACCCTGTCGCTGGAGCGCAGGAAGGCTCTGGCGACGCTGGCATCAAAATACGGCGTGGTCATCGCCGAGGACGACCCCTACCGCGACCTGCGCTATTCCGGCGAGGCGCTGCCCCCGATCCAGTCCTTCGATACGGAGGGCTGGGTGGTGTACATGTCCTCCTTTTCCAAGTACATCTCCCCCGGCCTGCGCCTGGGCGCGGCGGTGGTAACGAACCCGCTGCTGCTTCGAAAGATGGTCATCGGCAAGCAGAGCGTGGACGTCCATTCGCCCCTGCTCAACCAAGCCATCGTGGACGCCTACCTGCGCCAGGGTCTGATGCCCGGTCACCTGGAGCGCATCTGCAACGACTATCGCAAGCAGCTGAACGCCATGCTGGACGGCTTTAAATCCTTCCCGGCAGGCACCCGGCACACCGTACCCCAGGGTGGCCTATTCGTCTGGGCCGAGCTGCCCGAGGGAATGAGCGCCGTAAAGGTCTTCGACGACGCCGTAGGCGCGAGCGTGGCCTTCGTGCCTGGCATACACTTCTATGCCGGCGGCGGCCACGAAAACACCCTGCGCCTGAACTTCTCGATGTGCGATATACCGACCATCGAGGCGGGAATGGTCTGGCTGGGGAAAGTCATAAACGGAATGAAGTAAAGAAAGGATGCATTAGATATGAACGCACTGGACCTTTTAAAAGAGCGCGGCTTTGTCAAGCAGATCACCTTTGAGGACGAGCTGTACAAGGCCTTTGACGAGGGCATGGTGTCCTTCTACGTGGGCTTCGACCCCACCGCGGACAGCCTGCACATCGGCCACTACATTCCGATCATGGCCATGGCCCACCTGCAGAAGGCCGGCCACAAGCCCTTCGCGCTGATGGGCGGCGGCACCGGCATGATCGGCGACCCCTCCGGCAAGAGCGACCTGCGCAAGGTGCTGACGGTGGAGGACATCGACAACAACGTGGCCCACATCAGAAAGCAGATGGAGTCCTTCCTGGACTTCGACGAGTCGAAGCCCAACTGCGCCCAAATCGTCAACAACGCCGACTGGCTGCGCAGCCTGAACTACATCGACTTCCTGCGGGACGTGGGCGCGCTGTTCAGCGTGAACCGCATGCTCACCGCCGAGTGTTACAAGCAGCGCCTGGAGCGTGGCCTGACCTTCCTGGAGTTCAACTACATGCTGATGCAGAGCTACGACTTTCTGGAGCTGAACCACCGCTACGGCGTGACGCTGCAGTGTGGCGGCGACGACCAGTGGTCGAACATGCTCTCCGGCGCGGACCTGATCCGCCGCAAGGACGGCAAGCCCGCCTTCGCGCTGACCTTCCAGCTGCTGCTGACCCACGACGGGCGCAAGATGGGCAAGACCGAAAAGGGCGCGCTGTGGCTCGATCCCAACAAGTGCTCGCCCTACGACTTCTACCAGTACTGGCGCAATGTGGACGACCAGGACGTGGAGAAGTGCCTGGGGCTGCTGACCTTCCTGCCCATGGACGAGGTGCGCCGCCTCGGCGCGCTGAAGGACAGCGCCATCAACGAGGCCAAGCGGGTGCTGGCCTACGAGGTCACCAAGAACGTGCACGGCGAGGAGGAGGCCAAAAAGGCCCAGCAGGCCGCGGAAGCGCTGTTCGGCGGCGGCGCGCTGGCAGGCAGCGTGCCCACCACCGAGATCGACCCGGCGGAGCTGGAGGCCGAGAACCGCCTGCTGGCCTGGGTGACGAAGGTCGGCCTGTGCAAGAGCAACAAGGAGGCCCGCCAGACCATGACCGCCGGCGGCCTGAGCGTCAACGACGAGAAGATCACCGACGTGGACACGCGCATCACCCCCGAGATGCTCGTCGGCGACGGCCTGCTGATCAAAAAGGGTAAAAAGAGCTACCATCGGATCAAGGCGAAGTAACCACGCAGACAGAGCCCCGAAGCGATTTCGCTTCGGGGCGCTGTTTATATTTCTCCCTCCATCGCCGCCCGCAGCTTTTCCAGCCCCTTCTTTTCAATCCGGGAGACGTAGCTTCTGGATATGCCCAGCCTCGCGGCGACCCGGTGCTGGGGCCAGGGGTCGCCGTCCTCCAGGCCGTAGCGCAGGCGCAGCACCTCCTGCTCCCGGGGCTGAAGCACCTCGTCCATCAGGCGCATGGCGCGATTGGCTTCGATGGCCGTCTCCGCGGCGTCGGGCACTAGGTCGGGCTCGGTGCCCAGCAGGTCGTCCAGCTGGATGTCGTTGCCCTCGCTGTCCTGGCCCACGCTGTCCCCCACCAGAATCACGTTCCGGTTCTTGCGGTTGGCCCTGAAGAACATCAGCATCTCGTTCTCGATACAGCGGGAGGCGTAGGCCGTCAGGCGTCCCGCCTCGGGGCGGAAGGTATGCACCGCCTTGATCAGGCCCAGCGTGCCCAGCGACACCAGGTCGTCCTGGTCCACGCCTGGCTGGGCGTACTTCCGGGCGATGTGGGCCACCAGCCGCAGGTTGTGCTCGATCAGCGTGTTGGCCGCGTCGGCGTCCCCCGCCTGCATCCGCGCCAGCAGCGCCTGCTCCTCGTCCGGCGGCAGGGGCTTTGGAAAGGACGACCGGGCGCTCAGGTGCAGCAGCAGCAGCCACCCGCTCCGGGACAGCCACGCCAGCATTTCGGGCAAAAACATAGGGCTTACCTCCTTGTCGTTGGGAAGTCTGCCCTATATCGTATGCGGTTTTTGTCGATTCGTGACTGTCCATTCCGCAGCGGCGGCCACCACGCGCACCCGTTCCGTAGCGGCGGCAATCTGCCGCCACCACAAAGCCTGCGTGGACGACCAACGGGGCTGTGGCGACTGATAGTCGCCGCTACGGTCGCCGCTACGGTCACCGACGATCCGCCGTTACGGTTCGCCGCTACGGGGTCTGGGCGGCCGCCTGCTGGCGGGCGTATTCCTCCCACAGCGGGCGGTACAGCGCCACGTTGGCCTCGTGCTCCGTCCTGGAGATGGAGAATGCCAGCTTGCCGGAGCCGGGCTCCGTCGCGCAGAAATAGAGGTAGCCGTCGTTGATGTATTGCATATCCGGCAGCATGGCGGCCTCCAGCGCCGCCGCCGACGGGTTGCAGATGGGGCCGGCGGGCAGCGCGGGGACATAGTAGGTGTTGTAGGCGTTCTGCTGGGCGATGTCCGCGTCGGACAGGGCCAGCTTGTGCTCGCCGCTGAGGTAGGTGACCGTCGGGTCGCTCTCCAGCATCATGCCCCGGCGCAGCCGGTTGTGGAACACTGCGGAGACCCTGGCGTAGTCCTCGCGGTTGGCGGCCTCCTTCTCGATCATCGAGGCCAGCGTGACGGTCTGGTCCATGGTCAGGGTGCTGTCGTACTTCTCCACCTCGTGGTAGACGCCCTCCGCGTCCTTGTAGTACTCGGCGTGATCGGCGTAGAACACGTTGTCCACCACCTTGTTGTGCTGGTTCAGCAGCGTGCGAATGATGCTCTCGGCGGTGGCGGAGATGAAGATCCGATAGGTATCCGGGGCCAGGTAGCCCTCCAGCGCGTACTTGCGGCCCTTCAGCCTGCCGTTGTTCTGGGCGTCCCGCAGGGCGTAGCTGCTGCCTACGAAGCGGTCCACGTCGTTGCACAGCCGCAGGAACTCGCCGGTGTCCTCCAGCGCGCCGATGCTCACCAGGTAGTTCGCGATGTCCTCCACCGTCCAGCCGGGCACGATGGTGATGACCCGCTCGTTGGTCTGGCTGCCGGAGGTCAGCTCGGTGATGATCTGGCTGGCGTTCATGCCCGGGGACAGCTTGAAGGTGCCGTAGCTCAGGGCGTTGGTCAGCCCCCGAAACTGCACCATGTACTTGAACACCCGGCTGTCCCGCAGCAGGTTGGCCGCCTGCAGGCGCTCGCCGATCTGGGTGACGGTTTCGCCGTTGTCGATCTGGAAGGTGACCATCTCGGCATTGTCCCCCTCCACAGGGGCAAACAGGGCGTTGTAGATGCGGTCATAGCCCACCTTCACGATGCCGGTGACCATCAGCACCGCGCACAGGAAGATCAGCAGGGGCCTGACGATCTTCCAGAGCCAGGCATACCAGTACATGCCGTACTCGCGGTCCTCGTGCAGGGCGCTTATGCTGTATTTTTCCGATTGAAAGAGCGGCTTGCGCTGCTGTGAGCCGCGCCGCTTTCTCCTTTTTCCCATTTGAGCCTCCAAGGGATTCCTATAACGTGCTTATCCCTGTGACAGCATGTCCAGGTCGATTCCGGCCACGTCGGCGAGGATCTTAAAGATGTCCGACAGCATCCGCTGGAACCGGAATTCCGCCATCAGGTAAGCGCTGACGTCGGGGTTGAACTGGAGCAGCGCGCCGATCTGTTGCAGGCGCTGCAGATCCTCCTCGGGCATGTTCTCCCCCGAGGCCAGCTTGGCCTGCATCCTGAATTGCAGCCGCTTGTACTCGTCCAGCAGCGCCTTGTTGGTGCTGTCGTCGTAGGCGACCTGCTTCAGGCGCATGTATTCGGTGTATTCCTCGCTCTCCTTCAGCGATTTTGCCAGCGCGTGGGCCTGATCGTATGGATTCATAGCGTCCTCCGTTTCGTGGCGGCGCAGGCGCCGCCGATGCAAGGTCCGTGGCGGCAGGTTGCCGCCGCTACGGCATGGCGGCAGGTTGCCATTCCTGTTCCCTGTTTCCTTATCCCTAATCCCTATATCTCCACGATGATCGGCAATATCATCGGGTTCCGCTTGATCGTGTCGTAGATGTAACGCTGCACCGATTCGCGCACGTCGTTCTTCAGCCGGTTCCAATCGGTGGCGTCGATGGGGCCGAAGGCGTCGATGGCCCGCATGGCCGCCGCCCGGGCGCCCTCCACCAGCTCGTCGGATTCCCGGACGTACACGAAGCCGCGGCTGATGATGTCCGGCCCGGAGACCACCGTGCCCAGCTCGTGATCCAGGCCCATCACGACGATCAGCAGGCCGTCCTCGGCCAGGTGCTTTCGGTCCCGCAGCACCACCGCGCCCACGTCGCCGATGCCCAGGCCGTCGATCAGCACCGAGCCGCTGGGCACCACGCCGGTCACGTCCAGGGAATCCGGCCCCAGCTCGATCACGTCGCCGATCTCCACCATCAGCACGTTGTCCGGGGACATGCCCAGCGACAGGGCCAGGTTCGCGTGGTGGTACAGGTGCCGGTATTCGCCGTGCACCGGTATGAAGAACTTCGGCTTGATCAGCGAGTGCATCAGCTTCAGCTCCTCCTGGCGGGCGTGGCCGGAGGTGTGCACCTCGGCCAGGGAATCATAGATCACGTTCGCGCCGATGCGGATCAGCTGGTTGATGACCCGGGAGACCGACTTCTCGTTGCCGGGAATCGGGGAGGCCGACAGTATGACCATGTCGTCCTCGCGGATCTCCAGCTTGCGGTGCTCGGCGAAGGCCATGCGGGACAGGCCGCTCATGGGCTCGCCCTGGCTGCCGGTGGTGACCACGGCGATCTGCTCGTCGGGATAGCGGTCGATCTCCTCGGCGGAGATCAGCATGCCGTCCGGGATCTTCAGGTAACCCAGCTGCATGGCCACCTTGGCCACGTTGACCATGCTGCGCCCCATCAGGCAGATCTTGCGGTGGAAGTGCTGGCAGCAGTCCACCACCGACTGGATACGGTGCACGTTGCTGGCGAACATGGCGATGATCACCCGGCCGTCCGCCTTCTGGAACAGCTCGTTGAAGGTGGCGGCCACCTTCCTTTCGGACATGGTGTAGCCCGGACGCTCGGCGTTGGTGGAATCGCACAGCAGCGCCAGCACGCCCTCCTGCCCCAGCTCGGCCAGCCTGCCCAGGTCGATGGGCGCGCCGTCCATGGGGGTGTAGTCCACCTTGAAGTCGCCGGTGTGGACGACGGTGCCCACCGGGGTTTTGATCGCCAGGGCGCAGGCCCCGGCAATGGAGTGGTTCACGTGGATGAACTCCACCGAGAAGCAGCCCGCCTTGATGACGTCGCCCTCGGTGACCACGTTCAGCGGGGCCACGTTCTGCAGCCGGTGCTCCTTCAGCTTGTGCTCGCACAGCGCCAGGGTCAGCTTCGTGCCGTAGACCGGCGCGGGCAGGTTGCGCAGCACGTAGGGCACCGCGCCGATGTGGTCCTCGTGGCCGTGGGTGATGAAATAGCCCCTGATCTTCTCCCGGTTGTGCTCCAGATAGCTGGTATCGGGAATGACGAGGTCCACCCCGGGCATATCCTCCCGGGGGAAGATGCTGCCGAGGTCGATGACGATGATGTCGTTTTGATATTCAAGTACCGTCAGGTTCTTGCCAATTTCGCCCAGGCCGCCCAGCGGTATGATCTTCAGTTTCGCCTCTTTGTTCTTTCTGGACAAGACACAGCCTCCTTTTGCTGTTATGATTTTTCTATATTATACGTCGCCCGACTCCGGCGAACGCATGATTCAATCACCAAAGCTGCGCACACTACCGCACAGCAAACCAAAATAAGTATAGCACAATTTCCGATAAAATCACAGCCAGGGTGATGTTTTTATCGGAAATTGTGCGTAAAGTCAGAAATAACACCCTTTCGCATTATTGCGATGAATGCGTATCCGGTTTTTAGCCGATCATTTCTGTCATCATTCGCCAGACAACCTTTGGATCAACCTCTTCAATTCGCCTGAAAAGAACAATCCATTTTGCTCCATCTGACCTCCTTATACACGGCTTCCAGAATGATGACCCGCCCATACATCGCCTTCAGCAGTTCCAGCTTTCCTGCCTTCGCCAGGGCGATCAGCGGCGTGGAATTGACAACGATCTTACGCATTTGCAATGTCCCTCAAGAGGTCTTCTTCCGTCATGCGATCGAAGATGCCCACCCCATGGAGGCTGAGAAAGCGTATGAAATCCTCCTCGCACATGCCCGCGATCTTCGCACAATAACCTATTGACACGCTGTTTTTGTGTATAATATCCCAAAGCGACCATCTGACGGGCAAAGGCAGCCGCATCGGCAACGCTCATGTTTGTATCATACAGAACCTCGTTGGGTATGTTCACAGAAACCTGGCACATGCTTTCGCCTCCTCTTTCCCGATCACTCCTGCTTCACTACCGGTTCCGGTCGATCATGGCCTTCAGGGCCTGCTTGCTCTGCACGCCCACGACCTTGTCCACGGCCCTGCCGTCACGGAACAGGAACAGGGTCGGTATCGCCTGGATGCCCAGGCCCATGGCCACGTCGGGGTTCTCGTCCACGTTCACCTTGGCGAAGGTGACCCCCTCGGTCTCGGCGGCCAGCTCCTCCACGGTGGGAGCGATCATGCGGCACGGCCCGCACCAGGTGGCCCAGAAGTCTACCAGGGTCAGGTGGTTCTTCGACAGGTTCTCAAATTTCATGTCCTCGGAAGTGTAGATCTTGACTTCTGCCATGTTCATTCTCCTTTTGACGGTTTATGATGTGGCGACATATTGCCGCCGCTACAGGTCGTCGGTAAATTCTGATTTGTTCATCCCTCCAGCAACCGATCCAGCAGCGACACCAGCGTTCCCTTCGCCCCCGGCCCCGCCGTCGCGCCGACGCAGCTGGGGCAGCCGTCGTGACAGGGGCAGGCCGTGAGCAGCTCCCGTGCGTGGGCGAACAGCTCGCGGTGCATCTCAAAGACCCTGTCGGAAAGCCCGATGCCCCCGGGCACCGAGTCGTAAAGGTAAATGGTCGGGCCGCCGGTGAAGGTGTCCTTCACGTGGTAGACCACGCTGATGTCCTGGGGCGCGCACATCAGGTACATCGGCGCGATGTGGCGCAACAGGTGGGAAAGGCCGATCAGCGCGTTCTTCAGCGGCTCACGCTCGTAGATTTCCTCCAGGCCCTCCGGCAGGGTCCACCAGGTCGCGGTGGTCTGCATCTCCAGCTCCGGCAGCGTCACCGGGCCCCAGCCCAGGTTCTCGTGGGTGTCGAAGGCGATCTTCTTGAACACCGTCACGATGGAAGAGGTCAGCACCTCGCCCCGGCTGCGCTTCAGCGGGCCGTCCGGCTCCCGGTCGAACTCGTCCAGCACCTTCAGGCTGGTGGTCAGGTCGGCGTCGGTATAGTAGCCCACGTCCACCCGGCGGATGTAGGCCTTCTTGTCGTCGAAGTCCAGCTGTTCCACCTGGTACTGGGTGCCCTCGTGCATATAGATGGCGTACTGGTGCAGCAGCATCGGCACGGTGAAGCGGTCCATCTCGCCGATGACCCGGTGCTTCTTCGGATCGGTGATGTCCACGATCAGGAAGTTCTGGTCGGTGGCAGAGCGCAGGTTGATGCCCGCCTGGGGAAACTCCTCGGCCATCCAGTAGTATTTCCCGGCCACCTGGCGCAATATGTTCTCGTCCCGCAGGTAGCCCAGCAGCTCCGGGGTATCCTCGACGCCCTGGAACATCTCCCCCTCCTCGAAGGGCAGCTCGTAGGCGGCGCACTTCATGTGGTTCAGGAGGATATAGAGGTTGTCCGGGTTGATCAGCGCCTGCTCCGGCGACTGGGCGAAGAAGTATTCCGGGTGCTGGATAATGTACTGGTCCAGGGGGCTGGACGACGCCACCACGATCAGCAGCGATACGCTCCCCCGCCGCCCGGCCCGGCCCGCCTGCTGCCAGGTGGAGGCGATGGTGCCGGGATAGCCGCACAGCACGCAGGCGTCCAGCTGGCCGATGTCGATGCCCAGCTCCAGCGCGTTGGTGGACACCACCGAGGTGATCTGCCCCGCCCGAAGCTGGCGCTCGATCTCCCGCCTCTGGGTGGGCAGGTAGCCGCCCCGGTAGCCCCGCACCCTGCCGGCGTTGCCCAGCGGGTCGCGGACCATGTCCTTCAGGTAGCGCACCAGCACCTCCACCGTCAGCCGGGAGCGGGCGAACACGATGTGCTGCACCCCCGCCCTCAGCAGCGAGGCGGCGATCTTCCGGGTCTCCGGGATGCTGCCGGCGCGGATGCCCAGCTGGGCGTTCACCACCGGCGGGTTGTAGAACACCACGTGGCGCTCACCCGCCGGGGCGCCGTTCTCGTCGATCAGCCGCACCGGCTTTCCGATCATCGTCTCGGTCAGCTCCTTCGGGTTGCGGATGGTGGCCGAGCAGCATATGAAGGTGGGGTCTGCGCCGTAGAAGGCGCAGATGCGCTTCAGGCGGCGGATGACGTTGGCCAGGTTCGAGCCGAACACGCCCCGATAGGCGTGGATCTCGTCGATGACCACGTACTTCAAATTCTCGAACAGCTTGACCCACTTGGCGTGATTGGGCAGTATGCCCTGGTGCAGCATGTCCGGGTTGGTGACCACCACGTGGCCCGCCTGCCTTATCGCCGAGCGCGCCGAAGCGGGCGTATCCCCGTCATAGGTATACGCCTTGATGCCCACGCCCATGTCCTGGATCATGCTGTACAGCTCCGCCACCTGGTCGCTGGAGAGTGCCTTGGTGGGAAACAGGTACAGCGCCCGGGAGGCCTCGTCCTTCAATATGGATTGAAGCACAGGCACGTTGTAGCACAGCGTCTTGCCCGAGGCCGTGGGCGTCACGACCACGAAGTCCTGTCCCGCCAGCGCCGCGCGGATGGCCTGGCTCTGGTGGATGTAGGGCTTTGCGATGCCCCGCTTCTTCAGCGTTTCGACAATGCGCCCGTCCAGCTCCGGCGGGAATTCGCCGTAGACCGCCGGCCGCGCAGGCATCACCTGCCATGAGGTGACGTTGTCCATGAAAGACGGGTTTTGACGGAGTTTTTTGATGTATTCTGCGATCGTCATATTTTTTGATATCTGCCTTTAATGGCATAGAATCACAGCAAGAATATCAAGCCCAAGGCTGACAAAGCAACCAATACAAAGAATACGATACAATACTTCTTAAAATAAAAGAATATGTAAGTTAAATCATACCATATTCTACTAAAGAACGATGCGATGAATCCAACTCCTTTGCCACCGAGGCCTTGCTCAATTCTTACATCATCAATGGTGTCGATTATTACGCACACAAGGTACAGCGGTACAGAAAACACCAATATAGAGCAAAAAACATTTGATAGAGTATTGGGATGAATAGCTCTACGAATGAGCTCATTCAAGCTGTAATGCTTTCCGAAGATGGCCACGAAAAATGCCATGACAAAAACAAAAGTTATGTGCCTAACAAGTTCTGTGATTGATCTCCAGCTGAAGTATTCCCTTTCTATCATCATGAATCCTCCAAAAGGCTTCCCATCTGTGGCAATGTCATCAACTTAAGCGGTTTTTCCAAAGCCTTCCCCAGGCAGCGAAGCTGCCGGTTCAGGGGAAGGTGGATTTCGGTGAAAACGCTTGTGTTTTTGCCGAAAGACGGATGAGGTCGTTTTCCTGGAAGGGAGTGTGCAAATCATCCTTGCCGCGGGGGGGAACGACCTCATCCGACCCGCTACGCGGCCCACCTTCCCCTGAAGGGGAAGGCTGTTGGAATGCCTCGTAACCTTGTTAAGCCTTTCTCAACAAGTGCAACCTGCGTTTCAGGGGAAAGTACCTTCTCCCGAAAAATACTTGTATTGACTCCGGTATGAAAAACTATTGTTTAATCACCGTGCATAAATCAATACTTCTTCTCCACGTATCCTGTCGAGTAACGCCGGGGACAGCATCTGCGTGGTCAACACGTCCAGCTTCTTATCGAAGCCCGCTTCCAAGTCGCTGTACAGCCCACCCAGTTCCAACAGGTCGGCCATGCCCGTTCGATCCACGCGAAAGTCCAGGTCGCTGTGAGGCGTAGCCTCACCCCGTGCATAGGAGCCGAACAGATACAGCGCCGCGACATTGTACCGCCGCGCGATTGGATTGGCGATGGATTTGATCTCGTCCAGCGTATAAACCTTATCGCTCATATAGCTCTCCAGAGGAATGAATTGCGCGCTCCACTATTCATTCCTCATTCCTGATTCCTCATTCCTAATTCCTGATTCACGGCTCCACGATCACCATTTCGGTCCCCTCAACCGCTTCGTTGACCAGCGACTCCATGTCCAGCTTTTCCTCGGCCTTCGGCATGGTGTCCAACTTGGGTTTGGTGACCGGGTGGCGGGGGGTGAACACGGTGCAGCAGTCCTCGTAGGGCAGTATCGAGGTCTCGTAGGTGTCGATTTTGTTCGCGATGTCCATGATCTCGGTCTTGTCCAGGCCGATCAGGGGCCGGAACACCGGCATTTCCACCACGGCGTCGGTGCAGACCAGGGCGTCCATCGTCTGGGAGGCCACCTGGCCCAGGCTCTCGCCGGTGATCAGCGCCTGGGCGCCGAACTGCCGGGCGATGACCTGGGCGATGCGCATCATGAAGCGCCGGGTGATCAGCGTGCCCAGCTCGTCGGGACACTTTTCGTGGATCTCCAGCTGGCACTTCGTGAAGGGCACCAGGTACACCCGCATGCCGCCGGAGTACCAGGCCAGCTTCTTCGCCAGCTGCATCACCTTGTCCCTGGCCAGCTCGCCGGTGTAGGGCGGGCTCTGGAAGTGGATGGCGCACAGCCGCACGCCCCGCTTCATCAGCTGGTAGCCGGCCACCGGGGAATCGATGCCGCCGGAGAGCAGCAGCGCCGCCTTGCCGCCGGTGCCCATGGGCATGCCGCCCACGGCCATGATCTCCTCCACGCAGATGTAGGCGTTGTCCCGGATCTCCACCACCAGCTTGTGCCGGGGCTTGTGGACGTCCACCTTCAAATTGGGGTTGGCCTCCAGGATCCGGTGGCCGAGCTCGGCGGCCAGCTCCATGGAGTTCATCGGGAACTTTTTGTCGCTGCGCTTGCCCATCACCTTGAAGGTGCCGCTGTAGGGGGCCATCATCTTAATGCACTGTTCGGCGATGACGTCCAGGTCCTTCTCCATCTCCACCGCCGGGCTGACGGAGTACACGCCGAACACCTTCGTGACGCAGTCGATACAGGCCTGCAGGTCGTTGAAATCGGAAACATAGACCCGGGAATCGGACAGCCACACATGGCCGCCCAGGGGCTTCACCACCCGCTTGACGTTGTCGGTGAGCACCTTCAAAAAGTGAGGGCGGTTCGCGCCCTTCAGGAATACCTCGCCGTACCGGACGAGCAAAACATCCCGCATAGTTTTATTTATCTCCTTTGGAACCGCTTCAGCAAATCGTACTGTGCGCCGATGCGCCGGGCGGCATAATCGATCTCTTCTTCGGTGGTGTGGGGGCTGAGGCTGAAGCGCACGGCCCATTCGGCCACCTGGGGCTTGATGCCCATGGCGGTCAGCACGCCGCTGACCTTCAGCTTCTTCGAGGAGCAGGCGGAGCCGGTGGACACGTACACGCCGTCCCCCTCCAGCGCGTGGAGCATCACCTCGCCCCGCACGCCGGGGAAGCCCAGGTTCACGATGTGGGGTGCGCCTGCCGCCGGGTCGGGGCCGTTGACGATCGCGTCCGGCACCGCATTTTTCACGGCCTCCACCAGCCGCAGCTTCTTCGCCATCAGCTTGCGTGGCATGTCCGGCCCCATGGCGAGAAGCTCGGCGATGGCGGCGTCCATGCCGGCAATCCCGGGGGTGTTCTCGGTGCCCGAGCGCAGGCCCGACTCCTGCCCGCCGCCCACGTGATGGGGCTTCAGGCGCACGCCCTTTTTCACGACCAGCGCGCCCACGCCCTTGGGCCCGTGCAGCTTGTGGCTTGAGACGGTGTACAGGTCGGCCAGCTTCATGTCGAAGGGCACGCGCAAAAAGCCCTGCACGCCGTCCACGTGGATCAGCGCCCTGCCGTTCACAGTATCATGCAGCCGCGCGGCGTCCAGCACCGCGCCGGTCTCGTTGTTCACCTGCATGCAGCTGACCAGCGACGCGCCGTCGTCCAGCGCCGCCTCCAGTTCATCCCACTTCAGCTGGCCCGCCCCGTCCACGCCGATGACGCGCACGTCGTGGCCCTGCTCTGCCAACAAATTGAAAGCCTCGCGCACCGAGGGGTGCTCCACCGCGCTGACGGCCAATACCTGCCTGCCCCGCATGCGGCCCACCGCGCCGAGTATGGCCAGGTTGTTGGATTCCGTGCCCCCGGAGGTGAAGACGGCGTCGCAGCCCGCGCCGCCCACGGCGTCCAGCAGCCTCTGGCGGGCGTCGCGCAGCGCCCGGAAGGCCTCCACCGACGGCTTGTAGACGGCGGAGGGATTGTACCACTGCTCCCGCAGTGCCCTTTCCATCGCCGCGACGGCGGCCTCGCAGGGGCGGGTGGTGGCGCTGTTGTCAAGATACGCGAACGCCATAGCTCTGCTTGCCCTCTGCGTCGTACCAGGCCTCCCGCGGCAGGTAGTTCTTGCTGCGGATCATGGCCACCATCTCGTCCACCAGCTCCACCACGATCACGTGCTTGACGCCCTTGCGCTGGAAATAGAAGAAATACAGGTTGGCGTCCCGATTGACGAACCAGTTGTGCACCTTGACGCCGGGCTCCTTCAACGTCTTCTGGAAGGCGGGTCCGGTGGCGGGACCGCAGCGGATGACGTCCTTCATCTCCAGGGCGGTCAGGTACTTCCTGCGCTTGTTGTTCAGCACCCGGGAGACGTCCAGGCAGCCGTTGGTGAAGGTATAGTCGTATTCCACCCGGCAGTTGTCGCTGGCGCGCCACAGCAGGTAGGCCGCCCCGCCGAACACCACCGTCATCAACAGGTTTTGCCACGTGAACACGATGCCCCCGGTCTCGGGGTTGACGCCGACGATGCCGGCCAGCGAATAGACCGCCACCAGCCCGAATACGATGATGAGCACCCAGCACGCGTAATACATCAGCGTGTACATGCCCTGTTTGCGCCTTACGGCGATGGTTTCAAGGAAATCGTCCATCTGGTACACCTCCCGGCCCGGCGCTGCGCGCCCATGGCCATGATAAGTCAATAATCCCACAAATATATTATAGCACAATTTTCAGGATTGTCGATAGATAAACACAAAATTGACCCATAAATCTTTGCGTCGTTTGTGAGGTTGTGGTATAATCACAGGCAAATCCCCTGGAGGCAACACTCATGAAATGTCCCTATTGCGGCGGCGTGTGCGCGGACGACGCGCTGTACTGTCCCAGCTGCAAGCAGCCGCTGCCCACCGCCCGTGAAGAATCGGAAGCGCGGCAGGAAAAGCACCGCGAGAAGCGCACCGCCGGCCAGAAGGCCCTGACGGCGGTGCTTGTGGTGCTGTTTTTGGCCGGGCTCAGCGTGGGCGCTTACAAGCTTGTCAGCTGGATCAAGAGCTACCAGCTGACCCGCTTGTACACCCGCGGGGCCTACGCCCCCACTCTGTCCGAGGTGCAGATGGACGACATGCGCCAGGGCCACGCCATGATCTTCTTCGGCAAGGACGGGGACCAGATCTACGTGCCCGAGCTGGAGCGCTCGCTGACGATCTCCGGCGGCGTGGCCCGCATGGAGGTGCCGGATTCCGAGTGGTTCACCTCCAGCGTGCAGGACGTCGAGTACGCGGACATCACCCTGTCGCCGATGCTGATCAGCGAGAGCGGCAAGAAGACCGGACTGCCCCAGTTCAACTTCCAGATCGACGTGCCCGATAGCCCGCTGCAGGTCACCAGCCCCGCCCAGGATCGCACCACCGTGGTCACGGGCGTGTACCCGCTGACCCTGAATGTGGTGCCCGGCAGCACCGTTTTCGTCAACGGCGAGGACGTCACCGGCTCCGTAGATCGCAGCGGCTACCTGTCCACCTATGTCGGCGTCAAGCCCATCGGCGACAACGTGATCACCCTGATCGTGCGCACACCCCGCCACAGGGAGTGCCGCCGGGAGCTGGTCATCTTCCGCCAGAAGTACGACATCGAGGTGGAGCTGGACACCACCGTCAGCACCGAATCCCCGGCCCGCACCATGGCCGTCACCGGCACCACCGAACCCGGGGCCTCCATCGCGGTGGACACCGACCACATTCCGGAGAGCCTGACCGTGGACCCGACGACCGGCCGCTTCTCCTTCGTGGCCAACTTCTCCAACTACGGCAACAACATCATCCGCTTCCGCGCCACCAAGGAGGGCAAGCAGGACGCGGAGATCGTGCTGAACGTGAACTACAAGCCTTCCCTGGCCGAAATGTCCGGCCGCGCCTGGGCCATGGATTACGAGCAGCTGCGCATACTGTTCGAGAACTGGCGCTACAAGAGCTTCGTGTGCAAGGGCCCGATCATCGACAGCTTCACCGACGACGACGGCAACAAGTGCCTGGTCATGGATGTGGGCACCGATACGCGCCAGCTGGTGATACTGGTCAACCAGTCGAGCATCACCAGCCCGACCCTGGGCCGCAGCTACCAGGCCTACGCCTACGTGGACGGCCAGCAGATGTACCAGTCCGAATACTACCCGAGGCTGATCGACCTGTACATGGACGTGACGGGTTAACGCTCGATTGGCGACAGGGCATGAAATCCAAAGGATATCATGCCCTGTCGCCAATTTATTAACATCGGATTAATTCCCATTTTCCCATTGCATTCCATGAATAATTACGCTATAATATCCGCGAAAGGAAGGCTGTGCGCAGGCGCTGGCGGAACGAGATGCCAGATTCCGTCAAATCATGCGGGCGCAGGAATACAGAGTTCCCCGATTGTATGAGTAGGAATGGCGCGTCAAGTACCGGCGGATGGGAGGTTGCCGCCGGGCGAAGGAGCCCTGGCTCCGCGATGCCATTATCGCATCCGCTAACACAATCACAGGCGCGCGCCCTTGGGCGTGACGCGCATACCGTCGATCAACCTCCTCCATGAAGAACGGAGGATTTTTTATGTTCAAGGGAAGAAATACCACCCGCATGCTGGTCACGATGGCGCTGCTTTCCGCCATCGAGGTCGTGCTGGCCCGTTTCATCGTACCGATGCCCAACCCCACCATGCGCTTTTCCATCGAGGCCGTGCCCATCATCGTGGCGGGCTACCTGTACGGGCCCGTCGCCGGCGCCATCGTCGGCCTGGTGGGCGACGCGGTGGGCACGCTGTTCTCCGGCTACGGCTACAACCCGCTGTTCGCCGTGCCCCCGATGCTGATCGGGCTGTGCGCGGGGCTCATGCGTCCACTGCTCTACCAGAAGGTCAGCTTCCTGCGGATCCTGGCCAGCTTCCTGCCCGCGGTCATCGTGGGCAGCGTGCTGTGGCAGAGCTACTGGCTTTCCTTCTTCTACGGCACCCACAGCTTTGTGTGGTTCCTGGGCTCCCGGGCCGTACAGTTTGCCATCACGTCGGTGGTAAACGCGGCGGTGATCTTCGGCCTGTTCAAGAGCCGGGTGTTCGACGTGCTGCACCTGTGGCCGCCGGTCGGCGTCCAGGCCCCAGCAAATGAAAATAACAATCAAGCGAGCGTGATATCATGAATCTCGACGAGGCCCTCAAATACATCCACGGCGTCAGCTGGCTGGGCACCATCCCCGGCCTGGAGCGGGAGCTGGAGTTGCTCAGCCGCATCGGCGATCCCCACAGGGGCATGAAGTACATCCACGTGGCGGGCACCAACGGCAAGGGCTCCACCGCGGCGATGCTGGCGAACATCCTCCGCCGCGCGGGCTACCGCACCGGGCTGTACACCTCGCCCTACATCATCCGCTTCAACGAGCGCATACAGGTGGACGGCGAGCAGATCCCCGACGAAGCTGTTTGCGCGCTGACCGAGTTCATCAGGCCCCACGCCGAGGCCATGGCCGATCATCCCTCGGAATTCGAGATCGTCACCGCCATCGGCTTTGAATACTTCAAGCGCCAGAAGTGCGACATCGTGGTGCTGGAGGTGGGCATGGGCGGCGAATGGGACGCCACCAACGTCATCGAGGACAACGAGGCGGCGGTGATCGTCAACATCGGCCTGGACCATACCGAGGTGCTGGGTGACACCGTGGAAAAGATCGCACTGACCAAGTCCGGCGTCGTCAAGCGGGGCTGCCCCTGCGTGATGTACCGGCAAAAGCCGTCTGTGGAGGCCGTATTTGAGGAAGTGTGCCGGAAGATGGACGCCCCCTTCACCCTGGCCGACTTCGACAGCCTCCGCCCCACCTACGCCGGGCTGGACGGCCAGCGCTTCGACTGGGGCGATATGAAGGACCTGCGCATCCCCCTGCTGGGGGCCCACCAGCTGAAGAACGCCTGCAACGTGCTGACCACCGTGAACGTGCTGCGCGGGCGCGGGTGGCGCATCCCCGAAGCCGCCGTGCGCGAGGGCCTGGCCACCGTCACCTGGCCGGGGCGCTTCCAGCTGATGCGCAGGGACCCGCTGTTCATCGTGGACGGCGGCCACAACCCCCAGTGCCTCGAGGCGCTGGAGAACGCCATCAAGGCCTACCTGGCCGGTCAGAAGCTGGTGTTCCTGAACGGCTGCATGGCCGACAAGGATTACGGCGACATGTTCCGCTGGCTGTCGCCCTACGCGAAGGAATTCGTGACCGTCACCCCCCGCAATCCCCGGTCGCTGCCCGCGGAGGACCTGGCCCGCTACATCACCGAGAACCTCGGCGCGAAGGCCACCCCCTGCCCCACCGTGGCGGACGGCGTTCGCACGGCCATCGAAAAGGCCGGCAGGGACGGCGTGGTCTGTGCCTGCGGCTCGCTGTACATGATCGGCGACATCGTCGAGGCGCTGGAGGCGCTGTAACCGGGGCAAAATCGTCTTTTGTTTTTTACATTGAAAAACCCTTGACAAATCCGGGCTTTGGGTGTATTATAATTAAGCGCTTTGAGAGAAGCGAAGCGTGGTCCCTTAGCTCAGCTGGATAGAGCGTCTGGCTACGGACCAGAAGGTCAGGGGTTCGAATCCCTTAGGGTCCGCCACTGAAAAGACTCGAAATCATGATGGTTTTCGGGTCTTTTCTTTTGTAAATCTATATACATTATGAAGCACAGGAGGCTCAAATGTCAAATCAGGATAAGCAGCCGGCACGGTTGGGAATCACGAATCGCATCCGGCAGCTCAGGGAGCGTACCAGTCAGAGCAGTCTGAGATCGGCGCGGGAGCAAACCGTATTCCTCTACTTCCTGATCGTGTTCATCTTGGTTTCTATCCATTTGGACCGCAACAGCGCCGCCCCTTACGTGGACTCGGCCATTCCCCTGAACGCCAATTGGACGACCCAGGCCAGCGAGAGCGTGGACCTGTCCAATATGCCGCCGGGAAACCTCGACCTGACCACGGATATCCGTGCGCTTACCGCCGACGGCAAATCCCTCTGCATGAAGAGCGTCGATACGGTGCTGGACGTCTACGCCGACGGGCGGCCCATCTACAGCTATCGTCCCGACATTCCCAGGCGGCTCGGCGCCTCCTACGGCATGTACGTCCACACGGTGCCGATTCCCGAAGGCACGGCCACGCTGGGCTTGCGACTGGAGTCCCTGTTCCCGGGCGTGCCTGCCGCGCTGAATGACGTCGTGGTCCAGAACGGCAGCCAGTACATGCGCGACCTGTTCAAGCGCAACCTGCTGGCCTTCGGCCGATCGACGGTGATCCTGCTCATCGGCCTGCTGTTTTTGACCGTCGGCATCTTCGGAAAGATCATCATGAACAACGCCGGGCTCGACTTCATCTCCTTCGGGATACTCTGCGTCCTGACCGGGTTTTCCGGCTACAACGACACGCTGCTGCTCCAGGTATTGACGGGACACCCGTCGCTCATCCGTGTGATCACCTACGTCTGCCTGATGTATATTCCCTACCCCGCGCTGTCCTTCTTCGCCAGCGCCACCGGCAACAGCCGCTCCAGGCTGGTGCCTGCGTCGCTGGTGCTGTGCCTTGGAAATTTCGCTGCCCAGGTGCTGCTGACCTACAGGGGCGTCTCGGATTACTACTACCTGGTGAACATCAGCCACGCGCTCATCATGCTGTCGCTCGCGGCGATCATCTACATGATGGTTCGCGCGATTCGGCGACACACCATCCAAAAGGAGCTGCTCAGCTGCCTGCTCGCCGGCCTCTGTGCCCTTGGCATCGGCGTGGTGCTGGACATCATACGCTATTACAGCCTGCAAAGCTACGGCTCCTCCAGCTTCACCCGATTGGGCGTGCTGGTGTTTACGCTGTTGATGGGCTTCTACCTGTTCCGGGAGCAGACCCGCGCGCTGAAGCTCAAGCAGCGGGAGAACGCGCTCTTCATCAGCGAGATCACGACGGCCTTTGCCAGGGTCATCGACATGAAGGACAGCTACACCAACGGCCACTCCGCACGGGTGGCCAAATACACCGCCATGCTGGCCCGGGAACTGGGCTGCGACGAGGAGACGGTGGAAAAGTACTACCGCATCGCGCAGCTGCACGACGTGGGGAAAATCGGCATTCCCAAATCGGTGCTGAACAAGCCCGGCAAGCTGACGGACGAGGAATACGAGATCATCAAGTCCCACACCGTCAAGGGCTACGACGTGCTGAAGGACATCAGCATCATGCCCGAGCTCGCCGTCGGCGCCCAGTCCCATCACGAGCGCCCGGACGGCAAGGGCTACCCCAACCACCTGAAGGCGGGCGAGATCCCCCGCGTGGCCCAGATCATCGCCGTGGCGGATTGCTTTGACGCGATGTACTCCAACCGCCCCTATCGCAGCCGCATGAATTTTGAAAAGGCGGTCTCCATCATCAGGGAGGTCTCCGGGACCCAGCTCACCCCGGACGTTGTGGACGCCTTCCTGCGGCTGGTGGAAAAGGGCGAATTCCGCGATCCCGACGATCACGGCGGCGGTACCACCGAAACCATCGACAACATTCGCAAATAGAACAGCTTCAAAGGGTTCCCGGGGCGCGGCCAGCGCCTCAGGGGGCCTTTTCCATGCCCTGACGCCAAATCCACGCAATTGACAAAACCATATCGCAATGATATATTAAGGTTAGGTTATAATGGGAGGTTAAAGAGGAGGAACGGCAGATATGATCGAACAGAACAGATTAAGGCGGCTCAACATCATACTTTTCTTCCTCTCCCTGGTGATGCTGGTCGTTCACATAGAGGGCATGGTCCGGTTTAACCGACGCGAAATCCAGATTCACGGCAACGACAGCGCCGGCCCCGCCCAGATGGAAATCGACGCCCGCGCGGACAGCACGAGCACCTGGCTGAAGCGTTCCTTTGTGATGGACGACGGCAGCGAGGTGGACCTGACCGGGCAGACCATCGACGGCACGCTGCGCAACCAGAGCGGGGATACCCTCCAAAGCTGGGAGCTGCGGATCAACATCGCGGGAGACTGCTATATCAACCAGGCCTGGAACGGCGAGGTGGAGATCCACCAGTTCACCGGGACGGACAGGGAAGTGGTTCAGCGGCTCAACCTCCAGAACTACCAGTTGGAGGACGTGACCTTTGAGTACCGCTACGACGGGGACCTGCTGATTCCCCTGCAAAAGGGCGATTACGTGATCTACTACCCCAGCAGCCGGTTCGGCGAGATGCCCATCAACGGCGGGGACGACGTCAAGATCGGCGTGATCTTCTACTACCTGGATCAGCTGGACCTGTCCGACTACGATCTGCTGCTCCATTTCCACCGGAGCTTCGTCCAGGGCACCACCTTCTATACCTTCATCGGATTGCTCGTGCTGTGGATGCTGTCGATGACCGTCAGCGGCGTCAGCATGCTCACCTACCGTCGGGCCATGAAGGAGATGGACTTGCGCAAGTCCGGCATCTTCAGCATGTCCGACATCTACGACCTCATCTATATCATCCACCTGCCCACCGGGGAGATGACGCCGGTTTCCGTGGACGATAAGATGGAGCGCGATCGCCCGAAAAACCGGACCGCGAAGGAACTGCTCAGCGATATGGTCAGGAAGGACGCGGAGGAAAGCTACCAGGAGCGCATGCTGGAATTCGTGGACACGGACACCCTGGCCGAGCGCCTGAAGGATCGCAACAGCGTCGCCACCGAATTCCGCAGCCTGCAATACGGCTGGTATTCCTTCCGCTTCTTCGCCATGGACCGGGCTGACGGCAAGCCGCTGGAGGATGTGGTCTTTGCCATCCAGGACATCAACGAGGAAAAGAAGGAGCAGGAGGCCATCATCCGCCAGATCGAGGCGGTCCAATCCATCAACGAGGCCAAGGCCGCATTCGTGGACAACATGGCCGACGACCTGCAGCGGCCGCTGCAGGACCTGCTCGGGCTCAACGAAAAGATACTGCGGGAGAGCCGCGACGACGCCATCCGGGGCTATGCCCACAGCGCATGCAGCGTCGCAAGCCAGATGCTCACGCTGACAGACGGCCTTGTGGACGGGCTCGGCATCGAATCCGGCAAGATCAAACTGGCCGCCACGCCCTATTCCCTGCGCCAGGTGATGACCGACACCCTGGACACCGTTCTGCCGCTGGCCCGGGAGCGCGGGTTCACCGTGGCGCTGGATGTGGCGGAAGCGCTGCCCGACCGGCTGCAGGGCGATCCCAGGGTGCTGCGGGAGGTCCTCGTGAACCTGGCCTGCGGATGCATCGCCCCCGCCGGCGGCGGAACGCTGCAGCTGTCCACCTACGGCAAGGCCCTGGACGAGAGGATCCACCTGCTGTTCTCCGTTCGCGTGCTTTCGGATTCCGGGCATGTCCAATCGCCCTCCGGCATGAGCATGACGGTGGTCTCCACCCTGCTGACCGGCATGGGCTCGGCGCTGAAGACCGTTCGCGCCCCCGCCGGGCGCAGCGAGGTCTACTTCGAGATCGAACAGCGGGTGCTGGATGCTGCGCCTATCGGCAAGCTCTCCGTCGGGGACGGCCAGGCGTAGATCGGGCCGCGACCGGACACTGCCGATCTGTAATTCTGGGGAAAGGAAGCTGAATGATGGTTACTGCCGGCTTTGGCATTTGCCTGGTGATCTCGGTTCTGGCCACGCTCCTGTTTGCGCTGAGAAACGACGATCGCGTGAACAGCTATGACTGGTCCATATCGCTGCTGCTGCCCTTCATCATCATGGGGTACTGGCTGAAGACGCAGACGGCCTCGCAGGAGGCCGCCCTGGTGCTCTTTGTGTTCATCAACCTGGGCACCACGGTGCTGCTGGCCGTCATACTCTTTTCTCTGCTGCGACACCTGGCGATCCCCGTCAATCCCTGGCTCAAATTCTTCGTATACATCGCCGCCTTTGCCCAGCTGTTTCCCATCTGGGCGACCTTCCGCAGGGGCGTGCCCGAAGGCATGGTCCAGATCACGGATACCGGCGACGGCTACGCCACCCGTATGGTCGGCGGCTCCTTCGTCTTCTCCCACCTCACCTTTTTGCTGGCGCTGCTGATCGTGGTCGTCGGCATTGTGGCCATCCTCCAGTCCCACCGCAGGACCCATTCCCGCCGCACGCTGGGCTTCTATATGTTTTTCGTCGTCGCGGGCATCGTGATCTATGGGCTTGAAAGCCTGCTGGACATGCATTTTTCCGGTATGCCCTACCTGTACATGGCCGGCGACGTGCTGCTCGTGCTGAATTACGACCGCAACCGCGCCCATGATATTTTCAGCCTGATTGCCGACAACCAGAAGGCCCTGAGCCGCGGCTATATCGCCATCGACCTGAACGGCCTGTTCCTCCGCGCCACCGAGCGGTGCTTTGACATCCTGCCCGACCTGAAAAACCAGCGGGCGGACGCCGTCATCCCGGCGGACAGCCCGTCCGGGAAGCACCTGCGCAGCGTCATCGAAAACTACAACGACAACGGCACGACCACGGCCACCTTTCGCGTGGGCGAAAAGACCCTCGCCTATGAGATCGCCCCGATCCGCTACCGCAACGGCCTGACCCAGGGCTACCTGATCGACATCCGGGACGCCACCGAGGAGACCCGGAACATGGAGATCCTCGCCGACTTCAACGCCCGCCTCAACCAGGAGGTGGCCGAAAAGACCCACAACGTCGAGGCCATGCAGCAAAAGCTGGTGCTGAGCCTGGCGGACATGGTTGAAAACCGTGACAGCAACACCGGCGGCCACGTCAAGCGCACCAGTGACGTGGTGCGCATCCTGGTGGAGGACATCCAGCTGAACCAGTACTTCCCCCTCCCCGACGCCCTGGCCAAGGACCTCGTGCGGACCGCGCCGATGCACGACCTGGGCAAGGTGAGCATCGATTCCAGCATCCTCAACAAGCCCGGCCGGCTGACGCCGGAGGAGTACACCATCATGAAGACCCACTCCACCATCAGCGGGCAGATGGTCAAGATCCTGCTGGAGGGCATGGAGGAGGAACACCTGGTGCAGACCGCCTATCACGTGGCCCGCTACCACCACGAGCGCTGGGACGGCAAGGGCTACCCGGAGGGCCTGGTGGGCGAGATGATCCCGCTGGAGGCCCGCATCATGGCGGTGGCGGACGTCTACGACGCCCTGGTGAGCAAGCGCGTCTACAAGGCGCCCATGAGCTACGACAAGGCCGCCCAGATCATGGTAGAGGGCATGGGCACCCAGTTGACCCCAGCATGCACGTCGTGTTCCTGAGCTGCCGCAGCAGGCTGGAGCGGTATTATTCGGCGGCGCAGTGAGGAGCGTTCAGAACTTGACAGCCATGGAGAACCGCGCTTTACCCGCACGCCACAGCATGGGTTGACTGCACCCTCGCAATGGGTAACCGTCGGATTTGACGGGGTTGGTATACCCTGTCAGGTTTGGAAATAATACAGAAAAGGTATCTGTTCAGTCGTGGCGGCGGCCTCTATGCCACCACAGAAGGTGCAGACACGTCAGAACAGTAACAGATACCAGAAAAGAAATGAGGTGAATGTCATGATGAACATTGCTGTTGTAAATAACAACATGCGGGGACGGTTCTCTGTGTTGACAGTTTGGGAGTCAGAGGAGCGCACAGAGAACCATCACCACGTGTTATACCCTGTCAGGTTCGGCGGTTTTTTGCGCGCTGCCCGGTGCAGCTACACAACCAAGTAAACCATGCCGCTGCGGGCGGCAAAGAATAGGAGGAGAACACACAATGAAACACAGTATTATACGACTTTTGGGTATCCTGCTCAGCCTTGTGCTGATGCTGGGGCTGATGTCGGGGATGGGCTTGACGGTGTATGCGGAACCGACCGGTACGGGCATAGACGGGCAAAATAATAAAACAAATGAGAACAGCACATTGAGGGAAGAATCCGCACAGACTACAAGACCTTTGAACGCAGAAGAGCAGGTAATATTGGAAGAAGAAAAAGCAAAGGTGCGGGCTCAGTACGGCGAAAACAGGAAGATCACAGACGAACAGTATGACAAATCACTGACGGTCAAATGCGTCAACGGCACCTTCGTCGGCAGGAAGTCAGATGGGGTTATCGCCTACAAGGGCATTCCCTTCGTGGGAAAGCAGCCCGTGGGAGAATACCGCTGGAAGGCGCCGGTGGCGTTTGAACCGGACGACGGCGTGTACGAGGCGTATTACAACGCGAAGAGTGCCCATCAAATGATAGATTTCAGCGAAACGGCAAGTCTTTACTATCAGGGTGAGGACTGCCTGTATCTGGACATCTGGACGACGGGCAATGCGGACACGGAAAAGAAGCCGGTCATCGTATGGATCCATGGCGGCGGGTATGTGCTTGGCGGTACGGTTGACCCGTTGTATGATTGCTGCAATTTTGTGAAAGAGAATAACGACGTCATCTTTGTTTCCATCCCGTACCGGCTCGGCGTCTTCGGATTCCTCCACCTGTCCCACCTGCCGGATGGCGCGGACTACCCCGACGCCCAGAATCTGGGAATCCTGGATCAGATAATGGCTCTGAAATGGATTCATGAAAACATCGCGGGCTTCGGCGGCGATCCCGACCGCGTGACCGTCTTCGGCGAGTCCTCCGGCGGCGGAAGCGCATCTCTGCTCCCGCTGGTTCCGGGCTCCCACGAGTATATCAAGCGCGTCATCGCCGACAGCGGCTCCCCCTGCCTTACCCGGACGACGGAGCAGGCCATTTAGTGTACCACAGAATTGATGGAGGAGCTTGGCTGCAAGACCGTGGCAGACCTGCAGAAGGTCAGTATCCAGGATCTCCTGCTTGCGGACTTCACCCGTCTTTATGCCCGCGTGACCCCGGAGAAGGACGGAAAATGGCTGCCTCTGGATCCCTATGAGGCTTACGCCAACGGCGCGGCCAGGGATATAGAGATCCTTCAGGGGTGCAACAAGGACGAATCGAATTATTACATACACGCTTGTGGCGGCGTGGAGCCTGCTGTTAATATCCTTAACGGCGTTATCGCGCGGAAGACGGCCGAAATGACGGAGGAAGAGAAGGCATTGATCGAGAGCTTCCGCAACGATGTGCAGGGAGAGGATTACGACAATGTTCTCCGTTTTATCGATCATCTGTGGTATACCGCGCCGCTCATCCGGCTGTCGGAGAACCAGACCAAAGCCGGCGGCAAATCCTACACCTGGCTCTTCGCGGTTGAATCCACGGTTCCGTTTATGAAATGCGGACATTCAATAGAGCTTGCCACGCTCTTAAATCATCCGGAGATCACGGGATTCACGGGAAGGCAGTTTGATGAAACCTTCTCCAAAACCATGCGCAGGATGTTGGTTCAGTTCGCAAAGACCGGCAATCCCTCGCTGACTGCGGACATCTCCCCGGACGGCAAGGACCATGTGTGGCCGCTCTATGATACGGAAAACAAGTGGCTGATGGTGTTTGAGGAATTCGATATCCACCCGGAAAGGGAATCCGACAGGAAGCTCGTGGATTGGGAGAGAACGTATTTCCTGACCAAATACTATTGCTGACGGGGGATAGTATTTCTACAGCAGGAAAATTGATCGATATTAAATACGAACAGATATGCTGCACTGAGCGGCATATGGATGAAAAAGCTGGTCTTTACACGGCCGGCTTTTTTTGTAGAGGTACTTTTGAAATTCCCATACCACATCCATCCCTGTGATAGTAGGGACGGTTCGTGCTGTCATCCAGAAGGTGCAAAGATGACAGCGCGGGCCATCCCCAATTTCATGTATAAATTCAATCTATATCCAGAGATAAATCTTCGGTATTTGACACCTGCCCATCAATCAAGTAGAATTTTATCAATTCTTCAGGGAGGAGCCAATGTGATGAACATCTGCGCAAACCGGCGATGTTGGAAGCGGACGCTGGATCGAATGTGAACGCCCCGCGTCGTCCGTTCCCCGCCAATAATCCAAATGCAACGAAAGGAAGATTGAACCATGAAGCGTTTGAATACAATCCTGGCCGCGCTGCTGGCGGCCCTGCTGATCCTGAGCTTTGCCGCCTTCGCCGAGGAGGCGCAGAGCAACGCCATCGACAAGGAAGCCTTTGACGCGCTGGTGGCTTCCGGTCCCGTGGCCGACGACGATGCCGTCGCCGCCAGCCAGTGGGCCAGCAAGGTCAAGGCCGCCGGCAAGCTGCGCGTGGGCACCACCGCCCAGTCCTTCCTGTTCAGCCTGCTGGACGAGGAGGACGGCCACTATCGCGGCTTTGACGCCGGCCTTTACCAGCTGCTGGCCAACTACATCTTCGGCGATCCCAACGCCTGGGAATTCACCCAGGTGACCTCCTCCACCCGCGAGGACGTGCTGATCTCCGACCAGGTGGACGCCGTGTTCGCCACCTACTCCATACTGCCCTCCCGGCAGGAGGTCATCTCCTTCGCCGGCCCCTACTTCACCTCCAAGCAGGGCATCCTCATCGCCGCGGGCAACGAGGCGATCAAGGGCCTGGACGATCTCGCCGGCAAGGTGGTTGCCACCCAGCAGGGCTCCAGCGGCCCCGCCATACTGGCCGAGTACGCCCCCGAAGCCATCGTGCAGGAGGAGATTGACGACGAGACCGCCCGCCAGGACGTCGAGGTGGGACGCGCCGACGCCTATGTGACCGACTACACGCTGATCCTGGGCTCCATCGTGCGCAACCCCGGCAAGTACGCCGTGGCCGGTATCTTCGGCCAGGACGACAACTACGGCATCGGCCTGCCGAAGGATTCCGACGGCGTGGCCTTCGTGAACGACTTCCTGAAGCAGATCGAGGAGGCGGGCCTGTGGACCCAGCTGTGGCAGATCAGCCTGGGCGACCGCACCGGCGGCGCTGAGACCGCCCCCGAGCCGCCCGTGATCGGCGAATAACCCAATTCCCTTCGCAGGGTCTCGCGCATGGCGCGGGGCCCTGCGCCTGAAAGGAGCCCCATGAGCTTATCCGCCCTGCTTTCTGAATACGGCGACCTCTACCTCCGTGCGCTGCTGAACACCTGGCGGTTGACGGCGCTGTGCTTTGCCGGCGCTTTTGTCATTGGCGTGGTGATTACGGTGCTGCGCGTGTGCCCCGTGAAGCCCCTTCGGGTGTTCGGGGATTTTTTCGTGCAGGTCTTCCGCAACATCCCCGGCGCGGCCCTGCTGATCCTGCTGGTCTACGCGCTGCCGAGGCTCAGGGTGCTGCTCTCCTATGAGATGTGCGTCATCGTCGCCTCCGTGCTGATTCCCTCCGCCTTCTGCTCGGAGCACCTGATGAGCGGCATGAACACCATCAGCCCTGGCGAAATCGAGGCCGCCCGCGCCCTGGGGCTCACGTTCACCCAACTGATCGGCAGGATCGTCATTCCCCAGGCGCTGCGAAGCACGGTGCTGCCCATGACCAGCCTGGTGGTGGGCACGATGCTCACCACGGCGCTGGGCTCCCAGGTGCCGCTGCGGCCCAACCAGCTGGAGCTGACCGGCGTGGTGAACTACATCAACAGCCGCGCCGTGGGCGGCATACTGGCCTTCGCCATCTCCGCCGCGCTGTACGTGGCCACCGCGCTGGTCATCGGCTGGGTGGGCGGCAGGATCGATAAGAAAGTGAGGATACTGCGATGAGCGCGCCTTCGATTCGCGACCGGCTCTACGAGGCCCCGGGACCCAGGACGCGCCGCCGCGTCGCCGTCTTCACCGCGCTGGCGCTCATAGGGCTGGGCTTCCTGCTCTTTCTCGTTATACGCCAGTTCGCCCGGCAGGGCCAGCTGGATGCCCGGTACTGGGATTTCTTCTTGAAATGGAGTACCTGGCGCTACCTCGGCCAGGGGCTGCTCAGCACGCTGAAGGCGGCGCTCACGGCTGCCGTGATCGCCATCGCCCTGGGCTTTATACTGATGCGCGGCAAGCTGCGGCAAAACCCCGTACCGCGGTGGATCGCCACAGCGATGATCGAGTTCACCCGGGGCGTGCCCACGCTGCTGCTGATCTATTTCTTCTTCCTGGTGTTGCCCCGCATGGGCGTGAACCTGGGCGCGTTCTGGCGCATCACGCTGCCCTGCGCCATCTCCGCCAGCGGCATCATCGCCGAGGCCTTCCGGGCGGGCGTCAATGCCGTGCCGAAGGGGCAGACCGAGGCCGCGCTGTCCCTGGGGCTGTCAAACACGCGGACCTTCTACCAGGTCGTGTTTCCCCAGGCCCTGCGCTTCGTGATCCCCTCGCTGATCTCCGAGCTGGTGATCGTGTTGAAGGATACCACCTTCGCCTACGTGGTCTCCTACGCGGACCTGATGCAGCACGCCAAGGTGCTGATCACCAGCCATGACGCGCTGGTATCGGTATACCTGGTGGTGGCGGTGATCTACATCCTCATCAACTACGCCCTGAACCGGCTGTCCGACCGCATCGCGCAGGGCAACCAGCGTCCGACCGTCCAACGTCAAGGAGGCGCCGCATGACACAGATTCAAACCCGGGATGTGCCGGTCATCGAGCTTCGGCACGTCGACAAGCACTACGGCGATCTCCACGTATTGAAGGACATCTCCCTGTCCGTCGGGAAGGGCGAGGTGGTGGTGATCATCGGGCCCTCCGGCTCGGGCAAGTCCACCCTGTGCCGCACCGTCAACCGGCTGGAGACCATCGATTCCGGCGAGATCCTGATCGAGGGCGTTCCCCTGCCCCAGGAGGGGCGACAGCTGGCCGCGCTGCGCAGCCGGATCGGCATGGTGTTCCAATCCTTCAACCTGTTTTCCCACATGACGGTGCTGGACAACATGATCCTCGCGCCAACCGGCGTATTGAAGCTGAACAGGAAGGCGGCGAAGGACGAGGCCATGGCGCTGCTCGACCGGGTGGGCGTGGCCGACCAGGCCCACAAGCTGCCCGCCCAGCTCTCCGGCGGCCAGCAGCAGCGCGCCGCCATCGCCCGCGCCCTGGCCATGCATCCCAGGGCCATGCTGTTCGACGAGCCCACAAGCGCCCTCGACCCGGAGATGATCGGCGAGGTGCTGAACGTGATGACCGAACTGGCCGCCGACGGCATGACCATGCTGATCGTCACCCACGAGATGAACTTCGCCCGCCGGGTGGCCAGCCGGGTGATCTTCATGGACGGCGGCAGCATCATCGAAGAGAACACCCCGGAGGCGTTTTTCACCCAACCCAGTAGCCAGCGCGCCCTGGACTTCCTGCAATCCATCCGCAACTGAAATCATTTCATAGCAAGCATCATGCGGCTAAGCCGCGCCACGATATAATGAACGTATCCGTAGGGGCGATTTCCAATCGCCCGCGGGCGCTCGGAGAGCGCCCCTACGAGGTATGTTCATAGTGAAAGAGGCTGACAGACATGAGGAACCAACTGATTCACCAAACCTCCTGTTACGACTGCGGACCCACCAGCATCACAAACGCCATGCGCTTCCTGTTTGAGCGGGAGGAGATTCCCCCGGTGCTGCTCAAGCACATCTGGACGATGGGCCTCGACGCCTACGCCGACGGCGGCGAGCCCGGCAAGGCGGGCACCTCCAAGGCCTCCATGCGCTACATGGCCGCCTGGTTCGAGTGCTTCGCCGAGAAGTGCGGTTTTCCACTGAAGGTCGCGTTCCTGGACATGGATTTTGCCGCCATACAAAGCGGCAGCCTCGCCTGGAGATGCCTTGAAAGGGGCGGCTGCGCGGTGGTGCGCGTCTGGCACGGAAAGACCGGCCACTACGTACTTCTGACGGAAAAGGTGTCAGACACCGTGGTCGGCCTGTTCGACCCCTTCGCGGAGGAAGTCGAGCCCTGCGAGGACTATTGGCCCGTGTCCGGCGAACCCGCCCGCAAAAACCGGGAGGTGCGCGTGGAAGTGCTGAACCGCACCGACGGGACCCACTACGCCATGGGCGCGCCGGAGCGGCGGGAGGTCCTGCTGCTGTGGCGGACGGATCAATAGATTTCTATTTATGCTCTTACCAGTCATACCAACCATCGAACCTGCAACCGCGTGGATATACCTTTTCTTTACTTGCAAAATGCCCCGTCAGGCACTATAATAAAACCAATCAAACAGACTGCGATCGAGGAAAAAGGCGATGGCCTGGCGCGTCCAGAGAGCCGGTGGCGGGTGTGAACCGGCGGCCCGGGCCCTTCGCTTCCGCTTTCCGAGCATCCGGCGACGAGCCGGAGGGGCGCGCCCCCTACAGCGCACGTCAAGTCGGCCTGTATTCATCTGCAGGCAAGCCGGGTGGCACCGCGGAGGCTCTCCGTCCCAGGCAATGCGGGACGGGAGGGCTTTTCTTTTTTCGCAGTCAATTCAAGGAGGAAGAAGCAACCATGCTGGACATCAATCTGATTCGCACGAACCCTGAACTGGTCAAGGAGAACATCAGGAAGAAATTCCAGGACGAAAAGCTCGTGCTGGTGGACGAGGTCGTGGAATTCGACAAGAAGAACCGCGAGGCCATCCAGCGGGCGGACTACCTGCGCTCCCAGCGCAACAAGATCTCCAAGCAGATCGGCGCGCTGATGGGCAAGGGCCAGAAGGAAGAGGCCGAGGCCGCCAAGCAGCAGGTCAAGGACATGCAGGACGAGCTGGCCGACATCGAACAGAAGGAGGTCGAATACGCCGAGGAGATCCGCAAGCGCATGCTGGTGATCCCCAACATCATCGACGCTTCCGTGCCCATCGGCAGGGACGACAGCCAGAACGTGGAGAACGAGCGCTTCGGCGAGCCCGTGGTGCCCGAGTGGGAGATCCCCTACCACGTGGACATCATGGAGCGCCTGAACGGCATCGACCTGGACGCCGCCCGCCGCACGTCCGGCAACGGCTTTTACTACCTGAAGGGCGACATCGCTCGGCTGCACAGCGCCATACTCAGCTACGCCCGGGACTTCATGATCGACCGGGGCTTCACCTACTACGTGCCCCCGTTCATGATCCACGGCAATGTGGTCACCGGCGTGATGAGCTTTGCCGAGATGGAGAACATGATGTACAAGATCGAGGGCGAGGACCTGTACCTGATCGGCACCAGCGAACACAGCATGATCGGCAAGTTCATCGACCAGATGCTTTCTGAGGACGAGCTGCCCCAGACCCTGACGAGCTACTCCCCCTGCTTCCGCAAGGAGGTCGGGGCGCACGGCATCGAGGAGCGGGGCGTGTACCGCATCCACCAGTTTGAAAAGCAGGAGATGGTCGTGGTCTGCAAGCCCGAGGACAGCATGATGTGGTACAAGCGCCTCTGGAAGAACACCGTCGATTTCTTCCGCACGCTGGACATCCCGGTGCGCACGCTGGAGTGCTGCTCCGGCGACCTGGCCGATTTGAAGGTCAAGAGCTGCGACGTGGGGGCCTGGAGCCCCCGCCAGCAGAAGTACTTCGAGGTGGGTTCCTGCTCCAACCTGGGCGACGCCCAGGCCCGCAGGCTGAAGATCCGCGTCAAGGGCGCGGACGGCAAGAAGTACCTGCCCCACACCCTGAACAACACCGTCGTCGCCCCGCCCCGCATGCTGATCGCCTTCCTGGAGAACAACCTGCAGCCCGACGGCAGCATCCGCATCCCCGAAGCCCTGCGCATGTACATGGGCGGGAAGAGTGAAATCAGGTAAACCTGATTCCCCATTATCCCAAAGGAGGTTTCCCATGAGATATTACGTCAATGCCAATGCTTCCCGTGACGGCAATGGCTCGAAGGAGATGCCCTTCCGCCACATCGACGACGCGGCGCGGGTGGCCGTGGCGGGCGACGAGGTCGTCGTCGCGCCGGGCATCTACCGGGAGAAGGTGACCCCCCGCCACGCCGGCACCGAGGACGCGCGCATCGTCTATCGCTCTGAAGTGCCCCTGGGCGCGGTGATCACCGGCGCGGAGGCGCTGGCCGGCTGGAAGAAGTTCAAGGGCGACGTGTGGGTCAACCGCGTGGACAACGGCGTGTTCGGGGATTACAGCCCCTACACGACCCGTGTCTGCGGCGACTGGTACTTCGCGCCCAACGTGCGCCACACCGGCCAGGTGTTCCTGAACGACCTGGCCATGTACGAGGCCGACTCGCTGGAAGCGTGCATCGCCGGCGAGGTCGACCCCTGCGCCTGGAATCAGGAGGAATCCACCTGGAAGTGGTACACCGAGCAGGACGGCGGTGAAACCGTGCTGTACGCCAACTTCCATGGCCTGGACCCCAACACCCAGAAGGTGGAGATCACCGTCCGCCGCAACTGCTTCATGCCCGATGAAAACGGCATAAGCTACATCACCGTCTCCGGCTTCGACATCAACAAGGGCGCGACCACCTGGGCCCCGCCCGCGGCCTACCAGGACGGCCTGATCGGCCCCCACTGGTCCAAGGGCTGGATCATCGAGGACTGCGCCGTCTGGGGCAGCCGCTGCTGCGGCATCAGCCTGGGCAAGTACCGCGACCCGGAGAACGACATGTACTTCTACACGAAGCACGTGAAGTCCCCCACCCAGATGGAGCGGGACGCCGTGTGCCGGGGCCAGTACCACGGCTGGCTGAAGGAGAAGGTGGGCAGCCACATCGTGCGCCGCTGCGAGATCCACCACTGCGAGCAAACCGGCATCGTGGGCCGCATGGGCGGCGTGTTCTCCACCATCGAGGACTGCCATATCCACCACGTCTGCAACAGCCAGCAGCTGGGCGGCGCGGAGACCGCGGGCATCAAGCTGCACGCGGCGATCGACGTCACCATCCGCCGCAACCACATCCACCACTGCATCGAGGGCGTGTGGCTGGACTGGGAGGCCCAGGGCGCGCGCATCACCCAGAACCTGATGCACGACAACCAGCGCCCCGAGGGCATCGGACAGGCCCAGGGCGCCATGTTCAACTGCGACGTGTTCATCGAGGTGGGCCACGGCCCGACGCTGATCGACAACAACGTGCTGCTTTCGAAGGCCTCGGTCATCATGCCCAGCGAGGGTCTGGCGGTCATCCACAACCTGATGGGCGGCGCGTTCGGGCTGATCAACTCCGGCGTGGACAGCGTGGTCAACGGCCAGCGGGAGCCCCGCTACACCCCCTATCACATCCGCCACCGCACCGAGGTGGCCGGCTTCATGACCATACTCCACGGCGACGACCGGGTGTACAACAACATCATCGTGCAGAAGTACCCCGTCACCGACCCGTCCATCGGCCCGGATTCCCCCGAGCACCAGGCCGCCGGCACCGCGCCGTTCAACATCTTCCCGAGCTACGACGAGTGGATCGCCAACTTCATGATGGACCGGGAGCCGGACATGGGCCACCTGGCGCAGTACCACTTCGGCCACCTGCCCGCCTGGGTCGGCGGCAACGCCTACTTTGGCGGAGCCACGGTCAGCAAGCATGAAAAGACCGGGTTGGTCAATGACAAGGATGCCGTTACTGTGGAACTGATCGAAGCCGATGGCAAGTGGACGCTGAACACCAACGTCTATGACCTGCTGGGCGACTTCCGGGACGGCATTCTCACCACGGAGAGCCTGGGCCGCGCCTTCCAGCCGGAGCAGCGCTTCGAGAACCCGGACGGCACCCCCATCGCCTTCGACCGGGATCTGTTGGGCAACCACCGGGGCGTGGATTGCCTGCCCGGCCCCTTCGCAAGCAAGGAGGCCGCGAGGGCGGTTTTGGCGTGACAGCGTCCGGCGGCGGCCTTCGGGCCGCCGCTGGGCTTGAGTATTTGATGTATACAACTAATTCAAACATCACCATGAAGAAGATACTGAGTTTCACCCCCCGGCTGACCGACGGCAACCGGCGCGACATCACGGAAGCCGCCGAAGCCCACGGCTACAGCGCCGTCTTTTGCGACGAGGCTGCCGCCGCCCTGCGTGAAGCTGCCGACGCCGAGATCATACTCAGCGCTGATCCCGCGCTGCCCAAGGCCGCGCCTGTGCTGAAATGGATGTGCTGCGCCTTCGCCGGGGTCGAGCCCTTCCTGCTGCCCGGCGCGTTCGCAAACCCCCGGGCGCTGCTGACCAACGCCTCCGGCGCCTACGGCGTGACCATCGCGGAGCACATCGTGATGGTGGCGCTGGAGCTGATGCGCCGACAGCTGGACTACAATCGCATCGTCGCGGCCCGGGAATGGGTGCGGGACCTGCCCATCCGCTCGCTGAGGGGCAGCCGTGTGACCCTGCTGGGCGCGGGCGACATCGGGCGGGAGGCGGCCAGGAGGCTGCGGGCCTTCGATCCGAAGTCCATCGTCGCCCTGAACCGCTCGGGGCGGGACGCCGGCGGCCTGTTTGATCGGACCCTGCCGGTGTCGGCGCTGGACGGCATCCTCCCGGAGACCGACCTGCTGGTGATGGCCCTGCCGGGAACGCCCGAGACCCGGGGCATCATGGACGGGCGGCGGCTGGCGCTTATGCCGGAGGACGCCTTCCTGATCAACGTGGGAAGGGGCAGCGCCGTCGACGAGGCCGCGCTGCTGGCACTGATGCGGGGCGGCCACCTGGCCGGCGCGGCGCTGGACGTGTTCGAGCGGGAGCCCCTGCCGAAGGACAGCCCGGTGTGGGAATGCCCTCGCCTGCTGATCACCACCCACGTGGCCGGGAACATGACCCTGGAATACACCGTGGACCGGATCGTGGCGTTGTTCCTCGAGGATCTCGGGAATTTCTGCGCGGGCAGGCTCCTGGCGCATTTGGTGGACCGGGAGAAGGGGTATTGACGATACGGGAAAGATCTTTCTTCCTTTGTAACCGTTCAGACGTATGCAAATACTGATTTATCGAGCACAGCTCGATAAATCAGTATTTGCCTGACTTCACAGGCACCTTTCTCTGGCCCGCCGCTACTGCCCCAAGAACTCCTCCAGCGTCTGGCCCGTTTTATGCATGCGGGTGGCGGCGTCCACGCCCACGTAGCGGTAGTGCCAGGGCTCGTAGCTGATGCCTGTGACGTCGGCCTTGTTGGCGGGGTAGCGCTGTATAAAGCCGTATTCATGGGCATGCGACATCAGCCAGCCGTACTGGGGCGTGCTCTCGAAGCCCTCGTTGGTCTCCACGGTCACGTCGAAGGCCATTCCGGTCTGGTGCTCGCTGGCCCCGGGCTGCTGGGCCTTGCCGGGATCGCTCTCGGCGTAGACCTCCTGCTGGCGCTGGTAGCTGCGATAGCCGCTGGTGACGATGTAGCCGTTCATATCGGCTTCCTCAGCCGCGTGGAACATCTTCTCCATGGCCTCGTAGGTCTGCCGGGTCAGGTAGATCTCGCTGCTGGCCATGCGGAAGGAGTGGCGCTGGGTGTACAGGTTCACCAGGTCGTCGGGCACGTAATCCGCCGAAAGCCGGTGGCTCTCGTTCACCAGCAGTATGTCGCCGTGGAACTGGGTGGACCGCACCCCGAAGAACCACCCCGCGCCGAAGGAAACCCCGATCAGCGCGACGGCCAGCACCGCCGCCAGGACCGGGGAGAGGGTTATGCCACGACGCTTCTTCTTTTTCGCCATGAGATTACTCCTTTGGTAGAATCGGCAAATACTGATTTGTCGCTCCCCGATAAATCAGTATTTGCACGCCCTGTAGCTCTCCTCCAGCCCCTCGCGCAAACCGTAGCGGGGCTTCCAGCCCAAGCCCTCCAGCTTCGCCGGGTTCAGCACGGCGCGGCTGATTTTTGTGTAGCCGGCCTTTTCCACCTCGGGGGGCAGCTCGAAGACCAGCTTCACCCCGGCGATGTCCGCCAGGGTCTGGGCGTATCGGCGAATGGAGGCCACGGAATGGCGGTTGGCCACGTTGTAGGCCTGCCCGGCCTCGCCCCTGATCAGAAGCGTCAAAAGGGCGCTGACGGCGTCCGCCACGTAGCACCAGGAGCGCACCTGGCTGCCCGTGCTCTTCATCACGATGTCCCGTCCCTCCAGCGCGTTGCGCAGGAACTGGGCGTCCGCGCGGCTGTTGGAGGGGGTGAAGGTGGAGCCGTAGACGTGGCAGAGCCGGGCCACGCGGGCATTCACGCCGTACTGGGCGACGTAGCTGGCGCACAGCGCCTCCGCCGCCCGCTTGCCCTCGGGATAGCAGGCGCGGGGCTTCATCGTATCGATGTAGCCGGTGTCCGTCTCGGAAAAGCCCTCGGGCAGCGTGGGATTTTCGCCGTAGATTTCCCCGCTGGACAGCAGCAGGAACCGGCCGTGGCCCCAGCCCCGCAGCGCCTCCAGCAGGTGCATCGTGCCGACCACATTGGCCTGCAGGATGCCCACCGGGTCGGTGGCATAGGCCAGCGGATGGGCGCTGGTGGCGGCGTGGACGACGTAATCCGCCTCGAAATCCAGCACCGGCGGTTGCGTTGCGTCGTAGGGCACATAGTGGAAGCGGGGGTCGTCCGCCGACGCGCCGAAGCGCGCGCGCATGCCCGAGGCGCTGCGCCCGGCGGCGTATACTTCGATCTCCAGCCCCCGCTGCCCGTTCAGAAGCAGCAGCGCGTCCACCAGGCACGACCCGATCAGGCCCGTCGCGCCGGTGATCAGCACCCGCGCGCCCTTCAGCGCTTCCAGGCCTTGCAGCTCGCCGCAGGCCGCCATGAGACTCCGGGCGTAATTGTCGCTAAACATGTCATTCGTTCTCCATGCGCAGGAACGCCTTGAACAGCTCCAGGTCGTCCTTGCTGGTCAGCTTGATGTTCTTGTCGGAGCCCGCGGCGAAGTAAAGCGTCTCGCCCAGGTCCACCATCATGGTGTTGGTGTAGGCCGAGCCGGTGATGCCGATGTTCTCGGCAAAGGCCCGTTGATAGGACCGCAGCAGCAGGCCGTAATTGTAGGCCTGGGGCGTGGCCACCTTGCGCAGCGTCTCCCGGGGGATGTACTCCCGGGTGGAAAAATCGTCCAGTATGCGGAAGATCTGCTCGTTGTAGGGCGTGGAGGTCACGCCGTTGCCGTGCAGACGGCACACCCGCAGGATGTCCGACAGCACGCTGGAATCCACCATGGGGCGAATGCCGTCGTGGATGATGGCGATGTCGTCCACCTTCAGCTCGCCCTCCAGGTTGTACACGCCGTTGCGTATGGATTCCTGCCCCGACGCCCCGCCGGTGGTCACCCACTTCAGCTTGGTGATGCCGTACTGCCGGGCGTACCCCTTCAGGGTCTCCTCCCAGCCGGCCAGGCAGACCACCTCGATGGCGTCGATCTCCGGGTGGCGCTGGAAACCCTCCAGCGTGTAGATGATGACCGGCTTGCCGTAGATGTGGATGAACTGCTTGGGTATGTCCATGCCCATGCGGCTACCGACGCCGCCGGCGATGATGATCGCGACATTCATGCGCTTTCCTCCCCTGTACCGGTCAGTCGGTCATCTTTTCCCGGCTGCCCAGCCTCTCGATGATGTAATCGCAGACCGCGTCCGCGGCCCGCCCGGTCTCGTAATAGCCGAAGTATTCCCGGATCGCCGCGCAGTTTTCCGCGGTCTTTTCCGGGGTCAGGCCGTCGATCAGCGCCTCCAGCCCCGGCTGGTCCGCTGCCGTCATGAACGGCGCTTCCCGAACGTCGAAGTAGACCCCCGGCTTCTGCCTGTAGGCCTCCCAATCCGGGATGTAGAACAGCGCGGGGCGGTCCAGCAGTATAAAGTCCATCGCGCAGGAGGAGTAGTCCGTCAGCAGCATGTCCGCCGCCAGCAGCAGCTCCGCCATGTCCTGGTACGCCGTCACGTCTACCAGCCGGTCCTGCACCGCCGCCAGGTCGATGCCGGCGGAGAGGTAGTGGGCGCGGAACAGGCAGATCCAGCGCTTCCCCGTCCTGCGCTCCAGGGCGTCCAGTGTGCGCTCCAGGTCCATCTGAAGCCGCTTGGGCAGCGTGTCCCCCGGCTCCCGGAAGGTAGGCGCGTACAGCAGCAGCCCGACCCCCGGCGCGACGCCCAGCCTCCGGCGAATCCGTTCCCGGTCTGCGGGGTCGTTTTTGACCAGTATATCGTTGCGGGGCGAGCCCGCCTTCAGGTACGCGCCTTTGTAACGAAAGGCGGTGCGAAACATCCCCTCGCCGAAGGTCGAACCCGTCACCACCCTCGAGCAGTGCTCCTCAATGCGCCCCTCGTCCCCCGGAACCTTCAGGTCGTAGCAGATCTTCTTGATGGCCCGGTCGCCGTGCCAGGTCTGTATGTAGAACTGTCGGCCCGGCATGAAGGACAGGTACTTGTCCTTGGTGTAGTTGTCCACCCACACCCGGGCGGTGGCCAGCGCCGCCAGCGCCTGGCGGGAGCCGAAGACCAGCGGCTCGACGTAGTCCGGCAGCGTGCCCTCCAGCCGCGAAAGGGCGGCCCGTGTGAACAGCCAGGTGATCCTGGCCGACGGGCAGCGGGCGTGCAGCCGTTCGGAGATGCAGCGGGGATTGTCGCCGTAGGAGCGCCCCCGGAAGCAGCTGAAGACCACCCTATCCGGGTCGACGGGCCGGAGGAGGCGGTTTAAGGTCACGTAGGTCCCCCGGCAGGCCTTTTCGAAATTGGAACGTTTGCGCTTGCTCAATTCGCCGATCCTCCCCCATCGCCCTTGCACCTGTAGACCTCAAACTGGTGGTGCTGGCCCCGCTTCTCCACCGGGGGCAGCTGCATATAGTCGCCGTACAGGTTTTCCAGGTACCGGTGGGCGTTGGCCGGGGCGTTGTACAGCTTGCCCTCGAAGGTCACCTTGACGGGCGTGCCGTAGTCCTGCCGGGCGATGTATTCCTCCACCGTGTGGAAGTTGCTGGTGACCACCCCGACGTAATCGCAGTCGTCGTAGCGGTATTTGAGGGCCGTGCGCAGCAGCAGCCGGTTCCAGAAGGCGGTACCCATCAGCTTGGCGAAGGGCCGCGCCGCAAGCCGCAGCGTCCGATTGAGCCCCCTCTTTCCGGGCACCCCCTGGAAGAAGGCCAGCTTGCGCATATAGATCAGCGTGCTGGCCAGCCTGTAGTGCCGGCGCACCCGACCCATGTCCGTGGGCAGGCCCTCGATGGGAAAGATGTCCACGAACAGGTTCATGTAGTAGAAGGCCCTGCCGTCCCGGCTGGCGCTGCGCAGCACGTAGCGCTTGTCGTACACCCGCAGATAGCCCACCGCGTGGGGCACCGGGCCGAAGGGCGCGCCGATCTCCACGTGGTCGTTGAGCACGCCCCCGGTCAGCTCGATCAGCTTATCCACGTCGGGGCGGGGCATGTTGACGTCGATGTCGTCGTCCCAGGGGATAAAGCCCCTGTGGCGCACCGCTCCCAGCAGCGTGCCGCCGGAGAGGTAGTAGGTCAGCCCGTGCTTTTCACAGAAGTCCACCAGCAGATCCAGCATCTCCAGCTGGGCCGCCCGCACCTCTTCGGCGGGCACCCGCTCGCCCAGCAGGCCCTGGTCGATATTCGTCGAACAAATGATCATCTGTCGTTCACCCCTGCGGCATCCATGCGCGCCATGATGTACCGGCAGACCGCCTCCGAGGCATGCCCGGTCTCGGTGGTGCCGAAGAAGCAGTCCAGCGCCTCGCAGTTTTCCCGCGCCTGCTCCGGGCCGGTCTCGTCGATCAGCCGCTCCAGCTCCGCCTGGCTGTGGGCCACGAGGAACGGCGATTTTTCGACGTCGAAATAGAAGCTGCGGCTCTGTCGCAAATAATCCTCCACGTCCGCGTGGTACAGGAACACCGGCCGGCGCAGCAGCGCGAAGTCGCCGCCGCAGGAGGAATAGTCGGTGACCAGCATATCCGTCACCAGCAGCAGCTCGGACATCTCCGGCCAGGCGGTGACGTCCATCAGCCTGTCGTCCTGCCGCACGTTCAGGCCCGTGTTCAGGTAGTGGGCCCGGTACAGGCAGCGCCAGCGCGCGCCGGTGGAGGCCTCCAGGTGGTCCAGTGTGCGGCTGAGGTCCAGCACCGCGTCCTGGGAGAGGCGGGCCCGGTTGTCCCGGTAGGTGGGCGCGTACATCAGCAGCTTTGTCTGCGGCCCGACGCCCAGGCGCTCGCGGATCCGGGCCGCCTCTCCGGGGTCGTTTCGCATCAGTATGTCGTTCTTGGGGCAGCCGTCCATCAGCACATCGCCCTGGAAGTCGAAGGCGGTGCGGTAGGTGTTCCTGCCGAATTCAGAGCCGGCAATCATCATCGCGCAGCGACGCTCGATGCGCCTGATGGCATGGGGCATCTTCTCGTTGTCGTCGCCGACCTTCTTGAAGCCCCGGTCGCCGTGCCAGGTCTGTATGTAGAACTGGTTCCGATCGTCCAGCCAGACCGCCTCCTTGTGGCGGAAGTTGTCCACCCAGAAGCGGGCCGTGGCCTGCTCGTACAGCCCCGTCCGCCCGCTGCGCAGCCGCTTTTTGACGTAGTCCGGCACCTGCACACTGTCGATGCAATTCTTGTGAAACAGCCAGACGATCTCGCAGTCCGGGCACAGCGCGTGCAGCTTTTCGGAGATATACCGGGGATTGTCGGAATACTGGTGCCCCTCGAAGCTGCTGAAGACCACCTTTTTGGGGTTGATGCCCTTAATCTTCTGCGCAAGGCGCATATACGCCACGCAGTACGCCTTGTACACCGGATGCGCAACGGCAAACAGCCACTTGTGGTCCAATACGCCGTGCTTGATCGTCCTCAAAATCGACATGGTCCGCCCTCATTCCACAATACTGCCTTACATTATAAGGCATCCCCACGGGATTTGCAAGGGGCGTTTCGACAACGGCATGCCACAGGCTTGACTGTTTTGCGGATTCCGGCTATAATCTGTTCATATGATCGACTGAAAGGAAGATCGCCTTGAAAGTGGGAATCATCAGCATCAACCTGCATACCCGGCGGCTGAATTACGGCGCGGTGCTGCACACCTGGTTCTTCCAGCAGCTCATGCTTCGCCGGGGGGACGTGGAGGGATGCGAGGTCGTCGACTACCTGCCCGACGGCAGGGAGGAAGGCAATCCCTGGACCTATTTCATACGCAAGAAGCGGGGCAATCCCGTGAAGCTGCTGGGCGCGCTGCTGATCACGCCGGGCTTCGTGCGCCGCTACAGGCGCTTCCAGGATTTCTTCAGCCGTAGCATGGGCGTGTCGAAGGAGAGCTACACCCGCCAGCAGCTGGAGGCGCGCCGGCTCCCCTACGACGTCCTGGTGTTTGAGAGCGACGTCATCTGGTCTCCGGGCTACTTCAACGGCCACTTCGACCCGGTGTTCTTCGGCGCGCCCGCGGGCATGCGGCCCATTCCGAAGATCGCCTACTCCGCCAGCATGGGCGAGGCGCAGCTGACCGACGCGCAGCGGGAGGAATTACGGGAGCTGCTGAAGCTGCCGGAGTACATATCGATGCGGGAGCGCTATGCCTCTCAAATCGTGCGCGCGCTGACGGACAAGCCGGTCATGGACGTGGTGGACCCGGTGCTGCTGGCCGATCCCGCCGACTTCGATGCCATCACCGCCCCCAGGCCGGTGCGGGGGCGGTACCTGCTGGCCTACTATACCGTCAACCCCGCGGCCTGGATGCTGCAGCGCGTGGACGCTTACGCGAAGGCCCACGGGCTGAAGGTGGTGGAGGTATCCATATTCACCCACCACAAGCTGAAGCACAGGACCTACACCGCCGCGGGCATCGAGCAGTTCATGGCCCTGATCCGAGGCGCCGAGGCCGTGTTCTCCAATTCGCTGCACGGCACCTGCCTGTCGCTGCTGTACCACCGGGAGTTCTACGCCATGGAGCACAGCAACGGGGGGCGCAAGTACCGGGACCTGTGCGAAAAGTTCGGGCTATCGGACCGGTACATCCGAAGGGACGACCCCCTGTCCGCCGCCCCCATCGACTGGGCAAGGGTGGACGCGATACGCGAGGGATATAGGAATGAATCGCTGGCGTGGCTGGATGGGGCGCTGAGGGAGATCGGAGGATAAATATTGATTTGTCGCAGCGCGACAAATCAGTATTTACAACCCACCATACCGCAGAAGAAAAAGAGGCTGCTTATGAGTTTACACGACATCGAAGCCCGGGTGAAGCATCTGTTGGAGCCCTTTCCCTTCGTCAAGCGCATCGGGAAGCGGACCTACCAGTACGTGGGCTATGCGCTGTCCGGGAACAGGATCAAATCGGAGGGTGCGCTCGCCCGCCTGACCCCGGACGACGGGCTGGAATACTTCTTCGGCTACTACGACAAGTGCCCCTGGGATGCTGGCGACAACCGGCTGCTGGCGCTGCGGGTGCGGCAGACCACGAAATCCCCCGCGCCGAAGGAGCCGGGGGAGCTGGTGCTGCTCGACCCGGCGGCGGGCGGCGCGCCGAAGGTGATCGCCACGGTCCACGCCTGGAACGTGCAGCAGGGCTGCATGGCCCAGTGGCTGGGGCCGGATTTCAGGCGCTATGTCCTCTTCAACGACTTCCGGGAGGGCCGCTATTGCTCGGTGATCTACGACACCGAGGCCATGCAGGAGGCCAGGACCCTCCCCCTGCCGGTTTACGACGTGGCGAAGGACGGGTCGTTTGCGCTGTCGCTGGACTTCTCCCGGCTGCACCGGCTGCGCCCCGGCTACGGCTATTCCAACCTGCCGGACGCCACCGCGGGCCAGCCCTGCCCCGACGCGCCCTGCATCTGGCGGATGGAGCTTTCAGACGGCCGGGTGACGCCCCTTTTGAAGTACACCGACTTCGCCGCCTTCGAGCCCGACGAACGCATGGAGGGCGCGGAGCACAAGGTGAACCACCTGATGCTCTGCCCCGACGGCCACCGCTTCATGGTGCTGCACCGCTGGTTCCAGAAGGGCCACAAGCACACCCGGCTGGTCACCGTGAACAGCGACGGCACCGGCATGTTCAACCTCAGCGACGACGACTTCGCCTCCCACAGCTTCTGGAAGGACGACGAACACATACTGTCCTTCCTGCGCAAGCGGGCCACCGGCGACCATTACTACCTGATGAGGGACCAGAGCCCCGAGTATCAGCTGCTGTGGCCCCGGCTGCGCACGGACGGCCATTGCAGCTATGGCCCCGACGGCCGCGTGGTCACCGACAGCTACCCCAACCGGGCGCGGCTGTCCGGCGTGTTCGTGTGCTCAGAGGCGGCCAACCTGGCCCAGCGGGTGGCCCGGGTCCATTCGCCGCTGAAGTACGTGGGCGACTGCCGCTGCGACCTGCACCCCCGCTGGAACCGCGCCGGCGACGGAATCTGCATCGACTCCACCCACGAGGGACGGCGGGCCATGTACAAAATCACCGTGTCGCCGGAGGCCCCCCTCCCCGGCAGCGACGAGCCGGAGACGTCGAAGCTGTCCCTGAAGGCGCGGATCAAGCACAACCGGGCGCTGTATCTCGCGCTGAACACCGTCAAGCACGCCCAGGATCCCCTGTACAGCGGCTGGATGCGGCTTTGCCACCGGCGCTACGGGGTGGACGCGAACAAGGTCTTCTTCTCCAGCTACGACGGCCTGCTGTACAACGACAATCCCCGGGCCGTGGCCGAGGCGCTGCACGCCGTCGCCCCCGGGGCGAAGCTGCTGTTCCGGCTGAGCGGCAAGGGCATGGAATCCCCGGACATCCCGGATTACATCACCCGGGTGCCCCGCGGCGGCCTTGCCATGATGCGGGAAATGGCCACCTCGAGGGTCATCGTCACCAACGCGGGCATGAAGCGCTGGATGAAGAAGTTCGACGACCAGTACTACATCCAGACCTGGCACGGCGACCGGGGCTTCAAAAGGGTGCGCCTGGACCTGGAGCCGAACAACCGCTACTTCCTGTACGAGAGCAAGCGCATCGACCTGGCCGTGTCCGGCTCCCGCTTCGGCAGCGACGTCTACCGCAGCGGCTTCGCCGTGAAGGGCGAGATCCTGGAGGTGGGCTATCCCCGCAACGACCTGCTGCTGAAGAACCCGCCGGAGGTGGCGCAGCGGGTGCGCAGCGCCCTGGGCATCGCCGAGGGCGTGCGGGTGCTGATGTACGCGCCCACCTACCGGACGGGCACCAGCGGCTCGGTGCAGGAGGCATCGTTTAGCCTCGAGAAGGCCCGCGAGACCCTGGAGGCCGCCACCGGCGAGCGCTGGCTGTGCATCACAAGGGGTCACATCGATTCGAAGGGCATCCACTCCGACGCCCGGATGGACGTGAGCGCCTGGCCCGAGGCCACGGAGCTGCTGCTGATCACGGACCTGATGATCACCGACTATTCCTCCATCGGCGGCGACTTCATGCTGCTGAATCGCCCGGTGGTCTACTTCCAGCCCGACGCCGGCGACTACAAAGCCGAGCGGGGCCTGTACTTCGACCCCGACCAGTCCCCGCTGATCGTCGCCCACAGCGAAGGGGATCTGCTGGACATACTGTCAAAGCCCATCGACGGCCCCGGCAACTGCCGCGCCGTGCTGGATTTCTTCGGCGCGAACGAGACCGGCAGGGCTGCGCAGATCGTGGCGGAGCGGATTGGGGAGAAGTTGAGTTAAAACTTCGCGCACGCATTGACAAACCTCTGTCCCTCGCTTATAATTTACCCAACTAAAGCATTAACGTGAACGGGAGGACCGGATCGTGAATCGCAGCGTTTACAGCTTTTACTACTTTTACTTTATCGGCACGCGCAGATAAAGAGCTTTGCTGTACGCGGATTCAAGGGATATCCCGAAGACGGCCCTGCAGTAAAACTCACTGCGGGGCCGTTTCTTTTTCGCCCGGCATCACGAAACCGAAAGGAGCAACCATCCATGATCATACTGCTCAAGGACAAGGTCAACGAAAAGCAGGTGAAGAACCTGACCAACTGGCTGGAGAGCAACGGCTTCGGGCTACACATCTCCAAGGGCCAGAACCACACCATCATCGGCCTGATCGGCGACACCAGCCGCGTGGACATGGACCTGATCGCCTCGCTGGACATCGTGGAGACCGTCAAGCGCATCCAGGAACCCTTCAAGAGCGCCAACCGCAAGTTCCACGAGGACGATTCCGTGATCGACTGCGGAGGCGTCAAGATCGGCGGAGGGAACTTCCAGATCATCGCGGGGCCCTGCAGCGTGGAGACCCGTGAGCAGATCATCGAAGTGGCCCAGGCGGTGAAGGCCAGCGGCGCGGGGATGCTTCGGGGCGGCGCATTCAAGCCCCGCACCTCGCCCTACGCCTTCCAGGGCCTGCACGAAAAGGGCCTGGAGCTGCTCAGCGAGGCCAAGAAGGCCACCGGGCTGCCCATCGTCACCGAGATCATGGAGGCGAACCACCTGCCGCTGTTCGAGGACGTGGACGTGATCCAGGTCGGGGCCCGGAACATGCAGAACTTCGAGCTTCTGAAGGAACTGGGCCAGACCCGCAAGACGATCCTCTTGAAGCGGGGCCTGGCCAACACGCTGGAGGAGCTGCTGATGAGCGCCGAGTACATCATGGCCGGCGGCAACAACAACGTCATACTCTGCGAGCGGGGCATCCGCACCTTCGAGACCTACACCCGCAACACGCTGGACCTGTCCGCCGTGCCGGTACTCAGGCGGCTGACCCACCTGCCGGTGGTGGTGGACCCGAGCCACGGCACCGGCCACGCCTACCTGGTCAAGTCGATGGCGATGGCGGCCACCGTGGCCGGAGCGGACGGCCTGATCATCGAGGTGCACAACGACCCGCCCCACGCCCTGTGCGACGGCAAGCAATCCCTGACCCCGGAGCAGTTCGACGAGCTGGCCAAGGGCATCCGCAACGTGCTGCCCTTCGCCGTGCGATGAGGAGGCGCTGAAGCCATGAAAATCGGCATTGTCGGCCTGGGCCTGATCGGCGGCTCGCTGGCCATGAGCATCCGCAAGCACACCGAGCACACCGTGTTCGGCTACGACATCGACCCCCAGGTGATGCTGCGGGCCAAGGCGGTGGAGGCCATCCACGACGACCTGACCGAGGATATGCTGCCGGGCATGGACATCGTGCTGGTCGCCCTGTTCCCCCAGCTGTGCGCCGACTGGATCGTCAGCCACGCCGATGCCTTCGGGCCGAAGGCGCTGGTGATCGACTGCGCGGGCGTCAAGCGGTGCGTGTGCAGCCAGGTGGAGCCGGTGGCGGCAAAGTACAGCTGGACCTACATCGGCGGCCACCCGATGGCGGGCCGGGAGTTCTCCGGCTTCGCCAGCGCCAGGGCCAACCTGTTCGAGAACGCCTCGATGATCCTCTGCCCAGCCCCCGAAGTGGGCATCGGGCAGCGGGAGGCCGCCAAGGCCTTCTTCCTGGAGGCCGGCTTCAAGATGGTGCGCTTCTGCACCCCCGAGGCCCATGACCAGATGATCGCCTACACCAGCCAGCTGGCCCACGTGGTCTCCGGCGCATACATCAAGAACCCGCTGGCCCCCAGCCACAAGGGCTTTTCCGCCGGCAGCTTCCTGGACATGACCCGGGTGGCCCGGATGAACGAGGTCATGTGGACCGAGCTGTTCCTGGAGAACAACGACCTGCTGCTGCCCGCCGTGGACGACCTGATATACCGCCTGAACCAGTACCGCGACGCCCTCGCCTCCGGCGACCCGGTAAAGGTGCTGCCCGTGCTACGGGAGGGACGGATCGCAAAAGAGGCGTTGGACTGAGAAATACTGATTTGTCGAGATGTTAGCGGAATCGCCAAGGGTAGATCAAAGGGAACAGGGAACAGGGAACAGGGAACAGGAATGGCGGCTGCCGCGTGGATTATGAAATCGTACATGTTGTACCGGCGGCGCCCTTTTTGAATGAATGTCATTGTGGTGCCAGTATTGCCCTAAAGGACTAGCTTCGCGTCGCCGCTACGGAGTTTTCAGGGATTCCGCGTCTCACTATATCGCGGTAACGTTCCCTTTGTCCTGGTTGTATCGTTTCG
>JAZOUD010000090.1:0-42928 GCA_045658005.1 Clostridia bacterium | reverse complement strand
GAATGAATGAATTTCAAAGCAGACAATATGCAAATTCTCGAACAAATGAGGGCGATTTACCCTAATAATCCAAGAGAAATGCATATTTGCATTCGTGATTGTTCAACATTTCACAGCATGCAGACTTTTTCAGTGGTCTCGAACCGTCCCCTTGTCCCACTAATGCAATCCCCTCCCCCGATCGCTTCGGGTGGAGGGGATTTGCTTGGTCTATGGTTGCTTAATACGCCTCGTGGATCTCGATGCTGGAATACCGCTTCAGGCCGGTGCCGGCGGGGATCTGCTTGCCGATGATGACGTTTTCCTTCAGGCCCAGCAGCGGGTCGGTCTTGCCCTTGATGGCCGCTTCGGTCAGCACGCGGGTGGTCTCCTGGAAGGAGGCCGCGGACAGGAAGCTCTCGGTGGCCAGGGCGGCCTTGGTGATGCCCAGCAGCGTGCGCTTGGCGGTGGCGGGCCGTCCGCCGGCCTCCATCGTCTTGAAGTTGGCCTGCTCGAAGCGGAAGATGTCCACCAGCGCGCCGGGCAGCAGGTCGGTGTCGTTGGCTTCCTCCACCTTGACCTTGCGCAGCATCTGGCGCACGATGACCTCGATGTGCTTGTCCACGATCTCGACGCCCTGGCGGCGGTAGACGGACTGGACCTCCTTGACCAGGTAGTCCTGCACTGCCTTCACGCCCAGTATGCGCAGCAGGTCGTGGGGGTTGATGGAGCCCTCGATCAGCTCGTCGCCGGCATTGACGGTGTCGCCGTCCTCCACCTTCAGCTTGGAGCCGTAGTTGATGGGGTACTCCTTGGTCTCCGCGTCGCCCTCGTTGGACTGGATGATCAGCTTGCGGCGCTTCTTGGCGTCGGTGGTGATGTGCACCGTGCCGCCGATGTCCGCCAGCGTGGCCTCGCGCTTGGGCTTGCGGGCCTCGAACAGCTCCTCGACGCGGGGAAGACCCTGGGTGATGTCCTCACCGGTGGCGACGCCGCCGGTGTGGAAGGTACGCATGGTCAGCTGGGTGCCGGGCTCGCCGATGGACTGGGCCGCGATGATGCCCACGGCCTCGCCCACGTCCACCAGCTTGCCGTTGGTCATGTTCGCGCCATAGCACTTCGCGCACACGCCCACGCTGCTCTGGCAGGTCAGCACGCTGCGGATGGCGACCTCTTCGATGCCGGCCTTGACGATCCTGCGGGCCAGGTCGAAGGTGATCAGCTCGTCGGTCTGCACGATGACCTCGCCGGTGGCGGGATCGACCACGTCCTCAGCCGCCACGCGGCCCCGGATGCGGTCCTCCAGCGCCTCGATGATGTCGCCGGGCTGGCCGATGGCGCGGACCTTCAGGCCGCGCACGCGCTCGCCCCGGGCCGCGAAGCAGTCCACCTCGCGCACGATGTTCTCCTGGGATACGTCCACCAGGCGGCGGGTCATGTAGCCCGAGTCGGCGGTCTTCATGGCGGTGTCCGCCAGGGACTTGCGGCTGCCGTGGGAGGACAGGAAGAACTCCAGCACGCTCAGGCCCTCGCGGAAGTTGGCCTTGATGGGCAGCTCGATGATCTTGCCGGTGGGCGACGCCATCAGGCCGCGCATGCCGGCCAGCTGGCGGATCTGGTTGGTGGAGCCGCGGGCGCCGGAATCCGCCATCATGTTGATGGGGTTGAACTTCTCCATCTTCTCCAGCACCTGCTTGGTGACGTCGTTGGTGGCCTGCTCCCAGATGCGGATGACGCTGGTGTAGCGCTCGTTCTCGGACATGCGGCCGCGCTTGAACTGCTTCTCGATCTGCTGCACCTGGGCGTCGGCGTCGGCCAGGATCTGCTTCTTCTCCTCGGGCACGGAGATGTCCGCCACCGAGACGGTCAGGGCCGCGCGGGTGGAATAGCTGTAGCCCAGGGCCTTGATGTCGTCCAGCATGTTGGCTGTGGTGGTCACGCCGTGGGTGCGGTAGCAGGTATCGACGATCTTCGCCAGCTGCTTCTTGCCCACGACCTCGTCGATCTCCAGCTTGAACATGTCGTCCACGGTCTCCCGCTTCTGCATGCCCATGTCCTGGGGGATGGCCTGGTTGAAGATCACGCGGCCGATGGTGGTGTCCACCAGGCGGGTGTACTCCTCGCCGTCGACGGTCTTCTTCATGCGGATCCTGCAGGGTGCCTCCAGGGCCAGCTCGCCGGTGGCGTAGGCCATCAGGGCCTCGTCCACGTCGGTGAACACCTTGCCGGTGCCCTTCAGGCCCTCGTGGATCATGGTCAGGTAGTAGCAGCCGAGAACCATGTCCTGGGTCGGGCAGATGACGGGCTTGCCGTCCTGGGGCTTGAGGATGTTGTTCGCCGCCAGCATCAGGAAGCGGGCCTCGGCCTGGGCCTCCATGGACAGCGGCACGTGCACGGCCATCTGGTCGCCGTCGAAGTCGGCGTTGAAGGCGGTGCAGCACAGCGGGTGCAGCTTCAGGGCCTTGCCCTCCACCAGCACCGGCTCAAAGGCCTGTATGCCCAGGCGGTGCAGCGTGGGCGCGCGGTTCAGCATGACAGGATGGTCGCGGATGACGCTCTCCAGCACGTCCCAAACCTCGGGGCGCAGGCGCTCCACGGCGCGCTTGGCGGTCTTGACGTTCACGGCCATACCCTGGTTCACCAGCCGCTCGATGACGAAGGGCTTGAACAGCTCCAGCGCCATCTCCTTGGGCAGGCCGCACTGGTACAGCTTCAGGCTCGGGCCGACCACGATGACGGAGCGTCCGGAGTAGTCCACGCGCTTGCCCAGCAGGTTCTGGCGGAAGCGGCCCTGCTTGCCACGCAGCAGATCGGACAGGCTCTTCAGCTGCCGTCCGCCCGCGCCGGTGACCGGGCGTCCGCGGCGGCCGTTGTCGATCAGGGCGTCCACGGCTTCCTGGAGCATGCGCTTCTCGTTGCGCACGATGATGTCGGGGGCGTTCATCTCCAGCATCCGCTTGAGGCGGTTGTTGCGGTTGATGACGCGGCGGTACAGGTCGTTCAGGTCGGCGGTGGCAAAGCGGCCGCCGTCCAGCTGCACCATCGGGCGCAGCTCCGGCGGGATGACCGGCACCACGTCCAGTATCATCCACTCCGGCTTGTTGCCGCTCTGACGGAAGGCCTCCACGACCTCCAGGCGCTTGATGAGGCGCTGGCGCTTCTGGCCCTCGGTGTTGCGCTTGGTCTCCTTCTCGGACAGCTCCTGCAGCTCCTTGCGCAGCTGGTCGTTCAGCTCGTCCAGGTTGATGTTCTGCAGCATCCGCTGCACGGCCTCCGCGCCGATGCCCACCAGCACGCCCTGCTCGCCGTGCACGATCTCGTCCGGGCCGATGGTGGGGTCCTCGCGCCTGAACAGGCTGAACTTCACGCCCATCTCCTCGGCCTGCTGCTTCTTCTGCTGGTATTCGGTCTCGGAGAGCAGCTGGTTCTGCTGCAGCTTCGTGACGGCGCTGTCGCCGGGGTCCAGCACGATGTAGCTGGCGAAGTACAGCACCTGCTCCAGCGCCCTGGGGCTGATGTTCAGCAGGGTGCCGATGCGGCTGGGGATGCCCTTGAAATACCAGATGTGGGATACGGGCGCGGCCAGCTTGATGTGGCCCATGCGCTCGCGGCGCACCTTGGCCTTGGTGACCTCGACGCCGCACTTGTCGCAGATGACGCCCTTGAAGCGGGTGCGCTTGTACTTGCCGCAGTTGCACTCCCAGTCCTTGGTGGGCCCGAAGATGCGCTCGCAGAACAGGCCGTCGCGCTCCGGCTTCAGCGTGCGATAGTTGATGGTTTCCGCCTTGGTGACCTCGCCGTGGGACCATTTGAGGATTTTCTCCGGCGACGCCAGGCCGATCTGTATGGAATCAAGATTCGTCAGTTCAAACAAGGAGCTCTCTCCTTTCTATCGATGCGTCAGGGATTAGGGATTAGGAATTAGGGATTAGGGAAAAATGCGGCTGTCAGACGCGTTGTCCTCCCCAATTCCTCATTCCTCATTCCCAATTCCTCATTCATTAAAAGTCGTCGTCCAGCAGGTCGTCGTCTGAGCCGAGGTCGAGGTCGTCGAAGTCGAAGTCCTCCACCACGGCCTCCTCCTCCTCGGTCATGGCCTCCGGCGGAATCACCGGGCCGAGTTCGTCCTTGAACTCGCTCTCGGTGGCGTAGATGTCGTCCTCGAGCTCGCGGATCTCGATCTCCTGCTTGTCCTCGGAGAGCACCTTGATGTCCAGCGCCAGGGATTGCAGCTCCTTGATCAGCACCTTGAAGGACTCGGGCACGCCCGGATCGGGGATGTTCTCGCCCTTCACGATGGCCTCGTAGGTCTTGACGCGGCCGATGGTATCGTCGGACTTCACGGTCAGGATCTCCTGGAGCACGTGGCTTGCGCCATAGGCCTCCAGGGCCCAGACCTCCATCTCGCCGAAGCGCTGGCCGCCGAACTGGGCCTTGCCGCCCAGGGGCTGCTGGGTCACCAGGCTGTACGGGCCGGTGGAGCGGGCGTGGATCTTGTCGTCCACCAGGTGGTGCAGCTTCAGGTAGTACATATAGCCGACGGTGACGGGGTTGTCGAAGCGGTCGCCGGTGCGGCCGTCATACACCCACAGCTTGCCGGTGCGGTTGATGCCGATCTTGCTGAACTGGATCGTGGGCCGGCCCAGCTCGTCGTACAGCGGGCCGTCCTCCACGTGGGAGGCCTGGTCCAGCATTTCGTCGATGTCCTCCTGGCGCGCGCCGTCGAACACGGGGGTGGCCACATGCCAGCCCAGCGCCTTGGCGGCCAGGCCCAGATGGACCTCGAGCACCTGGCCGATGTTCATACGGGAGGGCACGCCCAGGGGGTTCAGGCAGATGTCCAGCGGCGTGCCGTCGGCCAGGAAGGGCATATCCTCCTCGGGCAGCACGCGGGACACGACGCCCTTGTTGCCGTGGCGGCCGGCCATCTTGTCGCCGACCTGGATCTTGCGCTTCTGGGCGATGTACACGCGCACCATCTGGTTGACGCCGGGAGAGAGCTCGTCGCGATTCTCGCGGGTAAAAATCTTGACGTCAACGATGATGCCGAATTCGCCGTGGGGCACGCGCAGCGAGGTGTCGCGGACCTCGCGGGCCTTGTCGCCGAAGATGGCGCGCAGCAGGCGCTCCTCGGCGGTCAGCTCGGTCTCGCCCTTCGGGGTGACCTTGCCCACCAGTATGTCGTTGGCCCGGACCTCGGCGCCGATGCGGATGATGCCGCGCTCGTCCAGGTCGCGCAGGGCGTCCTCGCCCACGCCGGGGATGTCCCGGGTGATCTCCTCCGGGCCCAGCTTGGTGTCGCGGGCCTCGGATTCATATTCCTCGATGTGGATCGAGGTGTACATGTCTTCCTTCACGAGGCGCTCGCTCAGCAGCACGGCGTCCTCGTAGTTGTAGCCCTCCCAGGTCATGAAGCCGATCAGCGCATTGCGGCCCAGGGAGATCTCGCCCTGGTCGGTGCTGGGGCCGTCGGCGATGGGCTGGCGGACCTTGACGACCTCGCCCTCCGCCACGATGGGATGCTGGTTGATGCAGGTGCCCTGGTTGGAGCGGGCGAACTTCTGCAGCTTATACGGATGGTCCTGGCCATCCTCGCCGCGGATGACGATCTCGTCGGCGGTCACGCGGGTGACCACGCCGGCCTCCTTGGCCAGCAGCACCACGCCGGAGTCGCAGGCGGCCTTGTATTCGATGCCGGTGGCGACGATCGGGGCCTCGGGCTTCAGCAGCGGCACAGCCTGCCTCTGCATGTTGGAGCCCATCAGCGCGCGGTTGGCGTCGTCGTTCTCCAGGAAGGGGATCATGCCGGTGGCCACGGAGATCAGCTGGCGGGGGGACACGTCCACGTAGTCCACGCGGGCGGCCTCCACCTGGATGATCTCGTCCCGCCGGCGCACGGTCACGCGGGCGTTGACGAAGCGGCCCTCCTCGTCCAGCGGCTCGTTGGCCTGGGCGATGATGTATTTGTCCTCTTCATCGGCGGTCATGTAGTCGATCTGCTCGGTCACCCTGCCGGTGGCCTTGTCGATCTTGCGGTACGGAGCCTCGATGAAGCCGTATTCGTTGATGCGCGCATAGGTGGCCAGGGAGCACATCAGGCCGATGTTCGGACCTTCAGGAGTCTCGATGGGGCAGATGCGGCTGTAGTGGGTGTAGTGCACGTCGCGCACGGCGAAGGAAGCGCGCTCGCGGTTCAGGCCGCCGGGGCCCAGGGCCGACAGGCGGCGCTTGTGGGTCAGCTCGGCCAGCGGGTTGGGCTGGTCCATGAACTGGGACAGCTGGGAGCTTCCAAAGAACTCCTTGATGGCGGCGGACACGGGCCGGATGTTGATCAGGTCCTGGGGCCTCACCTTGTCGATGTCCTGTATGGCCATGCGCTCCTTGACCACGCGCTCCAGGCGGGACATGCCCACGCGGATCTGGTTTTGCAGCAGCTCGCCCACGCTGCGCAGGCGGCGGTTGCCCAGGTGGTCGATGTCGTCCACCTCGCCCAGGCCGTGGAACAGGCCGAACTGGTAGGACACGGAGGCCACGATGTCGTCCACGAGCACGTGCTTGGGCATCAGGTCCTTCTGGGCCTCCTTCAGCGCCTGGTTCAGCGGCGCGCCGTCGGCCTTCACCCGCTCCAGCAGGCTTACAAGCGTGGGGATGTGCACCCGCTCGGAGAAGTGGGCGACGCTCTCGTCGTACTGAGAGAGCAGCTCGGGATCGTAGCCCTGCATGAAGGGCTTGATGAAGGCGAAGTTGTTGCCGATGACGTTGAACTCTTCCTCGCCCACGCGCACGCGGACCATGTTGACGCCCGCGTTCTGGATGGTCTCTGCAACCTCCCGGGAGATGGCCTCGCCGGCCGGCGCGATGATCTCGCCGGTGAAGGGGTGCACGACGTCCTCCACGGGGATCTGGTTGAAGATGCGCAGCGCCAGCGCCAGCTTCTTGTTGTATTTATAGCGGCCGACGTGGGCCAGGTCATAGCGCTTGGGGTCGAAGAAGAGGGAGTTGATCAGGTTCGTGGCGGATTCCACCGACGGCGGCTCGCCGGGGCGCAGCTTGTTGTAGATCTCGATCAGCGCCTGGTCCTTGCGGGACTTGTAGCGCAGCTCGCCCTTGTCGTTGACGGAGGGCGCGTCGCGGGTGATGGTGCTGCGCACGCGCTCGTCCTCGCCGAACAGCCGGGTGATCTCCTCGTCGCTCTCCACGCCCATGGCGCGCAGCAGCACCGTCACGGGGAGCTTCCTCGCCCGGTCGATGCGGGCGAACACCACGCCGTTGGCGTCGGTCTCATACTCGATCCACGCGCCGCGGTTGGGGATCATCTGGGCGGAAAACAGGTTCGCGCCGGTCTTGTCGATGGCCTTGGAGAAATACACGCCGGGGGAGCGCACCAGCTGGGATACGATGACGCGCTCGGCGCCGTTGATGATGAACGTGCCGTGCTCGGTCATCAGCGGGAAATCGCCCATGAAGACCTCGGACTCCTTGATCTCGTGGGTGTCCCGGTTGGTCAGGCGCACCGTCACCTTCAGCGGCGCGGCATAGGTGGTGTCGCGCTCCTTGCACTTGTCCACGGTATACTTCGGCTTGTCGTCCAGCGAATAGTCCGTGAACTCCAGGATCAGGCTCTCGCTGTAGTCGGTGATCGGCGAAACGTCCGCCAGCACCTCGCGAAGGCCTTCCTGCAGGAAGCTGTTGTAGGATTTCTTTTGAACCTCGATCAGATCAGGTACTGCCAGCGCCTCTTCAATGCGCGCAAAGCACATGCGCGTGCGTTTGCCCATCTGCACCGGATATGCCATACCCTTAATCACCCCTTACATCATCGTCATGCCGCGCTCACTGACGGCAGCCCGCCTGCGCGAGCATCATTGTTATTTTTCGGTTAAAGCGTAATTTCAATGTGAATTTTCAGCGTTGAAACGAAGGCGCCCTTCCCGGAAAACCCCGTTGATTTCGGCATTTTGGCTGCGAAAGCGGCTTTTTGGCCATACTAACGTAATATAAAACTATATCATAACGGTTTCTGATTGTCAAGACCCACCAGCCCCGATTTCGGGGCACACACCGGCCTTTTTTCCACTGAATTTCAAAATTTAACAGGAATCCCGGAAGTAATTCACAAAAAGTGAGGTCTTCAGTTGAATTTATAATATGAACGAATAATTGCATCTTGAATTATTTTTGATTTGAATTACTTCATAAATAGCATCGGCAGGCACATCCACCCCTCCCGCATTCATCCCCCTGCATTTTCTTCTTGCCTATACCAGTGGGACGTGATAAAATAGAAACGGAAGGGAGGCGGCGCTTATGGAGGCCTATCGCAGGCTGGAAGACCTGACGTTGATGGACGACTACATGTTCGGCACGGTCATGCAGGACCCGAAGCTGATCCGCCCATTGATCTAAAGCATACGCTATCTCGATACAGGCACCGTCAGCGGCGATTTCAGCCGGGAGCTGGAGGACGCCGTCAACCACGTCAAATCCAGCGAGGAGAGGAGGCACGAGTATATGATCATGATGCTTCGGGAACAGGAATTGTTGGAAAAGGGCCGCGAAGAAGGCCGTGTAGAAGGCCGCGAGCAGGGCATTGTCGAAGGCGTACAAAAGGGCGAGGCACGGCTGGCAGTGCTGTTCGGGCATCTGCTTTCGCTTGGCCGTGAACAGGACGCCGTTCGTGCCGTCGGCGACCCGGAATACCGCAGGCAGCTGTACAGCGAGCTGAATCTATGAAATGTCTCCATCCGGCACAGATACGGGAAAGGACGCCTTGCGGCGTCCTTTCCCGTATCTGTCGTTTTTCACTTCTTTGCTTCCTTGGCCCAGCTGTCCTTCAGCGGCACGGTGCGGTTGAACACCGGCAGGGCGTCGGTGGAATCCGGGTCCTTGCAGAAGTAGCCCATGCGCAGGAACTGGAAGGTCGCGCCCACGTCGTGGCCGGCGATCCAGGGCCCGCAGAAGCCCCTGACCACGGTCAGGCTGTTGGGGTTCAGCTTGTCCATGAAATCGCCGCTGGCTTCGACCGTGTTGCCGTCCTCGTCCACGGTGACCGCGTTGTCGTCGTCCTCCTTCAGTATGGGCTCGTACAGCCGGAACTCGGCGGGCACGGCGTCGGCGGCGTTGACCCAGTGCAGCGTGCCCTTGACCTTGCGGTTCGCGCCTTCGCTGCCGGAGCGGCTGTCCAGGTCCACGGTGCAGTGCAGCTCCACGATCGCGCCGCTTTCGTCCTTGACGAAGTCCTCGCACTTGACGATATACGCGCCCTTCAGCCGGACCTCCCTGCCGGGGGCCAGGCGGAAGAACTTCTTTACCGGCTCCTCCATGAAGTCCTCGCGCTCGATGTACAGCTCCCGGCCAAAGGTCACCTGGCGGGTGCCGAACTCGGGGTGGTCGGGGTGGTTCTCGATGGTCAGGATGTCGGTCTTGTCCGCCGGCCAGTTGGTCAGCACCACCTTCAGCGGGTTGATCACGGCCATGGCCCTGGGGGCGGTGTCGGCCAGCGCCTCGCGGACGCAGTGGTCCAGCAGGTTGCCCTCCACCACGGAATCGGCCTTGGCCACGCCCACGCGGCCCATGAAGTCGTGGATGGCGGCGGCGGGATAGCCCCTGCGGCGCATGGCCACCAGCGTGGGCATGCGGGGATCGTCCCAGCCGGAGACCACGTGCTCCTCCACCAAACGGCGCAGGTGCCGCTTCGACAGCACGGTGCGCTCGATGTTCAGGCGGGCGAACTCGATCTGCCGGGGCGGCTGGTCGGTGACGTTGGCATTGGCCACGAACCAGTCGTACAGCGGGCGGTGGATCTCATACTCCAGCGAGCACAGCGAGTGGGAGATGCCCTCGATGGCGTCCTGTACGGGATGCTGAAAATCGTACATCGGGTAGATGCACCACTTGTCGCCGGTGCGGTGGTGGGTGTGGCGGTTGATGCGGTACATGGTGGGGTCGCGCAGCAGCACGTTGGGGTTGGCCATGTCGATCTTGGCCCGAAGCACCCGGCTGCCCTCCTCGAATTCGCCGTTCTTCATCCGCTCGAACAGGTCCAGGTTTTCCTCCACGGGGCGATCCCGGTAGGGGCTGTTCACGCCGGGCCTGGTGAGCGTGCCGCGATTGGCCCGCATCTCCTCGGGGCTCTGGTCGTCCACATAGGCCACGCCCCGGCGGATCATGTCCCTGGCGATCTCATACAGGCGGTCGAAGAAGTCGGAGGCGAAGTAGAGCTTGTCCCACTTGTAGCCCAGCCACTCGATATCCCGCTGGATGCCCTCGACGAAGGCGGTCTCCTCCTTGGTGGGGTTGGTGTCGTCAAAGCGCAGGTTGCACTTGCCGCCGTACTTCAGCGCGGTGCCGAAGTCCACGCACAGCGCCTTGCAGTGCCCGATGTGCAAAAAGCCGTTGGGCTCCGGCGGGAAGCGGGTCTGCACGTGGTCAAACCGGCCGCTGGCCAGGTCCTGCTCGATGAACTCTTCGATAAAGTTCGCGGGCTTTCTTACTTCATTTTCCATGGTGGTTCCTCCCCCATTGCCGCACAAAAGGCGGTCGGTTGTCATTGTAATGCAGATATTATAGCACTTATTTCCCGGAATGAACAGGGGGAGAAGGTAAATAGTTGGCACATCCAACCGCAGACGGGTTACAGCCCGGAGTCCCACGACAAATATGGCGGATAGCAATTCGTTGACGGCCTGGCTTTGACTGTCGTCGACGATCTGATCCGCCAGGGCATCCGGCTCGAAAGTGGTGGTAAAGGTCTTGCGCAGGTTGATCTGGTTATCGGGGAATATGCGTATCAAATTGCTGAAGTTGACGATGTTCATGGTCACGGTGGCTTCGCTGTTTTGCAGGCACATGTACAGATCGGCGCCGGCGAAGCCATCCGCGTTGTCGGGATGCGTCAGGGTAGCGGCGACGCGCTTGAGGAATGCGTAAGCGTCGCCACCCACGGCGGGAATAAAGCGAATGCGCACGTTCGCGTTTTCCTCCAGAAGCTCCATCTTATAGGTTGCCTTTAATGTCAGGTAAAGGCGATAATGCAGCCACTGTCTGAAGCGCTCATAATCCGCCTCCGGCACTATTTCGCGCAGGCTTTTGTGCAGCGCGTCAAGCAGCTTCCTGTCCTGCGCCAGCAGGTGGAAATAGCGGCTCGGCTTGTCCTTCTCGTCCGGAACCTGTACATCGAAGAAGCCGCGGACGAAGGCGACGATCTTTGCCTCCTCCTCATCCGAGAGCAGGGCGTCGATGTCCTGGGTCTCCGCGTGGACATCGTCCATGAATTCAATTTGAAAGAATGCACATAATTAACATATCTGGCCCCTGAAAAGGCGGTTTCTGTTTGTCTTCCCTCAGCGCCCGTATAAACGAAAGAGACGCAGACAACAGAAGCGCCATTGTCTGCGTCACAGTTCAGCATTTCACAGCATGCGTGCTTTTCAGCGGTCTCGAACCGGTCCACCGTCCTGACGGCAAACCGAAAGATCCGCAAGAGCTGCCCGGCGCCCCGAAGATGGCGGCAGTCAAGGGAAATCAACGCGGAAACGCAGGCAGCAAGCGGCTGAAATTCACCCGCTAATGGGCCGCGAGCATTGCGCGGTATTTCCTTAAAGCGTATTCATGCTCCCGGCGGCTTCTTCCTCCGGCGCTCCTTCGTCCTCCGCGTCGCCGCCGGTCTGCTCCTGCGCTTCGGCCGCTTCGCCGATCTCCGCGGTGGCGGGCTGTTCGGCCGGTTCATCCTCGCCGTTGTTCGCAAGGCCGGCGGTGACCACATAGTTGTCCTTCATCCAAAGGGCGTTGGTCAGCGAGAAGTTGGTGGATCGGCTGGCGATGGCCTTCAGCATCGCGCCGCCTTCCTTGGCCGCCATGATGGTGGGCTGGAAGTCGTTTTGGTACTTCACCGAGGACACCGTGCAGGGGATGATGTTGATGCCGGAATCGGTGATGTTGGCCTGGGCGATGCCCATGCCGGGGTTGAAGCTGAAGGTCTGCTGGAAGATCAGGCAGCGCTTGTCGTTGGGGTTGGCGTTGCCGGCGAAGCAGAAGTTGCCCAGGCTGTACACGATGTACTTGCCCTTGTACTTCTCGATGCCCTGATACACGTGGGGATGGGTGCCGATCACCAGGTCCGCCCCGGCGTCGATGATGGCATGGCCCATGGCCACCTGCTTGTGGTCCTGCATCGTGTTGCCCTCGATGCCCCAGTGCATGTTGACGATCAGCAGGTCGCAGTTGGCCCGGGCGTTCTGGATCGCCTGGCCAATCTGCTTATAGTCGCTGTCCCACCAGGTGAAGCCCAGCGCGCACACCCGCACGCCCTTGATGGTGGTAGAGAAGGTCTTGGAATAGCCACAGTAGCCGATCTTGGCGGTCTCCAGCACGTTCACGGTGTCCTTCAGGCCGTTCTTGCCGTAATCCAGCGTGTGGTTGTTGGCCAGGTTGCACAGCTCCACGCTGGAGCCGGTGAGTATGTTCACGTATTCCGGGTCGCCCTTGAACACGAAGCCGTGCTTGTTGGACTTCACCGCGGTGGTCAGCGGGCCCTCCAGGTTCACGATGGTCAGGTCGTCGCCCTCGAACACCTGGCGCACGCCGTCAAAGAAGTAGTCGTAGCCCTCCTTGTTCGCCAGGTCTATGAAGCGCCTGCGGCCCTTGGAGCCCTCCTCGCCGCCGAAGGTGCAGTCGCCCGCCGCCGTGATGGTCAGCCGCACGGTGCCATTGCTGTCCGCCCAGTCCTCCGCCGTTTCGATGTCGCCGATCTGCGGGTCGATGCCGGAAAGCTCGTCGAACGCCTCGGCGGGGTCGACGTCACCGGCCTCACCCGCATCCTCGGCGGGCGCCTCGGTGACCAACGCCGGCCGCATGGTGGGCTTGATCGTGGGCCTGGGCGTGGGATCGCCCTCCCTGACCGCCAGCGCAGGGCCGTTGGCGCCGCTCCGCTGGGTCGTCTCGGCATAGCCCTCCCCCGTCGCCGGGGCCGCGACCTGCACCTCGCTGTCGCGCACATACCACTTCATATCCCGCTGGGGCCTGGCATTGGCGTTGAACATGGCCATGCCGACCATCGTGCCCAACCCCAGCACCACCAGCAGCGACAGCACCCCCGCGCGTATCGTCTTGCGCCGCTGCATTTCCTTCGCCTTATTCTTTTTCGTTGTCATATTTTTGCCCATAATTTCCTCCATCGCCTGCCAAAGAGCGCAAAAGCACCGCTCTCAGCCCCATGGCAAAGCCAAACCTAGGCCGTACTCCTGCCTTAATCTGTCATTTTGGAACATTATAATACAAATGTGAAAAAATATCAAGTGAAAATATGATATTTCTATGACATATTTTTCATGGCAGTATTTGAGTATTTCTCCTCCCCGATCAGCCCGTTCGCCTCCAGCCAGTTCCCCTTCATCCACAGGGTATCGTTCAGGGTAAAATGGGTGGAGCATTCGGCGACCGCCTTCAGCAGGGCCTTGCCCTGCTCCACCGGCAGCACGGTGGGCACGAAGTCGTTCTTCTCCGGCACCGACGAGATGCTGGCGGGGATGACGTCGATGCCCGCGTCCAGTATGTTGGCCTGGGCGATGCCCATGCCGGGATTGAAGCTGAAGCGCTGCCGGAAGATCAGGCAGCGCTTGTCGTCGGGGTTGGCGTTGCCGGCGAAGCAGAAGTTGCCCAGGCTGTACACGATATACTTGCCCTTGTACTTCTCGATGCCCTGGTACACGTGGGGATGGGTGCCGATCACCAGGTCCGCCCCGGCGTCCACCGCCGCGCGGCCCAGCGCCACCTGCTCCTGGCACTGCTGGTTCTGGCGCTCCCAGCCCCAGTGCATGTTCACGATCAGCAGGTCGCAGTCCGGACGGGATGCGGCGATGGCCTCGACCACCTGCTCGGGGGTGTGGTCCCACTTGGTAAAGCCCAGCGCTGTGACCTTCACGCCCTTCAGCTCGGCGCGCCAGGCCTCGGTGAAGCCGCAGTAGCCGATGCCGTTGCCCGCGAGCACCTCCGCAGTCTGCTTCAGTCCCGCCGCGCCGTAGTCCATCGCGTGGTTGTTGGCCAGGTTGCACAGCTCCACGCCGGAGCCCTTAAGGATCTGCACGCATTCCGGATCGGCCTTGAACACGTAGCCATGGGCCCTCGGCTTCTCCACCGTGGTCAGCGGCCCCTCCAGGTTGACGATGGTCAGGTCGTCCGACTGGAACAGGTCGCGCACGTTGGCGAAAAAGTAGTCGTAGCCGTTCTCCTCCACACACTGCAAAAAGCGCTTGTTGGACTTGGAGCCCGCCTCGCCGCAGAAGGTGCAGTCCCCCACCGCCGTGATGGTGAGCGTCACCGATCCGGAGGAAGGGTCTGCTTCGGCGAGGGCCGCGGAGGCAAGCAGGGTCAACGTCAATACCAGGATAAGCAGCTTCTTCATACGCGCAATGCCGGACATAACAGCTTCTCCGTTTCGCTTTTGGAATAAGGTTGATAGAACCATATTACACATATACCTTTGTCAGCATATAAATAATGTTTGACATCATTTCTACTTTGCGGGAGAGAGATAAATACTGATTTGTCGCGCAGCGACAAATCAGTATTTTGCAACTCCCCCCCAAAGCAAACAACCCCGGAAGCGATGCTTCCGGGGTTGTTTCGCCGCAAACCTTACAGCGGCATGGCGTTGTTCTTCTTGTCCAGGACGCTGTTGTCCAGGCCGAGCTGGCTGGCCTGGCGGGCCTGGAAGAACTTCTCGGCCACCTGGGGGAACAGGGCGTAGCTGAGCACGTCCTCCTCCTGGGTGTAGTACTGGCCCATCTCCTTCTTGAATTCGTCAAGATGCTTGACGCCGTAGGAGGGGTCGTCCACGGGGCGGCTGGTGATGATCTTCTGGTCGCCGATGACCTTCTTGCGCACGGTCTCGTTGACAGGCGCGGGCAGGCGGCCATACTCGCCGCGCATCAGGCCCTGGCTCTCCTTCGGGCACATCTTGTAGCGCTCGCCGGTGAGCACGTTCATGACGGCCTGGGTGCCGACGATCTGGCTGGTGGGAGTGACCAGCGGCGGATAGCCGAAGTCCTCGCGGACCCGCGGCACCTCGGCCAGCACCTCGTACAGCTTGTCGGACTGACCGGCCTGCTTGAGCTGGTTGATCAGGTTGCTCAGCATGCCGCCGGGCACCTGGTACTTCAGGGTGTTCACGTCCACGCGCAGCACCTTGGGATCCAGCACGCCCTGCTCCTGCAGCTTCTGGGCCACGCCGCGGAAGTGCTCGGTGGCCTGAGTGATCAGGTGCAGATCCAGCCCGGTGTCATACTCGGTGCCGGCCAGGGTGGCCACCAGGGGCTCGGTGGCGGGCTGGGAGGTGCCGTTGCCCAAGGGCGACAGCGCGCAGTCCACGATGTCCACGCCGGCCTCAATGGCCTTCAGGTTGCACATATCGCCGATACCGGCGGTGTTGTGGGTGTGCAGGTGCACCTTGGTCTCGGGCTTCAGGGCCTGTTTCAGCTGCTTCACCAGGCTGTAGGCCTTGTAGGGCAGCAGCAGGTTCGCCATGTCCTTGATGCAGATGTTGTCCGCGCCCATCTTCTCCAGCTGCAGCGCCAGGTTCACAAAGTACTCCTCGGTGTGCACGGGGCTGATGGTGTAGCTCAGCGCCACCTCGCAGATGCCGCCGTACTTTTTGGTGGCCTTGATGGCCGGCTCCAGGTTGCGGGGATCGTTGAGAGCGTCGAAGATGCGGATGACGTCGATGCCGTTCTTGATGGACAGGCGGGTGAACTCGTCCACCACGTCGTCGGCGTAGTGGCGGTAGCCCAGTATGTTCTGGCCTCGGAACAGCATTTGCAGCTTGGTGTGGGGCAGGGCCTCCTTCAGCTTGCGCAGCCGCACCCAGGGATCTTCATTCAAGAAGCGCAGGCAGCTGTCAAACGTCGCGCCGCCCCAGCACTCCAGGGAATAATAGCCAACCTTGTCCAGCACCTCGCAGGCGGGCAGCATGTCCTCGGTGCGCATACGGGTCGCAGCCTGGGACTGGTGCGCGTCGCGAAGGATGGTCTCGGTAATCATTACTTTGCCCATGATAGTTTTCCTCCGTTAGTACAGATACTCAGGAATAAGGGAACAGGGAACAGGGAACAGGGAACAGGCATTGCCGTGTTCCTCATCCCCTGTATCCGCTTTTATCAGCCAAACAAAGCGATGAAGACGCCCGCGGCGACTGCGGAGCCGATGACGCCGGCCACGTTGGGGCCCATGGCGTGCATCAGCAGGAAGTTGCCGGGATCCTCCTCCTGTCCAACCTTCTGGGACACGCGGGCCGCCATCGGCACGGCGGACACGCCCGCAGAGCCGATCAGCGGGTTGATCTGGCCGCCGGAGAGGATGTTCATCAGCTTGGCCAGCAGCACGCCGCCTGCGGTGCCAAAGCCGAAGGCGATGACGCCGAGGACAACGATCTTGATGGTGTCCAGCGTGAGGAACGTGGAGCCCTGGGTGGTCGCGCCGACCGTCAGGCCCAGGAAGATGGTAACGATGTTGCACAGCTCGTTCTGGGCGGTCTTGTTGATGCGCTCCACGACGCCGCAGACGCGCATCAGGTTGCCCAGCATCAGCATGCCCACCAGCGTGGCCGCGTCGGGCAGCAGCAGCGAGACGATGATCGTGACCATGATCGGGAAAATGATCAGCTCGGTCTTGGAGACCTGGCGCAGCTGGCCCATGCGGATGGTGCGCTCCTTTTTCGTCGTCAGCGCCCGCATGATGGGCGGCTGGATGACGGGCACCAGGGCCATGTAGCTGTAGGCCGCCACGGCGATGGCGCCCAGAAGCTCGGGGGCGAGCTTGGTGGTGACGAAGATGGCCGTCGGGCCGTCCGCGCCGCCGATGATGCCGATGGCGCCGGCCTGCTTGGCGGTGAAGCCCAGCAGCTTCGCGCCCAGAAAGGTCAGGAAAATGCCAAGCTGCGCGGCAGCGCCCAGCAGCAGGCTCTTCGGGTTGGCAATCAGCGGGCCAAAGTCGGTCATCGCGCCCACGCCCATGAAGATCAGCGGCGGGTAGATGCCCAGCTTGACACCCTGGTACAGGTAGTACAGCAGGCCGCCGTTGGCGGTTTGCAGCGCGTAGCCCATCTCGCCGGTGGCGGGGTTCAGGCGCATCATCACGTCGGTGACGTCCTTGCCCAGCGCCTGGGCCCCCGCGAGGGCCTCGGACTGGCTGGCGAAGAAGGTGAAGGTCGGGTGGCTCATCATGCCCGCGGCGGGCAGGTTGGCCAGCAGCATGCCGAAGGAGATCGGCAGCAGCAGCAGCGGCTCAAACTGCTTCACAATCGCCAGGTACAGCAGGAAGCAGGCCACGGCGATCATGGCGTAGTTGCGCCACTCGAAGCCATTTTCGGTAAAGCTCTTGGCGATACCGGTGGACTGGACGATCTTGCCCAGGCCCTGCATAACATTGATATCGGGATCAGCGTTGTCCCCGGCGTTCGCTGCGGTCTCCTCGGCCACCGTCTCCACCGGCTCGGCCACTTCAGGCTCGGCGGCTCTCTCCGCCAGGGCCGTGAACACGGTCAGCAGGGCGAACAGCACCAGCAGGCACGCAAAGGCACGCTTGGGGCTTACCTTTTTCAATTTGGACATTCGTCAAACCCTCCTTACCGCTTTCAGAAAACCGATATGATCAGTTCAGCGAAAGCAGTACGTCGCCGGTGTTGACGGTGGCGCCCTTGGTCACGTTCACGGAGGCCACGACGCCGTCTCTGGGTGCCATGATCTCGTTCTCCATCTTCATGGCCTCGAGGATGACCAGCACGTCGCCCTTCTTGACGCTCTGTCCATTGGACACGTTCACGGCGTTGATGTTGCCGGGCATGGGCGCCTTGATGGCCTCGGCGCCGGCGGGCGCGGCGGCAGCGGCCTTGGGCGCAGCGGCGGGCGCGGCCTTGGGGGCCGGGGCGGCCACGGGGGCGGGGGCCGCGACGGGCGCGGCGGCGGGCGCGGCGGCGAACACCGGCGCGCCGCCGATCTCTTCAACTTCCACTTCGTAGGACTGACCGTTGACAGTAATCGCAAACTTGCGCATTGTAGTTTCCTCCTAATTATATAAGTTCTTATATATGAGGAATGAAGAACAGGCATCAGAGCGGATCAAACCCAATCCCTAATCCCTAATCCCTAATCCCTAAAAATCAAAACCGGTACACCTGCTCTGCGCGGGAAGCCTTGTTCCACCCGGACACCCGGCGCACCCGTCGCACCACCAGCTGTTTGTTGGAGTCGGTGAAGGCGGCGATGGCGGCGGAGATCACAGCGATCAGCTCGGTGTCGTCCGTCACATCCTCCACCACCGGCTCCGGGGTCACGACCGGCGCGGGCGCGGGCACGGCCCCCGCCGGGACTTCCTGGGCAGCCTTCCTGGCGGTTTCCTTCGCAGCGCCACGATCGGTGATCGTGCGGATCAGCTTGCTCAGCAGCGTGATGCACACGATCAGGATCACCAGGCCGATGAACACGACCGAGATGCCAATGATGGCGACCGTAAGGCCGTACAAAATCACATTCATCTCGACGCCTCCTTACAGCGGCATGTTGCCGTGCTTCTTGGCGGGCTGGGCCTCGCGCTTGCCGGAGAGCATCTCCAGCGCGGACGCCAGGATCTGGCGGGTCTGGGCGGGCTCGATCACGTCGTCCACATAGCCGGCCTTGGCGGCGTTGACGCCGTCGGCCACGTCCGTCATGTACTGGGCCTCAAGCTCCGCGCGCCTGGCGAAGGGATCGGCGGCGACCTTTAGCTCGTCTGCGCAGCTCAGCTGCACGGCGATTTTCGGCGTCACGGCGCTGATCACGGCGCCCGGCCAGGCATAAACCATGTCGCTGGCGGCGCGGGAGGCCATGGCGGCGTAGGCCATGCCCACGGCGTTGCCGGTGATCAGGGCGATGCGGGCGTTGGTGGACTCGGTCAGCGCGTACATCAGCTGCGCGCCGGCGCGGGCCAGCTCGCCCTGGGGCGCGGTGGAGACCTTCATGCCCATGGAATCCACGATAGAGACCACCGGGATGGAGAAGCAGTCGCAGAACGCGGCGAAGCGGGAAGCCTTCTTCGCGCCGTACACGGTGATGCGGCCCTCGTCCTTGCTCGGCTGGTTGGCGATAAAGCCCACGGTGCTGCCGCCGATCTTGCCGATGGCGGTGACCATCGAGGGGGCGAAGCCCTCGCTGAGCTCAATGATGTCGTTCATATCGGCCACGCGGCGGATGACGTCCCGCACGTCCGAGACGCTGTCGATGGCGTTCAGGTCGCCCAGCTCGCGGTTGACGTCGTCGGGGGTGTCGCCGAAGACCTCGTCCATGTTGTTGGCGGGCAGGAACCCGGCCAGCTTGCGGGCCAGGGCGATGGCTTCCTCGTCGGTATCGGCGGTCAGCTGCGCCACGCCGGAGCGCATGGACGCCTGGGCGTGGGCCAGGGCTTCCATGTCCACATCCTTGCCGGACACGGCGGAAACCACCTGGGGGCCGTTCACGAACAGCGCGCCGTTCTTGCTCATCACGGTGACGTCGCTCATGCCGGCGATGGCGGAGGCGATGCCGCCGCACTGGCCCAGCACCACCGCGACCTGCGGCACGACGCCGGACAGCTCGCTGGCCTTGCCGGCCATCAGCGCGTAGGCGTTCATCGCGTCGATGCCCTCATCCAGGCGCGCGCCGGCGGTATCCAGCAGCGCAAACAGGGGCGCGCCGGTCTTTCCGGCCAGCTCCATCACCTTCAGCACCTTGCGGGCGTGGGCCATGCCCACGGAGCCGCCCTTGACGGTGAAATCCTGGGCGTAGACGTAGGCGGGATTGCCGTCGATCAGGCCGTAGCCCGTCACGACGCCGGCGTCCGCGTTCAGCACATCCAGCTCCACGAAGCTCGCGGCGTCCAGCAGCAGTGCGATGCGCTCCCGGGCCAGCAGCTTCCCGGCCTTCTTCTGCTGGGCGCAGAGCTCCGGGTCACCCTTCAGAATCGCCAGCTTGCGCTCGCGAACGACGGGCAGATTCTGTTCCACTTTCATTTTCATTCCCTCCATCGTTGTGTCGAACGCCGGAACGCGCCACGCGCGGGACGCCTCCCCCGCACTGCTTCGAAGCCCCGAAGGGCCCGAACGCGCCGTTCCGCCGACCGACAGAATATAAAATATCATCGAATCCCAAATTCAGATTTTTCGACATAGCCCCCTTTTTTCCTCTTATTTGTTCCGTTAATTTTTGTACCGATGCGTTTTATAACAAAGTCTATCCGGGGGATAAGGAGATGGGGAGGGGCATATTCTGATTTGTCGATTCGCGACAAATCAGTATTCCGAAGGGAGGTTCACTATGTCCGCTGCCATCCTCATGCTCCTCATCGGCCTCGTCCTGACCGTGAAGGGGGGCGACCTGTTTGTGGACGCCGCGGTGTGGCTGGCCCGGGCGCTGGGGGTGCCCACGTTCCTGGTGGGGGCCACCGTGGTCAGCCTGGCCACCACGCTGCCGGAGCTGGCGGTGTCGCTGCTGGCCGCGGCAAGGGGCTCGGCGGGCATCGCGGCGGGGAACGCCGTGGGATCGGTGACGGCGAACCTGGGGCTGATCCTGGGCATCAGCCTGAGTTGCGCCCCCGCCCCGCTGGAGGATCGGCGGCAGGCCGGACGGCTGCTGACGATGGCCGGCGCGGCGGCGCTGCTGGACCTGCTCTGCTCCGGCGGGACGATCGCAGTCCCCTGGGCGCTTGCGCCGCTGGGGCTTTGCGTGGGCTTTCTCTGGCAGAGCGCCGTCGACGGGCGCAGGCACGCCCTGGGCCAGGCCGAAAGCCATCCCCGCCCCTCCCCCGCCCTGCTGGCGGGGTGCGCGCTGCGCTTTCTCTGCGGCGGGGCGGCCATCGCCGCGGGGGCGCGGCTGCTGTGCGACTACGGGGCAGCTCTTGCGCGGCTGTGCGGCGTGCCCGACGGCGTGATCGGCGCGACGCTGGTGGCGGTGGGCACGTCGCTGCCGGAGCTGGTCACCGCGCTGACCGCCCTTTCCCGGGGCGAGGGCAGCCTGTCCGTGGGCAACATCGTCGGCGCGAACATCATCGACCTGACGCTGATACTGCCGCTGTGCGCCCTACAGTGCGGCGGGCAGCTCCCCCTCCCCCGCCAGACCCTGGCGCTGGACCTTCCCTTCTGCCTGGCGCTGTGCACCCTCGCCGTCGCCCCGCCGCTGTGGACAGGTCGCTTCCACCGCTGGCAGGGTATCGCGCTGCTGGGGATGTATGGAGGGTATGTGGCGATGGTGATCGATAAATTCTGATTTGTCGGGGCACGACAAATCAGAATTTGCCGATATTCCCAAATGCCAAAACGTCCTTCGCCCCGCGCAGTATGGCCGCGCGGGGCGAAGGGGCATGGCTTGCTTCCTTTACTTCACCACGATATAGATGTACGTGCTCTTCTTGTTGGCGGTCTTGACGGTGATCCTGGCCCTGGTACCGACCTTGGCCTTTTTGTTCACTGTCACCTTGCCGTCCTTCACCGTGACGTATGTATAGCTGCTGGTCCAGGTCAGCCTGGTCCTGGCCTTGCTTGGGGACACCACGGCCTTCAGCGTCAGTGACTTGCCCCACTTCAGGCTGAGCTCCTGCCCCTTCTTCAGGGTGGTCTTGCCCTTCTTCAGCTCGACGCTCCTGGGAAGCACCTCATCGCTGGATTTATAATCCCGGGTGGACAGCTTCAGCCGCTTCGCGGGGTATGCGCCGACCGTTTTCTCATCCAATGTATAGACGACTTCATTCTTGATCCTGTATTCGTTGGCGCGCCCGGTCGCTTTGCCCCCGCAGAGGAAAGCTTCGGTCATGCCGCCGTCGACAAAGGTGATGTCCACATGGTAGTTCCTGCCGTCGTCCATGGTGACGATGTTCCACATGTGGGTGCCGCTGCCGCCGCTGTCCGTCGCGTCGCCGACGACCATGAAGCTTTGAATATTGCCTTTGAAGCGGGACAGGTCGCAAAGGTACTGGAAGGCCTTGGCATACCCCTCGCAGATGATGTTGGTGCTTGGATCGTTGTCAAATGCCCAAATCACCTGCCATGGATTGACATAGGCGGGAGAGTTGTCGCCAAAATTCACATCGTAGTTGTAATCCACATGGCTGCAAATGTAGTCCCTGTAGGCGCACAGCTTGTCGTAGTCGTTCTTGCCGGCATACTTCTTGACGACCTTTTTGGCGTTCCGGGCGGCGGATTGGGCGGCGTGTATCTTTGTCTTGTCGACCTCGAAGCTGTAGCCTGAATAGGTATAGCCGTTCCAGTTGGCATAATCCGACGACACGGTAAACATCACATAGATCACGCCACGCTCATCATAGCCGCGCCAAGCGCCAACGAACCTGTTATACCAGAACAGATCATAGGGATAATCCATGACCAGCGCGTATTCCGCTTTCGTCATATTGCTATCAAATTCGTCCCAATCCCTGTAATCCGCAATGCTGGTGGGAATCCAGAATACGGCTCTGCTTTCCGACCCGGCACTCACCTTCTTGATCTGCTTCAACAGTAAATCATAGAGCTTCTTCGTCATACCCGTGAGGGTATCGCCGACAAAGCCGTTGGGGCGCAGGTCGCCCTGGGGCCGCTCTCCAAAGAGGAGGTCGACATAGCCGGCAAACAGCCTGTCGTTGTCGACGGCGTCCCCTGAGAATGGACTCTGTTCGACACGGGGCGCGATGCCGTTGGCCGCCCCGTCGCCCTCCGCCGCGCCGTCCGGTTCGCCCGGCAGGCCGTCGCCTGGCTCCAGGTCCGGCAATTCAATGTCGAGCCCGTCAGGCTCCAGGCCGTCCGCGTCCAGCGACAGCGCGCCGGCTTCCGGCGCCTGCCATTCCTCACCGCTCACCGACTCCACCGTCAGGTCCTCCGAAAAAGCCCCCGCGCTTGCCGCAAGCAGCACGACGCACATCAGCAGCGCCCACGCGTGCATCGTTCCTCGTTGCATACGCCGCCTCTCCTTTCATTGCCTGCGGTCCGGCGCAAATCGCGCCGGACCGCCTGATCGAATCGCTGGTCCTGAAGCTGTTTACTTCACAACGATATAAATATAGGTGCTCTTCTTGTTGGCGGTCTTGACGGTGATCCTGACCCTGGTGCCGACCTTGGCCTTCTTGCTCACCGTCACCTTGCCGTCCTTCACCGTGACGTATTTATAGCTGCTGGTCCAGGTCAGCTTGGTCCTGGCCTTGGTGGGGGACACCACGGCCTTCAGCGTCAGAGACTTGCCCCGCTTCAGGCTGAGCTTCTGCCCCTTCTTCAGCGTGGTCTTGCCCTTCTTCAGCTTGACGCTCTTGGGCAGCACCGCACCGCCGGGTTCATAATCGCGGGTGGACAGCTTCAGCGTCTTTGCGGGGTACACGCTGATGTCCTCTGCGTCGATCTGGTAATAGAGCTCGTTCCTGACCAGGTACGTGTCCGCATATTCCGTCCGATCCGCGCCGCAAAGGAAGGCCTCGGTATAGCCGCCGTCGACGAAGGTGATGTCCACATGGTAGTTCTTGCCGTCGTCCATGGTGACGATGTTCCACATGTGGGGACCTCTGCCGCTCTGGTCATACTCGTATCCGCCAATGATATGGCTCTGGACGTCGCCGTTGAACGTGGTCAGGTCGCACAGGTACTGGAAGGCCTTGGAATAGCCCTCACAGACGACATTGGTGCTGGGATCTCCGTCCAGGGCCCAGATCAGCTGCCAGGCGTTCTTGTCGTAGCTGCCCATCTGGGAAGCGGCGTCGTCGTTGTAATCGACCGCTTTGCAGATGTAATCCCTGTAGCCGCACAGCTTCTTGTAATCCGTGACGCCGGCATACTTTTTGACCACCTTCTTCGCGTTGGTGACGGCGACCTGGGCGGACTTGATCTTTGTGCTGTTGGTAGTGAAGCAGCTGCCACTGACCACCTGGCCGTTCCAGTCGGCATAGGCGTCCGCCACGCAGAACATGATGCAGATTCCGTTATTGCCATAGGTATCGGACCAGATGCCCTGGGTCTTGTCATACCAGAACATGTGGTAGGGCAGATCCGTGAGCAGCGCATGATGCAGCGTGCCAAAGTTATCCCCGATCTCGTTCCAGTCGCGGAAAGTCGCAACGCTGGTGGGTATTTCGAAGATGGTGCTGCTGATCGTTCCCGCAGCCACCTTCTTGATCTGCTTCACCAGGTAATCGTAGACCTTCTTCGTGACGCCGGTGAGGGTGTCGCCGATAAAGCCGTTGGGGCGCAGGTCCCCCTCGGGCTTTCTGCCGAAGAGCAGGTCGACATAGCCGGCGAACAGCCTGTCGTTGTCCATCGCGTCCCCGGCGCTGTGCAGGGGCTCGAAGGTTGCGGGTACATCGCCGTTGGCGTCGTCCGCCGGCGCGATGTCCAGGTTCTGGGAAAGGTCGCCTGACAGGTCCAGCCCGGGCAATTCGACGTCCAGCCCGTCTGGCGCCTCAAGCTCGGGGATGTCCTCCGCCTCGAGCTCCACCGGCAGCGCTTCCGCCGCTTCGCCCGCCAGCTCGATGTCCGGCGCTTCGCCCAGTGCCGGGCAGGCCAGCGCCAGCAGCGCCAGGACGAGGAGCCAAGCCGTGAAACGTAATCTCTTCATATCGTTTCCCTCCAAAATCAGGCAAATCTGTGGCTGGCAGGAGCCCCTTTCGACGCGCGCGTCGCATCGACCCGGTTACGCGCCGCAACCACGCATTAACCGTAACACATTTGACATAAATTGTCAAGTCATTCCGGCGACTCCGCGGACACTTTATTCCTGTTTTCTTCAAATGCCGGTTTTCCCTTGCATTTTCATCCGTTTTGATGTACACTGTAAGTTAGGAAGGAAAAATACTCCGCCCACAATTCCAACAGATATGGAGGAAAGCATTATGGCTACGATCACGAAGCAGATGAGCATCGGCGAGGTGCTGGACATCGACCGCACCACCGCGCCGATCATGATGGAATACGGCATGCACTGTATGGGCTGCCCCTTCTCGATGATGGAGACCCTTGAAATGGGCTGCGCCGCCCACGGCACCGACGCCGACGAGCTGGTCACCCGCCTGAACGAATACCTGGCGAAGAAGGAAGCATAAATAAAGGAGGTAATGCCCCATGGAACCCACCAAGCTCTATCAGCAATGGTTAAAGGACTTTGCCGACGACGCGGAGACGGTGCAGGACCTGATCGCGATCAGCGACGACCCCAAGGAGATCGAGGACCGCTTTTACCGCGAGCTGGAATTCGGCACCGCCGGCATGCGCGGCGTGCTGGGCGCCGGCACGAACCGGCTGAACAAGTACAACGTGCGCCGGGTGACCCGGGCGCTGGCCAAGTACATCCTCACCACCCCCGACGGCGCGCAGAAGGGCGTGGCCATCGCCTACGATTCCCGCCGCAAGAGCACCGAGTTCGCCAGGGAGGCGGCGCTGGTGCTGTGCGCCGCGGGCGTGAAGGTGTTCCTGTATGAATCGCTGCGGCCCGTGCCGGTGCTGTCGTTCACGGTGCGGCATCTGAAGTGCATCGCCGGCATCGTCATCACCGCCAGCCACAACCCCGCCCAGTACAACGGCTACAAGGTCTACTGGACCGACGGCGCCCAGATGCCGCCGGAGTCCGTCAAGGGCATCACCGAGCGCCTGCCCGACACCACCTATGCCGAATCCCTGCCCATGGACGAGCAGGAGGCGCTGGACAAGGGCCTGCTGACCTACATCGGCAAGGACGTGGACGACGCCTACATCGCCGCCATCAAGAAGCTGGCGGTGAACCCCGAGCTGACCCGGGAGATGGGCAAGAAGCTGAAGATCGTCTACACCCCGCTGCACGGCTCCGGCAACATCCCGGTGCGCCGCATGCTCGAGGAGATCGGCATGAAGAACGTGTACGTGGTCAAGGAGCAGGAGCTGCCCGACGGCAACTTCCCCACCGTGCCCGTGCCCAACCCCGAAGACCCCCGCGCCTTTGAGCTGGCCCTGAAGATGCAGCAGGAGCTGGGCGCCGACCTGTGCGTGGGCACCGACCCCGACTGCGACCGCGTGGGCATCGCCTGCATGACCAAGGACGGCCCCAAGCTGCTCAACGGCAACCAGATCGGCTGCATACTGCTGCACTACATACTCTCCCAGAAGGAGGAGCGGGGCGAGCTGCCCGACAACGCCGCCGCCGTCACCACCATCGTGTCCACCAACATGGCCAAGGCCATCTGCGACAGCTTCGGCGTGGAGATGATCGAGGTCCTGACCGGCTTCAAGTACATCGCCGAGCAGATCCAGCTGTTCGAGGACACCGGCGACCACACCTTCATGTTCGGCTTCGAGGAGAGCTTCGGCTTCCTGTCCGGCACCGACGTGCGCGACAAGGACGGCGTCAACGCCTGCCTGCTGATCGCCGAGGCCGCCAGCTGGTACAAGAAGATGTACAACAAGACCCTGGTGGACGCCATCGACATGCTCTACGAGGAATACGGCTACTACGGCGACAAGGTGACCAGCTTCGTGCTGCCCGGCAAGGACGGCCTGGAGAAGATGCAGACCGTCATGGCCTCCCTGCGCCTCAACCCGCCCAGGGCCTTCGCCGGCGAAAAGGTCGTGGCCATGCGGGACTACCAGTCCAGCCTGCGCGTCACCGCCGACGGCGACACCGACATCCTGACCCTGCCCAAGAGCAACGTGCTGTACTTCGAGCTGGAGAACGGCGCGTGGGTCTGCGTGCGCCCCTCCGGCACCGAGCCGAAGATCAAGCTGTACATCAACGCCGTCTCCGACGACCCAGCGAAGACCAAGGCCATGCTGGAGGCCTACGCCAAGGACGCCATCGACCTGCTGGAGAGCTTCTGACGGATGCGCAAAACCCGCCGAAAGGCGGGTTTTGTCATGCTTGCGATTGCCGATGGTAAGTGGTATAATGATATTGGGCTTGTTTCCTTTGCAACGGTGAGTTCGACCTGCCCAGTGCCGCAATCCAGGGATGTTGACGCAATATCAGTCAATAAAAAGGTGAAAGGAGTTTTCGCAATGCCGACCCTTGAAATGATACAACAGGCTGTACAAACCGCCGCGATGCAGTATCCAGTCAAGTCCGTCGAATTATTCGGCTCCTATGCCAACGGGACAGCGGATGAAAGCAGCGACGTCGATTTTCTCGTTGAGTTCTCCGAGAATCCCACTTCCCTTCTGCATATTTGCGGTTTCCGGGAAACGCTTTCTGAGCTGTTGAACCGCGACGTCGATATCGTAAAGCTGCCGCGAAAGCAGAACGACGGACTGACCACAAGTCAGCGGGGACGGTTTTGACTGACTCCTCCAATAGATACAAACAGGAGTCTTTTGAAACCGTCCCCGCTGACTCCAGAGGGACGCCGATTATCCCGCATCGGCATCGTTCCCCATGGTCAGGGTATGATCCCGCAGGTTCTCCCACGCCAGGCGGTTCAGAGGGTCGGCCATGATCCCGTCCATCGCCGCGGCGACGCCCGCGTCCTCGAACTGGGGCCGCACGGTCTCCCAGTCCTCGAGGCAGTCGTCCAGCAGCGCACGCACCGCGTCGAAGCCCTGCCAAAATGCCGCCCGGTCCTCCGCGCGCATGGCCTCGAAGGCGGCGCGCATGTTGGCGCGCAGGGATTCGACGTCAGGATCGTACAGCGCATGCGCCTGCGCAAAGGCACACACCTCGCTGGCCGCGATGGCGGTCTTGAGGGAAGCGCCCGCCGTGCCGGATTCAAGCCTGGAGAGCACGTTGAAATATCCCTCCGTCAGTGCCTCCACCGTGAGCGCTTGCGCGGGAGCGGGCGACTCGGTATGATCGACCGCAGCGGCGTCCGGCGCCCAATCCGATGCGCCGTCGGACGGGTTCACGGCGCTCTGCGCAGACGCGGAAAGCGCCGCCAACGCAAGCAGCAACGCCATGGCCAGCAGCAAAACGGTCTTTAAAATGGGCTTCATGGGATGATTCCTCCTGTAGTGTGGTCAGCGGGGGCGGTTTCAGCATTTGCCTATTCTTAAAAATTCTCCCACAAAAACGCCTTCAGTTTCAGGGCGGCGGTATCCTCGTCCTCGCCCTCGACGGTCAGCTTGACCACGTCGCCCTGCTTCACCCCCAGCCCCATCAGGCCGAGGATGCGCTTGGCGTCGGCGTCGCGCTCGCCCAGGGACAGGGTCACCCTGGAGGCGTACTTCTTCGCCTCCTGCACCAGCAGCCCGGCGTGGCGGGCGTGCATGCCCACCGGGGCCTTGACGGTATACATAAATGATCGCATTGGATAATAGACCTCCGATTTAACCCGTTACTTCCTCCCCGGCACCCAGCGCATGCCCCAGCCGTAGGCCTTGTCCATCTGGGCGTGGCCGTCGAAGAAGGCCACCTGCTTTTCCACGATGAAGCCGTCGCCGCCGTCGTTTTCCAGCAGGGCGATGGCGCACATGCGGCGGGCATTGTTGTACTCGTCCATGCGCACGATGATGTCCTCGTTGCCGGGGTAGCGCAGCGTGACCACGCCGTTGGCGGTCTGCCAGTTGGCCGCGCCCTCGTAGATGAAGGTGTACACCAACACCCGCTTGATGTCGGGGATCTTCGCGCCGTTGATGCGCAGGTTCTCGCCCGCCGCGGACGCGCCGGTGCGGTCGTCGCCGTCCAGGGCGATCCAGGGCTCGGCGTTCAGGTGGCCAAAGGCGTTGCCCAGGGCCTGCACGGTGCCCTTGCGGCCGTTCTTCAGCTCGTACAGGCAGCCCAGGTCCAGGTCGATGGGCTTGGGGGCGAACAGGAAGCGCTTCTTCGGCTGGTCCCAGTTCAGGTTGATCAGAATCTCCCCGATGGGCACCTTCTTCTTCAGGTTGACCTTTTGTCCCTTCTTCAGTTCGACGGCCATGATGATAACCTCCTTATGACGGTCAGCGGTGCGCGTTGTACTTCTGCATGAAATCCCGGCGGATGTTCTCCAGCTTCACCTGGTCCTGCTTGCGCTGGTCACGGGCGGAGGCCTGGAGCTTCTGGGTCTCCTCGATGCCGCCGACGATGGTCTGCCAGGTCTTTTGCAGGGTGTCGGCCTGGATCGACGGTGCGCCGGCCAGCCTGGCGGTGGCCTTGGTCTGGGCCACGGTGTTGCGGGCGTTCTTCAGCAGCATCTCGTTGGTGCGCTGGTCCAGCACCGACATGGCGTCGGATTGCAGCTTCTGGCGCTTGAGCAGTATGGCCTGGGCCAGGGCCTGCTTGAACACGGGCAGCGTGATGATGAAGGCCGAGTTGATCTTGCGCACCAGGTTCATGTTGTTGTACTGCATGGCCTTGAGCATCGGTATCGACTGCAGGGCCACCGCCTCGGCGGTGCGCAGGTCCAGCGTGCGCTGCTCCAGCATGGTCTTGGCCTGCTCCAGGGTCTGCAGCTCGAAGGAGATGGACTGGTCGCCGGTGCGCTCCAGGTCCTGCTGGCGCTGGGCCATGTAGGCCTCGATCTCCTTGCAGCCCTGGTCCCCGGCCACGATGTACTTCTCCAGCTCGTGGAAATACTGCACGTTGGACTGGAACATCTGCTCCAGCTTCTGGTTCGAGCGCTTGATCTCCGCCTCGTAGCCCTTCAGCTGCACGTAGATCTTGTCCACCTCGTCGCCCATGGTGTTGTACTTGGTCAGTATCCGCTCCAACTGGCCGCGCACGTTGCCCAGCAGCCGGCCGAACAGCTTGGGGCTGTCCTTGAATTCGTCGATGTCGAACCTGGACATGATCTTCGCCAGCGATTCCAGCATCTGGCTGGACTGGTCCATCTGGCCCATGTTCATGCTGCGCAGCACCACGTCCGACGCCTTGGAGATCTCCTCCACGGTCCGGGCGCCGAAGGTGACGATGGTGGTCATGTCATTGATGTCGATCTGGCTGGTCAGCCGGTCGATCTCCTCGGAGTCCACCAGCTGGGCCACCGTCCTGTCCCGGTCCTCGATGACGTCGTAGGGCTTCACCTCCACCGGCTCCAGCGTCAGCGTCGGCTGCATTTCCTGGGCCGGGCGATCAAAATTCAGGGCCATGCTTTATTTCTCCCTTCTGAACAGCCGATCCAGCCATCCCGCCGGCTTCGCCTGGGGCATGGCGTCCAGCTCGGGGGTGGTCAGGTCGTAGATGTATTCGCCGATCTGGTGCTCCACCGGCAGGTTGTCCGCCAGGAAGCGCTCGACGGTGCGGTAGCCGGTGGGCGCGAACAGCGCCACGTCGAAGCCGACGAGGTTCAAAAGCGTCAGCAGGATCGCGTCCTGGAGCGTCGCGCCACCCTCCACCGCGTCCACGCAGACCACCTTCGGGTTTTTGCGGGTGAAGTCGAAGGCCTGGAGCCTGCGCAGCAGCTCCTTCCCCATGCCCAGGGCCGTGGCCAGCACGGTGTACTCGGTGCCATTGACGAAGGTGCCCTCGATCAGGCGGCGGTCCAGCATCAGCTGGAGCTTGTCGAAGAGGTGGTCCTGCAATTCCTCCCGCAGCAGGGCAAAGGGATAGCGGCGGTCCTGCCGCAGTACCCGGCGGTCGATGCGCCCGTTCTTCAGGGCCTTCAGGGCCAGCGCCTGGTAAGCGCCCGCCTCCAGGGGCATGGGCAGCTGGCGCACGAACAGCGCGTCCCCGCCCGCGAGCTGGCGCACCTTCTGCCAGTAGGCTGGCAGCCGGCCCCCCTCCACGCCGGAGACCTTGGCGAACAGCACCGGCATGGTCACCCCGTCCCCGTCGGCGCTGAAGCCCGGGCGGTAGCGCAGTTCCTGGTCCCAGAGGATGAACAGCTCGTCGTAGGTGGTGCGCAGGGTGACGGCGTTGGCCCGGACGAACTGGCGGTTGCGGTACAGGCCGGAATCGGCGTAAAGCAGCGCGTCCAGGTCCTTCTCGGCGTGGGCGGCCATGGTGCTCAGGCGCAGGGTGGCGTCGTCCCGGGGGAATCGGGCCACATCCAGCGATTCCTCGCCGGTCAGCTCCAGCAGCATCTCGTCCGAAAGGGCGCAGGGCCTTTCCAGGTTCGGCGCCGGCAGCAGCACGTCCACGGGCATGCGGGCCAGCCAGCGCACGTACAGCGCGTCGTCGGCGTCCGCGCAGCCGCCCATCAGCATGAACACCGGCACCTGTTCCGGCCTCCAGCCCTTGAACAGCTGGGCGTGATACCGGCGGATGCGGCACAGCAGTACCACCGCCGTCGCCAGCAGCCGATTGGGGTTCGGCGCTTCCTTCGCGGCAAGGCGCACGACCTGGGCAAAGGCCCGCTGCATCAGCCGCTGGAGCGCCTCGGGGGCGTCCGCGGGCAGGTTGCCCGCCAGGTCCACGATCATCTCCTCGGTGGAGGCGTAGCGGCTGCGCCGGCGCACGGCGTTCAATGCCTCCGGCTCGGCCTTGGGCAGGGGGCCGTCCACCGCCACCACCGTCCGGCCACCGTCGACCAGCTGCCGGTACAGTCGGTGCAGGTCGTTCAGGTAGTCCAGCCGATCCCGCACGCCCCGCAGGCGGATGAAGCCGTTGTACAACAGCTTCGGGTCGTCGCCCCGGGAGGGCGGCGGCGTCAGCAGCTGGTTGTAGTCCGGCTCGGTCATCCAGGCGTTGGTGCAGAGATCGTAAGCGGGGGCCTTGAAGTAGTTCTCGGCCCGGACGGGCGCGGTGCGGGGCGGAGCGGCCGGCGGGACGTCGCCGCGATCCCCTGCTCCATGCCGGGGCGGCGGGGTCGGCGGCGTATTGTCGCGCGCGCCGGTCCCCTGCCGGATCGGTGTCGGAGCGCCGCCCGAAGGCCGCTTCGGCGCGGGCCCGGACGGTTGCGGGCGACTGGCCGCCTGGGAGGGGGCCGTCCGGTGCGCCTGTCGCAGCTGCTTCAGCGACAGCCCCTCCGGGAAGGAGCCCATCCCCGCCTCAACGTAAAGCTGGCTCCACTGCGATTCGGGGTCCACGCGCAGATAGGCCCCGTCGCCGCCGGTCAGCACCAGCAGCGCGTCCACGCCCATGTCCCGCAGCATGGCCAGCATCGTCAGCTCGTAGGCGGTGACGGCCTCGCCGAAATACAGCAGCTTGGGCGCGTCGTCCCTTCCCAGCAGCGGCATCAGGCGCTCGAAGCGGTAGTACAGCCAGCACATCAGCTTGGTGTACAGGTTCTTGAGCACCCCGTCCGGCTTGCCCCTGCGCCGCAGCGCGTCGTACTGCCGCGCCAGCGCCTCGCCGAAGGCGCGGCGGTTGGCGTCGGACATGCGGGGCATCCAGCGGACGAGGGCGGCCTCGGCGAAGGCGGCGGTGGGCTGGAAGTCCGTGCCCAGCACCTGGGCCATGTAGCCCACCTGGCCCTCGTCGGGGTTGGGAATGCGGTCCTCGATGATGACGCCCCACTGGCGGGCCATCTCGTGAAAGCGCCAGGCCCCCTCCTCCACCGGTGCTGACCAGCCGCAGATCCGGGCCATATACGCGCCGGGGACCGGTCGTCGGGACAGGGGCAGCGCGAAGTCGTCCAGGCGGTTCAATGTCGTTCGTTCCGGCATGGCGCTACCTCTGATAGCGGGACATCTGCCCGCGGCTCATGACAAAGCCCAGCACCGTGCCCACCAGGCCGCCCACGATGTGGCCCATCTGGGAGATGTTGTCGGCGACGAAGAGGCCCTCGTAGACCTGCTGGCCGATGTAGAGCACGGCCACCAGTATGAACGTCAGCGGTATGGTGTGGCCGTCGGTGCTGGTGATGGACGAGAGCAGCACCATGGCGAACACGATGCCACTGGCCCCCAGCAGCGCCACGTTCGGGAAGAAGACCATGTTCACCACGGCGGTGGATATGGCCGTGGCCAGCATGACGAAGACGACGTTCTTCGTGCCGTACTTCTCCTCCAGCATCGGGCCCAGCACCAGCAGCAGCATCATGTTGTTGAGCAGGTGGCCCCAGTCCGCGGGCCCCAGCACGTGGGTCACGCACCTCAGCCAGGTCAGCGGGTTGAAAAGGCTTGACCGGTAGGTGCTGAACAGCACCCGGTTGCTCTCCCCGTGGGTCAGCACATTCAGCACCTGCACCACCACGCAGGCCAGCGCGAAGGTGAGGATCGCCGGGGCGTTGAAGGTGATTTTCAGCTTTGGGCGGTTGTTGGTCATAGTTACTCCTTTTGAATAACGGGGACAGGTCGCCCTGTCCCCGTGGTCTTCTCTTGGTCAGACGTTCACGCCGTAGTTCTTGCACAGGGCGTAGAGGCCGCCCTGGTAGCCGGCGCCGACGGCGTTGAAGCGCCAGTCGCCGCCGCTGCGGTAGATCTCGCAGACCACCAGCGCGGTTTCGATGGAGAAATCCTCGCCGAGGTCGTAGCGCAGCTCCTCGATGCCCACGGTGTCCTGCTCGCCGGCGCGCCGGGCGACGCGCACGTAGGCGTTGGAGACCTGGCCGAAGTTCTGGCGGCGCTCCTGGGCCTCGTAGATGGTCACGGTGATGGCGATCTTCTCCACGTCGGCGGGCACCTTGGTGAAGTCGATGAACAGCGTCTCGTCGTCGCCGCCGGAGCCGCCGGAGAGGCTGTCGCCGGTGTGGGTCACGGCCCCGCTGGGGTCCTGCAGGTTGCCGTAGAACACGAAATCCTCGTCCTTGCGCACCTTGCCGTTGGCGCCCAGCAGGAAGGCCGAGGCGTCCAGGTCGAAGTCATAGCCGCCGCTATAGCGGTTGGTGTCCCAGCCCAGGCCCACGAGCGCCAGCTTGACGCCCTTGTTCAGGCTGACCTTTTGGCCTTTGGAAAGATTGATTGCCATGGTTGCTCCTCCTTTGCGTTGCGGTTCTCAGCGGTACAGGTCGATCAGGCTGGACAGCCGGCTGGCCTCGGCCACGCCCTGTCCGACGGCGTTGAATTTCCATTCCCCGCCCCTGCGATAGATCTCGCCCACCACCAGGCCGGTCATGCCGGTGTAATCCTCGGTGAGGTTGAAGCGGCAGATCTCGGCGTTCGCGCCCAGGTCCACCAGGCGGATGAAGGCGTTGCGGATCATGCCGAAGTGCTGCCGGCGCACGCCCGCGTCGTAGATGTTCACCACGAACACCAGCCGGGCGATCTGCGGCGGGATCAGGGACAGGTCCACGGTGATCTGCTCGTCGTCGCCCTCGCCGCCGCCGGTGAGGTTGTCGCCGGCGTGCACGATGGCCCCGCTGGAATGGCGCAGGTTGCCGAAGTACACGCAGCACTGGTTCACGTCCCGGCTGATGATCCTGCCGTCCTCGCCGCAGAGGATCACCGAAGCGTCGCAGTCGATGTCCTTCGGCTTCGGCGCGAACAGGCCGCGCTTCTGGGGCGCCTCGTCCCAGCCCAGGCCCACGCGGACCCTTTTGAGGCCACTGCCGGGCTTGACCAGGCTGATCTTCTCGCCCTTTTTCAGGTTGACAGACATGTTATCCACCTCCCCGGGTCGATGGTCGAAGTGTCACACGTTCACGCCGTAGCTGCGGCAGAGCGCCTCCAGGCCGCCCTGGTAGCCGCTGCCGATGGCGTTGGAGCGCCATTCGCCGCCCTTGCGGTAGATCTCGCCCCCCACCAGGGCCGTCTCGATGGAGAAGTCCTCCTCCAGGTCGTAGCGCACCAGCTCCTTGCCGGTGGCGTCGTCCACGATGCGCACATAGGCGTTGTTCACCTGGCCGAAGTTCTGGCGGCGCACGTCGGCGTCGTAGATGGTGACGGTGAAGTCCACCTTCTCGATGTTCGCCGGGATCAGGGTCAGGTCCACGAAGATCTGCTCGTCGTCGCCCTCCCCCGCGCCGGTGCGGTTGTCGCCGCCGTAGGTCACGCCGCCGGAGGCGTGGCTGGCGTTGCCGTAGAATATGAAGTCGGCGTCGCCGGGCACCTTGCCGCCCTCCCCCAGCAGGAAGGCCGAGGCGTCCAGGTCGAAGTCATAGCCGCCGTCATAGCGGTTCACGTCCCAGCCCAGGCCCACGGTGATCTTCCGCAGGCTGGGGTTGTCCTTGGTCAGGCTCACTTTCTGGCCCTTGGTCAGGTTGACTGCCATGGTGTTTCCTCCTTTGGTTTTTATTTCTTGTTCATGATCACCTTGCGGATCACGTCGATGGGGATCACCAGGAAGGCGATCACCGCGCATACCAGCCAGGTGGTGGCCGTCAGGGCGTGCACGCTCAGCACCTGGCCGCCCACGGTGACGAATATGAACTGGGCCAGGAAGATCACACCCATGACGATCAGGAAGTTGCGGTTGCGACCGATGTTCTCAAACACATTGGTGTGCTCGGTGCGGGCGTTGAAGCCGTTGAAGGTGATGGCCATCATGAAGGTGGCGAACACCGCGGAGTTCAGCACGATGCTCAGCGGGTCCACGCCGGGATAGGTCGTGGCGCTCACGCCGATCAGGTTCTGGATGGCGGGCACGAAGCGAATGGCCAGGCAGGCGGCGGTGATGTACAGCGCCGAGATGATGACCTCGATCAGCATGCCCTTGGACACGATGGAGGCGTCCCTGGGGATGGGCTTTTCCTTCATGTATTCCTTCAGCGCCGGCTCGGAGCCGAAGGCGATGGCGGCCAGGGTGTCCATGGCCAGGTTGATCAGCAGCAGCTGGACAACCGTCAAAATCTGGTTCTCGCCGAAGAACGGGGCCAGGAAGCAGGTCAGCACCGCGGCCACGTTGACGGTCAGCTGGAAGATCAGGAACTTGCGGATGCTCTTGAACATCGTGCGGCCGTAGAGTATGGCCTTGTCGATGGAGGTGAAGTTGTCGTCCAGTATCGTGATGTCGCCGGCCTCCTTGGCCACCTCGGTGCCGGAGCCCATGGCGAAGCCCACGTCGGCCTTCTTCAGCGCCGGCGAGTCGTTCACGCCGTCGCCGGTCATGCCCACCACCAGGTTCAGCTCCTGGGCGCAGCGCACCAGGCGGCTCTTGTCGGTGGGCAGGGCCCGGGCCACCACCCGCAGGTTGGGCAGTATGGTCTTCAGCTCGTCGTCGCTCTTGTTGGCCATCTCGGCGGAGGTCATGGCCACGTCGGAGGGCTCGCGCAGCAGCCCGGCCTCCCGGGCGATGGCCACGGCGGTCTCCTTGCGGTCGCCGGTCACCATGACCACCTGGATGCCCGCGTCCTGGACCTCCTTGATGGCGGGGATGACCTCCTTGCGCACGTTGTCGCGGATGGACAGCACGCACACCAGGGTCAGGTCGCTGCCGTCGGGGTCGCCCTCGGTCTTCGCCACGCCCAGCAGGCGCATGGAGCGGCCCGCCTGGGCGTCCATGTAGGTCAGCAGCGCGGACTGGGTCTCGTGGTCCAGGGGCCGCACCGCGCCGGTCTCGTCGATGTAGTAGTCGCAGCGGTCGATGATGCGCTCCGGCGCGCCCTTGATGTAGGTGACGGTTTTGCCGTTCCGGGTGACAGTCACGTCGGACATCTTCTTGGTGGAGTTGAAGGGGTTGAAGGAGACGACCTCCTCCTTGCTCATGGTCGCCACGGCGTTCTCGCCCAGCAGGAAGGCCATCATGGCCCGGTCCGTGCTGTTGCCGCCCAGGATCTCGTTGCCGGAGACGGTGGCGGAATTGTTGATGCCGATGCCGGTGACCACGTCGGTCTGCATGGCGGGGGGCAGCTCGGAAAGCTTGGTGAAGATGCGCTGGTTGCCGGTGGCCAGCTCCACCACGGACAGGCGGCCCTCGGTGATGGTGCCGGTCTTGTCGGTGAACAGCACCGACAGGCTGCCGGCGGTCTCCAGGCCGTTGATCTTGCGCACCAGCACGTTGTCCTTGATCATGCGGATGCTCTGGAAGGACAGCAGTATGCTGGTGAGCATGGGCAGGCCCTCGGGCACCGCGCAGATGATGATGGTGACGGCCACGGTCACCGCCTCGATGATCAGCGTGGCCCAGCCGGCGAAGGTGGGCTCCACCTTGCCGCCGATGACGTTGACCAGTATCACGCCGATGATGATGGCGATGGCGCCGATGTAGCCGAAGGTGGAGATCTGCTTGGCCAGCTTGGCCAGCTTCACCTGCAGGGGCGTCTGGCGGGTGTCCTCCTGGACCTCCAGGGCCAGCTCGCCGAACAGGGTCTTGTCGCCGACGACCTTGACCTCCAGGTAGCCCTCGCCGCCGCAGACCACGGTGCCGCGGTAGGCGTAGTGGGTGTTCAGCAGGTCCTTGATCTCATAGGCCTCGCCGTCGGGGTTGGGGCGCTTGGGGGCCTCCTCGGTCTCGCCGTTCAGCGCGGCCTGGTCCACCATGACCTCGCCCTCGACGATCTCGCCGTCGGCGGGCAGCTTGTCGCCGGCCTGGAGGTAGACGATGTCGCCCACCACGACCTCGGACACGTGGATCTCGTGCAGCTGTCCGTCGCGCAGCACCTTGGTCTTTTCCTTGATCTCCTCCTCGGCCTTCAGCAGGCTGGCCTTGCCCTCCTGGCTGTGCTCGGAGAAGGAGGCCACGCCGTTGGCCAGCAGTATGGCGATCAGCACGCAGACCGGCTCATACCACTCGGCCTTGCCCATCAGCCAAAGCACCACCTGCACGGCCAGGGCGACCAGCAGGATCATGATCATCGGGTCCTTGAAGCCCTCGAGTATCTTCTTCCACAGCGGGTCCGGCGGAATCTGGGTCAGCGCGTTGGAGCCGTATTTGTTGCGGCTCTCCTCTACCTGCTTCTTGGTCAGGCCGGTCAGTTTCATCTCAATTAGCCTCCATTTTCTCGCCATTTCCGGCGATCGTCGTCGTTTGCCTTGTGACATTGTTCATTATAAACGCTGGCGGTCGAAAATGCAATAGCGGGGTCCCAAATTGTCAGCGGGGAGGGACGAAAACCGGAAAAACAAGAATGTGCATTGTTAAGACCTTCAAACGGCAATATGCCACAGTTTTTTCGGTTGCAAGCAAAGATTTGTTTTACTATTGCGGATATTTTGAAACTATGGTAAAATGCCATTGATAATCGGTTGCATATGCTGGAATGTGGGCATTCACGCATTGTTTACCGGGAATTCAAGGAGGAGAGCACATGAAGTGGTCTTTTTTCAGGCTGCTGGGGCTGTGCCTGACGGTTGCGATACTGGTCATGAGCCTGGCCACGGCGGAGACGGTGTTTGGCGATAGCCAATTGGAATTGTTGGACGATTTGATCATCGAAGAGAGTCTGGATTTCGATGCAGAGATAGAAATCGGTTCAGAGGATGAGGTTTCTAATGAAGGCCTTGAGCTCGATGATTTGATACTGGAAGATACACCAGAGGATATCGTCGAATTGGAAGATATCGTTCTTGAACAATCGGATTCTGAACAGGATGCGGCAGAAAGCGATGACATTCTGCCAGAATCCAATGCCACTTCTTCAGAGTTTTGGACAAGAAATCATGCGGAAATGCAGCTCAACGGCCACAGGCTGTTTAATCAGGTTGATCTGTACAGGTATGTTGGCAGCAGCACAGACGTCGTTATCCCTGAAGGCATCACATACATGTCGCCAAATGTTTTCAAGGATCGTTACGATATCACCAGCGTTACACTGCCGAGCAGCCTGCATTATATAGAATACGGCGCTTTTGCCGGCTGCAGTAACCTGAAGCGCATTGACCTTAGCAATGTGACTTCCTTGGGAACAGGCGCATTTGAAGGCTGCACGTCATTGACCACAATCATATTGCGGGACGGCACCGATTATTCCTGGAATTGGGGCTTCGTTGAAAGCACAAATCAATTCAAGGATTGCAGAAGCCTGACTGAGATACCTTCGGGACTTTCCCACGTCTCGAATGGCATGTTTATGGGATGTACACACATCAAAAAGGTTGTCATTCCGGGGTATTTCGATACAGTGAAGGCCAATGCTTTCAAGAATTGTACAGGCCTTACCGAGCTCGTCATATCCGAGGGGATTACGGGAATCGGAAATTCGGCATTTCAGGGCTGTACCGGCTTGACCGAAGTGAAGCTGCCCGGTGGTGTCTTCTATGAACTCGGAGCTTCCGCGTTCGAGGGATGTAACAATCTAAAGCGGGTTACCCTGCCGGACACTCTGCTCCGTATCAAAGACTACGCCTTCCACAATTGCATTTCACTGTCGGATATTGGCATTCCGCATAGCGTTACCGAACTGGGCGTCAGTGTTTTCTCTGGATGCAGTTCGCTGACGAGCACAACCATACCGATGAGTATTGAGGATTGTGGCGATTATCTGTATTACAACTGTACAAGCTTAAGTAAGGTCGTATTGGAGGAGGGCATGCCAGCAATCGGCAGCCATTGCTTTGAGTGCTGTACTGCATTGCAAGGCATAACCATACCAAACAGCATGACTTCAATACCGCACTCTGCCTTCAAGGGATGCACAGGCCTGAAAGCCATCTCCTTTCCGACAAGCATTGAAGCTGTAGGGGAATCCGCCTTTGAAGGATGCGCAGCCCTGTCAGGCATTGAGTTCAACAGGGGTGGAATGAAGCTTGGAGTATACGCCTTCAAGGGCTGTAGTGCCCTGGAGACAATCAGAATGCCCGCGAATACAACGGTATCTGAGAGCGCCTTTGAGGAATGCCCCAAGCTTTCACAGCTCATACTTTTCGGGAATGCCAAGACAAATGACATGGGGTTTTACAAATGCAAATTCCTGAGTACAGTCACCATGCTCGACGGTGTAAGCGGGATTGGAGACAATTCATTTGAGTACTGCTGGAATCTGAGAAAGATAACGATTCCTGACAGCGTAAAGAGCATTGGCAATAACGCCTTCAAGGACTGCATCAGTCTGGCGGACATCACAATCCCCGGAAGCGTCACGAGCCTTGGTCATAATGCGTTTGATAATTGCTTCAATTTGACTAAAATAACGATACCCGGCAGTATCACTGTGATCAACAACGAGACATTCCAGGGATGCGGTGCTTTGGCCAGTGTTTCACTGCCCGACGGCCTTACGCAGATCAAAGACAACGCTTTTACCAATTGCTCCGCATTGACCGCCATCGAACTGCCTACCAGCGTCAACACCATCGGCAAGGAGGCCTTCCTGGGTTGCACAAAGCTGGAGAAAATCGACATCCGCAGCAAATACGTGGACATCGGCGACGACGCCTTCAAGCAGGTTTCCTCCGATGCCACGTTCTACACCTATTGCTCCAACAGCGCCTACAAATGGCTCTCGGATAAGGGCTACAACGTGATCAGGGCCTACCACATTCCCGACCCCGAAGACCCCAGCCACTGCAAGGACTGCGGCAAGCAGCTGGCCCAGCCCACGCCTGTGCCCACGGCCAAGCCCACCGCCAAGCCCACAGTCAAGCCCACGCCCGTACCTACCGCCAAGCCCACGCCTGTGCCCACCGCCAAACCCACGGTCAAACCCACAGCCAAGCCGACGACCAAGCCCACGCCTGTGCCCACCGCCAGGCCCACGCCTGTGCCCACCGCCAGGCCCACGCCTGTGCCCACCGCCAGGCCCACGCCCGTGCCCACCGCCAGGCCCACGCCTGTGCCCACCGCCAGGCCCACGTCGACTCCAATAGCCCCCACAAAGGTGATGCTGAACAAGAGTGGCACGGTCAAGCTGAAGGCGGGCAAGAAGCTGACGCTGAAGGCCACGCTGACCCCCGCCGGTGCGAACCCGAAGCTGACCTGGACATCCAGCAAATCTGAAGTCGCCTCTGTGAACGACAAGGGCGTGGTGACCGCGAAGGCTGCCGGCAAGGCCACGATCACCGTCAAGACCGTCAACGGCAAGAAGGCCACGGTCAAGATCAGCGTCTATGAAACCGGCAAGTGCGGCAACAAAGCCAAATACAGGCTGGATGGCGACGGCTTGCTGATCGTTTCAGGAAAGGGCACAATTAATTCGAATGCTTTCTGGTATACACCGTACTTTGACCTTATAAAAAAGGTCGTCATCAAAGAGGGCATCACGTATATCGATTCATGGGCATTCATGGATTTGAGAGTGTTGAAGTCAGTCACCCTTCCAAGTACGCTCAGGTCGATCGGTAGCTGGGCATTCTCTGGCTGCACGGGTCTGAAGCGAATCGACCTGCCAAAGGGGGTCAAATCCATCGAGCAATGGGCCTTCTCGAATTGCATCAATCTAACTACTATCACGATCCCCGAAACCGTGACACTCATCTACCATGATTACAATTCCTTTGACAACTGCCCGAAGCTGTCCATACGCGGCTGGTCCGGCAGCTATGCCTGGCGCTACGCCAGAAAGTACAAGATCCCCTTCAAGCGCATCGGCTACGTGAAGCCCACGAAGGTGACGCTGAACAAGACCAGCACGGTCAAGCTGAGGAAGGGCAAGAAGCTGAAGCTGAAGGCCAAGCTGACGCCCGAAGGCTCGAACCCGAAGCTGACCTGGAAGAGCAGCAATCCCAAAGTGGCCGCTGTCAACAGCAAGGGCGTGGTCACCGCGAAGGCCGCCGGCACGGTCACCGTCACCGTCAAGGCCGTCGGCGGCAGGAAAGCCAGTGTCAAGATCAAGGTAATCAAATAAACAGCAGCCGCCCCTTCGGCCCACATGCGCCGCGGGGGCGGTGCTTTTCTGCACGCCAGCCTTGACACAGCATCGACGTCATTATATAATCAAAGCGACATTCAACGGTTGCCGACGCAGCCGTTCTGGACATGGACGGGAGGTTACATACAATATGAAGCGAATGACAAAAAAACTGCTGGCACTGTGCATGGCGCTGGCGATGCTGGGCGGCATGGCCGCCGTGGCGGAGCCGGTGATCCTCGAAGACGCGCCGGACGACGCATTCGCCCTGCCCGGGGCGGAACCCGATATCGACCTGCCCGCAATCGGGGATTTCGACCTGGCGCCCAACGACGTCGCCTCGGAGGACGTCGTCACGGAGCATGACGCCCCCGTCGCGCCCAACGGAACCGTGAAGAGCGGGTCCTGCGGGCCGAACGTCAAGTGGTCGCTGGATGACAGCGGACTGCTGACCATATCCGGCAGCGGCGACATGGACAACTACTTCGCCTTCTGGGAGATCACCTACGGCGTCGGCATCAAGCGGGCCGTGGTCGAGGAGGGCGTCACCTCCCTGGCCCTCAACACCTTCAACGGCTGCGACGAGCTGGAGAGCGTCTCGCTGCCGGACAGCCTGGAAAACATCTTGGCCAGCGCCTTCAGTGATTGCAGCAGCCTCACCCGGGTCGACATCCCCTACGGCGTGCCGTGGATCTCCGGATACTGCTTCGCCGGATGCTACAGCCTGACGCGGGTGACGGTGCCGGAATCGGTGACGGAGGTCGTCGACCACGCCTTTGACAATTGCCCGAGGCTCACCCTCTACGGCTACGACGGCAGCACTATCGAGACCTACGCCAACGAGAACGGCATCCCCTTCGTCTCCCTGGGCGCCGCGCCCGCCAGGCCGCAGAAGCCCCGGCACAGCGTGATGGACAGCAAGATCACGGTAAAGGACCAGGTGTACACCGGCAAGGCCGTGAAGCCCGCGGTGAAGGTGGTCCTGAACGGAAAGACACTGACCCGAGGCAGAGACTACACCGTCAGCTACAGCTACAACACGGAGATCGGCATAGCCATCGTGGAGGTCACCGGCATCGGCGACTACACCGGCACCGCGATGGCCACCTTCAGGATCAACCCGAGGGCGGTGACCGGCCTGAAGCTGACCGCCGGCAAGGGAAGGCTGACCGCAAGCTGGAAGAAGTCTCCCGGCGACGTGGACGGCTACCAGCTGCAATACGGTCTGAAGAAGAACTTCCGCGGCGCGAAGAAGGTGACGGTCAGAAAGGCCGCCACGCTGAAGAAGGTGCTGAAGAACCTGAAGAAGGGCAAGATCTACTACGTGCGCATCCGCACCTGGAAGACTGACAGCGGAACGAAGTACTGGTCCGCCTGGTCCGGCGCGAAGAAGGTGAAGGTGAAGTGACAAATACTGATTTGTCGCGCAGCGACAAATCAGTATTTATACTACTCTCAGGTTAGAACAGCGAAAGCCGTGATGCGGATTTTTCGTTCTGGCAAGGAAAGACCCCGCAGGCTTGCTGGCGGCAAGTCAAGGGGGCTTGACGCAGCCAGGGCGGAA
>JAZOUD010000089.1:0-12087 GCA_045658005.1 Clostridia bacterium | reverse complement strand
CTCTTCCTGGCCGATACCCGTTATGGGCTTCAGGCCTGAGTGAGTTTACCTTCGGGACCCTATTGTGGGGGAGTGTTCTCGTTCTCTATACCGTTTCGAACTCATGACTGTCCATTTGTGTATTGTGCGGCGTTTCCCTAAACATGCCTCGTAGGGGCGCTCTCCGAGCGCCCGCGGGCGAAAAGCAAGCGCGGGCGATTGGAAATCGCCCCTACGGGTTTGCTCATTGTTGGGGCGCTCTCCGAGCGCCCGCGGGCGAAACGCATACGCGGGCGATTGGAAATCGCCCCTACGGGTTTGCGCATTGTAGGGGCGCTCTCCGAGCGCCCGTTACGCCGGTTCATCCCCCGGCTGCTGTCCCCAGATGTACTCCTCCAGCGCGTTCACGCCGTCATCCCGGGGCTGCAGCGCCTTTGAGAACTGGGTCTCGTACAGCTCGCTGTACACGCCGCCCTGGTTGACCAGCGCCTGGTGGGTGCCGCGCTCCACGATCCTTCCGTCCTTGACCACCAGGATCTCGTCGGCGGCCAGTATGGTTGAGAGCCTGTGGGCGATCAATATGCTGGTGTGGCTGCGGATGATCGGGTCGATGGCCTCCTGGATCCGCTGCTCCGAAATGGAATCCAGCGCGGAGGTGGCCTCGTCGAATATGAAGATCGTGGGATTCTTCAGCAGCACGCGGGCGATCGACAGCCGCTGCTTTTCGCCGCCGGACAGCTTGAGCCCCCGGTTGCCCACCATGGCGTCCAGGCCCTCCGGCTGGTTTTGCACGAAATCCCAGATGTTGGCCTTTTTCAGCGCCGCCTCCATCTCGGCCTCGGTGGCGTCGGCCTTGGCATACAGCAGGTTTTCGCGGATCGTGCCGTTGAACAGGTAGGTCTCCTGGCTGACCACCCCCACCTGCGCCCTCAGGAAGCCCAGGTCGAGCTTGCGCACGTCGACGCCGTCGAACGTCACGCGGCCCTCGTCCACGTCGTACAGCCGGGGAATCAGGTTGATGATGGTGCTCTTGCCGGAGCCGGAGGGCCCGACGATGGCAATGCTGTGCCCCGCCTTCAGCTCGAAGCTGACGTCCTTGAGCACGGGGCGATCCTTCTCGTAGCCGAAGCAGACGTGGTCGAACACGACGTTGCCCTCGACCCGATCCGGTATGATCGCGTCCGGCGCGTTGTCGATCTCCACGGGAATGTCGAAGTAGTCGAATATCCGGGAGAACAGGGCCATGGCGCGCATCCAGTCCACCTGGATGTTCAAGAGGCTGTTCACCGGCATGTACATCCTGCCCAGCAGGGCCACCAGCACGGTGATGTCGCCGATGGTCAGGTCCTGGTTGTAGCGGATCATCAGTATGCCGCCCACCAGGTAGATCAGCATGGGGCCGATGCTGGTGAACGTGGACAGTATGACCCGGAACCAGCGCCCCGCCATGCTCTCGCGAATGTTCAGCCGGATCATGCGGCTGTTCGCTTCCTCGTAGTGCTTGTATTCGTACTTCTCCCTGCCGAACAGCTTGCTGAGCAGCTGGCCGCTGACGGACAGCGTTTCGTTCAGTATGCCGTTGACCTCATCGTTGCAGGCCTGGGATTCATTGGCGAACTTCCAGCGCGTCCGGCCGGCCCGCCGGGTGGGGATGGTGAACAGCGGCACGATCACCATGCCGATCAGCGCCAGGACCCAATTCTTGCGAAACATGGCCACCATGGCGATGACCAGCGTGATGACGTTTGAGAGGATGCTGGTGAAGGTATTGGTGATCACCTGCTGCACGCCGTCGATGTCGCTGGTCATCCTGGTGATGACGTCGCCCTGCCGGCTGGTGGTGAAGAAGCGCTGGGACATCTTCTGAAGGTGGCTGTACATCTGGTTGCGCATGTCGTAGGTGATGTGCTGCGCGATCCAGGTGTTGATATAGCTCTCCACGACGCCGATGAGGTTCGCCCCCAGCGTCACCGCCAGGGACAGCAGGATGTATTTGACGAGGGCGCCCAGGTCCCGCCGCGTCAGGCCCTCGTCGATGATCTTGCCCGTCAGTATGGACGGCAGAAGCGAACAGAAGGAGGCCACGGCGATGCACAGCAGCACCAGCAGGAGCTTGCCCGTATAGGGCTTGAGATAGGAGAACACCCGCTTCAGCAGCGCGCCGGTCACCTTCGGCTGACTGGCCTTTTCCTCCTCGGTCATGAATCCCCTTGAGAAATGCCCCCTGTATGCCATCTCTATGCCTCCCTCCGGTGAGGTCGCCGAAGCGTGGTATTACCCCTTCAACAAAAACTGGTCAAAGCCCGTCGTCTCCAGGATCTCCCGGACCGCGTCGCTCACGCCGGTCATTGCGAAGCCGTCCTTGTCCTTCAGTGACTTGTACATCATCAGAAGCACCCGCAGGCCGGCGGAGGATACATAGGACATCCGGCGCACATCGATGTGGATCGCCCTGACGCCGCTGCCCGCTTCCTGGAACCGCTTCAGCAGCTCCGGCGCGGTGATCGTATCCATGCGGCCCTGGATCGAGACCTCGAAGGTGCCGTCCTTCACGCTGCATTCGACCCTGAAGGGCAGGTTGGCGTCCACCGGGGCGGGCTTTGCCGCAGACTGCTCCGCCACAGTCAGCTCCCAGAACATCATTTTCCTGAATACCTCCCGCACCGCAGGCTCCGCCTCCGGGCTCTGCCTGAGGGACCCGATCTCATCGGGCAGGTAGTCGCCCATGCAGATCTCATTCAATCCTGATTATCCATCTTTGACCTCCTTGTCCCGCAAAGCGGTGTCATTGTGCGCGATCGTATTCGAAAATCTCGTGGATCTCATGGTCGTAGCCCTGGTAAAAGCCCTTCGGCATGCCCAGGACGATCTGTGCGCCGCGGTTGTAGCTGACCAGCATGCGCCCCGCTTCCCGGTCGAAGGAGATGCCCTCCACCTCGCCCTGCAGGGTCATGTCGTCCAGGGTCCGCTCCGGCAGGACCGTCCAGGCCGTGCGGGAAACGTCCACCCGGCAGCGGTAGACGTGGTCCGGTTCGCCCAGGTCTGCGGTGCCGTCGTCCGCCGTCATATAGATCCAGCCGTCGTCGTAGGCGATGCCCTGGATCCACTGGGGCGCGGGCTGCAGGTGATGCCTGCCCAGATAGGCGCCCGATTCCAGGTCGTAGCGGTAGAAATAGCGTCCGCTCTCTCCGTCCGCCCAGGAGCACAGCCATATGGAGCCGCTGTCCGGGTCCACGGCAATGCCGGAAACCTCGGTCTGGCCGCTGGCCGCGTCAAAGGCGTAGGTCCGCTTAAGCTCCAGCCGCCCGGCGTCATAGACCGCGATCTGGATGTTGCGGGCCTCGCCGTCCATGAAGTATTCCACGCCGGCATAGATTTCGCCGCCGTACACGTCGATATCCCCGATGTGGTTGACCTCGTCGGCAAAGCCCGAAAACGGCTCCTGGGCGCTGGCCGCCGGGTTCCAGTCGCCGTCATAACGGGTCAGGGTCGTGCTGCCGCTGACATAGGCGCAGCCGCCCTCCCAGGCGATGCCTTGGCGCCCGTCGACGTCATGGACGCCGCTCAGGGCATAGGCATAACGCGCTCCCGTATCCTCCGCCTCGGCCCGCCCCGGCACCGTGACCGGCGCGGGGGGCTGCGCCGCCTCCGCCAGCGCAAAGCCCGAAACGACGAGCGCATTGACGAGCACCACCGCCAGCATCAGTGCCAACGGGCGAAAACAAAGCTGCCTGCCTGTGATCATGTCGTTCCCTCCATATCCCCGGGCGAACCCGTGACGTTCATCTTACCATGGTTCCATGATAGCAGATTGTGCGGGAGATTTCAACAGGAAGTTTGAAGGCGAATTCCGATTTGTCGCCCCATGACAAATCAGAAGGTCCTGTCCAAATAAATGCGCTTTGTCATTGAAAACCGATTGACGAACCCGACATAATACGTTACAATTATCATATGACATTGGCTCTGCCCGCCCGGGCGCGCGGGCAAAGCTTGAGCGACAAGCACGGAAAGCGTGGTGATGTTATGCTGTACTCCAGCGCCGGCCTGTTGGCCCTGGTGATCAATCTCATCATCAATCACGACGTGCTGCTGGGTCGATTCGGCGTGAAGCGGGTTCCGGCGCGCCGTCCCTATCGGCAGTTCCTGGTCGCCATCACGCTGTATTTTGCCACGGATATCGCCTGGGGTCTGCTCTACGAGCGCGGGCTCATCGCCCTGACCTTTGTCGATACGGTGTTCTATTTCCTGGCCATGGCCCTCTCCTTACTGTTCTGGACCCACTACGTCATCGACTATTTACAGGATCGGGGCGCCTTCGGCAAGCTGCTCTGGGCCGCGGGCTGGCTGCTGTTCAGCTTCGAGTGCGCCGTGCTGCTGGTGAACTTCTTCCGCCCCGTGCTGTTCTCCTTCGACGCCAGGGGCAACTACCGGGCCGAAATCGCCCGGTACGCCATACTGATCGCGCAGATCGTGATGTTCCTCGCCACCGGCATCTACGCCCTGGCCTCGAAGCGGACGGGGGCCATGCGGCTGCGCCACCGTTCCATCGGCCTGTCCAGCCTGACGATGGCGCTGTTTATCACGCTGCAGGCCCGCTTTCCGCTGCTGCCCATGTACGCCATCGGCTGCCTGCTGAGCACCTGCATACTGCACAGCTTCGTGCTGGAGAACGAAAACGAGGAATACCGGGACAAGCTGGAGAGCCAGCTTCAGGAGAACATCCAAAAGGGCAATTACTACGACCTGCTGACCGGCCTTCCGGGCATGATCTACTTCTTTGAGAGCGTCCAGAAGAAGCGGCAGGCCCTCATCCGCGAGGGCGGCCGCCCCGCCTTCCTCTACCTGAACCTCAGCGGGCTCAAATTCTACAACCAGAGCCACGGCTTTGCCGCCGGCGACGCGCTGCTGCGGGAATTCGCAGACCTCCTCGTCTCCATCTTCCGGGAGGACAACTGCAGCCGGTTCGGCCAGGACCACTTTGCCGCCTTCACCGAGGCGGACGCGCTGGCGGACCGTCTGGATCGCCTGTTCACGGCCTGGCGGAGCGACCGTCCGGCCATACTGGTGGGCGTCTGCGTCGAGGCGTCGGAGGGCGTGGACATCAGCACCGTCTACGACCGGGCCAAGATTGCCTGCGACGCCATACACAGCACCCACACCTCCACGGTGCAGCACTACGACAGCGCCATGTTCGAGGGCGCCGAGCGGCACCAGTACATCACCTCCCACCTGGACAAGGCCATCGCCGAGGGATGGATCCAGGTCTACTACCAGCCCATCGTCCGGGCGACCAACGGCCGGGTCTGCGACGAGGAGGCCCTGGCCCGCTGGATCGATCCCGAGCGGGGCTTCCTCTCTCCCGCCGAATTCATACCCATACTGGAGGACGCGCGGCTGATCTACAAGCTGGATCTGCACATGGTGGACCAGGTGCTGGAAAAGCTGCGCCGGCAGCGGGAAAAGGGTCTGTTTCTGGTGCCCCAGTCCGTCAACCTGTCACGCTCCGACTTCGACATGTGCGACATCGTCGAGGAGATTCGCCGGCGGGTGGACGACGCGGGCTTCCCCCGCCAGCTGATCACCATCGAGATCACCGAGAGCATCGTCGGCACGGACTTCGAATTCATCAAGGGCGAGGCCGAGCGCTTTCGCAGCCTGGGCTTCCCGGTGTGGATGGACGACTTCGGCAGTGGCTATTCCTCACTGGACGTGCTGCAGAGCATGCCGGTGGATCTGATCAAGCTGGACATGCGCTTCATGCAGCAGTTCCACAGCGGTGACAAGAGCCGGGTCATACTGACCGAGCTGGTGCGCATGGCCATCGGCCTGGGCATCGATACCGTCTGCGAGGGCGTGGAGCGCGCGGAACAGGTGGAATTCCTGCGGGAGATCGGCTGCTCGAAGCTGCAGGGCTATTACTACACCAAGCCCCTGCCGCTGGAAGCGGTGTTCCAGCGCTATGAACAGGGCACCCAGATCGGCTTTGAAAACCCGGATGAGGCCGCCTACTTCGACGCCATCGGCAGGATCAACCTGTACGACCTCTCGGCCATCGCCAAGGAGGACGCCGACAGCTTCCAGCACTACTTCAACACCCTGCCCATGGCCATCATCGAGGTTCGCGACGGCAAATCCCGCTTCACCCGCACCAACCAGGCGTACCGGGATTTCATCGCCCGGATCTTCCACCTGAAGCTCGCCGAGATCGTCACCGGCTTTGAGGATACCCCCGAGGGCCCCGGCAAGATCTTTGTGGCGCGGCTTCGCCAGTGCTGCGACGAGGGCGGCCGGACCCTGTTCGACGAGGTGCTGCCCGACGGCACCACGGTGCACTCCTTCATGCGCAAGATCGCGGACAATCCCGTGACCGGCACCCAGGCGGCCGCCGTGGCGGTGCTGGCGATCACGGACCAATAATGACCCCCGCAGGGGCTTTTACGCCTGGTCCGGCCATTTCGCCAGGTATTCGTGATATTTGATGTCGTCGATGTATTTCCTGTGGGCGCGGTAATACTGCTCACGGTTCTCCCTGTCCTCCCCCATGCCGGGCCGCAGCAGCGCAAGCAGCGCGGCAAACCCGACTGGGAAGAGGATCAGCCCGGTAACGCCCGCAAAGAATTTGCACAGCATGAGCCATATGACCACCGGTATCAGTATGCCCACGATGTGCAGCACCCGATCCTCGTTCAGTATGCGCCCGCGGTTTTCCGCCTGTATCGCCCCGCAGGCGATCAGGCGGTCCGTAAAGGGCACCGTAAAGGTGGAAAAGCGCCTCAGCGCGTGAAATTCCGTCACCGCCAGCAGCGCCACCACCAGCACCATGATGTCCGCCATCACTGTAAGGGCTATTCGCATGGGATAGACCTCCTGTTGTCAATTAAACGCTTCACTCTAAACGCTATTCCTGTGATACCATATGCCCAGAGCATTTCACCCAACGGAGGCACATGCCGATGAAACTGAAGAACCTGCTGTCGGAGATCCTGCACACCGTGGTCAATCACGAGCGCAACAAGGTCAGGACCCAGAAGCCGGACTATTACCTCAATCAGAAAAAACAGCTCTGGTACGGCATGATGAATCGGGTGGACGACGCGGAAGACGAATCACAGAAGTCGAAGCCGTCATGATTCCCCGTCCTCCAGCCGGCTCTGGCGGCGGTAGATCAGGGGGCTGACGCCGGTGAGCTTCTTGAACACCGTGCAGAAATAGTTGCCCGACGACCAGCCCAGGTTGTAGGCGATATCGGTGATGGACTGGTTCGTGCGCTCCAGCGCCAGCTTGGCCCGCTCCACCCGGAGGGCCGAGACGTACAGCGCCGGCGTCTGGCCGGTCTCCTCCCGAAAGCGCGTCTTGAAGCGGGACAGCGAATACCCGGACAGGCCCGCCAAGGTCGACAGCGAGAAGGGCTCGGAGATGTTCGCCTCGACGAAGTCCAGCACCCGCTGTATGCGCTCATCCGCAGGCTCTCGCATCATCGCCTCCACCGGCGGCAGCCGCAGGAAGCGGTACAGGAAGCACAGCAGGTGGGCCACCCCCGCGTCCCGGTCCGCCGGATCCCGGGTGGCAAAAAGCCCGAAGGCGTGGCGCATCAGCACAAGGTCCTGCGCCCCCAGGCGCACCAGGCGGCGCGGCATGTTCGCCAGGTTCTCGCACAGCGCCCGGCCCTTTTCCGGGTTCAGCCCCAGGAAATCGTCGGCCTCCGCCAGGTTCAGCTGCACCGCGTACAGCTCGCAGGGCTCCTGCCGACTGCCGTTGCCCCGGGCGTGGCATTCCCCGGGAAACACCGCCATCGCCTCGCCGCCGGTATAGGTCAGCGTCTGTACCTGGCCGTCCCGCTCCAGCTGGATCATGCTGCGCCCCTTGACGATGCAGTGGATCTCCATGATGCCCTGGTGGTAGTGCATCGGCGTGGAGGGCTCCGAGGCCAGGTGGCTGAAGTAGGTGAAATTCATCAGCCCGCTGACGCCGTGCACGTCCCGGGTGATGATCTTGCTGCGCTTTTCCCATGTGAAGCTGTCCACCAGCTCGAAGGCGCCGCTGTCCGCCATAATTTCACCTCCTGTATAACTGATTTCAGAAAATTATAAAATCGTATTGTACCTCATATTAGTTGCAATTCTCATTCCATAATATTATAATAAGAATGTACATATCTTTCAAGGCAATTTGGATAATCCGTGAATAAAAAAGATTTGAGGTGTTGCGCTATGAAGACCATTGCCAACGGCGTTTGGCCCGTCATGATCACCCCCTTCACCGAGGACAACAAGATCGACTATGCCGCCGTGGAAAAGATCATCGAGTGGTACGACAAGGAAGGCGTCACCGGCATCTTCGCCGTGTGCCAGTCCAGCGAGATGTTCTTCCTCAACAAGGACGAGCGGCTCCAACTGGCGAAGTTCGTGATCGACAACACGCCCAAGCACATCGGCGTGGTGGTCTCCGGCCACGTGGCCGAGAACGTGGACGACCAGGTCCGCGAGGCCCAGGCCATGGTGGACATGGGCGCCGGCGCCTATGTGTTCATCTCCAACCAGTTCGCCCGCCAGGACGAGGGCGACGACGTGGCGAAGAAGCGCATCGAATACCTGGTCAGCCACATCGAGGCGGACACCTTCGGCGTGTACGAGTGCCCCGCCCCCTACAAGCGCCTGCTCACCCCTGAAATGCTGAAGTGGCTGGCGGACAGCGGCAAGTTCGCCTTCCTGAAGGACACCTGCTGCGAGCTTTCCCAGATCAAGGCCAAGTGCGAGGCCGTGAAGGGCACGGGTCTGAAGATCTTCAACGCCAACGGTGCGACGCTGCTGGAATCCCTGCGGATGGGCTGCGCCGGCTACTCCGGCGTCATGGCCAACTTCCACACCCGCTTCTATGCCTGGCTGTGCAAGAACTTCGAGAAGGAGCCCGAGCGCGCCGAGAAGATGATGGCCTTCCTGGGCGCCTGCAGCACCATCGAGTGCCAGGTGTACCCCGTCAACGCCAAGTACCACATGAACCTGGTGGGCGTGCCGATGAGCCTGGTCACCCGCTCCAAGGACCCGGCGCTGTTCACCTCCAGCCGCAGGCTTGAGATCGACCAGTACTTCGAGTGCGAGAAGATGTTCGAAGAGGCGTTCTTCGGCGCAAAGTGATTCCCATCCATCCCGATCATATAACCGTCAAGGTTATCAATGATATATTTTAAGGAGGTACCCACTATGAAAAAGCTGCTTGCCCTGATTCTGGCCGCCCTGATGGTGCTGACCGGCGTCGCCGCCCTGGCCGAGGACTTCGAGGTCTCCCAGGACTACTCCAACATCCCGATGGAAAAGACCGGCGACTATGACGCCTCCGGCGATCCCGCCGCTGAGCTGATGTTCACCTCCGTTTCCGTCACCGGCGACAGCCACACCACCGCCATGAACGCCTTCGCCGACGCCGTGAAGGAATTCTCCGGCGGCTCAATCGAGTGCAGGACCTACGCCGACGGCACCCTGTTCTCCTCCGAGAACGAGTGGGACGCCATCTCCATGGGTCAGGCTGACCTGGCCTACATCTCCTTCCCCACCCTGTCCACCCAGCCCGGCCTGGAGTGGTGCGCCATGGTGAACTCCGGATACTTCTGGGCTTCCTATGACCACATGACCAACACCCTGAACAACAGCGAGATTGGCCAGAAGATCTTCGCCGAGATCGAGGAGAAGACCAATGTCGTGCCGCTGGGCGCCTACTACCTGGGCAGCCGCGTGGTCAACACCCGCTCCAAGGAGATCAATTCCTACGAGGATATGGCCGGCCTGCTGCTGCGCATGCCCGGCTCCGAGGCCTGGCAGAACCTGGGCGCGGCCCTGGGCGCCAACCCCACTCCCCTGTCCTTCTCCGAGCTGTACACCGCGCTTTCCACCGGCGCTGTCGACGGCCAGGACAACCCCCTGCCCTCCGACATCTCCGCGAAGTTCTACGAGGTGGCCAAGTACATCGCCATCACCAATCATGTGGTGGACTCCATCCTGCCCTGCATCAACAAGGACAAGTGGAACAGCCTGACCGACGCCCAGAAGGCCGCCGTGAAGGACGCCATCGCCTATGCCGCCAAGGTCAACGACACCCTGCGCATCGCCTCTGAGGATGCCGCCGTGGCCTACCTCGAGGGCAAGGGCTGCACCGTGACCCATCCCGACCTGACCGCCTTCCGCGAGAACGTGCAGAAGTACTACGCGGATCATCCGGAGCAGACCGCTGCCTGGAACATGGAGCTGTATGAGGAGATTCAGGCTCTGGCCAAGTAATTGAGCCTCAAGGAACCTGTACCCAATTGCCCTAAAGGAGATGGACCCTCCGGGCCCATCTCCTTTTCCATAGGCGCCGTGTCTGGATTTCGCAAAGAAACCCTGTTTTTTCGCCAACAACCCGCCAATAAAAACGAAGGGAGAAATGTCCATTGACGACCGCCGTCATCATCGTCGCGGGCATCATCCTGCTTGCCGCTGTGCTGGCCTTCCCCGAGGCCAAGCTGGGCAGCAAGATCATGACCGTGCTCAGCGAGGGCGTGCCCATGGTGGCCTTCCTGGTGGTTTTCGTCACCTTCATGATGACCATCATCTGCCGCTATGTGCTGCGCTTCGCCATACCCTGGAGCTACGAGGTTTCCATCCTCGGCTACATGTACTGCATGTTCTTCGGCAGCGGCATCGCCCTGAAGCGGGACGAGCACGTGGTGTTCAGCCTGCTCTACGACAAGCTGCCCCCCATCGGCCAGCTCATCTGCAAGCTGGTGTACAACGCGGTGCTGGTGGTGCTGATCGCCATCATATTCGTGCCCTGCCTGAACAGCCTGATGGCCTCCACCATGACCACCGGCATACTGAAGATGCCCTACAAGGCCGTCTTCGCGCCTTTTTTGTGGATGCTGTTCGAGTGTGCCTTCCGGTGCCTGTTCTACATGAAGGCCAGCTGGAAGGAGTACAAGGCCGTGACCGGCAAGGACGTCAGGGAGGTGGCTGAAGCGTGAACTGGGCGATATTCGCGGTATTCGCAACGATGGTCGTATGCTTCCTGGTCCGCATGCCGATCTCCTTCTCCATGTTGACCTCCTCCATCGTCTACTTCCTGATCAAGTCCCCGGCCCAGCTGGGCCAGGTGGCCACGGTGCTCACCGGCAACATGTTCGCCAACTACACGATGCTGGCCGCGCCGCTGTTCATCTTCATGGCCAACGTGCTGAACGAATCGGACATCACCGACCGCATGTTCTCCTTCTGCAACGGCCTGCTGGGCCGCCTGAAGGGTGGCACAGCCCAGGTGAACGTGCTGATTTCACTGATCTTCTCCGGCATGACCGGCTCCGCCGTGGCGGACGCCAGCGGCATCGGCGTCATGGAGATCGAGCAGATGAAGGCCGAGGGTTACGACGCCCCCTTCTCCTGCGCCATCACCGCCGCCACCGCCACCATCGGCCCCATCTTCCCGCCGTCGATCCCCATGGTCATCTACGCCATGCTCTCCGGCGCGTCCGTGGGCAAGCTGTTCATGGGCGGCATGGTACCCGGCGTGCTGCTGGCGATCCTGCTGTCCATCTACGTGTTCTTCATCTCCAAGAAGCGCAACTATCCCGCCGGCGTGCGCATGAGCTTCAAGGCCTTCCTGAAGGCCACCGTCGTGGCCGCGCCCGCGCTGTTCACGGTGGTTCTGCTGCTGGGCGGCATCTACTCCGGCGTCTGCACCCCCACCGAGGCCGGCGCATTGGCCTCCGCCTGGGCGCTGCTGATCTCCTTCCTGGTGTACCGCAGCATGGGCCTCGAGAAGCTGATCTACGTCATCAAGAAGACCGCCGCCAACACCGCAACGCTGGCGCTGCTGACCGGCACGAGCCTGCTGTTCAGCTACATCATCTCCCGCGAGCAGGTGGCCATCCAGATCGCCAACTGGGTCGTGGGCCTGACCGACAACAAGTACCTGTTCCTGCTGGTCATCAACGTGGTGTTCCTGTTCCTGGGCTGCGTGATGGACGTGTCCACGATCCAGTACGTTTTCGTGCCCATGGTGCTGCCCCTGGTGAAGATGTTCAATATCGACCTGGTGCACTTCGGCGTGGTCATCTGCCTGAACATGATGATCGGCCTG
>JAZOUD010000088.1:0-18785 GCA_045658005.1 Clostridia bacterium | reverse complement strand
CCAGCTCCCGGCCGCTGATGTCAGCGTCCTTCAGGTCGATCAGCATCAGGTGGTTGTCGGTGCCGCCGGTGACCAGCTTCACGCCGTTGGCCAGCAGCGTGTCGGCCATGGCCTTCGCGTTGGCGACGATCTGGCGCTGGTACAGCTTGAACTCCGGCTTCAGCGCCTCGCCCAGCACCACCGCCTTCGCGGCGATGACGTGCATCAGCGGGCCGCCCTGGGTGCCGGGGAAGATGGCGCTGTTGATCTTCTTGGCGATGGCTTCATCGTTGGTCAGGATCATGCCGCCACGGGGACCGCGCAGGGTCTTGTGGTTGGTGGTGGTCACCACGTCGGCACAGGGAATCGGGCTCGGGTGCTCGCCCGCCGCGACGAGGCCGGCGATATGGGCGATGTCCACCATGAAGTAGGCCCCGACCTCCTTGGCGATCTGGCTGAACTTCTCGAAGTCGATGATGCGGGGATAGGCGGAAGCGCCGGCGATGATCATCTTCGGGCGATGCTTCAGGGCCAGCTCGCGCACCTGGTCGTAATCGATGAGGCCGGTTTCGGGGTCGCAGCCGTAGGAGACGCTGTTGTAGATCTTGCCGGAGAAGCTGGCCTTGGCGCCGTGGGTCAGGTGGCCGCCGCAGCTCAGGTCCATGCCCATCACGGTGTCGCCCGGCTGGCACAGCGCCAGGTACACCGCCGAATTGGCCTGGGAGCCGCTGTGGGGCTGCACGTTGGCGTACTTCGCGCCGAAGAGCGCCTTCGCCCGCTCGATGCAGACGTTCTCCACCTCGTCCACGTATTCGCAGCCGCCGTAATAGCGGTGTCCCGGATAGCCCTCGGCGTACTTGTTCGTCAACACCGAGCCCATCGCGGCCATGACCGGCTCGGTCACGATGTTCTCCGACGCGATCAGCTCCAGGTTGCGGCGCTGGCGCTCCAGCTCCTTCAGCATGATGCCGCCGATCTCCGGGTCGTACTGGCGAATGAATTCCATGTTCTCCTGTACCATACTTCTGCCTCCACATCTGAAAAATAAAACCGACCGGTTCAGACAACCGGTCGCACTGCATCCCCCATGCCGCGCACGGGAGGAAAGACGTGCTCTGTCCTTTTGCCTGAGAGATTCACCAGGCACGCCGTGCCCGGCTTTCACCTTCGGCCCCCGCAGCGCGGGCGTCTCCAGAGTGCCGTCCGCTCACAGTCCTCATTCCCCCGGGGAACGCCTGAGAGTGTCTCTCCTTCGGCGGGACCACGTCCGCTCTCCTGCGAGCATCAAACGGCTTCTATTCAGTTGCCTGTATTATAGCACCTGCCGGCACATGAGTCAATGAAGATCAGGTAAAACAGCCCCGGCGCGCTTGCGCGTTTCCCCCAAATCATGTATGATATTCAGGATCATCGACAGAAGGGAATACATAGTTATGGCCAAGCTGTACTTCCGATACGGCGCGATGGGGTCCTCCAAGACCGCCAACGCCATCATGGTGCAATACAACTACCGGGAGCGGGGTCAGAACGCCCTGATGCTCAAGCCCCGCCTGGACAGCCGGGACGGCGCGCGCACGGTGGGCTCCCGCTCGGGCCTGCACGCGCCCTGCCGCTACGTGGAGGAGCTGGACGACATCGACCTGACCGCCTGTGACTGCGTGATCGTGGACGAGGCCCAATTCCTGACCAAGGCCCAGGTGCAGCGCCTGGCGGACATCGTGGACGATATGAACATACCCGTCATCTGCTACGGCCTGCGGGCCGACTTCCAAGGCAACCTGTTCGAGGGCAGCCAATGGCTGATGGCCTGGGCCGATTCCATCGAGGAGATCAAGACCGTCTGCTGGTGCGGCAAGAAGGCCATCATGAACGCCCGGGTCTCTGGCGGCAAGGTGGTCAAGTCCGGCGAGCAGATCGTGCTGGGCGGCAACGAGAGCTACGTGGCGCTGTGCCGCAGGCACTGGTCCAGGGGCGAGCTGGCCCCGCTGGAGATCCGCCGCATCTCCTCCGGCAAGGCGATCTACATACCCCTGCTGCTGGAAGCCGACCCCAGCCGGGCAATGATCGAAAAATACCTGGACAGCGGCGAGCTGTACGCGCTGACGGTGAACGGCCAGAGCGCCGCCGTCGCCGTCGTCATCGAACGGGAGGACGGCGACTGGGAGATCAAAAACCTTGCCGTCGCCCCCGGCCTGCGGGGCAGAGGCTACGGCGCGAGGCTGCTGCAGCACATGTTCAGGGTACTCTCCGCCCGGTGTGACCGGCTGTTCGTTGGCACCAGCGCGGGCAATGTTCCGTTCTATGAGAAATTCGGATTCGTCAGGGATGGCGTGATCGAAGGATTCTTCAAGGACAATTATGAAGCGCCGATCGTCGAGGACGGGAAGGTCCTCACGGATATGATCGTGATGGTGAAACATCTGTAGGGCGATTCAGTGGACGATTCCAAAAGATCCTGTGCATCTTCGTGCCAGAAGCCGAAGCGCACAGGATCTCTTTTGTTTGTCATGTGGTCATGGGTGTACAGGCGGAAAATACTGATTTGTCGCGGAGCGACAAATCAGTATTTGAGGGGTTAACGGCATACCCATATGCTCAATTCTCAGTTTTCCCTCCGCCTTCCCAAAACCCCGCCAGCGCCTTCTTCAGCTCGCTCAGCTTCTTCACGTCCCGAACGTCCCAATGGGGCGGCATCAGCTGGCGGTACTTCTCCTGTCGGTAGCGCATGTCCATCAGCAGCACCACGCCCCGGTCCGTCTCGGTGCGGATCACCCGGCCCGCCGCCTGGAGCACCCGGCGAAGGCCGGGATAGACGTAGGCCGCGTCGTGGCCGCCGCCGTCGCCGTCGTCCAGCTGCTCCTGCAAGAGCTCCCGCTCGAAGCTGAGCTGGGGGATGCCCGTAGAGACGATGGCCGCGCCGGACAGGCGGTCGTCGGGCAGGTCCACGCCCTCGGCGAACACGCCGCCCAGCACCACAAAGGCCACCAGGCTGCGCCGTGGGGCGGGCTGGAAGCGCTCGATGAATTCCAGCCGCGCCTTCTCCCCCATCCTCGATTCCTGGCAGACGACCGCGTCATAGGGCCAGAGCATGCGATACCGCCGGAAGGCCTGGGTCATGTAGGCATAGGAGGGAAAGCAGGCCAGGTAGTTCCCCGGCTTCGCCTCCGCCATCGCGTGGATCACCTGGCAGACGGCGCCCAGCGTGCGCTCCCGGTCCTTCATGCCCACGGCCACTGGCATGCGGGCCACGTACAGGTTTTCCGGCGGAAACGGCGAATCCAGCCGCAGGGCCGTGTCCGCCTCGCCGTCCGCGCCCAGCATCGAGGCATAGTATTCCATCGGGGCGAGGGTGGCCGAGAACAGCGCGCTGCCCCCGACCCGGGAGAGAGCCCTGCGCAGGTAGGCCGACGGGTCAAAGCACCACAGCCGCACCGTCAGGTACGCCTCCCCCGGCAGGATCAGTGTCTTATAGGCGTCCGGGTCGAACTGCTTCGACACCCGAACGAACCAGTTCACGTCATAGATGAAGTCCACCAGCTCCGGCTCCACCGGCTCCAGCTCCATGGCGATCCCGGCGAAGCGCTTAGCCGCCTCGACGACGGCCTCCGGCAGCTCGGAGCTGTACTCCTGCTCCGCCTCTGCGTCCTCCAGCGCCGCCAGCAGCTCGCCCAGCAGCCGCGCCATCGGGCTGTCCGGCCCCTCGAACTTCGCCACCATGTCCCGGACCGCCGCCCCCTTCGGGCCGGACAGCTCCGCCGACAGCATGTCCCGGGCGCGGTCCGCCAGGTTGTGGGCCTCGTCCACCAGCAGCCCGACCTTCGACTTGCCGTCGAAGTAGCGCTTCAGCCGCACCTTCGGGTCGAAGACGTAGTTGTAATCGCAGATGACCACGTCGGCGGTCTCCGAGATGTCCAGGGACAGCTCGAAGGGGCACAGCCTGTGGGCATCGGCCAGGTCGGCTATGGCCTCGGCGTCCAGCCGCTGCAGGGCCAGCGCCTCCTTCAGGGCGTCCCTACGCCGGTCGTAGTAGCCCGCGGCCAGCTGGCAGCCCATGCAGTCCGCCTTCTCCATCGGACAGACCTTCTCCTTGGCGGTGATGGTCACGCTGCGCAGGGCTAGGCCCCCGGCGCGCATGAGCTGCAGGGCGTCCTCGGCGGCCCTGCGCCCGGTGGTGCGGGCGGTGAGATAGAATATCGCCGTCACATGTCCCTTGCCCAGCGCCTTCAGCGCGCCGAACAGCGAGGCCGCCGTCTTGCCGATGCCGGTGGGGGCCTCGATCAGGGCGTTGGCGTGGCTGCGCATGGCGGTATACACCGCCGCGGCCATGTCCCGCTGGCCCTCCCGGTAGGTGTCGAAGGGGAAGGCCAGGGCGTCCAGCGTGGGGCGGGAGCGGTCCCTCCAGTCGTCCACCGCGGCGATCCAGCGCAGGTAGGGCACGGCGTAGGCCATCAGCCGCTCCTCCAGCTCCCAGGCGTTGTAATCCTCGCTGTATTCCCGCTTCCTGCCGTCCATGCGGGCGTAGGTCAGGTGGACCTCCGCCTGCCCCACCCCCGCGTTCAGGCAAAACAGCGCCGCGTAGATCTCCCCCTGGGCCCAGTGGGCGGGGTAGTCGTATTTCAGTATGAATGAGGGGTCCTTGGCGGTGGTCTTGATCTCCAGCACCCGCACCAGCTCACGGTCGATGTAGACCCCGTCCGCACGGCCGTGGACGCGCAGTATGCGGCCGTCGATGGGAATATCCCGGGACACGGCGACCTCGCTGTCCCAGCTGGGCGGCAGCAGCTGCTGCAGCGCCTGGTGGCCGCGCACGCCCTCGCGCATCCGGGCCGCCGCCCGCCGTGCCGGTATCAGGTCGCCTCTCTCGAAGGCGAATTCCGCCAGCGTTCGCACACTGACTGAATGAATTTTTTGCACAGGCCTCTCCCTTTCCCTTGACATAACGGTCACATCATGTTACATTATTGTTGTCTGGGCAATTATACTGCCACAGAAGACCGTTTTGTACCAGTATAATTCACGCAGGCAGCTTTTGCAAGCGCTTTGCGGCGCCGCCCGGCGTTCGCAGTCGCGTAAAAAGAAAGGAGGATGTGAACATGACTTTATATCCACTTTTGATGGCGCCCACCTTCCGACACGGCGAGGAGACCCCCTGGGGCGGGCACATGCTGAGGGACACGCTGATGAAGGACGCCCCCGCCGGCGCGACCGGCGAGAGCCTTGAGATCTCGGCGCTGCCGGGCTATGAGAGCATGGTGGCCAACGGCGTGCACGCGGGCAAGCCCCTTTCGCGCATGATCGAGCTCTGGGGCGAGGGCCTGACGGGCCAGACCGGCGGGGAATTCCCGCTGTTGCTGAAGCTGCTGGACACGCTGATGCCGCTTTCCGTGCAGGTGCACCCCGACGACGCCTATGCCGCCAGGGTCGAAAACAAGAGTGGCAAGAGCGAGGCCTGGATCATACTCAACGCCGAGCCCGGCGCGCGGATCGTCTACGGCGTGGATACCAAGGGCGAGCCGCTGGACAAGGTCGTCGCCGAAGGCCGGATCGAGGAATGCCTGCGCTGGAAGAACGTGCGCCCCGGCGACGTCTACTACATCCCCGAGGGCATGGTCCACGCCATGGGCGAGGGCATACTGGCCTATGAGATCGGGCAGTCTACGGACATCAACTATCGCCTGTGGGACTGGGGCCGCGTGTTCGAGGGCGGCAAGCCCAGGGCGCTGCAGGTGGAGAAGGCCCTGGACGTCTGCCGGAGCGAGCTGCAGCTGGAAAAGAACGAGGGCACCACGGTGCTGTGCAGGGGCGGCAGCCGCACCTATTACATCTCCGACGCCCACTTCGAGCTTTGCCGGCTGAACCTCTCCGGGAAGATGCCCCTGGAGGGCGGCAGGATGCTGTTCCTGACCCCGATGGGCCCCTGCGCCCTGCGCTGGGGCGAGGAGGAAATGACCCTGGACGCCTTTGACAGCGTGCTGGTGCCCGCGGGCCTGGAGGGCGTGGTGCTGGAGGGCGAGACGAAGGTGCTGATGTCCTGCCTGCCCGACAAGGAGAAGCTGATCGCGGAGCTGGGCTACCGCGCCGAGAACGTGGCGGGGCTGGTGGAATAATAGATCCCTTACGACAAGGAGTGTGACAGTCCGTAATGGACGATAACGGTACATTGATACTCGCCCTGATCGCCCTCGTGGCCATGTCGGCCTTCTTTTCCGCCTCGGAGACGGCTTACACCAGCCTGAACCGGGCGCGGCTGAAGGCCATGGCCAACGGGGGTGACCGGCGCGCCGCGAAGGTGCTGGCCCTGTCCGAGGATTACGACCGGCTGCTTTCCGGCATACTGGTGGGCAACAACATCGTGAATATCCTGTCCGCGTCGCTGGCGACGGTGCTGTTTGTGCGCCTCATCGGCGGCGCGGGCGTGTCTGTGTCCACCGCAGTGATGACGGTGGTCGTGCTGATGTTCGGCGAAATCGCCCCCAAGACCATCGCAAAGGACCGGCCGGAGAAGGTGGCGCTGGCCTTCTATCCGCTGCTGAACGCGATCCTCGTGCTGCTCAGCCCCATCATCTTCCTGACCACCTGCTGGCAGAAGCTGGTCTATCGGGTATTCCGGCCCACCGACGACCGGGGCATCACCGAGGAAGAGCTGATCACCATCGTGGAGGAGGCCGAAAACGGCGGCGAGATCGACGAGCACGAGAGCGAGCTGATCCGCTCGGCCATCGAATTCAACGACATGACCGCCGAGGACATACTGACGCCCCGGGTGGACGTCGTATCGGCGGAGCTTCACAGCACCCCCGACGAGATCGCAAGCATCTTCGAAAAGAGCGGGCGCTCCCGGATTCCTGTGTACGAGGACAGCATCGACAACATCGTGGGCATACTCCACGAAAAGGATTTCTACCGCCTGCGGGACAAGGCGCCGCTCAGGGAGATGATGTCGGAGCCCTTGTGCGTGGTGCCCTCCACCAGGCTGGCGGTGCTCTTGAAGCTGCTGCAGCGCACGAAGAACCACATGGCCGTGGTGGTGGACGAATACGGCGGCGTGGTGGGCATCGTCACGATGGAGGATATCCTCGAGGAGCTGGTGGGCGAGATCTGGGATGAGCACGACGAGGTGGTGGAGGACATCGTACAGCTGTCCGAAAACGCCTGGCGGGTCAGGGGCAGCGCGAGCCTGGACGACCTTCGCCAGATCGTGCCCATCGGGGACGATTACGAGTCCGTCACCGTGAACGGATGGGTGCTGGAGGTGCTGGGCCACCTGCCCCAGCCGGGGGACGCCTTCGACTACCGGGATCTGCACGTCACCGTCCAGCGGGTCGCCCGCAGGCGCGTGGAGCAGATTCGCATCGACAGGAAGCAGACCGACGAAGCAAAGGAGTGAACGCCATGAAGGCGCAGCTGTATGCGCAGATCGAAGCCTCTCGCGTGCCGCTGACCGCGAGGCAGCTTTCCGAGGAGAACCAGTGCCCCCTCGAGGCGGTGCAGGCGGCGCTGGACGAGCTCGCCGGGGAGGGGCGCATCGCCTCCACCCGGAAGGGCGGCTGGGCCATCCCCGAGACCATCGGGCTGAGCGCGGCGCGCATCGCCTTCCAGCGCAACGGCACGCCGATGGCCCAGCCCGTCGGCGGCGGTGCGTCGCTGAAGCTCGAATACAGCGGCGCGGAGCGCTGCATGCCCGACGACCTGGTGCTGGTGCGCCCGCTGGGCGAACACTGCCAGCTGAACGCCATACTCCGCCGGGGCCGGGAGCGCTTCGCAGCCTACGTGCGCATCGAGCGCAAGCCGACCAAGGCCGTGGGCAAGCGCCGCCCGGAGGTCAAGGCGGTGGCCTCCGCCATCCCCTGCGACGTGCGCATCCCCTACGACGTGGTGCTGACCGGGAACCTCGACGGGCTGGAGAACGACCGGATCGCCCTTCTGAACATCGACCGCTATCCCCAGGCCAGCCGCCCAATTTACGCCAGCGTCCTGCGGGTGCTGGGCGACGAGGCGAGCCTGCCGGCGCTGATGCGCGCGGTGGCGGAGGACCAGGGCTTTGCCACCGAGCCCGCCGGGGCGGTCCTGGAGGAATCCGACGCCATGCCCGATTCGGTGCGGCCCCAGGACGTCGCCGGGCGGGAGGACCTGCGCGAGCTGCTCACCTTCACCATCGACGGCGCCGCCGCGAAGGACTTCGACGACGCCGTTTCCATCGAGCGCACGGAAAGGGGCTGGCGGCTGGGAGTCCACATCGCCGACGTCAGCCACTACGTCCGCCCGGGCACCGCCATCGACCGGGACGCGCTGGAGCGGGGCACCTCGCTGTACCTGCCGGGGCTGACCGTGCCGATGCTGCCGGAATGCCTGTCCAACAACCTCTGCTCGCTGATGCCGGACGTGGATCGCCTGGCCCTGAGCCTGTTCATGGACATCGAGCAGGGCAGGATCGTGGACCACCGGCTCGTGGAATCGGTCATCCACTCCCACGCGCGGCTGACCTACGAGGCGGCGAACCGCTATTTTGAAGGCGGCGAGACCGACATCCCCGAGGCGGTCGGCGCGGCGCTTACGGACATGCGCGCCCTCTCCCACGTGCTGCGGGGCAAGCGGGCCGCCCGGGGCGCCATCGACTTTGAGATCGACGAGCCCGAATTCGTGCTGGACGAGACCGGCCAGCCCGAGGACATACTGCTGGTGCCCCGGGGCGAGGCGGAGCGCATCATCGAGGACTTCATGCTGGCCGCCAACGAGACCGTGGCGGCGCTGGCCCGGAACACGGAGCTGCCCTTCGTCTACCGCGTCCACGAGGACCCGGACCCGGACCGGCTGCGGTCGCTGGAGGCGCTGCTGGGCAGCCTCGACCTGTACACCCACATCGGTCCCACCCCCCACCCCGGCGTGCTCCAGGGCGTGCTGGAGCAGGCGAAGGACCATCCGGCCCGGGACGTGATCCGCCACAGCCTGCTGCGGGCATTAAAAAAGGCCCGCTACTGCGAGCGGCCCCTGGGGCACTATGCCATGGCCCTGAAGGACTACTGCCACTTCACCTCGCCCATACGCCGCTACCCCGACCTGACGGTGCACCGCATGCTGAAGCTGCTGACGGAGGGGCGCATGGCGGAGGCCGCCCGCTGGCAGGGACGCATGGCGGACATCGCCGCGGACACCTCCCTGCGGGAGAGCGCGGCGGTGAGCGCCGAGCGCCAGGCGGACGGCATCATGATGGCGGCCTGGATGTCCAGGCACTTGGGCGATGCCTTCGACGGCGTGGTCTCCTCCGTCACGAGCTGGGGCCTCTACGTGGCCCTGTCCAACGGCGCGGAGGGCCTGGTGCACATCTCCCAGCTGGACGACTATTTCGAGTACGACGCAGACCGCAGCCGCCTGATCGGCACGGCCACCGGCATCACCTTCCGCCTGGGCGACCGGGTCCGCGTGCGCGCCGCCCGCGTCAGCGTCCCCCTGGGCGAGATCAACTTCGACCTGCTGCCGGCGGAAGAGGACGGCAAATACTGATTCATCGAGCACAGCTCGATAAATCAGTATTTGTCTACCCCCTTATCCGTATCTTTCCATCCCCCATCACGCACACCTCCGCCTCATGGAACGCCCGCATGGCGTTGATCATGTGCGCCAGGTCGTGGGCGCCGGCGGATTCGTTCGCCGAGTGCATGCTCAGCTGGGCCAGGCCGATGTCCACCGCGATCATGGAGGCGTGGGTGTTGGCGATGTTGCCCAGGGTGGAGCCGCCGGGGATGTCCGAACGGTTGGCAAAGCGCTGCACGGGCACGCCTGCCCTCCGGCAGATCTCTTCAAATACCGCCTGGGAAACGCCGTCGCTGGTGTACTTCTGGGCCGCGTTGAACTTGACCACGACGCCGCCGTTCAGCGCCACCCGGTTGTTCTCGTCGTACTTTTCAGGGTGGGTCGGATGCACCCCGTGGGCGTTGTCGGCGGAGAGCATCATGCTGCGGGCGAGGGCGGTCTCCAGGGCCTGTTCGTCGCCGCCCAGCGCCGATACGATCCGGCGCGTCACCTCTGAAAGGAACGTGGAATCCGCGCCCTGGCGGGTGCCGCTGCCCACCTCCTCGTTGTCGAACACGCAGGCCATGTCCACGTGGTTGGAGGGCTTCGCCTCCAGCAGCGCCCGGACGGAGGCATAGGCGCACTCCAGGTCGTCCAGCCTCGGCGCGGCGATATAATCCCCCGCCGCGCCCCAGAGCCTCGGTTCGTCCCGATTGACCAGATAGAGGTCGCAGCCCAGCAGGTCTGCGCCGTCCACGCCCAGCGCCCCGGCGACCAGGGCCCTGTAGTCCGTCCCCGCCGGACCGATCACCGGCAGCATGTCCACCTGGGGATTCAGCTTGACGCCGTCGTTCACGGTGCGGTTGAAGTGGATCGGCAGGTTCGGGATCAGCGCCAGGTCCCTGTCGAAGCAGACGAGCCGCGTGGCGATGCCCTCCTCCGTCCGGACCACCGCGCGACCGGCGATGGACAGGGGCCGGTCGAACCAGGTCTGCATGATCATGCCGCCATACTTTTCCACGTTCAGTATCGCGTAGCCGTTGGCATCCCGCCCGGCCGAGGGCTTCAGCTTGAAGCAGGGCGAATCGGAATGGCTCGCCACCAGCTGGAAGTGGTCGAAGGCCCCCTCCGGAACGCGAAAGGCGATGATCGAGGATTGGTTGCGCGTCACGTAATAGCGGCCGCCGGGGACGAGCTTCCAGGGCTCGCACTCGTTCAGCGGGCCAAAGCCCTGCCCCTCCAGCATCTTTCGAAGGTTCGCCACGGCGTGGAAGGCCGTCGGCGATTGGCGGATAAAGTCCATCATCCCGTTGATCGGATTCATATTTCCCTCCTGAAAAATCGGTTGACACCGAGTGTTGTTGAAGCTATAATCCGGTTGAGTACAATATGATAATATGGAGGCGCACATGGCAAAGCCGTTACTGTTGACCTACAACCTGAAGCCCGGCACGGCTGCCGGGTTGGATAAGGTATGCCGGGATTTGGGCATTCGCGTTCGCGGGGTCCAGAGGGATGAATACGCCCTGCCCATCGGCGCGCTGGCAGGCATACCGGTGGCCCGCCCGTCAAGCGCCCAAGCAGCGACCGCCCCGCTCTTTGACGACGAAATGCTGGTCATCTGCCACATGCTGTCAAGCGAGCTGGACGCCTTCCTGCAGGCCATGCGCGAAGCGGGCATGCCCCCCATCGGCCTGAAGGCGGTGCTGACGCCGGTCAACGTCCTGTGGAATTCCACCGACCTGCACAGCGAGCTGGCCCGGGAGCACGCATCCATGCAACGCCGCCGTCCGTAACGGACAGCGGCGTTGCTGTTTATAGTTTAGCCCAGGTTCTTCAGCCTGCGCACCTTGTAGCCCTTGGACCTGTACTCGCTCACGTTCTTGATGATGCAGTGCACGGTGTTGCTGCCATGCTCGTTGCCGCCGTTCTCGGTAATCATCATCTTTGTCTTCTCGGCGTTCACGAAATACAGGAACATCACCACATGTTCCTTGGATTTACAGATCAGGTCGCCCGGCCGGAGATCCTCGTAGTCCTTCGTCTTGTAGGCAGAGGACGACGCAATATTCTTCGTCCTGTCATGGCTGTGCTCGGTGCCCGTACCCCAGATGGATGTGCTGACGAAGGTCGAGCAGTCGCTGCCCCTGTAGCCGCCGTCCTTGCCGTCGTTCTTGAATTTGCTCTGGTCAAGAATGTAATAGCCCTTGCCGCTGTCATAGTAGAAATTTCTCTCCAGCAGCAGGTTCACGTTGTAGCCCCGGTGATCCTGCGTGTAGGGGACGCCGTAGTACACCTGCTTGGGCTTGAAATCCTTTGCGCCGCCCTGGGCGTAGCCATCCTCCCAGTAAATCTGCTTCTTCAGCGTCATCCACGGGAAGGCGTTGTCCACAAAGGCGTTGTTGATGATGCGCTTGCGCTTGGAGGCGTCGTCGCTGGTGATCTTGCCGTTCGCCTTCAGCGCGTCGATCTGTTTGATCGTGCACTGGCGAATATTGTCGATGAGCGCCAGGTTGGCCTCTATGCCGCCGGTCCCCGTGATGCGGGCGGGAATGGTGAGCGTCACGTCGTCGGTTTCAACGGTCACCCTGAAGTTCAGCACGATATCAGGATTGCGCCGGGAGGTCGCGGTGATCGTGGCATAGCCCATGCCCACCGCGTGCAGCACGCCCGCCTCATCCACATAGGCGATATCTGCATTGGAGGACTCCCAGGCAAAATCCACCTCCGCCCCGGCGGGCGTGACCTCCCATGTCAGCTGAAGGGTCTCGCCGGCCTTCATGCTGGTCGGGGCGTTGGTCAGCTCCGCGCCCTGGGGATAGTAGGGATCCTCAACCGTCACCTTCAAATTCGCAGTCAGGTTGTTCGACGTGGTGACCGTCACCGTGGCCTCGCCCCTGGACAGCGCGGACAGCGTGCCGTCATCGGCAACCGCCGCCACCTCCGGGGCGGAGGACACGTATGTAAAGCCCGTGGCGCTGCCCTTGGTGATCGCGGGCATCAGCAATACGGTATCCCCCACATTGAGCGTCATCTGAGCCGGCTTGAACTTCACCTTTTTCGGCGCAGGCTTGACCTTCACCAGCATCTGCGCGGCGATGCCGTCGACGGCTGTGGAGGCAGTGATGGTCGCCTCTCCGGGGGCCACGCCGGTAACCGTGCCGTCCTCGGACACAGTGGCGACCCACGAGTCTGAGCTGCGGAACGCAAGCTCGGCCGAGGCGCCCTGATCCATCTCGACGGTCGGCCTGAAGGACTGGAGCACGCCGATTTCGACGTAATCCTCGGTAAACCTGATCCATTCCGGCGCGGAGAGCACGGTGACCTCCGTCTGGTCAGTCTTGCCGTTCGACGTGGTCACGGTGATCGTCGCCTTGCCGCCGGAGATGCCCGTCACCACGCCCGTTTGAGGATCGACCTGGGCGACGGTGGAATCGCTGGATGCGAAGGTGACGCCCGCAGAGGTGCCCTTCGGGAAGGTCCAGGTCAGGGCGGACGATTCGCCGACGGCCAGCTCCAGGCTGTCGGGGGAGAGCGACACCGAATCGGGCGCCTTGACGACAGTCACCTTCAGCTTGCACGTCTTGTCATTGTAGGTCCTGACGGTGATCGTCGCGGTGCCCTTCTTGACGCCGGTGATCGTGCCGTCCTTGGCGACCTTGACGACCTTCTTGTTGCTGCTGCTGTAGGTAAACGTGCTTGCCGAGCTGCCCACATCCGGCTCAAGCCTGCGGCTCTCGTTGACGCCGATGTTCAGCTCCTTCCAGGGCAGCTTGACCTTTGTGGGCGCCTCCACGACCTCGATGACGCACTTCGCGGTCAGCTTGTTATAGGTCCTGGCCTTTAACAGTGTCTTGCCCACCTTCAGGCCCGTGATGACCCCGTCCGAGAGCTTGACCTTCTTTTTATTGGAAACACCGTAGGCAATGGCGCCCGCCGCCCCCTCGTTCAATACGGCGGCCACCTTCAGCTTCATGCCGAGGCCCAGCTTTATGGTGTCGCTCTCAAAGGCCACCGATTCGGGCGCGGGCGCGACGGTCACCGTGACAGTGCTTTCCTTCCCGTTGAAGGTCGTGCCGCGAATCTGCGCCTCGCCCACGGCCAGGGCCTGGAGCTTGCCGGTAGCGCTGTCCACGCTGACGATATCGGGATTGCTGCTGGCAAAGGTAACCGCGCTGGCCGTATCCTTGGGCAGCTTATAGCTCACATTTCCGCGCTCGCCGACGCCGAGGACCGGCTTGTCGACGCTCAGCGAGACCTTGTCCGGGGCCTTCTTGACGGTAACCTCCAGCGTGCCCTTGAGGCCGTTGTAGGTTTCCACCTTGATGCGGGCCTTGCCGGCCTTGACACCCTTCAGGACGTTTCCGCTCTTGACCTTGACGACATGCTTGTTTTCGCTCGTGAGGGTATACGTGCCGCCGTACTCCTCCGCCGGATCGCCCAGTATCACCTGCAGATCCCTGTAATACTCACCCTTGGCGATGGACAGTCTCTCAACGCCGAAGGAGACCTTCACAGGCGCCTTTTTGACGTAGACAAAGCATTCGCTGTAGGAGCCGTTATCGCCGACGGCCGTGATGATGGCAAAGCCCTCGGCAACACCGGTCACCCTGCCGCTCTTGTACACCTTCGCAATGTTGGAATTGCTGCTGATGTAGGTGACCCCGTCCCCTCTCTTGTTCCCGGAGATCAGATAGCGAAAATCGTTGATGCCCAGCGTCATCCGGTCGGCGTCCAGCTTGGGGCCGTCCGGGTCGGCGTAGGGCTTCGCCTCGGTCCCTTCCCCCTCGGACACTTCGCCGGTGTTTTGGGCCGTTGGGGCCTCCTGTTCATCGCCCGGGAGCTGGAGCGCCCCGACCTCATCCCCGAGCTCTATGGCTTCGCCCGAGCCTTCAAGGTCGATGTCCAGATCACCGTCGAGCACCAGGTCGCCAACATCCGCCTCGTCAATCTCGAGCTGCAGGTCATCCTCGGATACCTGGCCTTCGATCTGCACTTCAAGCCCGTTTGGCGCAAAATCGTCCTCGGTATAACCGACTCCCGGCAGCATCGTGACCACCAGGCACAGTGTCAACAGCAACGCCAGTTTTCTCATGGTCGCATTCCTTTCTTCGATAGATTCGTCCCTATGCCAATTCCTCGCCCACCAGCATGCAAAGGTAGGCCGCTGCGGCGTCATAGCGCGCGTCGTGGGGATGGTCTCCCCCTTCGCCATACCATTTGTGGCATTTGCCGGCGATGAAATCCTGTGAAAGCCCGAAGTGTTCGGTCAGCTCAGTCAGCTTCGGAGGCTTCAGCACCTTGGGGTTCTGCTTCAACGGGATGTGGGCCTCCTGGGTATAGTGCTTCAGCGTACAGAAGATGGGATAGTTGGGCAGCTTCACGCCGATGTGTTCGAATTCACGGCGCAGATAGCGGATATCCCCCGCCACATCGTGTCCGATGATCAGCTTGCAGTCGATGAAATCCCGGTAGATCTCATCCGCGTAGTCGATAAAGCCCTTGCCGCCGGACAGCTTCTTCAGCTGGTAGACGCTGATGCCGTGCACCTGGCGGGCGTAGCGGTTGATGGCCTTGGCCGAGAAGTAAAAGTTCTTGCCCCGTATCCTGCGCCCTTCGATCACCAGGTAGGAAAGCTGTATGATATGGCTTGGGTGCATGCCGTCCAGCTCCACATCCAGGGCAATGGTCTTGTCGCACTTCTTCTTGAAGAGCTTATCGAAAAGATTCATCACAGCTTACCGACTCCGTATCGCTTTTCTTATGTTCTCGAGCGTCCTCTCGACGTTCACCCTGGGGGTCGCAAGGTTCATGCGGAACCAGCCCCTGCCCATTTCCCCGAAGAACAGCCCGCTGTTCAGCGCCACCCTGGCGCGGTTGACCAGCAGGTCCATCACCGCCTCGTGGGACAGGCCCAGGCCCGAAAAATCGAGCCACATCAGATAGGTGCCCTCCTGGGGCGCGCACCCGATCTCGGGCAGGCGCTCGCGCAGATAACCGACGGCAAAATCCCGGTTTTCCCTGACGTATTCGACGACGGCGTCCATCCACTCGTCGCCGAAGCGATAGGCGGCCGTCTGGGCGATCGAGCCGAATATGTTCGCGGAGGTGGCATGCGCCCTGGTCAGTTCATCGGCAAGCGCCTTGCGAAGGGCGGCATCCGGCACGATGATGCTGGATTGCCTGAGACCCGCCAGGTTGAAGGACTTCGTGGCGGAGGTCAGCATGATGCTGCAGCGGCGGGCGTCGTCCAGCGCCAGTATGCGCGTCTGCCGATGGCCGTCGAAGGTGAAATCCGCGTGGATCTCGTCGCTGACGATCAGCACGCCATAGCGCAGGGCCAGGTCGACCAGCCTGCCGAGCTCCTCCCGGGTCCACACGCGGCCCACCGGGTTGTGGGGGCTGCACAGTATCATCATGCGGACGCCCTGTGAAAACTTCCGTTCCAGGTCGTCAAAATCCATCCGCCAGCCAGCCTCATCGTATACGAGCGGGCTTTCGACCAGCCTGCGCCCGAACAGCTTCACCGCCTGATAGAAGGGTCCGTATACCGGAGGCTGTATCAATATGGCATCCTCCGGCTTCGTCAGCGCGCAGGCGCAGAAAAACAGGCTGTCCACGACCCCGGGGCTGTACAGGATCCAGTCGGCGTCGACCTTCAGGCCGTGGCGGCGCTGCAGCCAGCCCACTTCGGCCTCGTGCTCGGCTTCGCTGTCGTCGGTATAGCCGTATATGGCGTGTTCGGCGCGCTTGATGAGGGCTTTACTGACCTGTGGCACGGTCCTGAAATCCATATCCGCCACCCACATGGCGATCAGGTCGTCCCTGCCGTAATGCTTGCCGAGCATATCCCACTTTTCGCAGCTGGTGCCATGCCGGTCGACGGGGGCGTCCAGATAATCCCGCATCTCCTGTCGCATGTCATATTCCCCCTATTTATCCATGATATAATATTACATTTTCATTATACACATTGTAAAATGAATATTCAAGTTCGTATATGGTAAAAAACGCAAGCATGCCGCTCCAATATTTGACAGAAATCATTCGGGAGTTTGACAGTTGAAAAGAGAGAAAAAGGCCAAGAGTCGCGGAAAGGCGGCTTTTTTTATGTCAAAAATAGCGCCCAAATATGTTGCATGTGTAGCATGTTTATGGTATAATAAGGGAAATAATGAAGAAGAGGGCGACCTAAATGAAGCTATGGTACGATAAGCGTCTGAAAGACCCTACATATTATGGACAGCAAGGCATTAGGAATGGGAAGAAAGTAACCTCAAAGAACATAAAGAATTTTGGGAAGCACTCCGAATTATTGAAGATTACTGATGACCCGGAAGCCTATGTTCGTGAAGAAATCAGGAAGTGGAACGAAGAATACCGTGTAGGAAAAGTCAGCTATGACATCAGAGCAGACTATAATGAGAAAGTCCCCAAGACAAACGAGGAAGTATCGAAGCCTACGTGGCTGAATATCGGCTACTTTTGCCTTCAGGATATCATGAAGGGTCTGGAATTAAAAAAATATTGCAATAATCTGACAGCAGATCGGAAAGTAACGTTTGACAGCTATACAATTTTGCGGTTCTTGATCTATGCCCGAATACTGGACCCCAAATCCAAGTATGCCACATGGGATCGGTTAAATACGTATTATGAGAAGCCGAAATTTGAATACCAGCATATTCTGAGATTTATGGACATACTGGAGGAACACCAGGAAGAATACCTGCGCTGGCTGTATGAATATAGCAGCAGGATCGTGCCTCACGACGATTCCGTCATGTATTACGACTGTACAAACTTCTATTTTGAGTGTGAGAAAGAGGATGAAGAGGTTATAGACGAAGTAACCGGAGAAATCATGGATGGATTTCGCAAGTTTGGCCTCAGCAAAGAACACCGGCCGAATCCTATTGTGGAAATGGGGTTGTTTATGGATAATCGTGGAATACCGGTAAGCATGTGTTTGCACTCAGGGAATACATGTGAACAGGTCACTGCCGTACCTCTGGAAAAGGAAATATTGAGGATGACGCAAGGAAAGAGCTTTATCTATTGCGCAGATGCCGGACTTGGGTCCTACAATATTCGGCTGTTCAACAGCATGGGAGGACGGGGATTTATCGTTACGCAATCAGTTAAAAAACTCGGCGATATTCTCAAGCAGGCGGTATTCAATGATTACGATTATAGGCTATTGTCCAATGATGTCCCTGTTCGCATAGAACACATGAAAGAATTTGACCGGTTTGACGAGGATAACAGAGGCCTGTATGAGGATTTTGCTTACAAAGTTATCCCCGCAGACCATGCGATGGACTTGGGTTTATATGAAGAAAAGCTGCTAAAGAACGGAAAAGTGCAGCGAGTAAAAGCAAAGGGAATGCTGAAACAGCGTGTGATCATCACTTTTTCACGAAAAATGATGGAGTACCAGCGTACAATCAGGAACCGCCAGATTGAAAGAGCGAAAAATATGCTGCGAAGAAATGACCCCGAGGAAATAAAAAAAGGCCCTAACGATATTCGAAGGTTCATGAAACGAATTGCCATGACCAAATCCGGTGAAAAGGCTACCGTATCTTATATCATCGATGAAGCCAAGATCGCTGAAGAAGAGCGGTATGACGGATATTATGCTATTGCCACCAATTTGGAGGACTCTGTTCATGATATCCTCGCCATCTCAAGGAAGCGTTACTTGATTGAAGACTGCTTTCGTGTCATGAAGACCAACTTCCGAAGCAGGCCGGTAAATCATAGCAAACCCTACCGTATAAAAGCTCATTTCTTGATCTGTTACACTGCTTTGTTGGTGTACAGGCTCTTGGAGTGCAAACTTGTTGACAATGCCACTCCGGTTACTCCACTTAACTTGATCACTACTCTTAAGAATCTGAATGTTGCCAATATCCATGATGTTGAATACCTGGCTCTCTATGAAGGCAGCATAACCTTAGATGCTCTTGTCTCATTAACCGGTTTAGATCTTGATCGTATGCACTATAGGCCTAAAGAACTTAACAAAACAATCAGAAATTTATTATCCTGATCTCTTCACATGCAACATTCTCTCTTTAGTTCTTGAGCCGAAAATCCCTTGTTCTCCGGGCTTCTCGGCTCTCGCTTTCTCTTTAACTGTCAAAGTCGGGATATTATTTTATACTATTTGCTGAGTTTGTCAATATGGTTTTTTACAGTCCAAATATAATATTTTTAATTTTTTGGTCCGTCCTTGTTGTTTCCCATCTGCCATGTGATATAATAAACATCAGAATACCGACACAGCGAAC
>JAZOUD010000087.1:0-12237 GCA_045658005.1 Clostridia bacterium | reverse complement strand
GTCGAGCAGGGCTCGATATATCAGTATTGAGGGATTAGGTTTTAGGGCTGGTGTGTAGCGGCGATTTCCAATCGCCCGCGGGCGCTCGGAGAGCGCCCCTACACCGTGTACTGTCCGGCCATCCCCTAACCCCTAAAACCTCACCCCTAACCCCTCAAATACTGATTTGTCGCGCAGCGACAAATCAGTATTTGCCCCAAACCAACCCATGCAGGTGATGTTATGCGCATAAAAAAACTGCTCCTCCTTCTCCTCCTTTCGGCCCTTTTACTGTCGGGGTGCCGCTTTGCTGTGATCGAGATGGGCAGCGTGCGGATCGCGCCGACGGAAGCGGTCGGGGATGGCTGAATACTTCCCAAAAATTTAAAAAAATCGCCATGCATATCCCGTGGCGCAAAGCTATAATAGAAGTAAACAATGACACTGGCGGCCTGTGCCGTCGACGGAGGTGCTTACATAGATGCGACGCATACTGTGCGCAATGTTGACGATCGCGATGCTGCTGGCTGCGCTGCCCCAGGCGGGCCTTGCCATATCCGGACAGGAGGCCCTGTTTGGCGGCGACGCCCCGGCCGGAAACACTTCCTCCGCGGACACCGCTTCCGGCAGTGCCAGCTATGCGACGCTCAGGCCGGGGGACAGGGACGGCGACGACAGCGCCGCCCACATCGTGTTTATGCAGAACCGGCTGATCGAGCTGGGCTATATGGGTGATTCCGCCGACGGGTATTACGGCGAGAGCACCGAGAAGGCTGTGCTGGCCTTCCAGAAGAACAACAACCTGCCCGAGACCGGCGTGGCCGATTCCGAGACCCAACGGAAGCTGTTTTCGGATATCTCCACGCTGGTACTGCCCTCTTCGGACGACGCGGCCTTTGGCGGCGATCTGACCCGCATACAGACCGTATTGGGCCTGTGGGGGTTCTATGGCGGCAAGATTGACGGCCTGACGGGCACAGGGACCTCCAACGCCATCCGGAATTTCAAGCACTACATGCTCGTTCAGGACCCGGCCTTCGGCACCACGCCCACGCCCGAGCCCACCGCCACACCGAATCCTGAGGGCAAGTTTTCAGACATGCCCGTGATCATGGACCGGCCGCTGGTGGATCAGGCGGAGCTGGACAGAACCAATGACGCGGTCACTGAGGCGCTGATGGACTATGTGAGCGGCGCAAAGTCCTTCACGCTCTACCGCCAGGATGTGGCCAAGGGCGACGAGAACGAGGACGCGCTGCGGGTCCAGACCCGGCTGCACCAGCTGAAATACGTCTACGGAGCCGACGGCAACTTCGGCGAGCTGTCCGTGCTGGGGCTGAAGTACTTCCAGCGCAAGAACGACCTGCCCGAGACCGGCGTCGCAGACCGCGCCACCCAGGAGCTGTTGTTCTCCAACAGGGCGGTGGAGAGCGAGGAATACGTGTTCCCCTACAAGCTGGTGGTGGACGTCTCCGAGCAGAGGATCTACGTCAGCCAGTGGAACGGCCATGCCTATGAGGGCCCGATCCACAAGTTCACCTGCGCCACCGGCAAGGTGGAGACCCCCACGCCGCTGGGCACTTATCAGGCCGGCGGCAAGACCGGCAACGAGTGGTACTACTTCAAGGACTTCAACTGCTACGCCAAGTGGGCCTACCACATCGTGGGCGGCGTGCTGTTCCACTCCAACACCGTCAACAAGATCGGCGACAAGCCCGGCGACGGCGGCCTGGGCCACCGGGCCTCCCACGGTTGCATCCGCATGAAGGTCAAGGAGGTCAAGTGGATCTACGACAACTGCCCCGAGGGGACCACGGTGGTCATACAGGATTAAATAAACGCAACCCGCCCGGCAACGGACGGGTTGTTTAATATGCCACTGGTTGACAACTTGCGCCCGTTCGTGTATAGTAAGGGTATCATTATAATATGGGGGTTTGCGTATGCGCAGACTGTGTTTATTGGTCCTGGCGTCGCTGCTCCTGGCGGGCTGCTGCGCGGCGCAGGCTTCGAGCGACTATGACTTCTCCACGCTGTCGATCAGCGAGCTGTACGCCCTTCGCGCCCAGCTGGACGAGGTCATCGAGGCCAGGGAGGCAGAGGAGAACGTCGGGTTTTACGAGGATGGCACCTACCTGGTGGGCTCCGACCTGCCGGTGGGGGACTATGCCATACAGGAGCGGGAAAACGCTATGTTCGCCAGTGTCGTCGTCCGCGCGGGCAAGGGTGACGAGGCCCCGCTGATACTGCACAAGCTGATCAGCGGCCAGGCGGATGTCCACCTGGTGCGCAACACCTGGGTCACCTTTTTCGAGGTGCGGGCATGGCCACTGGGCGCGGAGCCTTCGCTGACGGACGAAAACGGCGTCGTGCGCGAGGGCGCCTACCTGGTAGGCAAGCAGCTGCCGGCGGGCGATTACCTGGTAACCGTGGCGGACAAGGCGCCGCTGTCGAGCTACAGCGTCTACTCGGGCATCGTGGGCTCGGGCAATGAAGAGCTGATCAAGTTCGAGGTGCTGCACGCAGAGGCGGAGCTGACGCTGGAGACGGGCAATTATATCGAGCTGTCCGGCGCGACGATGACCCATATCCAATGACCGAACGAGAGAGGAATGACGAGCATGAAGCTGCCGGGCTACCATCAGGACCTACATACGCTGCATGTCAATACACTGCCCAACCGCGCCTATTACGTACCCTATTCCCAGGGCGACGTGGCGCGGAGGGATAACCGGTCCGAATCGGACCGCTTTACCTCGCTGAATGGCAGGTGGCGCTTTCACTATTTCGACAGCGTGACGGATCTGCCGGAGGATTTCCTTTCGGAGGACCAGCCGATGCAGTCCATCCCCGTGCCTTCGGTGTGGCAGATGCATGGCTATGATCGCCATCAGTATACCAACGTGCGCTATCCGATCCCCTACGACCCGCCCTATGTGCCGACAAAGAACCCCTGCGGGCTGTACAAGCGCCGCTTCACGGTGGACGAGCTGCCCGGCATTCGGACGCTGGTGTTCGAGGGCGTGGATTCCTGCTTCTACCTGTGGATCAACGGCACCTTCGCGGGCTACAGCCAGATCTCCCACTCCACCAGCGAGTTCGACATCACCGCGCTGGTCCATCCCGGTGAAAACGACATCGCGGTGCTGGTGCTGAAGTGGTGCGACGGCACCTACCTGGAGGACCAGGACAAGTTCCGCACCTCCGGCATCTTCCGGGACGTGTACCTGCTGCGCCGGGAGCCCCGGCACATCTGGGATTACTTTGTGCGCACGATACTCAGCCCGGACCTGCGCTCGGTGGACGTCCATGTGGATCTGCAGATGCGGGGCGAGGCGTCGGAGCAGCATTCCGTGCACTATCGCCTGTACGATCCCCAGGGCGATCCGGTGGCCAGCGGACGTACCTATGAGCGCTGGTTCGACATCCACCTTGACAACGTCGAGCTGTGGAACGCGGAGAATCCCTGCCTGTACATGCTGGAGCTGCGCTATACCGGCGAGCACATCGTGGAATTCGTGGGCATGCGGGAGATCCACGTGTCCGACCGGGTGGTCTACATCAACGGCCAGAAGGTCAAGTTCCGCGGCGTCAACCGCCACGACAGCGACCCGGTGGTGGGCCCCGCGGTGAACGAGGAGCACATGCTGCGGGACCTGGTGCTGATGAAGCAGCACAACGTGAACGCCATTCGAACCAGCCACTATCCCAATTCCCCGCTGTTTCCCCGCCTGTGCGACCACTACGGCTTTTACCTGATCGGCGAGGCCGACCTGGAGTGCCATGGGGTCGTGTTCAAGAACGGGGATTATGACGAGACCAATTACAATATCATCGCCCAGGACCCGGAGTTTTGCGAGGCGATACTGGACCGGGTACAGCACAGCGTCATCCGGGACAAAAACCGTCCCAGCATCGTGATCTGGTCCATGGGCAATGAATCCGGCATGGGCGCGAACCTGCACGAGGCGCTGCGCTGGACCAGGGAATACGACCGCACCCGCCTGACCCACTACGAGCGGGCCTCCTACCCGCCGCCCGGTGAGGAAATCAATCACGACAACCTGGACCTCTACAGCCGGATGTATGCCTCGGTGGAGGAGATCGACCGCTACTTCGACGAACACTGGGTGGACAAGCCCTATGTGCTGTGCGAGTATTCCCACGCCATGGGCAACGGCCCCGGCGACCTGGAAAACTACTTCCAGTGCTTCGAGCGCCACGACGGCCACTGCGGCGGCTTCGTCTGGGAATGGTGCGACCATGCCGTGGACATGGGCCGCACGCCGGACGGCAGCCGAAAATACTACTACGGCGGCGACTTCGGCGACCAGCCCAACGACGGCAACTTCTGCGTGGATGGCCTGGTGGGGCCGGATCGCATTCCCCACACGGGCCTGAAGGAATTCAAGAACGTCAACCGCCCCGCCCGCATCAGCGAGGTCAACCTCCAGGCCGGGCTGTTCAGCGTGCGCAACATGCTGGACTTCACGCCGCTGAACGAGCACATCACCCTCAGCTATGCCGTGCGCCAGGGCGGCAGGGACATCGCCACCGGCGAGGTGCCCGAAGCGTTTCTGAACATAGCGCCCCATGCGGACGGCGAGATCCGGCTGGAGCTGCCCCAGCTGAAAAAGGCGCCCTTCGCGGTATACTTTGAGATGCGCCAGCGCTACGACAGCGCCCTGGTGCCCGCAGGGCATCCGCTGGGCCGGGAGCAGATCGGCCGGCAGAAGTACGAAGCGCCCGGGCACCCCGACGGCGTCCTGGGCATGGACGTCCTGGAGCAGGGCAGGGAAATCTGCCTGCGGGGCGAGAACTTCCGCTATGTGTTCGACAAGCAGCTGGGCACCTTCCGGGTGCTCAACTACGACCAGCTGCATTTCCTGGAGGCGCCCATTGAGTTCAACATCTGGCGCGCGCCCACCGACAACGACATGTACCTGAAGCAGGCGTGGAAGCGCTTCGGCTATGACCGGGCCGTCACCCGGGTGTACGACGTGCAGCTGGAGGCGGGGGACGACGCCGTGATTACCGTCAAATTCAGCATCGGCGCGGTGAGCCTGCCCAACATCGCCGAGGGCAGCGCCGTCTGGCGCGTGCGCATGAACGGCAGGATCGAAGCCAGCATCCACATCCGCCAGCGGCCGGACAGCCCCGCGCTGCCCCGCTTCGGCCTTCGCTTCAGGATGCCCGCGGAGATCGAACAGGTGCGGTACTTCGGCTTCGGTCCCTTTGAATCCTACAAGGACAAGCACCGCGCCAGCGTAAAGCACCTCTATGAGGACACCGTGACCGCCATGCACGTGGACTACATCCGCCCCCAGGAGAACGGCAGCCGCTGGAACTGCGACTACGTTTGCCTCAGGGGCCCGCTGGGCGGCATGGAAATCACCGGCGAGGAATTCAGCTTCAACGCCTCCCACTACACCCAGGAGGAGCTGGAATCCAGGGCCCACAACTTCGAGCTGCAGCCCTGCGGCGACACCGTGCTCTGCCTGGACTACCGCCAGAACGGCATCGGCTCCAACAGCTGCGGCCCGGCGCTGGCCACCCGCTACGCCATGCCCCGGGAATTCACCTTCGACTTCGCCCTCCAGCCGATTTCGGTGGATGAGGAGGAGGGGGACTTCTGATTGTCGCGTTGCGGCAAATCAGAAGTCAGGGGTTAGGTTTTAGGGGTTAGGTTTTAGCGGTTAGGGGGCGTTGGTGTGTAGGGGCGATTTCCAATCGCCCGCGGGCGCTCGGAGAGCGCCCCTACACCGTGTACGGGTCCGGCTATCCCTAACCCCTTAAATACTGATTTGTCGCAGCGCGACAAATCAGTATTTGTATAGGACTAAACAGTAACCGGATTTCTTTTTATCCAAAGGATCGAGGCAACTGTTCAGTCCCGGATGTATCTGCAGCGACGATACGAGGTTAGTCTTTTAGGGCGACGCTTGCGCCGCCACGACTGAATAGATAGATACGCATCGAGGAACATTGGAATCACTCCTACAATCTACCCCCTAATCCTTGAACACGCAAAAAACCTTCGCATATCGCGAAGGTTTTTTGCGTGTTTCCTCACCCCGCCGTCGGGGCTTCGGGGATCAGGGCGGTTCCGATGGGCTCGGGCTGCTGCTTGCGGGCCTTGGGCTCGGGCAGCGCCTCCTGCTCTGCGTAGATCAGCCGGGGCTTTTCGGTGCCCAGCACCGCCGCCTTGGTGACGACGCACTTCTATTGATACTATCGTATTTCTTGTTCAAGGTTTTGAAATTTAGTTGTGCTAAAGAAGTCGATTAGTGTTATGTTCAACCCGTCGCAGAGTTTTTTTATTGTAACTATGCCTGGGTTTAAGCTTATCCCATTAACAATGTTTTTTAGGGTTGAAGGTGGTACGGCAGAAAGGCGAGCCAATCCGTTTATGGTGAGGTTCTTCTCAGCGCATAATTCAACAATTCGGTTAGCAACACATTCTCTTGTGTCCATTTTTCTTTCCTCCTTATAAAATAGGGGTTACCATTCGCCCTTGCGCGAGAACCGCCGTAGCGGCGAGCAGTGCTCGTCACAGGCAGGTATGGCGTGCACTGCTCGCCGATACGGATATGCACCATCGGCTTGAAAGGTAAATGGTAACAAATAGGGTACCAAATAGAGAAAATAAAAATAGACCATATATGGACTTTTTGGAAAGTGTATGATACAATACAGACGATGGACCATATATAGACCATCAATTAGGCTTATTCTCGCTGAGATTACAGACAGGAGGCATTTTAACAGCATGGTCGCGTTGTGCTTTCGATTGTTTCTTCTATTTGTGTCGTTTCTTGGCATGAATGGATTGGCTGTAAGAGTGATTCATATTGAGAACAACTTTTGTGCGCCTTTGATTACTTCCAGTTTAATCGTTGACCTGCTAATGTTAACTGGTTTGATTGGCATATTGGAAGAGGGATGGATTACCATATATGTTCTTGGCCTGGTATGCTTTATGTGGTTCTTTGTTGTTCGACATAATGTGAAGTCGACAGGCGTGATTATGAGTTTTTTCAGAAGACATCAATGTGTTGTTTTTAAATATGAAGGAGGGGGTGCATCAGTATGAATTGTTCTCTATTGATACATATGTGAATCAGTCAGTAGATGATCTTGCTGATACTTTAGCTGGATTGACAGTTAATGCTGACTATATTCTGCTTGTAGATAATGACAAATCTTTTGAACGGTCGCTTAACCAAGCATTGAAGGATTCCAGCACAAAGGCGGAAGTGTTTATGGGACATTTCTCATGATTAATAACAGATAGAATAGGATAGAGGTGGCAATGTATAGATGTTACACGAAATGAATCGGATATGCAGTAAAGATAATTCACATTCGACGATAAAAACCATACAACGTGAAGCTTGGTTGGATGGCCTCCGAGCTTTGGCAATGCTGTTTGTTATCATCGGTCATCAGATAAAAGGACACCCAAACTTTCATCTATTTATAAGCCCGATAAAGTTACCGCTATTCTTTTCAATATCTGGATACTTACTTTATGGTAAGACAAATGATTTAAAAGCTTTCATTTCAGGGTTAATACGACGATTGCTGATTCCGTGGTTCGTCGCAATAATCGCCGAGGTCATAATTCAAATACCATTCAGGGGGCTTGCATTTGTTCCAGGAGAAATCTACTCATATATTGTTGATACAGAACTGTGGTATTTACCATGCCTCTTTATTTCAGAGATATTATTCTTGGTGACGATTAAATGCAGTAAATCAGTATATATAATGTTAATGATCGCATTGGCAGAATGTATATTGGGGCTTTGCCTCGCAAAAGAAGCCATAGCAAATGCCATGAGGATCAATACCGCGTGTATTACGCAATTATTCATTTGCATTGGATATTTGCTTCGACATTTTAAGAATAGGTTATTTAGTATGAAGTGGGGAGCGATATCGATATTGATAATAACTTTTATTATACTGGGTCTTGTCAGTATGAAACTGTGGCCGGGAAAGAATATTGATGTCAATCACAATAATTATGTATGTTTGCCATATTCGTTGGTGATGATCTGCATAGGTTGTACAGCGGCCTTTTTGGTGGCTAATCGCATAAAACGAATACCGGGTTTTTTGCGTTTTATCGGGCAAAATACGATGCTATATTATATGTCGCATAATTTTGTTATCGCAGGTATAAAAAAGATAAGCAGGATTGCAGGTATAAATCTGCCGTTCGTGTTGTCTGTAGCCTTGACGACTATATTGACATGCATAATCTGTGGGATTTTTGCTGTGATAATCAATAGGTTCTTCCCAATATTGGCAGGTAAAAGGGTAAAATTAGAATAGTCTACTTGATATAGGATATAAAAAACCATCACCCCATGATCTCAGGAATGAGGGTGATGGCAATGCAAACTTGTTTACCCCGCCGTCGGGGCTTCGGGGATCAGGGCGGTTCCGATGGGCTCGGGCTGCTGCTTGCGGGCCTTGGGCTCGGGCAGCGCCTCCTGCTCTGCGTAGATCAGCCGGGGCTTTTCGGTGCCCAGCACCGCCTCCTTGGTGACGACGCACTTCTTTACGCCCTCCAGCGAGGGCAGCTCGTACATCGTGTCCATCATGACGCCCTCGATGATGGCGCGCAGTCCGCGGGCGCCGCTCTTGCGCCCCAGCGCCTGCTGGGCGATGGCCTGCAGGGCTTCGGGGGTGAACTCAAGCTCCACGTCGTCGAAGCTCAGCAGCTTGGCGTACTGGCGTACCAGGGCGTTCTTGGGCTCGGTGAGGATCTTCACCAGGGCCTCCTCGTCCAGGCTGTTCAGCGTCACCAGCACCGGCAGGCGGCCGATGAACTCGGGGATCAGGCCGAACTTCAGCAGGTCCTCGGGCCGCACCTGGGACATGATCTCGGCGTTGGTCTGGTCGTGCTTGCCCTTGACCTCGGCGCCGAAGCCCATCACCTTCTTGCCGATGCGGCTCTCGACGATCTTCTCGATGCCGTCGAAGGCGCCGCCGCAGATGAACAGTATGTTGCTGGTGTCGATCTGTATGAACTCCTGCAGGGGGTGCTTGCGACCGCCCTGCGGGGGAACGGAGGCGATGGTGCCCTCCAGTATCTTCAGAAGCGCCTGCTGCACGCCCTCGCCGCTGACGTCGCGGGTAATGGCGGGGTTTTCGCTCTTGCGGGCGATCTTGTCGATCTCGTCGATGTAGATGATGCCACGCTGGGCCAGCTCCACGTCGAAGTCGGCGTTCTGGATCAGCCGCAGCAGTATGTTTTCCACGTCCTCGCCCACGTAGCCGGCCTCGGTCAGCGAGGTGGCGTCGCCGATGGCAAAGGGCACGTTCAGTATCTTCGCCAGGGTCTGGGCCAGGTAGGTCTTGCCGCAGCCGGTGGGGCCGAGCATGACGATGTTGGACTTCTGCAGCTCCACGTCGCTCTTCTTATTCCCCATGCAGCGGATGCGCTTGTAGTGGTTGTACACGGCCACGGACAGGGCCTTCTTGGCGGCGTCCTGGCCGACGACGTACTGGTCGAGAATCTCCTTGATCTCCTGGGGCTTCTTGATCTCCGGCTCGCCGGACACGCCGATGGATTCCACGTCGTCGGACACGATCTCGTTGCACAGCAGCACGCACTCGTTGCAGATGTAGGTGTTGTTGGGGCCGGAGATCATGCGGCGCACGTGATCCTGGGTCTTGCCGCAGAAGGAGCAGCGCACCTGCTTCTTGAAGGAATCCTTGTTGTTTGCCATGGCTTACCTCCTGGGGGCGATGATCTCGTCGATCAGGCCGTAGTCCTTCGCCTGCTCGGCGGTCATGAAGTGATCGCGGTCGGTATCCTTTTCGATGGTCTTCAGCGGCTTGCCGGTGTTCTGGGCCAGCAGCTCGTTCATGGTCTTTTTGATGCGCAGGATCTGCTCGGCGTGGATCTGAATGTCCGTGGCCTGGCCCCGGGCGCCGCCCAGGGGCTGGTGGATCATGATCTCGGCGTGGGGCAGGGCCTTGCGCTTGCCCTTCGCGCCGGCGGCCAGCAGGAACGCGCCCATCGAAGCAGCCAGCCCGATGCACAGCGTGGAGACCTCGCACTTCAGGTAGCGCATGGTGTCGTATATGGCCAGGCCCGCGGAGACCGAGCCGCCGGGGCTGTTGATGTATAGCATGATGTCGGCGTCCGGGTCCTCCATCTCCAGGAAGAGCATCTGGGCGACGACGGTGTTGGCCACGTCGTCGTCGATCTCGCCGCCCAGGAAGATGATGCGATCCTTCAGCAGGCGGGAATAGATGTCGTAGGACCGTTCGCCACGGTTCGTCTGTTCAATGACATAGGGCACCAGGTTCATGGGCGACCCCCCTTTAAAAGTCTGAAATGGGGAATGGGAAATGGGAAATGTACCGCTGGGCTTCGCATTTTCTGCTACTTATTAAGTATGTTGCAGGACTTGCGGATTATACTGCGCCCATTTCCCATTCCCCATTTTATGCGCGAAGCGCGTCAAGCGGCGTTCGCCTTCAGGAAGTCGATGGTCTTGCGGACCGCGGCGGCTTCCGCGAAGTATTCGCGGTCGGAATCGGACAGGTTCTCCTTGAACTTCTCCACTTCCATCTTGCTCTGCTCGGCGTACTTGGCAATCTCGGCGTCGATCTCCTCGTCGGTGGCCTCGATGTTCTCGGCCTTCTTCACGGCCTCGATCACCAGCTGGCTCAGCACCCGCTCCTCGGCCTGGGGCTTGTACATCTCGCGCATCTGCTCCTTGGTCTGGCCGGTGTACTTCAGATAATCGTCCAGCTTCATGCCCTGGTACAGCATGCGCATCTCCATGTCGCGGAGCATATTGTCGATCTGGTCCTCGATCATGGCGTCGGGGATGTCCACCTTGGCGTTTTCGCAGACGGTCTCGATGACTTCGTTTTCAAAGGCAGCCTCGCCACGCTCGTCGGCAGCCTTCTCCAGGCGCTCGCGGATCTCGGCCTTGTACTCTTCGACGTTGTTGGCGGTCTCGGACACCTCGGTGACGAAGTCGTCGTCCACCGCGGGCAGCTCCTTCTCGCGGATGCCGTTGACCTTCACCTTGAACACCACGGGCTTGCCCGCCAGGTTCTCGGCGTGGTACTGCTCGGGGAAGGTGACGTTCACGTCCAGCTCGTCGCCCACCTTTGCGCCCACCAGCTGATCCTCGAAGCCGGGGATGAAGCTGCCGGAGCCCAGGATGAGCTCGTGGTTCTGGGCGGTGCCGCCGTCGAACTGCTCGTCGCCGTCGAAGCCGGCGTAATCGATGTTCACCTGGTCGTCCAGCTTGGCGGGGCGGTCGGTGATCTCCACCCAGCGGGCGGAGCGCTCGCGGGCGCGCTCGATCTCGGCGTTGACGTCGTCGTCGGTGACCTCGTCCACGGTCTTGACGATGCCCAGGTTCTTGTATTCACCCAGCTCCACGTCGGGGCGCACGAACACCTCGACAGTGAACTTCAGTTCCTTGCCGCGGCCGATCTGCTCAACGTCGATCTCGGGGCGGTCCACCACCTGCACGTCGTGCTCCTTCAGGGCAGCCTGGTAGATTTCAGGGAAGATGGCGTCCAGCGCGTCCTCGTAGAACACGCCCTCGCCGTAGTGGTTTTCGATCACCCGCATCGGGGCCTTGCCCTTGCGGAAGCCGGGGATGCTGATGCGGCCCTTCAGCTTGTTATAGGCCTTTTTTAATCCCTCATCAAACTTTTCGGGTTCGACGACAAAACCCAGCTTGATCTTATTGGAAGACAGCTTTTCAAAAGTCGTGGTCATGGAAAACCCTCCTGATCTTTTACTGTGACATATTTATCCATAATGCAGACATCAGTTTAGCACAGGGGGGCGGGGTTTGCAACACGGATAGGTAAATTCCATTTTAGAAAATAAGGAAAGAAATCCTGTTTCGTGATGGATCAAAAAAGCCCCGGCGGCGGGGGCCGACAAAGTCGGATCGTAGCCATGTCGTTCTGTGTGCCAAGGAGTTGAACAACTTGCTTGGTCTTCCTAAGACCGCTTGGCCTCCGACTTCCTAGATATGATGCGTTATTTCCAGAAGGTAATGCGTCGTGCAGATGTAGATATCCGATATTCGGAAGGTTTCTCCCCTCATCAGATTATGTCTTTCGCTGCACCACTTGGTGTAGGCATTACCAGTGATGGCGAATACTTTGATATCGAAGTGCATAGCACGAAATCATCTGATGAGATGATCGAAGATATGAACAAAACTATGGTAGATGGAGTAGAAATCACAGGTTATGTAG
>JAZOUD010000086.1:0-16137 GCA_045658005.1 Clostridia bacterium | reverse complement strand
CTTGAGGGGCAGACAAATACTGATTTATCGAGCTGTTGCTCGATGAATCAGTATTTACCGTCCATTATCCCTGCTGTCCACGATCCTCCCATAATCATCGTACAGGTAGAACGTGTCCGTCTTCTTCTTGTTGACGACCTTCTTGTCGTCCCACAGCAGGTCGTAATTTCCGTCGGTGGAATTGGTGCCCACGGTCAGGGTGACGCCGGGGGAGAGGGTTGTGCCCTCCGGGAAGGCGTACAGCTCGTCGCCCTTATCGGAGAAGAGGTAAAAGCCGCTCAGATCCACGGTGGCGCTGCCGCTGTTGCCCAGGGCGATGGTATCGTCGTCCGGGTCTACGTCGGCGATGTAGGGGCCGGATACGGGGGGCGCCTCGATGTCCACCGCCTTCACCGCCGCTTTGCCGCCCTCCAGCGTGACCAGTAGGCCCATGCCGGCATCCTGGGTCACGACCACCGTGGTGCCCGCGGCCTCCAGCCGGCTGACCACCCCGGGGTCGGGGGTGCCGGGCTTTTCCTGGCTGTCGGTGGAGATTAAGGCTACCTGGGCGCTTGCGGCCTTTGCGAATTCGGCGCTGGTGGTGTCGTCGTCGCCGTGGTTGGGCACCTTCAGCACCGCGCAGCGCAGGTCGTCGCCCTGGCCCAGCAGCTCCGCCTCCTCGGGCAGCTCCATGTCGCCGGTCAGCAGCATCCTGCCCTGGCCGCTCTCCAGCATCATCACCAGCGAGTTGTTGTCGTCCTTGTCCTCAAACAGCGAGGCGGGGGCCAGCACCCGCAGCGTCGTCCCGCCGGACAGTGAAAGCGCGTCGCCCCGCTGCAGCCACTGGACCGACTGGCCCCGCAGGGCCGCGGCCTGGATCATCGGGTGCTTTTTTTCCTTCACGCCGGTGTACATGGCCGGAGCGTACCAGTTGTCCACGGGCATGTCGCTCTGCGCCAGCCAGTCGAGCCCGCCGGCGTGGTCGTCGTCGGTGTGGGTCAGGAACACGGCGTTCAGCTTTTCAACGCCCAGGCCCTTCAGGGCAGCCCTGACGCGGCCCATGGCGCTGGGCTTGCCCGCGTCGATCAGGCCCACCCAGTCGCCGGCCTTCAGTATCAGCGCGTCGCCCTTGCCCACGTTGACGGCGAACAGCCGAACCGACGAACCGCCGCTCTCGGCGCCGCAGCCACCCAGCAGTGCCGCGATGAGCAGCAGCGCCAGCACGCGAAGGATGCGTTTCATGGGATTCACCTCCGATTCAGCTTCACGGTGTTTCTTCTATTTTGCTCAACAATAGCTCCATTATAACATACAGGATGGCGTCAAGGCGGCGACGCCGAAAAAGAGCCTTGAATTTATCATAAACCTGTCCAAAACATTGTGTGCCATTTTGATAAAATCTTGAATATTAGCAGGTATGATGACCGTATAAAACTGTTTTTTGTACAAACGGGTAAAAAACGACAGGATCGGCATCAAAATTGGTAGACAATCCCGCTTCGGCCATGTATAATATAATATACGGAAAAAACATCGGGAAGAGGAGATCAAATGCCGGGAAATGCCTCGCCTCAAAGCGGGACCAACAACAAAAAGCGCCGGATACTGATCGTGGCGGGCGACCCTTCCCGCCAGAGATTCCTTGGAGAGGCGCTACAAGCGCAATATGACGTCATCTATGCCCAGACGGGGGAGCAGGCGCTGGAGTCCATTTACGAAAGCAAGGACCTGCTGGCCCTTGTTCTGTTGGATTTTGCGCTGCCCGACGACCGGGGCAGGGCCATACTCAAGCAGGTCAGCGAGGACCCAGTGCTCAAGCGGGTATCCGTGATCGTCATGAGCCGCGACCGCCAGGACGAGGTCTATGCCCTCAACAACGGGGCCATGGATTTCATACTCAAGCCCTGCGACCTGTCCGGGGTGGTGCTGGCCAGGGTGCGCCATGTCATCGAGCTTACGGAGAACCGGAACATCATCCGCTCCACCGAGCGGGACCAGCTCACCGGCCTGTACAACAAGGATTTTTTCTTTAATTATGCCAATCAGTATGACGTCTATCACCAGGACATGGACATGGACGCCATGGTCGTCAACATCAGCCATTTCCACCTGATCAACGAGCGGCACGGCAAGGCCTTTGGCGACGATGTGCTGCGCCGGGTGGGCGGAAGGATCCAGCAGAGCGTGGCCGGCGATGGCGGCATCGTGTGCCGGCGGGACGGCGATGCCTTCCTCATTTACTGTCCCCACAGGGGAAGCTACGGGGATATCCTGGAGGAGGCCACCACCGGCATGGACAGCCGGGTGCGGCTGCGCATGGGCGTCTATCCCAGCGTGGACAAGACCCTGGACATCGAGCGCCGATTTGACCGGGCCAAGCTGGCCTCGGATACGGTGCGCGACAGCTTTACCAAAAACGTGGCGCTGTACGACGAGCAGATGCACCGCAGCGAGGTCTACACCGAGCAGCTGCTGGAGGATTTCCCGACGGCCATCGCCGAAAAGCAATTCGTGGTCTACTACCAGCCCAAGTTCGCGATCCAGGCCACCATGCCGGTGCTCAACAGCGCCGAGGCGCTGGTGCGCTGGAACCATCCCCGCCTTGGCATGATCAGCCCGGGCAGCTTCATACCGCTGTTTGAAAGCAACGGGCTCATCCGCCGGCTGGACAGCTATGTCTGGCGAGAGGTGGCCGCCCAGATGCGGGATTGGAAGGATCGGCTGGGCATCTGCGTGCCGGTGTCGGTGAACGTGTCCCGGGTGGACATATTCGACTACGACCTGGTGGATCACATGAAGGCGCTGATCCGCGAATTCGACCTGAGCCCTGACGAGTTCCTGCTGGAGGTCACCGAATCGGCCTATACCCAGGATTCCGCCCAGATCATCAGCACCGTCAAGGCGCTGCGCGAGGCCGGCTTCCACATCGAAATCGACGACTTCGGCAGCGGCTATTCGTCGCTGAACATGATCTCCACCCTGCCGATGGACGCGCTGAAGCTGGACATGGAATTCATGCACAACGCCTTCAAGGAGCGCAAGAACACCAAGATGCTGGACGCGGTGATCGACATCGCCTATTCCCTCGAGGTGCCCACCATCGCCGAGGGCGTGGAGACCGCCGAGCAGATGTTTGCGCTGAAGGCCATGGGCTGCGACATCGTACAGGGCTACTATTTTTCCAGACCCCTGCCCCCGGAGGAATTCGAGCGCTACCTGCTGGAGAAGAAGAACGGCAGGGGCTTCAGGCTCGACCGGGATAAGGAGACAAAGGTTCGGGCTGCGGAGCAGTTCGCCTACGAGGCGCTGCACGATCCGCTCACGGGCCTGTACAACCACAGCGCCTACAAGGTGCTGCTGAAGGACGCCGACCAGCGCAACATCGCCCTGATCCTTGCCGATGTGGACGATTACGACGCCATACGCGCCGAACACGGCCAGCAGACGGCAGACCGCATGGCCGAGCTGGTGGCGGATGTGCTGCGCCACAATTTCCGCTCGGTGGACTTCGTCTGCCGCATCTCGGAGGACGAGTACGCGGTGATCATGACCCGCGTCAACAACGACATGAAGCCGCTGATCCGGCAGAAGATGGAGCGCATCAACGCCATGCTCATCGAACGGCAGGGCGACCTGCCCCCCATCAACCTCAGCGTGGGCGTCGCCTTTGCCGACCGGGAAAACCCCCAGGGCGACATCTTCCACGACGCCGACCAGATGCTCCAGCAGATGAAGAGCGTGAAGACCAGCGGCTGCGCGATATTTTAGCGACTGCGAGGATATACTATGAACCGACAATCTTCCAGGCCGAGGGACAACGGCTATACCGCCGGGGTGAAGCGCCCCAGCGCCGAGCGGGCCATGTCCCTGCGCGGCGCGGTGGGGCTGCTGCTGACCCTGCTGCTGCCGCCGGTGGGACTGTTTTTCCTGTGGCAGCAGGGCGTGTTTCGCACCCGGGGCAGGGTGCTGCTGACCGGCCTTGCGACGCTGGAGATGATGGGCATGGTGGTGCTGCTGACCCCCCACCAGGAGCTGACGCCCCGCATGCCCGTGCCCGCCCCGCCCGCGTCGGTGACCGCCTCGCCCACCGAGGAGGTGCTGACCGCGCTGTACAACTCCGAGGAGCTGGTCTACCAGAACAAGCTGGAACAGGTGAAGGCCGCCGGCGGCACCGAGCGCGACCTGCTGACCGAGGAGGAAAAGCTGGAGTTGGCCAACGACGAGACCGAGGCGATCTACAATACCACCGTATACAGCGTCTACGGCAACGAGGCCGTCTATTACCACGCCACCAAGGTCTGCCGAACCCAGACCAACGGCCGCGAGCTGACCGTGCGCGACGCCCTGCGGGAGGGCCTGGAGCCCTGCCCGAACTGCAACCCGCCCACAGTGGATTCATGATTTACAGGGCAAAGGCCGGAAAATATCAAAGTAAAGTCATATTTATTACCTTGATTTAAGACATAAACCATCCTATCATATACGATAGGATGGTTGTTTATTACTGCCAATATGAAATATAATCGCCACAAGAGGAGGCCAAGCCATGTTCTGCTCCAGATGCGGCAAGACCCTGATGCCGGAAGACAAACAATGCCCCCACTGCGGTACACCCGTGGGGGAAAGCCGCTTTGAGGGGACACCCTATACCTCTGCGCAGCCCCATATATTGCCCGATACGCCTGCGGGGCAGGCGTCTGCGGCCTATACCCGCACCACCTATACCACCATGTCGGACGAGCAGCAGCAGGAGGGCGCGGTGGATAGCCGCACCACCTATCGCCCGGTCTACGACGAAGCCTCCGCGCCTAAGGAGATCCGCAAGGACATGCGGGCTGTGATCGACGGCGGCGACGCCCCGGAGGACAAGCCACTGCCCCCGGTGGAGGAGCTGCCCGAGGATGTCCAGAACACCCTGAATGCGGTGGACGAAGAGCTGAAGATGGAGAACATGGACACCTCCGAGCTGCGGACACGGCCCATCGAATCCACCGGCCGCGCGGGCATCAGCAGCGAGGTGGAGGATTACATACAAAAGCTGGAGGCGACCCAGAACCGTCGGGCCGCGCGAAAGCGCCGCGCCATCGACGATCGCGAGGACAACTATGCCACCCCCCAGGAGGAGGTGGTGTACGACGACACCCAGGTGGCCCCGGACCGCGAGCAGAGCGAGGTCTTTGAGGACATCGACGAGGAAGAGTTCGATGAGATCCGCTATGGCCGTACCATCGGCGTCAAGGACATCCTGCGCGTGGCCGGGATCATGGTCGTGGCCGCGGCCCTGATCGTGGGCGGCGTGCTGTGGTTCCGCCACATCCGCAGCGGCAACAACGGCTCGAAGATCGAGGGCGTCACCCAGTCGCTTTACGCCAGTGGCCTGGAGCAGATCAAGGCCAACCGCAGCGACACCTATATCAACGAGCTGGTGAACCTGTACCGCAACGACGGCGTGCTGGCCCTCACCGAGCGCGTGACCAGCGACGCCTCCGCCTTTGACGGGATGATGCCCGAGGAGCCGGCGGTCAACGACGCGCTGTTCGTCTCCGCGCTGAAGAACATCGAGAGCAACATCGGCAACGCCGTATTGATGGACGCCACCGAGGCCGACAATGTCGCCGGCGATTCCGGCCAGGATTCCGCCTCGCGCTGGGCCATCGTGGACCAGGCCATCGCCCAGGTGGAGGCCGCCACCACGGCCCAGGAGCTGACCGCCGTGGTCAACGGCGAGCGGGTGACCGTCGCGGCGTCGCCCACGCCCACGCCCACCCCGGAGCCTGAGGTGACCTACGCCACGCTGACAAAGGGCGACAAGAGCGACGCGGTGCTGGAGCTGCAGAATCGGCTGTTCGAGCTGGGCTTCCTGCTGGATGACCGCGACGGCGCCTACGGCAGCAAGACCCAGACGGCGGTGAAGCTGTTCCAGCAGGCCGCCGGGCTGGAGGCCACGGGCATCGCTGACAACGAGACCCAGAAGAGGCTGTATGCCGAGGATGCGCCGCGCACCGAATATGCCCAGGCCACGCCCACGCCCGCCGCGCCTGCGGACGGCGGCGCGAGCGAAGAGGCCGCGGCGGCGGCAGCGGCAGCTGGCGGCTACACCACGCTGCAGAAGGGCGACAAGAACGACCAGGTCAAGACGCTGAAGGCCCGCCTGTACGAGCTGGGCTTCATGGCGGAGGAATCCAAGGGCGGGTCCTTTGGCAGCAAGACCAAGGCGGCGGTCGAGGCCTTCCAGAAGGCGGCGGGCCTGGATGTCACCGGCGTTGCCGACGAGGCGACGCAGGAGCTGCTCTATTCGGATTCCGCGCCTCACGCATGACAGATGTCACCATGGATAAACCGATTGGGCGGCTGTTCGCAACCGCCCAGTTGTTGTGCTGAAAAGGAGCGTTCACATGCAGACCCCCATCGTAGCCCTGATCTATGACTTCGACAAGACGCTGTCGCCCCGGGACATGGAGGAGTATTCCTTCCTGCCCGGCATTCGGGTTGAGCCGGACGCCTTCTGGGGCCAGTGCGCTGAATTCGCCCGGCAGCACGACATGGACGGCATACTGACCTACATGTACCTGATGAAGAAGATGGCCAGCGGTGAAATGGAGCTGACCCGGGAAAAACTGATCGCCCTGGGCCGGGACGTGGAGTTCTTCCCCGGCGTCACGGGCTGGTTTGACCGCATCAACGCCCTGGGCCGCCAGTGTGGCGTGAGCGTGGAGCACTATATCATCTCCTCTGGCTTGACGGAGATCATCCGGGGCTCGGCCATCGGCGACCACTTCAAGGCCATATTTGCCGCTTCCTTCTGCTACGACGAGGAAGGCAAGGCGGTCTGGCCCTCCACGGCGGTGAACTATACCAGCAAGACCCAGTACCTGTTCCGCATCAACAAGGGCATACTGGATGTCACCAACGACCGCGACCTGAACGCCTTTACCCCGGAGTACATGCGCCGGGTGCCCTTTTCCAACATGATCTACGTGGGCGACGGCCTGACCGACGTGCCCTGCATGAAGATGACCAAGCAGAAGGGCGGCTATTCCATCGCCGTGCACGCGCCGGGGGCCACCGAGGTGGCCGACGACATGCTGCTGCAGGGTCGGGTGGACTTCTCGGTGGAGGCGGACTATACCCCGGACAGCGAGATCGAGCAGGTGGTGACCATGCTGATGCGCCGCATCCGGGCCTCCCACGAACTGACCCTGCGCCACGCCGAGCAGGTGCAGCGGGCCCACCGCCGCAGGGGCAAGTACGTGCCCCTGGACATCCCCATGAGAGGTGGGCTGGAGGACGGGGAAGACGTGGAATAATGAGGAATGAGAAATGAGGAATGAGGAATTGAGAGTGGCGGAGGGGACGGTATGCCCCGTGAATTGACGCCGACCCAGCTGATCGAGCGCAGCATACAGAAGAAATACAGGAAAGAGCTGTGGACGCCCTTTATACTGGCGGTGAAGCGGTACGCGCTGATCCAGGCGGGGGACAGGGTGGCGGTGTGCGTGTCCGGCGGCAAGGATTCCATGTTGCTGGCCAAGCTGATGCAGCTGCTCCAGCGCTTCAGCGACGTGCCCTTTGAGGTGAAGTTCCTGGCCATGGACCCGGGCTACGCCTCCGCCAACCGGCGCAGGATCGAGGCAAACGCCCGGCTGCTGGAGATTCCCCTGGAAATCTTCGAGACGGACGTGTTCGACGTGGCCAACGCGGCCGAGAAGAACCCCTGCTACCTGTGCGCCCGCATGCGCCGGGGCCACCTGTACAGCAACGCCAGGGCGCTCGGCTGCAACAAGATCGCCTTGGGCCACCACTTCAACGATGTGATCGAGACCACCGTGATGGCCATGCTCTACGGCGCCCAGCTCCAGGGCATGATGCCCAAGCTGCACAGCACTAACTTCGAGGGCATGGAGCTGATTCGCCCCCTCTACTGTGTCCACGAGGAGGACATCATCGCCTGGAAGCGGTACAACAACCTGGAGTTTTTGCAGTGCGCCTGCCGGTTCACCGAAGCCATCTCCGAGAGCGGCGACGGCGTGGGCGCTTCGAAGCGCCAGGAGGTCAAGCAGCTTTTAAAGACCCTGCGCAGGGACAATCCTGACGTGGAAAAGAGTGTGTTCAACGCCATCCACGCCGTCAGCCTGGACACCTTCCCCGGCTGGAAGACCCGGGGCGAGGAACACAGCTTCCTCGAATGGTACGACGAGCGGGGATAAACGATGCAGCACGACAATAATCGCCATTACAAGACAGGAGGCCAAACACATGCCTGATTTTGCCAACATGACCCTTTCCCAGCTGGTGCGTCCGGAGGGGTACGCCTGCAAGTGCGGCAGGCATCACGTATGCGCGCTGAAATACCTGAACATCGGCCGGGGCATCGTCTCCGAGGTGCCGAAGATGATCGCCGCGATGGGCAAAAGGAAGCCCTTCGTGGTCTGTGACGGCAACACCTGGGCCGTGGCGGGCAAGCGGGTGGACGAGATCCTCACCGCCGCCGGCATCGACCATGTGGTCTACGTCGTGCCCCTGGAGAAGCCGGACAACGTGCGCATCGCCCCGGCGGAGTGGGAGACGGGCAGCATCATCATGCACTTCGATTCCAGCTGCGATATGTTCCTGGCCGTGGGCAGCGGCGTGCTCAACGACCTGTGCAAGGTGGCCGCCCACGCCACGGGCCGCCCCACCGCCGTGGTGGGCACCGCGCCGTCGATGGACGGCTACGCCTCCAACTCCAGCTCGATGGAGATGAACCACGTGAAGGTGTCGCTGTACAACCACGGCCCCGAGGGCATACTGCTGGATTCCGAGATACTGGCTCAGGCGCCGATGCGCATGCTCTGGGCGGGGCTGGGGGACATGGTGGCCAAGTATGTCGCCGTCTGCGAGTGGCGCATCTCCCACCTGGTGACCGCGGAGTACTATTGCGAGGACGTGGCCGAGCTGATGCGCGCCGCGCTGCGCAAGCTGATGGCCGTCTCCGACCGCATCACCAGCCGGGACCCGGACGCCATCGCCGCCATCGCCGAGGGGCTGGTGCTGGCGGGCATCGGCATGGCCTACGCCCAGATCTCCCGTCCGGCCTCGGGGCTGGAGCACTATTTCAGCCACATGTGGGAGATGATGGCCCTGGAGCGGGGCGTCCCCTACGACCTGCACGGCATACAGGTGGGCGTGGGCACGCTGCTGACCATGAAGATCTACCGGAAGCTGCTCACAGGCGGCACGCGTCCCGACCGCCAGAGGGCCGAGGCCCACATGAACGCCTTTGACCGCGCCGAATGGGAGGCCCAGGTGCGCCGGATATTCGGCAAAACCGCGGACGAGATCATCGCCATCGAGGACAGGGTCCACAAGAACGACCCCGCCCGCCACGCCACGAGGCTTAACAACATCGTTGCCCACTGGGACGACATACTGGCCATCATCCGCGAGGAGTTGCCCGATTACGACGAACTCCACGGCGTCATGGCCGCCACCGGCATGCCCCTGACCCCCGCCGACATCGACATCTCCACCCAGGACGTGGTGAACGCCTTCGTTGGCGCCCGGGACATCCGCGACAAATACCTGTCCTGCTCCCTGCTGTGGGATCTGGGGCTGACGGAGGAGTACGCGAAGTTTTTGGAGGCTGAAGGCGAAGGGGCGTGAAAGATAACTTCTGATTTATCGAGCCCAGCTCGATAAATCAGAAGTTTTGTGCGATATAAACAGTTAACACTCCATTTAAGGCTCATTTCAGGGAGAGGCTTTATACTACCACCATCGAAGGCAGAACGCCATCGTTGACATAGATACTCTTCATCAAAACCCCTCCTTCTTAAACCATAACCCCCGGCATTTCTGCCGGGGGTTATGGTTTTACAGAAATACGCCCAGCGCGTCGGCCTGGTCGATGATATCGTCGGGGGCGACGCCCTCCAGCGTCAGGCGCAGCCTTCGGGCGGGGACGTCCATCTCCGCGCCTTCCACGCCCTCCATGTTCAACAGGGCCTGCCGGATCTCCTCGCCGCACTGGGCGCAGTGGTTCTTGCCCACGCAGAACTGGCAGGGCAGGTAGCTGTAGTCGTACCAGGGGGTGAGGGTCATGGCTTCGGACACATCCCTTCCAGGGCCGCGCTGAATTCGGGCATGTCCCGCTTCATCCGCAAAAGGCCGCCGCCCCGGCGCATGAACACGTGCTCGGATTTGGCCTGGCAGACCAGCTCGCCGCTTTTTTCGTTGGTCATGTCATAGCGCAGGGTCAGCACCACGCCGTTGTAGCCGTCCACGGCCACCGCGATATTCAGCGTGTCGCCGAAGGTGCAGGGCCTCTTGTACTGGCAGGACACCGCGCGCACCGGCGAGACGATGCCCTCCGCCTCCATCCGGGCATAGGGGAAGCCCATCTGGTCCATAAAGTCGATCCGCGCCTCCTCCATCCAGCGAATGTAGTTGGCGTGGTGGGCGATGCCCATCATGTCGGTCTCATAGTATTGTATCTTTTTTACATAAGGGCTCATGGGGACACTTCCTTTGTTTGTTGCGTTTACAGCCGCACCTGCGGCGCGGCGTCCACGTCTACTTGGCGGGCCTCCTCCAGCTCCTCCTCCCAGGTGAGGTGACGGTATTCCTCCGCGCGGGGGTCGGTTTCAAACCAGCGCAGGAAGTCCTCCATCATCGGCAGGGTCCAGCGGGCATCGATCTGCGCGGTGGTGTATTTCCGGTTCTGTAGCCGGTCGAAGCCGAAGATGTCCCGCACGTGGGATTTCTCGGCGTTCACCACGACCTTCTCGGCGTGCTGGGCGGGAATGAAGATCACGCCGCTGATCGTGCCCAGCACAACGTCGCCAGGCATGCACACCGCCCGGCCGATGCGGCAGGGCATGTTGTAGCTGGTCATCACGCAGTTGCCGATGCCGGTGGGGTCCACGCCGCGATAGTAGATCTGCAGCCCGTCGATCTTCACGATCTGCTGCAGATCCCGCACGCCGCCCCAGATCACCGCGCCGCCCTGCCCGGTGCGCGTGCGGATGGCGGTGGACAGGTTGCCCCCCACATAGGTGCCCTCGATGATCTTGTCGTACAGGTCCACGACTACCACGTCGTCTTCCATCAGCGAATCGATCACCCATTGGTTGTAGAAGCCCCTGTAGCCCTCCTCCTTCTCGCCGATCTGGCGAAGCGCCTTGTCGAGATCCGGCCGGAAGGGCATCATCACGGCGGTCACAGCGCGGCCCACGAGAATGTTATCGCCATGGGTCATCTTGAAATCGCACTCCCAGTTATTTCGATAGCCCATGTTCCAAAGGGGACCCCAGGCCTCCTCGAAGGTGATCTTCCGCATCCGCCTGAGCAGGTCCTGGCTGACCTTTGGGCGGCCGTCCGGCAGCCGCTCCCCGGTCCATTCCGGTGTCAGTCGAATGATGGTTTCAGGATCATTGAAAAACATTTGGATACCTCCGTATCAGGTCCGTTCAGACATCCGTTCAGACAAGGATCAGCCCCTTGTCCACCCGTATGCCGTCGCCGGTGATGGCGGCCGCCTCCGGGCCGCACAGGAACCACACCAGCTCGCCCACGTCCCTGGGCGTCACCATGCGCGGCGCCATCAGGCCCGGGTTGTGGCAATCCAGCGGGTTGAAGGCGCTGATCGGCGCGTTGCCCGTCTTGAACTCGATCCGGCAGCCGCCCAGGTCCACCGCGTTCACGGTGATGCCCTCGGCATACAGCTCCAGCGCAAGCTCCCGCGTGAACATGCGGATCGCGCCCTTGGTCATGGCGTAGCCCGCGTCAAACCCGGTGGGCCGCTTGCCATGGATGCTGCAGATGTTTACGATGCGCCCGCAGGGGCTCTTTCGCAGGTGGGGCAGGCACACCCGCGCGGCGTGAAAATAGCCGCCGATGTTGATCTCCCACAGCCGCCGGAGCGTGGCGTAGTCGTATTGGTCGATGAAGCGGTTCAGCTGCATGGCGGCGTTGTTGACCAGGATGTCCAGCCGGCCCCATCTGTCGATGACGGCGTCCACCATGGCTTGAAGCTGGATCGCGTCGGTAACGTCCGCCCGATACACGAAGGCTTCGCCGCCCGCGGCCTCCACGGCCTTGCACGTCTGCTCCGCCATGGCGGGGTTGGCGTTGCAGTTGATGCAGCAGCGCACGCCCCTCTCCGCCAGCACCTTCACGACGCCCGCGCCGACGCCCTTGCCGCCTCCGGTCACAAGGGCGACCCGCGCGTCACTTTGGCCATCCATAGTAGGGCCTCCCTTCCACCTGGCGGCGGTGGGTGTAGTACTGGACCATGCCGCCGTCGGCCATCAGGTCGCTGCCCGACAGCGCCGCCGCTCCCGGCGTCAGCAGGAATGCCACCAGGCTATTCAGGTAACCGGCCTCCGGCAGCCTGCGGGCCGGGTAGCGCAGGTCCACGCCATAGTACAGGTTGGATACCGGGCTTTTGGCGTCCGGGTCGCTCTCGGTAATGCCCTTCTGGATGAAGAAGGCGCGCACGCCAAATTCGCCGTAATCCTGGTTGACCTCCTTGCAGAGCATCTGCGCGGCGGCGCAGCCCATGCTGAACAGCGCGCCGTGGCCCACGGGCTTTTCGGCGTGGATGCTGTTCAGGTAGATCATGCTGCCCCCGCCGCTGGCCTTCATCCGGTCGCAGAATACCTTCGTCACGCACCAGGCGGCCATGGGGCCCTCGTCGGTTGCGCGGCGCCATTGCGCCTCTGAGACGGCTTCGACGGCGCCGAGTATGGGCGTCGGCGCGGGGTGAATCACGCCGGCGATTTCACCGGAAAAGGGCGCGGCCCAGGCCGAGAGCGCTGCCTCGTCCCACAGGCAGATCGCCCTTGGGACCGTTTCCACGCGCCAGCCCTGTTCGATCAGGGCGTCGCGCACCTGTCGGGCCTCTGCCAGGCGATCGTCCGTCAAAATAACAATGTCCTTCACCTTGTCGCCTCCGTCAGCTCCACAGCCGGTCGTGGGAATACACGTCGTCCCAGCGGCTGGTTTCGGCCCACAGCTCGGGATAGTCCGGATGCAGGTGCTCGCGAATCACCTCGTCGTTGTAGTCGTCCACGCCCAGGCCAGGCTTGTCCGGAACGGCGATAAAGCCGTCCTCCACGATCTTCTTCGGCGCGCCGAGAACCATGTCGTCCCACCAGGGCACGTCCACGGAGTGGTTTTCCAGCACGTAGAAGTTCTCCGTCGCCGCCACGCTGTGCACGCAGGCATAGGCCGAAACCGGGCTCTCCGCCATGTGTACGGCCATCGCCACGCCATAGCGCTGGGCCAGGTCGCCGATCTTCTTGTTTTCCAGGATGCCGCCGGAGGTGAGTATGTCCGGATGGATGACGCTCACGGCCCGGCGGGTCAGCAGCGGCTCGAAGCCCTCGGCCAGGAAGATATCCTCGCCGGTGCAGATCGGCACGGTGGTCGCCTCGCTCAGCCGCGCGTACTGGTCGGTATACTGCCAGGGAATCATGTCCTCGGCCCAGGCGATGTTGTATTTTTCGATGCGGCGGCAGAGGCGGATGCAATCCTCCACGCAGATGTGGCCGAAGTGATCGATGGCCAGCGGGATCTCGTAGCCGATCACGTCCCGCACATCCTTCACGTATTGCTCCAGCACGTCCAGGCCCTTCTCCGTCACGTGGATGCCGGTGAACGGGTGGGGCACGTTGAACATGTCGTAGGCCCGGTTGCGCAGCGCCCGCCTGTCAGCCGGACCCGCGTTGGAGGCCCAGGCCATGTGCTCAAGGGCGTTCATCTCGTCCATCAGCCCCAGCGGGGCGCAGACCGTGCCCGGCTCGCCCTTCAGTATGCCCAGGCCCAGGTCCATCTTCAGGAAGGTGAAGCCCCTGTCCATGCGGGCCTTCAGCGCCTTGCCCATGTCCCTGCCGGTGTGCTTGCCCTCCACGTCGGTGTCGCAGTAGATGCGAATCCTGTCGCGGTACCTGCCGCCCAGCATCTGGTAAACCGGCACGCCGTAGGCCTTGCCGGCCAGGTCCCACAGGGCCACCTCCACGCCGCAGACGCCGCCGCCCTGGCGGGCGGGGCCGCCAAATTGCCGGATGCGGCGGAACAGCTTTTCCACGTTGCAGGGGTTTTCGCCCAGCAGGCGGCTCTTGAGCATCTCGGCGTAGACCCGATTGCCGCCGTCGCGCACCTCGCCCAGCCCCACGATGCCCTGGTTGGTGTATATCTTCATCAGGGTGCAGTGCATCGGCGCGCCTACCACGTCGGTAAATCGTATGTCGGTGATGCGCAGCTGGCTGGGAAAGGAATTGCGGTTGACCCCTTCGGCGATGATGTTTTCCATGGCGATTCTCCTCGTAATTTATTGCGGATCAAGCGGGCAGAGGCATACCGGGCAGCCGATTTCCAGGGCCATGCCGGTGTCCTCCAGACGCAGGGTGACGCGGTCCAGGCGGTAGGCGCGGATGACGGAATCGCGCTGGCTGGCGGCCAGCACATGCGCGCCGCAGATCAGGAAGTCCCGAGGCTGTGCAACGCAGGGGGAGAGCACCGGCGCGCCGAGCCTTCCCTCCGGGCCCAGGGGGATGACGGCGATGCTGTCGTGGCCCCGGTTGGAGGCCAGCAGCAGCGTGCCGTCGTCGGTGATGTGGATGGCCGCGGCGGTGTTTTCCCCGTCGAAGTCCTTGGGGAGTATGGAGACGGAATGATCGATGCGTAAGCGCGTCGCCTCCCGCTTCAGCGCATAGACGGCGCTGCCCAGCTCCGCCACGCAATAGAGCCAATTCGGATGTCTGGGACTGTGGGCCAGGTGTCTCGGCCCGCTGCCCGGGGGCATGGGGATGCGGTCGACCTCCCGCAGCCCGCCGTCCCCGTCCCGGTAGACGAATATGGCATCGACGCCCAGGTCACAGACGTACACAAACCCGTCCAGCGCCATCGCGCAGTGCACGTGGGCGGCCTCCTGGCGCTGGTGATTCGGCCCGGAGCCGACGTGTCGCACGACATCCGTCCGTCCGGCGAGGTTTCCCGCAGCGTCCAGCGCGAAGGCTGCGAGGCTGCCGCTGGAGTAGTTGGCGGCGTACAGGCGGCGCAAATCCCCGGACAGGGCCAGGTGGCAAGGCGAAGCGCCCTGGGTGGAGAGGCCCTCCGCCTGCTTCGACAGGCCGCCGTCCAGCGCACGGGCACAGACGCTTCCCGAATCCGCCTCCTCCACCGCGTAGAGGAAGCGCCCGTTGGGGTGCGGCAGCACGAAGCTGGGATTGAGGTAACCGGTTCCTGCCGCCTCCAGTGTGAAGCCGACCTCCGGGTCAAAGGTGATGCGGCAAATGCCAGGCTGCTCCTGCTGCGAATAGCTGCCCGTCAGGAAACGGTATTTCACAGGCACGCGTCCTTTCAAATTACATCGTGTCGTCGGGTTGATACAATGTGAATAATGTATTAAATGGCAATTATTAGTATATCTGTAGGCGTGCCTTTTGTCAAGCCGGTAAGAGCGCAATCCGCGGTTTTGGCTCTACCGCCGCAGGCCGTTTACCGGCGCTTATCGCCGCCGTGGGATGTGGGGACGGTTTGCGTGCGGGCGGGTTATCGTGTATAATGTACCCATGCGACAGGAGGTGACGCGCATGGTACGCGGGCGATTCGCACCCAGCCCCAGCGGGCGGATGCACCTGGGAAACGTGTTCTCGGCGATGCTGGCCTGGCTGTCGGCGAAGTCGAAGGACGGGCAGATCGTCTTACGGGTGGAGGACCTGGACCCGGCCCGCAGCAAGCCGGCCTTTGTGGAGGCCATACTGGACGACCTCAAATGGCTGGGGCTGGGCTGGGACGAGCGCGCCGAGGACCAGAGCCGCCGGGGGGATGCCTACGAGGCCGCGCTGGAGCGTCTTCAGCAGATGGGCCTGCTCTATCCCTGCTACTGCTCCCGGGACCAGCTTCACGCGGCATCCGCTTTGCAGGTAGCATCTGCCCCCCACGCCTCGGACGGGCGGATCATCTACGCGGGCACCTGCCGGAACCTGACAGCGGAAGAGCGGGCCTTGAGGCCGCCCACGCGCTGCCTGCGGGTGCGGGTCCCCGACGGGACGGTGGCGTTTACGGACGGCCTGCAGGGGCCCCAAGCGCTTTCGCTGCAGCGGGAGTGGGGCGACTTCATCGTCCGCCGAGCGGACGGCGTGGCGGCCTACCAGCTGGCGGTGGTGGTGGACG
>JAZOUD010000085.1:0-44988 GCA_045658005.1 Clostridia bacterium | reverse complement strand
TGCTCTATTAGGCGCTGCCTGACTATTTTTTCGCTTACTTCCCCGTACTGACAGGCGTTTTCACCCATTTTCGGTGTGGGAAGTTTGAATCAGTATTTACCGATCAACCAGCAATAAAGAAGAGGAAAGAACGAACATGCTCGAACTGCAACACATCTCCTTCGAGGTTCCCGAAAACGACGCGACCCACGAGATCCTTCGGGACGTCAGCCTCACCGTGCCGGCGGGCCGGCTGGTGGTCATCACCGGGCCCAACGGCGGCGGTAAGTCCACGCTGGCCCGGCTGATCATGGGCATCGAAAGGCCCTCCTCCGGCGCAATCCTTTTTAACGGCCAGGACATCACCGCCCTGTCCATCACCGAGCGGGCGCGGCTGGGCATCTCCTTCGCCCTCCAGCAGCCAGTGCGCTTCAAGGGCCTGCAGGTTCTGGACCTGCTGCGCCTGGCCTCGGGCCGGGACATCACCCCGTCGGACGCCTGCGAATACCTGTCCGCCGTGGGCCTGTGCGCCCGGGATTACATCAACCGGGAGGTCAACGCTTCCCTGTCCGGCGGTGAGCTGAAGCGCATCGAGATCGCCACCGTGCTGGCTAGGGGCACGGCGCTGTCCATATTCGACGAGCCGGAGGCCGGCATCGACCTGTGGTCCTTCCAGAACCTGATCCAGGTATTCCAGGACATGCGCCGGGACATCCGGGACAGCTCCATCATCATCATCTCCCACCAGGAGCGCATACTGAACATCGCCGACGAGATCGTGGTGCTACAGGGCGGCGCGCTGGCGATGCAGGGCCCCAGGGCCCAAATACTGCCCCGGCTGACGGGCACCGCCTCGGCGATGCAGGGCTGCCGGAGGATCGGAGGTGGCGAGGCATGAAGCTGGACAGCATACAGAAGCAGCTGCTGGCGGAGATCGCGGACCTGCACAGCATCCCCGAGGGGGCCTACAACATCCGCAGCAACAGCCAGTCCGTGGGCCGGGTCTCCACCGCGAACATCGAGATCACCTCGAAGACCGACGTCAGCGGCATGGACATCCGCATCAAGCCGGGCACGAAGCGCCAGAGCGTCCACATCCCGGTGGTGCTCACCCAAAGCGGGCTTTCCGAGGTGGTCTACAACGACTTCTTCATCGGCGAGGACTGCGACGTGGTGATCATCGCCGGCTGCGGCATCGACAACTGCGGCAAGGCGGATTCCGAGCACGACGGCATCCACCGCTTCTGGGTGGGCAAGAACTCCAAGGTGAAGTACGTCGAAAAGCACTACGGCTCCGGCAACGGCGAGGGCAAGCGCATTCTGAACCCTGGCACCGAGGTCTACATGGACGAGAACAGCACCATGGAGATGGAGATGGCCCAGATCAAGGGCGTGGACGACACCGACCGCAAGACCGTAGCCGAGCTGGCCGCCGGCGCGAAGCTGGTGGTTCGGGAGCGCCTGATGACCCACGGCCACCAGCGGGCGCTGAGCACTTACGACGTGCGCCTCAACGGCGCAGGGGCCAGCGCGGACGTGGTCTCCCGATCCGTGGCGCGGGACGATTCCTACCAGCGCTTCGACGCGAAGATCGTCGGCAACGCCCCCTGCAACGGCCACACCGAGTGCGATTCCATCATCATGGACAACGGCCGCATACTGGCCGTGCCCGGGCTGGAGGCCAATGACGTGGACGCCGCCCTGGTGCACGAGGCTGCCATCGGCAAGATCGCCGGCGAGCAGCTGACCAAGCTGATGACCCTGGGCCTGACCGAGCAGGAGGCAGAAGAGCAGATCATCAATGGGTTCTTGAAGTGATATGAAATGATCGGGCCGGGTTGGCAGATGCCAATCCGGCCCGATCATTTCGCCAGGGTCTACTTCCCCATTCTCATCCGCCTGCGCGTCACCGCTGCGGCGTATTCCCGCTTGTCTTCGTCGGTTTCGGGGATGAAGTTAGGCACCGCCTTGGGCTTGTCGTTCTCATCCAGCGCCACATAGACGGCATAGGCCCGGTTCACCCGCTCGCGGCTGCCGTCCAGGCGCTCCACATAGCTGTCCACCCGAACCTCCATCGAGGTACGCCCGGTCCATACGACCTCCGCCTCCTGCACCACCGTGTCGTTCAGGTAAGCCGGGGCGAGGAAGCTGAGGTTATCGATGCAGGCAGTAGTCACGGCGCTGTTGGCATAGCGGCGCGCAGCCACCCCGCCGACGACATCGATCCAGGCCATCATCTGCCCGCCGAACAGGCGGGGAATCTTATATCCATTGCAATGCTGGGGCAGCACGATCTGAACGCTGGTGGTCTTCTGAGGCATGGCTCATCCCTCCGTTATGATTCTTGACTATAACTATACACGATTTGAAGCGCTTTGTCCAGTGCGGATGATTGACAGGAGGCGGTTTTACATCTATAATGTTTACAGGATGCTTTATTTCAAATACTGATTTGTGGGGGAGACGAGCGGTTTTCAAAAGCCTTCCCCTCTGGGGAAGGTGGCCCGCGCAGCGGGTCGGAAGAGGTCCCCACACGTTACGTTTCGCGCCTATGCCCCAATAGACGTTGCCCCAGCGACAAGGACCTCTTCCGTCTTCGACAAAACAATGCAAGCATTTTTTGTCGAATCCTCCTTCCCCAGAGGGGAAGGCTACTTTTGGGGCCCTCACCAACAGCTCGATGAATCAGTATTTACATACACTCATACCGATACAACCCCACCAATCCGTCAAACGAGGTGACCCCCATGAGAAAGACCAAGATCATCTGCACCATCGGCCCGGCCAGTGAGTCGGAAGAGGTGTTGACCGCCATGTGCAAGGCGGGCATGAACATCGCCCGCATCAACTTTTCCCACGGCACCCATCCCGAGCACAAGAAGAAGATCGAAACCATCGTGCGCGTGCGGGAGCAGCTGAACCTGCCCATCGCCATCATGCTGGACACGAAGGGACCCGAGTACCGCATCAAGACCTTTGCAAATGGCCCTGTCCAGCTGAAGGAGGGCGCGCCGTTTACCCTGCACGTGGACGACGTGCCCGGCGACGAGACCGGGGTATCCGTCAACTACACCGGGCTGGCCGACGACCTGAAAGTCGGCGACCGGGTGCTGGTGAACAACGGCCTTCTCGCGCTGGACGTCAAGGAGATCGCCGGCAAGGAGGTGCGCTGCGTGGTGGCCGTCGGGGGCGAGCTGTCCGACCGCAAGAGCATGAGCTTCCCCGGCAAGGTATTGAACCAGGTGTACCTGTCCGAGCAGGACAAGGCCGACCTGCTGTTCGGCATCGAAAACGGCGTGGACTACGTGGCCTGCTCCTTCGTCTCCCGCAGGCAGGACCTCGTCGACGTGCGCGAATTTCTGGACGCCAACGGCGGCAGCCACATCAGCCTGATCGCCAAGCTGGAAAACCAGTCGGGCATCGACAACGTCGAGGAGATCTGCGAGGCCTGCGAGGGCATCATGATCGGCCGCGGCGACATGGGCGTGGAGATTCCCTATGAGCAGCTGCCCGCGGTGCAGAAGAAGCTGATTACCAAGTGCCGGCTGATCGGCAAGCGGGTGATCACCGCCACCGAGATGCTGGAATCGATGATCCACAACCCCCGCCCCACCCGCGCCGAAATCAGCGACGTGGCCAACGCCGTGTACGACGGCACCAGCGCGGTGATGCTTTCCGGCGAGACCGCCGCGGGCAAGCATCCCGTGGAATCCGTGGCCGTGATGGCGAAGATCGCCGAGGCCACCGAGGGCGAGATCGACTACGCCCAGCGCTTCCACGACAACCAGTTCGTCACCCACTCCACCGTGGACGCCATCAGCCACGCGGTGTGCGCCATGGCCATCGACGTGGGCGCGAAGGCCATCGTGGCCTGCTCCCTCTCCGGCAGCACCGTGCGCATGATCTCCCGTTTCCGCGCCCCGGTGGACATACTGGGCATCACCACCAGCGAGCACACCATGCGAAAGCTGGCCCTGTCCTGGGGCGTGTTGCCCGCGCTGAGCGTGGAATACACCTCCACCGACGTGCTGTTCTACGTGGCCACCCAGCTGGCAAAGGAAAAGCTGGGGCTGAAGCCGGGCGACAAGATCGTCATCACCGGCGGCGTCACCAACGGCAAGTCTGGCAATACGAACCTGATCAAGGTGGAGGTCATCTGACCGACACGGAATCACCGAAGGGAAGCGATGGCGCGTATGGCATTCAATCTCCGCAGATCCGCCACGACCCGGGACATGACCAGCGGGTCGATCATCCGGCAGATCGTGCTGTTTGCGCTGCCGCTGATGCTGGGCAACATCTTCCAGATGATGTACAACACGGTGGACAGCATCGTGGTGGGCAACTTCGTGGGCAAGGAGGCGCTGGCCGCCGTCGGCTCCACCACGATGATCGTGAACATGCTGGTGTTCTTCTTCAACGGCTTTTCCGTGGGCGCGGGCGTTGTCATCGCACAGCACTTCGGCGCCCGGGACTCGGAGCGGCTGCACAGCGCCGTGGAGACCACCGTGGCGGTCACCTTCGTGATGTGCGTGCTGTTCACGTTGATCGGCGTGGTGGGCGTTCGCCCGATGCTGCGGCTGATGTCCACCCCTGACGACGTGTTCGAGGACGCCGTCACCTACCTGACCATCTACTTCTGGGGCTTTTCGGGCCTGCTGATCTACAACACCGGCAGCGGCATACTGCGGGCCGTGGGCGACACCACGCGGCCGCTGATGTTCCTGGCGCTGACCAGCGTGCTGAACATCATACTGGACCTAGCCTTCGTGATCGGCCTGAAGGCGGGCATCGCCGGCGTGGCCTACGCCACGATACTTTCACAGGTGGTCTCGGCGGCGCTGGTGCTGCGGCTGCTCACGAACACGAACGAGATCTACAAGCTGACCTGGCGGGACCTACGCATCGAGTGGCCGTTGCTGCGGCGCATATTCGCCGTGGGCCTGCCGGCGGGCATACAGTCGGTCATCACCGCCTTCTCCAACGTGTTCGTGCAATCCTACATCAACCACTTCGGCTCCTCCTGCATGGCGGGCTGGAGCTGCTACAACAAGCTGGACCAGTTCATCATGCTGCCCATGCAGTCCACGGCCATGGCCGCCACCACCTTCGTCAGCCAAAACATCGGTGCGAAGCAATACGACCGGGCCGACCGGGGCACCTGGGCCAGCATACTGCTGTCGCTGGGCGTGACACTGGCGGTGGCGGTGGTGCTGGTGATCTTCGCCGCGCCCGCCGTGCGCCTGTTCAGCCAGGACCCGTCGGTGATCGAATACGGCGTGCTGTTCATGCGATCGAACACCTTCTTCCTGCTGTTCAACTGCGTCAACCACACGCTGGCCGGCGCGCTGCGGGGCCGGGGCGATTCCCGGGCGCCGATGTTTATCATGCTGTTCTCGTTCGTGGCCATCCGCCAGATCTACCTGTTCGTGGTCACCCGCTTCGTCGCCAACACCCCCTTCCTGGTGGGCTTTGGCTACCCGGTGGGCTGGATGTGCTGCTGCGCGATAGAAGTGACGTACTATTTCGTTAAGTGGGGACGAAAGCGGGCGTGATAACAAACGCCAGGGGCCCGGATCGAAACGACCCGGCCCCTTGGCGTTTGTCTGCGTGTCCATTCTGCAGTATACAAATACTGATTTGTAGGGCTTCAGCCCTACAAATCAGTATTTACCTGCCTACCCGACTGCCTTTCCTCGCCTGCCCCATGTCTTCGGCAGCAGCGCCGCGCCGAGCAGGATCAGGATCATGCCCCAGCGCAGCAGCGCGCCCCAGAATTCCACGATGCGAAGCTCACGGGTGGCGACGCGCACCAGGCCCGCCGAAGCGGAAACCAGGTTCCAGAAGACCTTGGTGATGGAGGACCATTCCACGAAGTTCTCGGGCACCCACTCCGTGAAGGTGTACACCGGCTGCACCGAGAAAGAAAGCAGCAGCCAGGCCAGCCCGATCAAAGCGCCATAGCAGGCCAGCGTCAGCGCCACGATGCCAAGAAGGTGGGGAATGAGCTCCTTGAAGTAATGCTGCTTCAGTGCTTGCCTGTAGCCCTCAAACCAACCCATGACCCGGTCCGTCACGCGGATGAACAGGCCGAACAGCGCGTAGAGGCCCACGATCAGCAGCAGCAGCCTCGGCAGCATCATGCGGCGCATGACCTCCTTGTTCAGGTCGATCAGATGGCCGTCCGCCGTCCACTGCTTCACCCCTGCCAGAAAGGTATTGGCCCAGCCCGAGCCGCCGCGGGGCCTGGCGGAGAGCGTCAGCGTCTCAAGGGCGATATTGTTCGTTATTGCAGCCCTTAGCGGGATATAGACGTCGTAGCTCACGGCGTCGCCCACGCCCCGACCGCCGAACACGCTGCCGGCGTGCCTGAGGGTGCCGACCACGCGGAATCTCACGTTGTTCAGCTCCACGGTGGCCTCCTCCGGCAGCGCCGAGCCGAACAGATTTACTACAAGGCCCTCGTCCAGCATGACCACGGCCGTGCCATACTGCAGCTCAAGCTCGCTGATGCGCCGCCCCTGCTTTATAAAGCGCGGATAGACCTCCAGCCAGCCCTCGTCCATGGCGATGAGGTTGACTTCGGCGGAGCCCATCTCCGAGCTCACCCTGATGCTGCCGGTTCCGCCGCCCAGCGCCATCGCCCTGAAATTGGGGCGCTGCGCCTCAATGACCTCCCCGGCCTTGTCCAGCGTATCGTTGATGGTCGCGTTGGCCTCCCCCGCTTCCGGGGCCAGCGTCGTGTATTGCAGCACGTTGGGGGTTTGAAGCAGCATGAGCATTGCCGACAGCGCCATCACCGCGCCCAGGATCATCAGTATCCAGGGCAAAATGCGCCTGCGATATTCCATGTTACGCGCCCCCGATCGTCACTCTGTATCCTCGTCGTCCCCGGAAGCCTGCACATACTCCATCACGGTATCGCCGTTGCTTATGGTGCGATCCTCGCCATAGGCGAGCACGTATGCCGACAGGTCGTCCTGCACGGAAACCTTTTCCGCGGTCATGGCGAGGACCTTGACCTTTTTTTCTTCGACCTTGTAGGTGTCGCCGGCAAAGGCGCCCTCGTTGCGCTTGGCGACATAGACAAAGTATTCGGGATTGGAGCCGCGCACCACATTGGTATCCAGCAGCGTGGTGGATTCCCTGGCGTTGTAGACCAGCACCATGTTCGTGCCGTTTTCCATGATGCTGTAGACGCTGCCCACGGCGTTGATGATCTCCCGCGTCATTTCGATGTCGGCATATTTCTTGTTTTCGGTATCGGTGCCTATGCCGACGACCTTGCTGGAGATACCCGTATTGTTTTCCATGGACACGTTCATGCCCTCGGTGACGGTGCGCGACACATTGCTCAGGTCCGCCCGCAAGGTGGGCAGCGCGTCCTCGGGCGTGATGGTGAACAGCTCCTGGGTGCCGTCATAGCTGTCCCCCACGTTGACCTTCATCTCGGCCAGGTAGCCGTCGTGGGGCGCGACGATGGCCTTGGCGTTGTCGTTGAGCGCCACCAGGGTCCGCAGGCCCTTCTCAGCCTCCTCCAGCTTCTCCTGCTGCTCCTTGCGCTCGGTGATGTAGGCCCACACGGTCTCGTCGATGTTGTAGCGGGAGACGTCGTCCATTTCAGCCTGGGCCTTTTCGAGGACCTCGCTGGCGCTGCGCCAGGCGTCGATGGCCTTCTTGAGTGCATCGCTGGCTCCCTCTGGATAGCCTGTCTTCGTCCGCTCCAGCTTTTCACGGGAGAGCAGGGTATCCATCTCGATCTCCTTGTCCACCATGTCGTGGCGGGCCGACTGCATGCCGTAATAGGCGTCGGCATAGGCCTGGTCCCGCTGGGTGATACGGGTCTTGCGGTTCTTGCTCTCTATGGAGAGCAGCTGCGCCGCGGCGGCATCGTAATCCGACTGGTACTGCTTGTATTTCGAGTCAAAATCAGCAACCTTCGCCTCGACGATGACCTCGCCGGCCGTGACCGTATAGCCCGCGCGGGAATTGACCTTGACGATGCTCAGCGTGATGCCGTCGCTCAGGCCGAAGCTCACCGGTTCCGCATTGGGGAAGGCCGGCTTGCAGGAGAGCTTGATCCGCTCCTCCAGCTTGCCCTTCTTGGGCGTAAACAGCCGCACCTTTGGCGTGGTGATCGTGCGCACGGTGCCGGAAAAGAACATGCAAAGCGCCACGAAAACCGCCAGGAAGATGATGCCCCTTATGGCAAATTTCTTCAAATTCATCGCAGATACCCTCTCTGTCATTCAATGCGCCCAAGCCCGGCGCGCTATTTCAGCTCCGTCAGCTGCACGCCCGACAGTATATCGTCCAGGAAATACAGGTATATGAACAGCGCCGGCAATATGTACAGCGCCGCGCCGGCAAATACAATCTTGGCGTTGGACCCCGCCAGCCGGTTGAATTCCACCGACAGCGGATACAGGTCCGTGCGCTGGCTGAGATAGGTCATGGGCTGCTCCACCAGGTTCCAGCAGTCGGCGAAGGACAGCGCCACCGCCGCGCCGATCACCGGGCGGCACACCGGAACCACCACGTAGCCGTAGCAGCGCAGCGTTCCCGCGCCGTCCATCTGGGCGGCCTCCAGCAGTTCGTTGGGCAGGCCCAGCATGAACTGGCGAATCAGAAAGATGTAAAACGGCGAAAACCACATCGGTATGATCACCGCCCAGACCGTGTTCAGCAGTCCGACGGTCCGCAACGTCAGCACGTTCGGCACCATCGTCACCTGGAACGGCAGCAGCATCAGCATGATGATGCCGAAGAATATGGTCTCGCGGCCCCTGAACCGGAAGCGGCTCAGCGCGTAGGCCATCATCGGAACCACCACGGCCTGCCCCAGCAGTATCATCACCGCGTAGATGACCGAATTGACGAACATGCGCAGTATGGACATATCCTGGACCAGTATGTTGTAATACTGGCTCAGCGAGAATACCTTCGGCGACAGCTTGACCTCCATCCACGCGGCGGTATCATAGTTGCCGCGAGTCTTCATGAACGCGCCGATCTCGTCGGGCGAGCAGAAGGAATACAGGAAGGTCACCACCACCGGCACCAGCATGACGACCGCCAGCAGCCCCAGCACCGTCCGAGTGAACAGCTTCCCACCGCCGACCTGGCGTACCCTGATCTTTTCCATATCCAGCACCCCCGCTTCAGCTCAGCCGCTTCAGCAACCGGCGCTGGGTGAAAAACAGCACACCAAACAGCGCGAACACGATCAGCGCGAAGCTGTAGGCCGCAGTGGTCACGTTCTGGTAATTCAGCTTGTTGTACATGTTGTTCATATAGTGCTGAAGGGTATAGACCGATTCATCAGGATAGGCGCCGCTGATAAAGTACACTTCCTTGAAGATCTTGAAGGCATTGATCCATTCCAGTATGATCACCAGGAAGGCCGTCGGCACGATCATCGGCAGCGTGATGCCGAAGGTTTGCCGCAGGAAGCCGGCTCCCTCCAGCGTGGCGTATTCATACAGCGGCTGGGGAACGGCCTGGATGGCCGACAGGAAGATGATCACCGCGAAGCCCAGGTTCTTCCACATGAACAGCAGTATGATGGGCACGCGCATCTGGCTGCCCTGCAGCCACATGACCCGATCGTAGCCCAGCGCCGTCACCACGCGATTGATCACGCCGCCGAAATCGAATATCACCAGCCAGAACAGCAGCATGGCCGAGGACGGCATCAGATACGGCAGCAGCACGCTGTTGCGAAAAAAAGCGCCCTTGGGCCGCAGCCGGTTCAACAGGGAGGCGATGGCGAAGGACAGCACCCACACCAGCGGCGCGCAAATCAGCGACAGTTCGAGGGTGTTTTTAAGCCCCAGCAGGAACATCTGGTTTCGCCACATGCCCACGTAGTTGGCCATGCCCACAAAGGCGTTGCGATAGGTGCCATCTGTCAGGCTGTAATAGATTCCGCCGATAAACGGAATCACATAGAACAGCATCAGCCCAAGCAGCCCGGGCGCCAGGAACAGCCAAACGGATTTCTTGCGAATAAACACATTGTCCTCCCATGACCGGCGGGAACGGGTTTGCACCCATCCCCGCCGCGATGGAGTTTATTTTTCTTGTAATTACAGAGCGTCAGTTGCCCTCCAGGCGCCGCATCTGTACCTTCCTGTCGATTCCGGAAAGCATGTCGTTCAGGCTGATCTGCCCGTTCAGGTACTGGTCCATCAGGTCCTCCGCCTCTGCCGCCTGGCTGATGCCGCTGTCCTCTTCTTCGGAGGACGTATCGGGGTACAGCCAGTTGTAGATGGAGACGATGATGTTGTCGTCGTGGGCGCGATACCATTCCAGCTCCGTGGGCGAGACATCCCAGTTGTTGGCCTCGGCATACTCTACGGTCTTCTCCGCCTCTTGCACGTCCAGCTCAAGGCTCTGCTTTTCCTCGGCGGGCGCGCTCTCGTATTCGCTGCGCAGCGCGTTCAGCTCTTCCTTCAGCTCGTCCAGCGTCGCCTGATTCTGGTCGCCGCGAATCGGGTCGTTCAGGTCGGGGATGATGCTGTAGCGCGTCTGGGTGGTCAGGTTGTCCACCACCTCGCCGGCGAAGGCCAGCGCCGCGTCCGCGTTCTTGGTGAAGGGGTTGATGACCAGAACCGTGGTATCCAGCACCAGGTAGCTGGGGGCATCCTTCGTCACGTGCATCAGCACGGGGGTAAACTGGCTGTAGAAGTTGCCGATATTGCAGCCCGTGCTGCAGGACATCAGCACCGATTCCTCATCATACGCATCCAGCTCGAAGGTCTGGTCCTCCATGTCCGAGGGGCAGCCCAGCGCCGTAAAGTCGATCTTCTCCAGCTTCTCCAGCAGCTCGTGCACCAGCGGGTTGTCATAGCCCATATCGGGGTCGGTAGCGTTCACATAATACTGGTAATCCACCAGGATCATGTTCATCAGCTCGTAGCGCACATCGGAATCGGTGTAGCCGTTATAGAGCAGGTGAACGCCGTTCTCCGCGGTCAGCTTGCCCTCCAGGCCCGCCAGGAAATCCAGGAAATCGGACCAGTTGTCGGGCACGTCCTCGAGCTTCAAGCCCAGCTTGGCAAGCGCCTGTTCGTTGATGCCCACAGCCCAGCTGTAGGCGGAGAGCGGAAGCGCCACCAGGTGGCCATCCGTGGAGAGCTTCTCGCGAAGGCCGGGATACATGCTGTCCGCCAGGGCCTTGACCTTTTCGTTGCCGTCCAGCTCCATCAGGTAGCCGCGATTGAACAGCGCTTCATAGACCGAATTGGAGGTGGCCAGCACGTAGATATCCACCCGGTCATCCCGGTTCATCATGTTCTCGATGAGGTTTTCGACCTCGGAATATTCGCGGGACAACACCACGCTGACATCGCCGTGGGCGTTGGCAAAGCGATAGTAGGCGGAATTCACGCTGTCGCTCCAGAAGCTGTCGTTCACGCGCAGCTTGGTCTGGGCCTTCTGCTGGGGATCGAGATTGCGAACCGTCGCGCCTTCGCCGCAGAAGGCATAGTAGCCGCCGTCCAGTATGCATCCGGGCGCGCCGCTGTAGGCCTCCAGGGGCATCTCAGTGACGCCCTCGCCGAGGGTTCCGGTCTGCAGATCAATGGGGCAGATCTCACCGGACTTGACGCAGTACAGGACATCCGCCTGGGCGTCATAGGCCAGGCCGAGGGGCGGGTTGTAGTTATCGACGGGAATTTCACACAGCGTCTCGGTGCTGCCGTCGGTGGGATTATAGCTGGTGAGCAGCGCCGATGAATTGCTCTCACCATCGTACACCTCGGCAAGCATCGTCCCATCCTTATAGGGCGTGATGACGTAGGCGCCGCTCAGCTCCTCGACGTCAAGGGTCAGCCCTGTGGCCAGGTCAATGGAAATGGTCTTGTAGTCGCCCATGTTGTCATAATAGCGGGCAAAGGCCGTCCCCTGGCCGCCGATGACGATGTCGGGCTGGATGGGATAGGAGCTGTTGTCGTAGAATTCGACCAGGTCGCTCCAATCCACCTCGCAAACCACGGTGGAAGCTGCATCGCCGCTGTCATTGAGCGCCAGCTCGGTGATGTACGCGCCCTTGAACTCCGTGTTCAGACCGTACTCCGTAACCAGGTTGAGGGCGTAGAGCTTGCCGTCTGCGGCAAAGGGCGACGTGGCGAATTCAAAGCTGGTCAGGCCCCCGAACTGATCCTCAGGTACGGCGATGCTGTACTCCTTCAGGTCCGAATCGCCCACGTGGTAGGTATACAGGGTGCCGTAGCTGACGAGATACAGCGTATCCCCGATGGAAAAGCAGTAGCTGAAGCTGAGCGTGCTTTCATTGGACATGCCCAGGATCGCGTCGCCCTCCGCAGCAAATGCGGGTACGCAGGCCAGCGCCAGGATCAGTGCCAGCAGGATGCAGATTTTCTTCATTGCCAAATTCTCCTTTTAATCGTGATTGCTCTCAATGGGGAACTCATCCGACGCGTCGGCTTCCCCTTCTTCGGCGAAGTCCGCGTTCTCCTGGGTGCTATCGGCCTGGGTATAGACGCTCACCGTCATGTCCAGGCGCACGGTATCGTCGGGCGTAAAGTCCACATAGGCAGTATATTGGGCGTCGCTGGTCTTATCGGTCTGTTCCTCGCCCACCCGGGAAATGCTGGAAACCACGCCCGGTACCTGTCGGGTGCCGTCCATGTCCCATTCAAATTCGATGGAGACCTTGTCGCCCTCGTGAATCTCCTTCAGGTCAAGCTCAGAGACCTTGATGGCGATCTGCAGGGCTTCCTGCGGGTAGACCGAGATCAGCTTGCCGTTCTTCTCAACCGCGCTGCCCTGCACCGCGTCGACGGTGGCGACGATGCCGTCCATCGGGGAATAGATGGTATTATCCATGGCGTAAAGGCCGTCCAACACGCCCTCAACCGTCTCAAACAGCACCTCGCCGCGCTCCACGTGATCCCCCACCTGCACGTGCATCTTCAGCACGCTGCCGGTGCCCTTGACGGCCACGGCGGAATTCTGCTGGATCGTGCCGCGACCGATGCGGCTCTCGGAGGAATGGGCCGCGTCGCGATAGATGCCCACGGTCTCGCCCATGTAGAAGTCGCCGCTGGTTACCTCCAGCTTATAGGAGGTGTAGCTGGCGCTGCTGCCGGAGCCGCTGTCGCCTGAGTTGGAGTTATCCGAGGATGACTCGCCGCCGACGTTGGTGACCACCGCAGTGCCCACGTGGGTGCCGTCCTTGGTGCAGGCCAGGTGCACGCGCTCGCCGATGTGGATATACCGGGTCTCGCTGCTGTTGTAGGCCTTCTCGGTGGTGGCGGACACCACATACCGGTTTACCGGCTCTATGTACATCACCGCGCCGTAGCGCTCGGTGATGCCCTCGGTCTGATCGCCCTCCCTGGCGAAGATGCCGCTGACGGTGCCGTCCATCTCCGCAAAGACCTTGGTGGTCCTTATGGTCGCCACGGGCCCGCCGACCTGTATGGGGTCACCCTTGCGCAGGTCGATCACGTCCACGATCCCGCCGAAGGGCGCGTTGACGGCGATGGTCCTGCTGGAAACGACGGTGCCCTGGAAGGAAATCTGGGCCAGCGCCGGAACACCGGCCAGCATGGCCAGCGCCACAATCAGGGCGCAGATGCGCAGCTTGTTGCTCCTCATGGAATCAGCCTCCTCGGATAGTCGTTGTCGCTCTTTTTATGCGTTCGCGCGGTACTCGCCAAAGGGCTGATCCATCATGTCCTCGGGACCCAGGAAGACATTGTAGAAGTACATCATGCTCTGGGGCGAATTGCTCAGCTCGTAGTTCGTCTCCTCCACCTTGGTGAGGATCGAAAGGTCGCATTCCTGGGAATAATCGCTGTCGGTCATCGCCGAGACATGGCTGGGATCCAGGTTCAGCTTCATCGCCAGGATGTAGTCAAATTTACGGGTTGAAACGCCCTGCATCTTCAACTCCGTATACCGCGTGCCGCCGGTAAAGCCCTCCGTCGGGAACGCGGCCACGGTATCGTCGACCTTCAGCGCCACGTATTTGATGCCGCTGTTGGCCAGCATCCGGTATACCTCGCCGTTGAAGTGCCATTCATAGGTGAAGGCGTCGCCCAGGCCGTCCGCGATCTCCGCTTCCAGCAGCAGCGTGTTCGGGGTGTCGTCGTCCGAGGCGTCCTTCCAGTGGCACAGCCTGCCGGTAAAGGACTGGGTCGCGCCTACCGGGGCGTCAGGCTCCTGGGCAGATGCCAGCTCGAGGGTCAATGGCATGGGCTCGCCGCCCACCGTCAGCTGCGCCATCGGCCCCTCAGGCAGGTTCAGGATCAGGGCGTCGTAATCCGCGCCCTCTTCTCCATCGCCCCTGGAGTGGGGCAGCGCGGGCGTGCCGGAGCCGTTGCCTCCGCCGCCGCCTCCGCCGCCGCCTTCTTCGCCGCCTTCTTCACCTTCCTCGCCTTCCTCTTCGCCTTCCTCGTCCTCGACCTCCTCGACCGTGTATTCCTCTTCGGACTTGAAGACGTTGCCGGCGACGTCGCGGACCCTTATGGTGCCAGCCTTGAAGGTCTTTTCTTCCTCCTCGGTCACGGTATAGCCGTCCTCGTCGATCGGCTCCCAGGTCTTGCCCTTGTCGACGGACACCGCGTCCAGGCCGCTGGCTTTATCGGTGGCATAGATGTTCAGCGTGTAGCTGGTCTCCTCGTCCACCTCGATGGAAACCTCCGGCGCAGTCCAGTCCAGCTGGAGGGTATACTGTTCCGAGGCGGCCATGATGTCGCCAAGGTCGTTCAGCATTGCAAAGCGCAGAGTGAAGATGCCCTCCTCGTCCGGGGCATAGACATTTGATGCGATCGGCACGATCCGCTCGTCGTAGATGATGGCTGCATAGGACCATTCCTTGCCCTCAGGAATGCCGGAGAGGGTAAACTGCGGCTGGGTCCTGCTCCAGCCTGAGGGCTCGAAACCGGTCACCGTCACCACGAGGGTCGGCTCTTCGCCCTCTTCACCCTGCTCCTCGCCTTCTTCAGGCGATTCCTCGTCCAGCTTGACCCAGATGTACAGGTCCGCCACTTCGCCCAACTCGGGCAGGTTCGCCGGTTGGATCAGCGCCGGCTGGCCCACGAGGGCGGGATTGTCCGTGGAGATGCGCACGCTGTAGCTTCCCTTGAAGACGTCGCCGTCGGGCATAAACGTCACAGTCGACAGCAGCTGCGTCGGCGCTTCCTTGATGAGCATCAGCTTTTCCGTCTGAATGTAAACCGTCTCGCCTCCGGTCAGCTGCGCGACGACTTCCTCCAGCGAACCCCACAGCAGCTCGGTTCCCCGCTTGAACCAGGCCTCCGCCTCCTCGGGAATCGACATGCCGGTTTCCGTCTGGGGCGCTTCGTCCTCTTCCCTGCTTCCGCCCTTCGGACTTTCGCCATCCTCCGAGCCGGGAGCGCCTTCGCCGTCGTCGGGTTCGCCTTGTTCATCGGTGGGCTCCGCCGGTTCCTCGCCAGGCTCTTCCTGCTCCCCGGTGGGCTCTGTCGGCTCTTCGCCGGGCTCGCGCTGCTCCTCGCCAGGCTCTTCCGGTTCCCCGGTGGACTCTGCCGGTTCCTCGCCGCTCTCGCCCTGCTCCTCGCCAGGCTCTTCCGGTTCCCCGGTGGGCTCTGTCGGTTCCTCGCCGGTCTCGCCCTGCTCCTCGCCAGGCTCTTCCGGTTCCCCGGTGGGCTCTGTCGGTTCTTCGCCGGGCTGTTCCTGGTCCCCGGTGGGCGTCGCCGGTTCTTCAGTGGGCTCGCTCTGCTCCTCACCGGTCTGTTCCTGTTCCCCGGCAGGCGTCGCCGGTTCTTCAGTGGGCTCGCCCTGCTCCTCACCGGTCTGTTCCTGTTCCCCGGTGGGCGTCGCCGGTTCTTCGCTTGTCTCTTTCTGGCCTTCCTGGCCATCCATGGCGTCTTCCTTTACCGGGGCCAATAGCTCATCCAGGTATTCGATCACGTCCTCTTTTTCGGATTGCGTTTCGACTTCGTCGGTTTTCCTGTCGCCGTCGACTTTGGTCTGTTTTATGATTGCGTCCTTTTCCTTTTCCAGCGTCTCTTCCGGCAAATCCACAGGCGCCTCAGTCTCTTCCGCCTCAGCGGCCTCCTTGTCCTCCCTGGAAGGCTCTTCCTGTTTTTCCTTGGAAGGTGCCTTCGTATCCTCAGACGTGTCCTTTTCTGAAGCCCTTTCCCCGTCGCCCGCTGCATCCTTAGCGCCGTTTTTCAGCACGAGAAGCCTGCTCTTCTTTTTGGTGACGACCCGCAGCCTGAGCTCCTTGAAATCCTTTAAAACGGTAAGGATGTAATCGCCTTCGTTTTCCTCGTCCTTTTCCCAGCGGATGCGCTTTTTATCCTTCGTGTCCTCCAGCTCGATGGACTTGACGTCCTTCAGCTTGATGTCCATCTTCGTATATTTCAATACGACGCTGAGTGCGACCTGGTTGTTCTTCGCAAGGTCGAGGGTGTATTCCTTTTCTTTTTCGACCTTGGTCTTTTTTTTGCTCTTGTCCGACTTGTCGCTGTCCTTCCCGGTCTTCTTGGATTGATCCTTGGACGTCTTCTTCTCGGACTTTTCCTTCTTGCTCTTACTGTCAGACTGCTTTTCCGACTTTTCCTCCGTCTTCGAGGCAGCTCTGGCCGATTGCAGCCACGGCAAGGAAGCCCCTGTCAAACCATTTACACAGAGGCTCAATATCAGCAAATAAACCAGCTTTTTCATTGTCTTGGCGCTCCTTGAGAGATAGTATTGGATTTCAACTTAAGCACTGTTCCTTAGACCGCAGAAACTCAAAAAAAGATGCATCCGCGATGAATTTAATATTATCATTACAATTCATCTCTGTCAACATCACTACCGCTATAAATCAGATAATTTGATGTAGAAATCCTTTCCAATTGTTGAACATTGGCTTTGAATGATCGGAGAAACAACACAGTAATAGTTGCAAATTCTGCTTCCGAACCGCTCTACATCCACTTGGCCATGCGGCGCGCCTGGCGGTGGGCGACGGTGTCCAGCGTGGGCCTGGGCAGCAGCTCCGGATGAAGCTCCAGGTCGCCGTGCTTCTCCAGGTCGTCCAGATAGCCCTCCAGCAGGGCCCGGAAGTCGTCAAGGGTGACGACATTGTTCAGGCGGGTCAGCACTGCGTCAAAGCCGTTCAGACCCGCCAATATCCAGCCACAGAAGCGTCTCATCTCGCAGATGGCCACGCCCTCGGGGCGGTGGCCGCAGGTCAGCGTCGCCAGCCGGATCAGCAGGGCGACACGCTCGGGGGCGCGCCTGGAACCCACCGCCCCGCCCCGGCGAAGGGTAGCGATGTCCTCGAATATCCAGGGTGCCTTCAGCGCAGCCCTGCCGATAGCGATTCCCGCCGCATGGGTATCCCTCAGGAAGGTCAGCGCGTCCGCGGCGCAGGTGACGCCGCCGTTGGCGTAGACCGGTATGCGCACGGCGTCACAGACGGCCCGTATCGCCTGCGTATCGACAGGCCCCAGGTACATCTGCTCCCGGGTGCGCCCGTGTAGCGTGACGCTCTGAAAGCCCAGTGCCTCGGCCTGCTGAACCAGGTAGGGGGCGGTGATGTGTGCCGCGTCCCAGCCCAACCGCAGCTTCAGCCGCACCGGCAGGGATGTGGCCGCCTTCACGGCGGCCATGACCGCCACCGCCCGTTCAGGCGTCCTTAACAGCGCCGCGCCGTTGCCGCTGCCCACCACCTTGCGTGCCGGACAGCCCATGTTGATGTCGATGGCGTCAAAGCGCTCCAGCGCCTCGAGCCTGCGGGCCGATTCCGCCATCGCTGCCGGGTCGCTGCCGATCAGCTGGGCCGCCAGGTTGCGTTCTGACGGATAGCGGGCCAACACCTCCTGGAACGCTGGGCTCATGGGCCGCTTCGCCCGCCCGTAGGCCAGCGACTGTATCATCTCCGTGGTCGCCCCATCGGCCCCATAGTCGAAGCAGATGCTCCGAAATGAGGCGCGGGTCATGCCGTCCATCGGCGCGAGCAGGAATTCCGGCGTCTGCACTGGATTCGCTTCCTCCATGATCCTTCGTGTCACCCGGTGACGTTCAGGCGGGCGTCGCCGGTCTTCTGATAGCCCTGCTGCAACAGTTGTGTGATGTCCCAGGGTCTGGACGCGGCATCCGGGTAGAGCCTCAGCAGGTATACGTAGGGCTCCAGCTTTGTCGGGTCGATCTCGGCGCAGCGCTTCAGCATTGCCGCCGCTTTTTCATTGTCCCCGGCCTCAAGGTAAGCCATCGCGGCGGAGGAGGCATAGCTGTAGCTGTTCGAATCGCGCTGCAGCGCGCGCTCGTAGTACAGCCCCGCCTGGCTGTAGTCGCCCGCCTGGTAGTACTGGTAGCCCAGGGTGCTGTACGCGTCCTTGCTCCAGGCGGCGTTTACCCGCGCCAGGCTGACCTGCCCCGCCCGCGAAAAGGCGAAGATCACAAACATCAGCAGCAGTATCACAAACAGCGCCAGCCCAACGATCCCCCTGAGATGCCGCAAGAAAAAGCTCCCCTCATCGTCTTCCTCGAAGGCAAAACTGCCCCCCAGGCCATCCCCCTCGCCGTCGTCGTCGTAGGGGTCGTCCGCTTCGTAGGGCGCGCGTTTGCGGTCCATAAAGATATCATCGGGGTCCATCGTCTTTGGCGGCACCAGCGTGTTGGCCGGCTTGCGTGTCTTCTTGCCCTTGTCCCGGGGCTTTGCGCCCTGAATGTCCAGCTCCAGCTTCGGCGCAGCGCCATCCAATCGGACGGGCGCTTCCTCGTCCCGCTTCATCTCCGGCGGCTTCTTTTCGAGGGTGATGGCCTCCTTTTTCTTTGTGACCGCTTCCTTCCAGTCCGACTCCTCCAGCTTTTCATCGGCTTGCGCCAACGTGAGGGGCGAAAAGTCCTCCGCTGGCGCTTCGGGCCTGGCCCACACATCCGCCTCCAGGTGGCGCTTGCGGGCCCGATCCCAATCCAGCAGCTCCGCAGCCGCGTCTGTCAGAGGCTCGGCGGTCTTCGCGTCATCCGGCGCATCGTCGTCTTTTAAAACCGACGTCGGTTTATTATCAGTCTTTTCCGCCGTCAAATCGACTGCTTCCGCTTCCTGGCTTCCGGCGTCATGCCCGTCCCCACCTTCTGCCTCAGAGGCCGCAACGGCGTCGACAGGCGCAGCCACCGACTCATCGTCCTGTTCCGGTATGACGATGGGCTTGCCGCAGAAAGGGCAGAAGAGCATGTCTTCGCCCACTTTTTTCCCGCAGTGTGAACAGTACACAGATCTTCCTCCCTTTCGATGTGATTGCGTCAGATGTTGCGCATGGCCTCGTAATCCGGGTCGCCGTAAAAGGTGCGCTCCTCGCCCGGGTCGCCGCCCAACTCCTCAATAGCGTTGCGCAGCTCGATATAATCCAGATAGCCGATGTCCGTCAGGGTCAAAAACGGCTTCATGGCGTCGATGGCCCTTGGGTCGCCCAGCTTGCCCAGGAACGAAGCGTACAGTGCGCGCTGCTCCGGTCGATTGCGCAGCTTGTCCAGCATGTAGCTGAGTATGCGGTCGTCCCCCGGGAAATTGGCGCAGATGCCAAGTATGCGCTGTTGGCCGAACTCCCCGGCGTCGTCATAGTGCTCCAGCAGCGCCCCGATCCGGCTACCGTCCCCGTCGGAGAGGATGTCCGCCGCCAGCTCGCTGATCTCGTCCCCCTCGCCGCCCCGACAGGCCAGGTCGACATACAGGTCCCGGGCATCGTCGCTGTCGATGTCCCGCAGCAGCGCCAGCGCCGTGGCCCGTAGCGATTCAGGCCGGTCCCCGTCCGCCGCGATGCGCATGAGGCCGGGCACACAGGGCTCGCCAATGCTGACCACCCGGCTGTACAGCGGCTCCGGCAGGCCGATATCCCGCTTATTGTACTCCTCCAGCAGCTTCAGCAGGTCCTTCGGTTCGCTGTAGTGCAGGAAATACTCTCCCGGCTTCTCCCCGTCCAGCCACTTGGCTGGCGCATTCAGCCAGTTCAGCATGATCTCGTTGTAGCTGTCCTCCACCTGCTTTTCGGTCATGCCGGGATGCATGGCCATCCAGGTGCGGGCGTAATCAAAGAATTTGGCGTCAAAATCGTGTATCTTCATAGCCTTCTCCGTTATCAATACTCTCTTGCGATCCTGTCCAGGCAGCTGGCGATGCGCCGGGCATAGTACACCAGCTGCCGGGCATCACAGCCGAACTGCTCCGCCAGCGCGCCGGCGTCCGGCCTGGGCCCATAGACCAGCATGTAGCTGTAGGCCAGCGCCGCCGCGCCGCCACCCACGCAGCGCACGGGATCCATCGACGTGCCGCGCAGCTGCCGGTAGGCCGACCAGATCAGCAGCAGGTGGCTGAGCGCCGCTATGCCGTACTCCCGTTGGAGCACCTCGTCGGCATAGCGCACCAGCTGGCGCTCGCCCACGCCCAGCCGGGCCATCATGGCCTTGGCGTCGGGCATGAAACCCGGCCCGAGGCCCGTCTTCGCAGGCATGATGGCCTCCGAATCGACGCCCTGCAGGCGCAGCACCAGGGCAGCGTGGACCTTCAGGTCTCCGGGCACGCCCTCGTTGAACAGCAGCATCCGCAGCAGGCTCCTGGATTCCCTGTGATCGATGGTCGTCAGCGCGGTCATGGCAGCGCGGCTCAGCCGGGGATCCTCTGCTCGCACTGCCCAGCCCATCAGCTGCCTGAAGCCAGGATCCTCCCGCCAGCGGTCCTCCAGTTGCTCATAGCCCTGGCTCAGCTGCTCCACCAGCAGCCGAAGCCGGCGCTCGAATTCCCGTCGGGGCACCTGGTAGCCGTAGTCCGGCGGGTCCTCGTTCAGGCGCCCGTTCAGCGCCGCCTCCTGGTAGAACTGGGCCACGCTGTCCCCTGGGTCGATGCGCAGTATGCGCGCCCAGAACCGGGCCACGCGGATATCCGGCGTGCCGGTGCGGTTCAGCGCCACCGCCCGCATGTGCAGCAGATCCCGGTCGAAGGGCGCTTCCCTCAGGGCCTGGCGCACATAGTTCGCCACGTCGGCGTCCATGCCCAGCTCGCCCATCACATAGATCATCAACCGCAGGTCCTGGCCTTCGGGCCGCTCTTCCATGGCACGGGTGAGCAGCGCCCGCGCGGCTCGGGCGTCGCCGGACAGGGCGAACACCTGGGCGCTGACGCACAGCGCCTTTACCGAGGGGGGATAGCCCTCCGCCGCCCGTCCGGCCTGGGCCAGCGCCTCCTCGCCCCGGCCACAGATCAGCAGCGCCATGGCGTACAGTGCCCGCATGTCGTACTGCTCCGACGACATAGCCAGCGACCGCTCGAAGAGCCGGCAGGCCTTGTCGTTCATGTCCGCCTTCATGGCGTCACAGGCACGGTTGGCGATGGACGCCGCCCTGTACAGCTTGCGGTTGACCGGGTGGGACAGCTCTCCAAAATAGTCCAACTCCGCCGCCAGTCGCTGCACCTCCTCCAGGTGGGCCCCCTCCGGGTCCCGCCGCCTGTATAGGCTCAGTGAACGGCGCGCGCCGGTGAGGTCGTTCATGCCCAGCTGGTTCAGCGCCAAGCCGTAATAGCACTCCGAAGGTCCGTCATCCTCTGCCAGCATGTCCAGCAGCAACCGGGTGGACTGCTCATGGCAGCCCATTTCACAGTAGAGCTCCGCCAGGTCCAGGCGGTACTCCCGGTTCTCCGGCGCGGCCTCCACCGCCCTGCGCATCAGCTCCAGCGCATCTACGATGTTGTTTTCCCTGCGGTTCATCATGGCGCGGTGGTGCACATAGGCCGAGGATCGCTTGAAAGCGACGACTTTGAGATTTCTATCCATCAAAACTCCTGAATCCATACCGAAGTCGGTTTTTTATTGCGCGTTTGCGGCGTTTTCCTTCGCGGTCGCGGCGTCCAGCAGGGCCTGCAGATCGACCTCTGTGAAGCGATAGCGCTTGTTGCAGAAGTGGCAATCCACCTGGGCGCCGTGCTGGGTCTGGATCATGTCGGTCAGCTCTTCAGCTCCCAGAGTGATCAGCGCCTTCTCCACGCGCGCACGGCTGCAATCGCAGGCATAGCGCACGTCCCTGCGCTCGAGCACCTGAGGCTGCAGATGCATGAGCAGCTGGTTGACCGCGCCATCCAGATGATATTCCTTTATCGTGCCCGAGATATCCATGAACATGCCCGCGCTGGCCTCGATGGAGCGTATGGCCGCCTCGCTGGCCCCCGGCATCAGCTGCACGATCAGGCCGCCGGCGGATTCCACCCGCTCGTCGCTGACCAGCACGCCCAAGGACACCAGAGACGGGGTCTGTTCGGAGGCCGTGAAGTACATGGCGAAATCCTCGGCGATCTCGCCGGAGACCAGGTTCACCTGGCCCACGTAGGGCTCCCGCATCCGCAGGTCCTTGATGACGGACAGGCGGCCTTCCCTGCCCACCGCCGCACCGACGGGCAGCTTCGGCCCCGTGCGGGGCAGGTCGATGGCCGGGTTGTCCACATAGCCCTTTACCGAGCAATCGGCCCCGGCCACCGCCAGCACCGTGCCGATGGGTCCGCCGCCCTTGATGGAGGTCGTGACGCTCTCGTCCCTGCCCTTGAGCATGCTGCCCATCATGGCCGTGGCCGTCAGCGTCCGGCCCAGCGCCGCGGTGGCGATTTTGGAGAGGCCGTGGATGTCCTTGGCCCGCTGCACCACCTGGGTGCTCTCGGTCAATATCGCCCGTGCCTGGCCCTCCAGGAGGGAGATGTGCAATATGCCGTCCTGATTCATAACGCTCATTCAAGAATGCTCCTTATCCATATTATTCCCGGATGGCCGCGATGTGAATGCGCGCCTCATCCGCCCCGGGGACATTGAAGTTCCGGTCGCCGAAGACCTTCGCGCCCGAAAAGCCGCACTCCTCCAGCAACGCCAGCAGGTGCTCCGGCTCGTGGGCCTTCTGCACGTGAAGCTCGTCAAAGCGCCGGTAGCGCCCGTCCGCCTCCCGGGTGAAGAAGGTCAGGTCCATGGTGACGGTTCCCGCGGCCTCATCAAACCGGTTGCTCCACAGATAGGCGATGTCGCCCCGGTCCTCGCCGAAGAAATTGTTCCCCAGGGTCTGCCTGAGTTTAAAGGCCGAGGAGATGTCGAAGGCCAGCGCGCCGCCCGGCTTCAGGGCCTGCCGCGCGCGGGTAAAAAAGACCCTGAGCCGGTCGTCGTCCAGCAGGTAGTTAACGCCATCGCAGGCGCAAACCAGCGCGTCCACCGGTCGGGGCAGCGTCAGCGCGCACATATCCTGGCAGACGAACATGGCCTGTACGCCGTATTGCAGCGCCTTTTGGCGGGCCAGCTCCAGCATGTCGACGGACAGATCTACGCCCGTCACCCGCATGCCCTGTCGGGCAAAGCGCACGGACATCGCGCCTGTACCGCAGGCGCAGTCGCACAGCGTGCGGGGTGTGACGCCCATGCGCCCGAGCAAAGCCAGGTAATACCCGACCCAGGCGTCGTAATCGACATCGTCCATCAGGGCATCGTACAACCCGGCAAAGGCTTGATAGGCTGGCATGGCGCATCCTCCACTGCAATAAACACTGTATACTGAACCAAGTTATATTCTACCATATATTTCCGGCAAATTCAATTCCCGCCAGCATTCGTCACGGAATGTTCTGCTATATAACAGAATTCTAACCTGATCGACCCGCGGCCATTCCCCGCATCTGATATGATGCTCTGAGAATAAATAATGTGGTGATGGATATATGAGATACGAGCTTGTGATATTCGACCTGGACGGCACGCTGCTGGACACGCTGGACGATCTGACCCGGGCGGTCAATCACGCCCTGGAGCGCCAGGGCTTTCCCCTGCGCCCAAGCGCAGAGGTGCGTCGCATGATCGGAAATGGCATCGCCAACACCATGCGACGCGCGATCCCCGAGAGCTCCGGTGAAGAAGCCTCCCGCCTGGCCCTTGCTGACTTCAAAGAATACTATTTGAGTCACGTGAACGTCTCCACCCGCCCATTTGACGGCATACCGGCCCTGCTGGACGCGATGAGAAACGCCGGCATACTGGCGGCGGTGAATTCCAACAAGGTGGACAGCGCCACCCGGGCCCTGTGCGAGGCGCACCTGCCGGGCAAGCTGGCCTGCATACTGGGCGAGCAATCCGATCTGCCCAGAAAACCTGCTCCCGACGGCGCGCTGCGGATCATCCGACAGCTTGGCGCGGATCCCGGGCGCACGCTGTACGTAGGCGACGGCGAGACGGACCTGCAGACCGCAGCCAACGTCGGCATCGACTGTGCCTGGGTGAGCTGGGGCTATCGCAAAATGTCAGAGCTGGGTGAACTGGACGTGCCCCACGCCTTTGACAGCGTACAGGATCTGCAGACATTCATACTTGGCTGAAAATGGAAAAGCACCCTTCGCAAAGGGTGCTTTTCCATTTTCAGCCGTTCGGGTTTTCAGCGATTTCCCGCAGTATGGCGTTGAGCAGCGCCGCCGTGGTTTGAACGCCGCCCTTCTTGCCACGCACAACGATGGAGGTGAGGTCGCTATCCATCAATCGCTCCTTCATCTGTACGACGCTGGCAAACCCCGTCGGGGCGGCAAGGACACAGACATCGCTGAGGGGCTCGTGCTGTCGGCGGCTGATGATGCGGTTGATCGCGGCAGGAGCGCTGCCCACCACCATCAGCTTGGGGCCCGTCACGGCCAGGCCATAATCCACCGCCACCTCCGCCCGGGTCACATGGCGCTGCTCGGCCAGGTAGACCACATGGGGATCATCGATAAAGCACATGATCTGCGTGCCGTGTTCGCCCAGCAGCCCGGTGTTGATGTCGTTGGCCAATAGCATGGTATCCGTGATGATCGTGCCGCCCATTTCAATCAGCCTGCGGATGTGGGTCATCGCCGTGGGGCCAAAATACACGCTCTGGGTAAGCGCCGGGTCCTTGGTTTCTTCCTCAACCTTTTTCAGGATACTGGTCACGTTTGGATTCATATATGGGGTTCCGTTGCGATGCCTGCCATCTAGCCCCGAAGATCTTTTAAACAATTCCGCCACTCCATTTCAATATATCATAAGCCATATTCATCCATTTAAGTCGTTCATCCTAACTATACAACGACTATGGGATTTAGTCAAGGAACATGAAAAATTTCTTTCGTTAATAATTTGCATGTGATGGCATTGTCAACCTCTTTGAATTATTATATCGTTACATAGTCACTATCCTGCGTTTCCATTTTCTTCTATGTGAGAAATTTAAACAACAAAGCTATTGACAAACCCCCTGTTTTGAGGTATAATCCTTTTGTTCGCAGAACATAGGGGCATGGTGTAATGGTAACACGTGGGTCTCCAAAACCTTTGTTGTGAGTTCGAATCTTACTGCCCCTGCCAAAGCCGCTTGTCAACAAGCGGCTTTCTTTTATCTATAATTATGTTTTTAGCTCTTCTCATGTCAATGGCAATCAGCGCGCAGTCTCGCTCTCCTCGCTGGAGAACCGGATGCCACATATCCAGCATACACCCATCGCGCTCCACATCAACGCCGTGCACTGTACTGTATAAGTCGCCGTTCAGCATCCCGATCGTGTCTTTCAATTGCATGATGCTATCGCCCAGTGAAGACTCATATTTCTGCGACTCCAAATCCGGTATTTCTTCCTGGATTGCAGCCGCCTGGGTTTGGCATGCGAGATCCACATAGCTCTGAACGTTTCTGATCGCCTTCACCCGTTCGGAATACCCTGCCTTCTGTGCCCTCCTGTCGTCCTTCAATCGCTTCAAATCGATCATAATATGATTATATTCACATTTGCCACATATTTCAATGGGGTTTGACAGGTATGTTTGATCCATGTCGACGTGGGGCCAGTGGCGCTGCACTGCGGCGTCCTACCGCTCCAGCATCCATGCGATTCCCCGGGCCATGCGGCCGTTGGGGTCGTTGAAGTGGCCGCCGGGATTCATTTCCAGGATCATAGGGATGCCCGAATTTCGATAATGCGCCGCCAGCTGGCGGGTATTGTCCTCTACGGGGCGCATCAGGGGATTGCGCGTGCGGCCCTCCCTGTCGCCTAGCGAGAGGTAGAGCGCGTCCGGCTTCCGCACCGGCGCGTGGGACTGGGCATACTGCACAAAGCCCGGATACCACAGCGAACCCGAGGCGCTGGCAATGCGAGCAAACGCATCCGTGCGAAACATCGCGTAGAGCGCGAACAGGCCGGCCAGCGAATACCCCGCCAGCGCAATGTAGGCTGGCGCGCCCGGCAGCACCTCCAGCACCTTCGGCAGTATGCCGCCCGTCAGCAGTTCGATATAGACGTCCGCCTTTCCCGCGCAGGGAGCCTGACCCTTTCCGATGGGCGGTATGGCCCAGGGCGTCAGGTCGTCCTCCCAGCACAGGCCGCTCACGGCAGCGAGGGCAAAATCCACATCCGTCAGACGCCTTACGGCGTTGACCACCTCCGCGCCCTCGCCCGCCTCCCCGTTCAACACCACCAGCGGCGCGCCGGGACTCACGGGCGCAAACAGCTCGACGGTCTTTCCTTCGTTATTCAGCATGCTATCCCAGCTTCCCCGCAATGGTTTCAACGCCCTTGCCCACCAGGGCCACGGAGTGGGGCGCGGTCAGCATCTGCTTCATCAGGGCATTGGCCGCGTCGCAGGAGACGGCGTTGATGCGGTCGATGGTCTCGCTCTCTGTGCGGGTGGTATTCATCAGCAGCAGCCTTCGCCCGTTGGACTGCATGCGGGCCGAGGTGGATTCCAGCCCGAGGATGTAGCCGGACTTCAGCTGCTCCCGGGCCATGGCGAACTCCTTCTCGGTCATGCCGCCCTCGGCGATGGCTCTGGCCTCGGCCTCGATCATCTCGTATACCTGCACCGCCGTCTCCGGGTTCGTGGCGGCGTAGACCGACAGCATGCCGGTGTCGGTATAGGCGTTGGGATAGCTGTACACGGTATACGCCATGCCGCTCTCCTCGCGGATCTTCTGGAACAGCCGGGAGGACATGGCCCCGCCGAACACGCTGTTGAATATGGAGATGTCGTAGTTGCGCTCATCCCCCATCGGCAGCGCCGGATAGCCCAGGCAGATGTGCACCTGCTCGATGTCCTTTTCCTTCGTCAGGATCGTGGGCGTCGCGGTGCGGGTGATGCAGGGCAGCTTGTCCAGGCCTTCGGCCTTCCAGTCGCCCAACAGCTTGTTCGCCATGTCCAGCACGGCGTCCCATTCATAGTTACCCGCGATGGCCAGCACCGCGTTCTGGGGTCGATACATCTTCTGCCAATAGCCGTGCAGGCATTCCCGGGTGCAGCCGGAGACGCTCTCCTCGGTGCCCAGTATGGGCCGGGAGATCTGCTGGTCGCCGTAGTGGGCCAACATGATCAGCTCGTGCACCAGGTCCTCCGGGGTGTCCTCGGCCATGGCGATCTCCTCGATCACCACGCCCTTCTCCTTGGCCATTTCCGCAGGGTCGAAAGCCGGATGGGTGGCCAGGTCGCAGATCACGTCCATGGCCAGGGGCAGGTGCTCGTCCACCACCTTGGCATAGAAGCAGGTGCACTCCTTGGCGGTGAAGGCGTTCAGCTGTCCGCCCACGGCGTCCATCTCCTCTGCGATCTGCCGGGCGGTGCGCTTCTCGGTGCCCTTGAACACCATGTGCTCCAGGAAGTGGCTGACGCCCGCTTCCCCCACCGTTTCAAACTGGGATCCCGAACCCAGCCACAGGCCCACGGACACGGACCTGAAGTGGGGAATCCGCTCCCCGATGATGCGAAGGCCGTTGGGCAGGGTGATTTGGTCAAATGTCATGTGGTTTGCTCCTTTTTCCAATGTAGCCAGTGGATCTGGCTGTTATAGCCGATATGGGCATAGAAAGGGCTGCCGCCGCCGGTCATCAGGCGCGCGCCCAGGGGGCGCAGCCGCCTGACGTGTATCGACAGCGCCGCCGCGGCCAGGCCCTTGCCGCGGTGCTCGGGAACGGTGCACAGCGGCTCCATGTAGGCCAGCCGGTTCTCCGGCACCCACCACATGCCCGAAAAGCAAGCGTACTCCCCGGCCTCGTCGGCGATGATGACGTTATAATCATAGGTAGCGTGTGGCGGTGGCGCGAGGGTCTCGCCCAGCACGCCATAATAGGACCGCTGCGCGGTCCAGTCCTCGCCGGTCACCCGCGCGTCCCAGTTTTCAAAAGGCCCGCGTTCATCGTCGTCAAAGCCCCTCCAGAAGCAACGGGCCAGCTTCTCCGGCTCACAGCCGGTCGGGTCGATCAGGTGATAGCCCTTAGGCAGCGGATAGTCCAGCGCTCCGGTTTCAAAGTCGAAGATGTGATCCTCTTCCTCGTGGGCGACGACATAGCCCCGGCGCTGCACCGCCTCGATCAGCGCCGTCTGCCCCGGAAACAGCACGAAGGTCTTTTCGCCGCCGAAGCGTGGCATCCGCGTCTCGCCGTACTCGACGATCTCGTCAGCCAGGGCCTCGTAGCCGGGTCGCAGGTTCACGAACACGTCGGTGCAAGGGTTTTCGTAGAATGCGAAAGCCACGATTCTGTCCCCATCCAGCCACAGCCGATCCATAAACAGGTAATTCTTGTCCAGCCAGGCCGAGGCGAGGGCGTACTCGAAGAACGGTGCGGGCACGCCGTTGGATCGGTTTTCATCATAGACTTCGACCATGAAGTCCCAGACCCGCCCTTCGTCCGTCAGCGGCTGGAACTGTTTGGTGATGATGCTCATTTTCGTACCCTCCCGTCGGTCACAAAATGCTTGACCGTCTGCTCCGGATGCTTCAATTCCGCGCGGAAGAAGTCCGGGTAGATCGTGCGCCGGTCGTCGAAGGTCACCCATTGTAGCGTCTCGGGGACGTCGTCGGCGGTGGCGCTCTGCCCCACCGGCTCGAAATCCGCCGGGGTCCTCATGTAGAAGTAGAAGCACATCTCGTAGACCAGCCTGCCCCGGTAGGGCCCGATGTCCATGACGAAGTAGTTCTCGTGGACAAAGCCCAGCCTGTCCACCTCCAGGCGCACGCCCGTCTCCTCCTTCACCTCGCGGACCACGGCCTCCTCGGAGGTCTCGCCGAACTGTATGCGCCCGCCCACGGAGTACAGGTAGGGGTCCCGGAGGTTGGAGGACATCAGGAAGCAGCCGTCCTTCATTATGATCGCGCCGACGCGCAGGTTGACCATCCCGCCGTCGCAGGGCAGGGTCATATCAGTGGGCATAGCGACCTCCTTATAAATACTGATTTATCGCAGCCCGATAAATCAGTATTTATCTCATAGCGAACGGATGGGCATACCAAGTATGCCCATCCTGCTCAATATTCAACCGTTATCAGTCCCTGCGGCGCGGCCTGCGGTCGCCACCGCGGTCGCCGCCCCGGCGGTCCCTGTCGCCGTCGCGGCGCGGGGGCCGGCGCACGGGCATGGAGTCGTCGTCGTATACGATGTCGTTGCGGACCAGGTTCACGCGACCCTGGCTGTCGATCTCGCCCACGCGGACCTCCAGCTCGTCGCCGATGTTCACCACGTCCTCAACCTTCTCCACGCGCTCGTTGGCCAGCTTGGAGATGTGGATCATGCCGTCCTTGCCGGGCGCGTACTCGACGAACGCACCGAAGGACATGATGCGGACCACCTTGCCGGTGAACACGTCGCCCACCTGCAGGTCCTTGGCGATGCCTTCGATGATCCTGCGGGCCTTCTTCGCCGCCTCGTCGTCCTCGGTGGCGATGTACACGCTGCCGTCGTCCTCGATGTCGATCTTGACGCCAGTCTCCTCGATGATCTTGTTGATGGTCTTGCCGCGGGGGCCAACCACCTCGCCGATCTTCTCGGGGTTGATCATGAAGTGGACGATCTTGGGCGCGTACTTGGACAGGTTCTCGCGGGGCGCGGGCAGCACCTCGAGCATCTTGCCCAGGATGTGCATGCGGCCGTCGTAGGCCTGTGCCAGCGCCTGGCGCAGGATCTGCTCGTCGATGCCCTTGATCTTGATGTCCATCTGGATGGCGGTGATGCCCTGGGCGGTGCCGGCCACCTTAAAGTCCATGTCGCCCAGGAAGTCCTCGAGGCCCTGGATGTCGGTCAGCACGGCCACCTTCCCGGTGTTCTCGACGTCCTTGATCAGGCCCATGGCCACGCCGGCAACGGGGCGCTTGATCGGCACGCCCGCGTCCATCAGTGCCAGGGTGCTGCCGCAGACGGAAGCCTGAGAGGTGGAGCCGTTGGAGCTCATGACCTCGGAGACCAGGCGCAGGCAGTACGGGAACTCCTCGACGGAGGGGATCATAGGCAGCAGCGCGCGCTCAGCCAGCGCGCCGTGGCCGATCTCGCGGCGTCCGGGGCTGCGGGAAGGCTTGGCCTCGCCGGTGGAATAGCCCGGGAAGTTGTAGTGGTGCATATAGCGCTTGCGGTCCTCGGTGCCGATACCGTCGATGATCTGCTGCTCGGACATGGGGGCCAGGGTGGCCACGGTCATGACCTGGGTCTGGCCGCGGGTAAACACGCCGGAGCCGTGGGGACGGGGCAGCACGCCGACTTCACACCAGATGGGGCGCACCTCTGTCAGCTTGCGACCGTCGGGACGGATGCCCTTGTCGATGATGTGGCGGCGCATGACTTCCTTCTGCACGTTGTACAGAGCGTCGGCGACCTCCTGCTCGCGGCCTTCAAACTGCTCGGCAAAGTGCTCGGCGACCTCAGCCTTCACCTGCTCCTCGCGGGCGTTGCGCTCGCTGCGCTCGAAGGTCTCGAACATCCACTCCACCTTGGGCAGGGAATACTCGCGCACGGCGGCCTTCACGTCCTCGCCGGGCAGGGCCAGCGGGAATTCCTTCTTCTCCTTGCCGATCTCGGCGACAATGTCGTTGATGAAGGCAACGATCTTCTTGATCTCCTCGTGGGCGAACAGTATCGCGCCCAGCATGACCTCCTCGGAGACCTCCTTCGCGCCGGCCTCGACCATCAGCACGGCCTCGCTGGTGCCGGCCACGGTCAGGTTCATCAGACTCTTCTCGCGCTGCTCAACGGTGGGATTCACGATATACTCGCCGTCCACATAGCCGATGTTCACCGCGCCGATGGGGCCGGCCCACGGGATCTGGCTGGTGGCCAGTGCGGCGGAGGCGCCGATCATCGCGGGGATGTCGGGGATGTTGTCCTGCTCCACGGACATCACGGTGCATACGACGGAGACGTCGTGGCGCATGCCCTTGGGAAACAGGGGGCGCAGGGGACGGTCAATCAGGCGGCAGGTCAGTATGGCCTTCTCCGCGGGACGGCCCTCGCGGCGGTTCCAAGAGCCGGGGATGTGGCCCACGGAATACAGCTTCTCTTCAAAGTCCACGCTCAGGGGGAAGAAATCGATGCCCGGGCGGGGGGTGTCGGCCACCGTGGCGGTGACCAGTATGCAGGTTTCGCCGTAGCGCACGAAGGTCGCGCCGCTGGCCTGCTCGGCGTACTTGCCGAACTCAAGGGTGAGCGTCCGCCCGCCCAGTTCCATGCTATAGCTCTTGAACATAGAAATTATAGCCCTCCTTGGGTCTGTTTTCGTCGTTGAAAATTCCCATGCGGTGTACAGACGCGCGCCTGCGGGCGTATCTCCCGCATCCTGGCGTCCGCACACCGCCGATGTGCCTTGCGAACCGTCGGCGACTCCATATCCGACAATTCGCACAGCGCCGCCGCTCGGCAGGCCGAAGCGGCGGCGCGACAGAACAAAACCGTTAAATCCTCGCCGGGATTACTTACGCAGACCCAGCTTGGCGATCAAGGCACGATAGGCCTCGATGTCGGTGCTCTTCAGGTAGTCCAGCAGACCACGGCGCTGGCCGACCATCAGCAGCAGGCCGCGACGGGAGTGGTGGTCCTTCTTGTGCACCTTCAGGTGCTCGTTCAGGTGGTTGATGCGCGCGGTCAGCAGCGCGATCTGCACCTCAGGGGAGCCGGTGTCGCCCTCATGGCGGGCGTAGGTCTCCATGATTTCCTTCTTGTTGATCTCCATGTGTCTTTCCTCCTCATTCAATACGCCGCAAGCCGGGTGAGCCGTCGGAGTCCTCGGCGGACCAGGCAAACGGTGGCGTGGTCAATCCACATTGCTACAAAATGTATTCTACCACATGCCTCCTGTTTTGTAAACGGCGAAAAGGCAGTTTTCAGAAACTTCATATCGCCCCGTTCGGGTCTTCGTCCTTATTGAAGAATATGAACGGGTCGCTCTTGGCCGGCGCGTCGAACGACCGCACATTGCTCAGCCAGGTCTGATCCCCGGTGGTGGAAGTGCCCACGGCGCAGAAGTTCAGCTTTCCGGTGCCCCAGTCAGAGGCCACGCTGAAGGTGCCCATGGCATTGTTGCCGCCGTCCCTCAGAAGGTCCATGTTGCCCACGACCATCACCAGGTTGCCCGACTGGAAATCCGGATTGTCGCCAAAGCTCAGCAGCAGCGCGTCAAAGCGACAGCGCTGGGTGCCCAGGTTGCTCAACCGCCAGTTGTAGGTCTTCACGTCGCCCAGCTCGTCGCCCTCATTTTCTGTAACAGGCGTGATGAAGAGCGCCAGCCTGACCGGTGAATCCTTCTCGCTCCTGCCCATCCACTTGGACATCGGCACGGATTCGAGCCAGCCGTTCACCAGGCTGTCCACGTCTGAGGGCCGCAGCTGCTCAGGCGTGAAATCCAGGTTGTTCTCCAGCGCAAAGCTCTGGTAGGCCGCGTCCAGCTTCGGGCCGTAGGCGCCGTCCGCGGTGCCCGCGTTGTAGCCCATGGCGTTCAGCATGCGCTGGAGGGTGCGAATCTCTTCGCTCCGCTCCCTTCGGGTGTAGGTGACGCCCGCAGAGACGGTCTTGCGCTCCTCGTAGCCGCAGTCCTTGCACACCCGGGCATATTCGCCGTCCACAGTGCGGGTCAGTGGCCGGACCACCGACCAGGGGCCAAAGTCGTGGTGCAAGCGCTTGATGGTCTGGGGCCAGGCCACGCCGTCGGGATTGAGGCCCTGGTCCATCTGGAACTGGATCAGCGCCCGCTCCAGGCCGCCGCCGAAGATGCCGCCCACGCCGCCGGCTGCCAGGTAAGCCTGATCGGCCAGCAGCTGCTGGATCTCCCGCACGGCGTCGCCCCGCGCACCGCGGCGCAGCGTGCCCTCCGGGTCGAAGCTCTGCTCCTCGGTCACCTTGCCGCATACCGCGCACACCCTGGCGCGCACGCCGGCGGAGTGATCCGTGGTCTGCACCGTCACCTTCCACTGGTACTCATGGGGCAGCTTTTCGATGCTCTGGCTTTCCTGATAGCCACACACCGCGCATGTACGCGTCCGATTGCCCTCCCGGGTGCAGGTGGCCTCCCGGGTGACGGTCCAGCGGCCAAACTCGTGGGGCAGCTTGTCGATCGCCTGGGTCTCCTTGAAGCCGCAGACGGCACACTTGCGCACCCGCTCGCCCTTCTCCGTGCAGCTGGCCTCCTTCGTCACCGTCCACTTTCCGTACTCATGGGGAACCTTCTCGATCTGCTGAACCTCCCGATAGCCGCAGACCAGGCAGCGGCGCATGCGCTCACCCTTTTCGGTACAGGTGGCATCCTCCAGCACGTTCCATTTTCCAAACTGATGGTCCAGCTTCGCGACAGCCTTGATCTCCTTATTGCCGCAGAGCTTGCACGTCCTGTACTGTTCGCCCTTCTCGGTGCAGGTCGCTTCCTTCTCCACGATCCACTTGCCGTACTCGTGGGAGAGCTTTGGGATCTCCTTGCTCTGGCCGGTGCCGCAGACCGTGCACTCGCGAATGCGCAGGCCGGTCCTGGTGCAGGTGGCTTCGCGGTAGACCTCCCATTGGGTCCACTCATGCTTGCAATACTTTTCCGGCATGACGTCGCTCAGGTATTTCGACTGGACATAGCCCACCTTGTCTTCGTTCTTCTTGTTGATGTAGAAGACGCCGGTCCAGTTGCCGTCCTCCTCGAAGATGACCACCTTATCGCCGCCCTTCAACGTCTTGACGACCTTGGACGACTTGTCCATCTCTTTATAGACGTTGAGGGTGTCCCGGTTCACGTAAGCGACGCCCTTTGCGGCCAGCGCAGAGGGCACCAGTGCGACCAGGAGCAACGCAACAGCAGCCAGCAGAACCCATCTCTTCATAGTGATCTCCTCCATTGTCGTGACTTCTCATGCCGACTCGATCCATCGAACCGCACAGATCGAAGCTGGCAGGGTTTTTACGGTATTTTCAGCAATCTCTGTGCGTGCTCCGTCTCGCCCCGGGCCAGCAGCTGGCGAATCCGGGTGGAGGAGCACATGACGTCTCCGTCCATCACAGAGGGCACGATCTCGGCGCGATAGCCCAGGGCCTCTGCCATGCCCCTGATCAGCGCCGCGTCTCCCCTGCCCCTTGCGCCGAAGGTATAGTTTTCCCCCGCGACGATGGCCACGGCCCGCATGTCCCTGACCAGTCCGCGCAAGAACGCAACGGGGTCAGTGGCGCTGTATTCCTGGGTAAACGCCTGTATCAGCGCCCATTCCGCGCCGAGGCGCTCGAACTTTTTCAGGTTCTCATGCAGCGGCAGCAATGCCTGGGGCGCTCTTTCAGGGCATATCACAGACAGCGGATGCCGGTCGAAGGTACAAACCACGCTCTGGGCGTCCATCTCCTTCGCCAACGCCACCGTGCGTCGGATCAGCGCCTGATGTCCGATGTGCACGCCGTCGAACATGCCCAGCGCTACCGCCGCGCGATGGCCTGTGAATCCTGTCGCATCGTAAATGATCTTCATCCGTTCTCTCCAGGTCTGTACAGCATGGCCCGAAACTTCACGTCCCCATTGGGCTGTGCCTCCCCGATGCCCGCAAATTCATCGTTCAGGTAGACCCGCACGGCCTCCGCTTGCGGCGCGGGCTCCTCCAACCAGGCGGCGCGCAGTGGATTGCCGTTGAGCACGGCGTGTCGACAGCGCTCCCCCACCCGCACCTGGGGCAGATGGAAAAGAGGCGCGTCCAGTGGAAGCAGCGCCTCCGAAAGCCGCCCTTCGGCGGCCATTGCGTCCACCTGCCGGGGCGTCAGGGCGCTTTCGATGTCGAATATGCCCGCCGCCACCCGCTCCAGGGACTGCATGTGGGCGCCGCAGCCCAGCGCTCTGCCGATGTCGTGGCACAGCGTGCGTATGTAGACGCCCTTGCCGCAGCGGATCCTCAGCGTGTGTACATCGTCGCCCTCATCCCGCAGGTATTCGATGGCGTCCACCTGGCAGGGTCGGGGCTCCAGCGCCACCGATTCCCCCTTGCGCGCCAGCTGGTACAGGCGCCTGCCGTCCCGCTTCAGCGCGGAGTACATCGGGGGGATCTGCATGATATTCCCGGTAAATCGGGGCAGCACGGCGCGAAGCTCTGCCTCGCCGGCGTCCACGCCGCGCTCGGCGACCACCTGGCCCGTGGCGTCCTGGGTATCGGTCTCGACGCCCAGCCGGATGCGGGCGACATAGACCTTTTGCTTGTCGACGATGTAGTCAAACAGCCGCGTGGCCGACCCGACGCACACCGGAAGCACGCCGGAGGCCTCGGGGTCCAGCGTGCCACCGTGACCCACCGCCGTGCCCCTGGGCAGGCGCTTGCGCACGAATACCACCAGGTCTGACGACGTTCGGCCCGTGGGCTTGTTGAGATTCAGAAATCCGTTCATGGTATATCCGTTTCCGCGCTATTATCGTTGTTCATCGCTTCCCGGATCATGGCAAGCGTCTTTTGCAGTGCCTCTTCAAAGGACATGACCAGTGTCACTCCGGCAGCGCAATCGTGTCCTCCGCCGCCCAGAGGAACGGCCACGTCCCGGGCTACGTTGAAGGGCGCCTTGGAGCGCAGGGACATCTTTGCCTCGCCTTCCCGCTCCATGGCCAGCACCGCGACCCGCACGCCATCCATCTCCAGCAGGTAATTGACGATGCCCTCGCTGTCTGCCTTGTCCGCGCCGCAGTTCTTCAGCATCTGTTTCGTCAGTCGTGCCCAGGCCAGCGTGCCGTCGGGGGAGATCTCCAGTCCCGCCAGCACCACGCCCAGCAGCTTCGTCCGCCCCACGGAGCGTGTGCGGTACAGCGCCTCCGTGATCCGGGATACGTCCGCGCCTGCCTCGACGCAACGGGCCGCCGCCCGAAACGTCTGGGGCCGGGTGTTGGGATAGTTGAAATTGCCGCAGTCCGTGGATATGGCCACGAACAGGCACTCCGCCATCTGCGCGTCCAGCTCTACGCCCATCGCCTCGATCAGATCCACCACCAGCTCGCCCGCTGCGGCGGCCTCTCCGTCCAGTATGTACAGCTGGCCGAAGCCCGCGTTGGTGAAATGATGATCCAGGACGCCCTGATAGGGACAGCGCGTGAACAGGGCCATGCCGCTTTCGCCCAGTCGCTCGTACTCCGAGACATCCACCGCCATTGCGGTCTGGGGCGCGAAGGGCAGCTCACCCCCCTCGGTATCCACGATCTCATCTGCGCCGGGCAATCCCACGTACAGCAGCGGTATTCCGCCCGGCAGGCAGACCACGGTCCGTTTGCCCAAGGCCCGAAGCGCATGCCACAATGCCAGCGCACAGCCCGTGGCGTCGCCGTCCGGCGATACATGCCCCATCACCACGATGTCATCCCGATCCCGCAGCCAGTCGGCCAGCTGTTCAATCGTCACTCTCTGGCTCATTGACGTGATGCTCCTTCAATAGCTGGTTGATGTGCGCCGCGTATTCGATGTTGGTGTCCAGCTCGAACAGGATCTCCGGCACATAGCGCAGGTCTACCCTGCGGCCCAGCTCCCTGCGAATGAAGCCGGAGGCCTTCTTCAGCGCCGCCATCATATCTTTGCGCCGCTCCTGCTCGAGGATGCTGACACGAACCTTGCAGTAGCGCAGGTCCCGGGTCACCTCGCAACGCACGATGGACCAGGTGCCGCCGATGCGCGGATCGTTCAGGTCGTCGCGTATGATGGCGTCGATCGCCTTGTGCACCTCCTGGGAGATGCGGTCTATACGGTCAAAAGATGGCATTGGTATACCCTCCATTTATTCTATAGCCTTATTGCCATATTATATTGACTTCATACCTGTCGAATTTGGAATCTGCGGATAGCAAGGTCAATTCTTCTACAATAGCCTGGCTAATACGAATGCGTGTGTATCCAATAAATACATTACATGTACTCCTTAAACACATCCAAAGGTTCGTCAAAATCGTCCGTCATTACAAACTGTCCCCGAAATCTACCCGGTTCTCGTATAACAGGCATATTCTTTAATGGAGCAACTGCGTTGGCATACTGTGTTTTCATCTTTATCGCTCGGATATATTGAATGACCTCCATGATCGAATCCTCTGGCAGATCACGCGCTTCCGCCACCAGCAGTTCAAGTGCCATACCGACACCTCCATTCCAGTCTGTCTGATATAAAAATGCAGCCTGTAACATCTGCCCCCCTATTATAACCGACATTTCCGAATAATACAAGCCATTTTTCAGGCGTAATCCAACTACAAGGCGGACGTTCAATCGCGAACGTCCGCCAACAGGTACCGTATTCAGGTTTACCGCTCGATCTCCTCCATCACGAAGCACTCGATGACGTCGTTTTCCTTGATGTCGTTGTAGTTCTCGATGCCGATGCCGCACTCGTAGCCGGTGTTGACCTCCTTGGCATCGTCCTTGAAGCGCTTCAGGGAATCGATCTTGCCCTCGTGGATGACGATGTTGTCGCGCAGCAGGCGAATCTGGGCATTGCGGGCGATCTTGCCGTCGGTGACATAGGAGCCCGCGATGGTGCCCACGCCGGAGACCTTGAAGGGCTGGCGCACGGTGGCGTGGCCCAGCAGGACCTCCCTGAACTTCGGGGCCAGCATACCCTTCATGGCAGCCTCGACGTCCTCGATGGCCTGGTAGATCACGCGATAGAGGCGAATGTCGATCTTCTCGCGCTCCGCCATGTCCCTGGCGTTGTTGTCGGGGCGCACGTTGAAGCCGATGATGATGGCGTTGGCCGTGGAGGCCAGCAGTGTGTCGGATTCGTTGATCGCGCCGACCGCGCCGTGGATGCAGTGCACGCGCACCTCGTCGTTGGACAGCTTCTCCAGGCTCTGGCGCACGGCCTCGACGGAGCCCTGCACGTCGGCCTTGATGATGACGTTCAGATCCTTGATCTCGCCGGCGGAGATCTGGTTGAACAGGTCGTCCAGCGTGGTCTTGGTCTGGGTCTTGACCAGCGCGGCGCGCAGCTTATCCTTGCGCTCCTCGGCCACCTGGCGGCTGAGCTTCTCGTCGTCCACGGCGGTGATCTGGTCGCCCGCGTCGGGCACGTCGTTGAAGCCGATGACCTCAACCGGCTCGGAGGGGCCCGCGCTCTTCACGCGCTCGCCGCGATCGTTCACCATGGCGCGCACGCGGCCGTAGGCGGTGCCCGCGACGATGGCGTCGCCCACGTTCAACGTGCCGTTCTTCACCAGCACTGTGGCCACCGGGCCGCGGCCCTTGTCCAGCTTGGCCTCGATGATGATGCCGCGAGCCTTGCGGTTGGGGTTGGCGCGGTAGTCGTTCACGTCGGCGGTGAGCAGTATGGTCTCCAGCAGGTCGTCCACGCCCTGGCCGGTCACGGCGGAGACGGGCACCATCTCGGTGCTGCCGCCCCACTCGGTGGTGATCAGCTCGTACTCGGTCAGCTGCTGCTTGACGTGCTCGGGATTTGCGTGGGGCTTGTCCATCTTGTTGATGGCGACGATGATCTCGACGCCCGCGGACTTTGCGTGGTTGATGGCCTCTATGGTCTGGGGCATCACGCCGTCGTCTGCGGCGACCACCAGCACCGCGATGTCGGTGGCCTGGGCGCCGCGCAGGCGCATCGAGGTGAAGGCTTCATGGCCGGGGGTATCCAGGAAGGTGATCTTCCTGCCGTCCAGGTCGACGGTATAGGCGCCGATATGCTGGGTGATGCCGCCTGCCTCGCCGGCGGTGACGCGGGTCTTGCGGATGTAGTCCAGCAGCGAGGTCTTGCCGTGGTCGACGTGGCCCATAATGGTCACGACCGGCGGACGGGACACGAGCTCCTCCTCGGAATCCTCCACGTCCTCCTTCTCCAGGGCATCCTCGGCGGTCTCCGCCAGCTTCATCTCCAGCTCGACGCCGAACTCCTGGGCCACCAGCGAGGCGGTATCGAAGTCCAGGTCGTTGTTGATGGTGGCGATGATGCCCAGCATCATCAATCGCTTGATGATCTCGCCGGCGGGCTTGCCAATGCGCTCTGAGAGGTCGCGCACGGTGATGGTCTCGGCGGTCATGAACGCCTTTTCGATCTTGATCGGCTCGATGAGGGCCTTCTGGGCAGCCTTCTTCTGCTTCTTGCGGTTGCGCACAAAATCGTCGTCATAGTTATTCAGGTTGCCCGCGCCGCCGCGCTGCTTCTGGGCGGTGCGACCGGAAGCACGGCTGCGCTCCGGGTCGTTCTGACGCACATACTGCTTCTTGTTCGGATCGTAATTCGATACCCTTTCCTTCTCGACAGAGGGCGTCAAATCGGGCCCCTTGCGGCCAAAGCCGCCGCGCTGGCCGCCGAAGCCGCCGGGACGCGCGCCGCCAAAGCCGCCGCCAGCGGGACGCTGACCGGGCGCGCCGCCTGCGGGACGATTGCCGTATGCTGCCGGGCGCTGACCCGGCGCGCCGCCCTGCTGGGGACGGCCCTGGTACGCCGGACGCTGACCCGGCGCGCCGCCCTGCTGCGGGCGACCCTGCGGATAGCGGTCCCCACCGCGGGGCTGTGTTGCCTGGCCGCCGGCCCTTGGTGCCGGCGCGCTGCCCTGCTGGGGACGCGGCGCCGCTGCCGCAGTCGCCGGACGCGTCATGCCCGGAGTCTCCTGGGCTGCGGGTGCAGCGACAGGCTTGGGTTGCACTTCGGGCGCCGGCGCAGGCGCAGCCGGAATCTCCGGCACCTGCTCGCTGGAATAGGCAGTCATGAACTGTGCGCTGGCCGCGTACTGCTTGCTGAGCGCCTCCTTGGCCTCCCGTTCCTGGCGCTCCCGCTCCTCGCGGGCGAAGCCGTCGGAAATCCGGCGAAGCGAATTCAGCATCTCCTGCGATTGCTTGCGCATGCGCGTCACATTCTCCAGCATCTTGCCGGTGTTCGCGCTCAGTTCCCTGGTGACATCCTGAACCCTGACTTTGGTCATTCCCTCAATGCACCCCCGTACACTCTGTCTGATCTCTGGCCCGTTAGGTCGTTGGGCCTTTATGCATCACCGATGGAATCGGCGGCTGATAACTCTATGATCCTGGCGGCCATGCCCGCGTCGGTGACCGCGGCGGCCATGCGGCCGGACTTTCCGATGGCGTCGCCCAGCTGATACTCACCTGTGCGCACCAGCGGCACCCCGTGGCTGGCGCAGGCGTCCGACAGCGCCTTGACGGCGTTCGCCGAAGCGGCGCCGTCCAGCAGCGCAACACACGCGCTTCCCGCGCGTATGACCTGCACGCAGGCCTTTTCGCCGGTGATCAGCTTCCCTGCCCGGGCGCAAAGACCCAGCATGTTCAGCATCGCCTTCACGACTCAGTCCTCCCCGGACGGCGACTGGATGCTCGCCTCCAGCTGGTCGAACACGGCCTCGTCGATCTTCGCCTCCAGCGCCCGCTCCAGCGCCCGGCTCTTGCGGGCCTTCCTGAAGCACTCGATCTGCCCGCAGATGTAAGCCCCCCGCCCCGGCGACTTGCCGGTGCGGTCGATATGCGCCTCGCCCTCCTGGGGCTTTACCACGCGCAGCAGCTGGACCTTGGGCTTCATCTCCCGGCAGCCCACGCACATGCGCATGGGGATCTTGCGCGGCTTGACAGGCATCAGTTTTCCTCCCGGTCCTGATTTAACTGGTCGGCTTCGGCCTCCACCTGGCTCTGGCTCTTGATATCGATCTTCCAGCCGGTCAGCTTGGCGGCCAGGCGGGCGTTCTGCCCTTCCTTGCCGATGGCCAGCGAGAGCTGGTTGTCGGGCACCACCACGGCGGCGGCCTTCTCGCTTTCAGAGACGAACACGCTGAGCACGCGGGCGGGATTCAGGGCGTTGGCGATGTACTCCGCCGGGTCCTGGGACCAGCGCACGATGTCGATCTTCTCGGTCTTCAGCTCGTTGACCACGTTCTCCACGCGCATGCCCCTGGGGCCGACGCAGGAGCCCACGGCGTCGATCAGCGGATCGGTGGACACCACGGCCATCTTGGTGCGATAGCCGGCTTCCCGGGCGATGGACTTGATCTGCACCACGCCGGTGACGATCTCGGGCACCTCCAGCTCAAACAGGCGCTTCACCAGGCCCGGATGGGTGCGGGAGACGAACACCTGCGGGCCGCGGCCCTGGCGGGAGACCTCCAGCACGTAGACCTTGATGCGGTCGTTGATGTTCAGCTCCTCGGTGGGCATCTGCTGGCTGGGCTCGAGCAGGCCCTCGGTGCGTCCCAGCTCCACGAATACCTGCTTGTTCTCCACCCGCTGCACGATGGCGGTGAGGATCTCGTTCTCCTTCTGGCTGTACTCGTCGTAGATTACGCCGCGCTCGGCCTCGCGCAGGTGCTGCACGACCACCTGCTTGGCAGTCTGTGCCGCGATGCGGCCGAAGTTCTTCGGCGTCACCTGGACCTCGACCAGGTCGCCCAGCTCGTACTGGGGCTGGATGGCCCGGGCCTCCTCCAGCGACATCTCGCACTGGGGGTCCTCCACAACCTCCACGACGGTCTTGCGGCTGAGCACCTCCACGCTGCCCTTCTGGGCGTCGATGGTGGCGCGCACGTTGGCGTTTTTGCCGAAATTCTTTTTATATGCGGAAATCAGCGCGGCTTCGATGGCGCCGAAGAGCACGTCTTTATTGATGCGCCGCTCCTTGCTCAGGGCGTCCAGGGCGCTGAAAAACTCATTGGAGTCGATTCCTCCATTGGCCATGGCAACATTCCTCCTGTTCCTTTCGCCGCCTGCCTTGCGGCTCGATGGATTTATGCTCAATTCGAGGGCTGGGCAGGCGCGTCGTCCTGCAGGTCCTCCTCGTCAAATTCGATCAGCGGGCGCACGATGGCCACGCCCTTCTGTGGGAAGCGCAGCGTCTGGCCGCCTTCGGTGGCGATGACCACGTCGCCGTCCTCCAGGCCCACCAGCTCGCCAGTGAACTGCTTGCCGCCGTTCACGGGGCGGTAGGTCTTCAGCTCCACGACCGTGCCCCTGCAGCGTTCAAAATCCCGCTCCGTCTTCAGGGGACGATCCGCGCCGGGAGAGGAGACCTCCATGTAGTCGTACTCCACCCGCTCCACCAGCGGCAGTATCCTTCGGTGAAAGGCCTCCAGGTCATTCAGGGCGATGCCGTCGGGTTTTTCAATGTAAAAACGCAGAAAATGACCGGTCGGCTCCTTGACAAGCTCAGCGTCGACCAGCTCTACATTCATTTCCGCGGCGATCTTCTGTGCAATTTCCCTGGCTTCCCTGACCGGCATCGACTTGCTCGGCAACAAGACCCCTCCCCCAAGCGCCCGTCTGACGGGCTCTATTTCAAAAACACACCGCCGATGATCGGCGGTTGGCAGTGCTGCACGCGGCGTCGTGCGCCATCTACATGATTGCCCGTCCAGATGACATAACAGTCTCTTATTCGGAAAATCATTCAACAATCCTGATTATACCACGTTTTTCCGAATAATACAACCTCTTAAGCGCCATAAAAGCGTCAGAAAATGTTATATATTCGGTAGAAAACCGCCCGCAGGCACCGGACTGCCCTCGCGCACGCGCTCGATGTGGGCCCCCAGGCTGCGCAGCTTCTCGTCGAAGCGCTCGTAGCCGCGCATGATGTACTCCACGCCGGAAATCTCGGTGACGCCCTCGGCCATCAGCGCCGCGATCACCAGCGCCGCTCCGGCCCGCAGGTCGGTGGCGTTGACCCTCGCCCCCACCAGCCGGTCCACGCCGGTGATGATGGCCGTGGTCTCGATCACGCGGGAGCTGGCGCCCATCTTCCGAAGCTCGTCCAGATAGCGAAAGCGGGATTCGAATACCGTCTCTGTCACGATGCTGGTGCCGTTGGCGACGGTCAGCAGCGCGGCCAGCGGCTGCTGCAGGTCGGTGGGAAAGCCGGGATAGCCCTGGGTCTTCACGTTCACCGAGCGGAAGTTGCGGTTACTGCGCACATGGATGATGTCGTCCTCGCTGGTGACGTGCACGCCCATCTCCAGCAGCTTGGCGGAGAGGGCCTCCATGTGGGTGGGAATGGTGCCGGTGATGATCACATCGCCACCTGTGGCCGCCGCGGCGATCATCAGCGTGCCTGTCTCGATCTGGTCGGGCACCACGGTGTAATTCGTGCCGTGCAGGTGCCTGCCGCCACGAATGCGGATCACGTCGGTGCCCGCGCCCTTGACCACGGCGCCCATGCTCGACAGGAAGTTCGCCAGGTCCACGATGTGGGGCTCCTTGGCCGCGTTGTGGATGCAGGTGGTACCGCTGGCGGACACTGCGGTGAGCATGCAGTTCACCGTCGCCCCCACACTGGGCATCTCAAGGAAGATGTCGCCACCCACCAGCTCGTCGGCGGAGGCCACGATCACGCCGCCGGGGGTGTCCACCTCGGCGCCGAGGGTGCGCATGCCCTTCAGCGTCTGGTCGATGGGCCTGGGGCCGATGTCGCAGCCGCCCGGCAGGGGCACGCTGCAGCGCCGGAACACGCCCAGCAGCACCGGCGCGAAATAGTAGGACGCGCGCATGCGGCTGGCCAGCTCGTAGGGCGGGTCAAACTTGTCCGCGGTGCGCGGGTCGATGGTCATCACGTTGTCCTTGAATTCCACCTGGGCGCCCAGGTATTTGAGCATCTCTATGATGATATGTACGTCGTTGATATCCGGAACATTTTCGATCACGGAGGGGGAATCGCCCAGAAGGGCAGCGGGAATGATGGCCACCGCGGCATTTTTGCCGCCGCTGACCATGACCTCGCCCTCAAGGCGCGCACCGCCGTGAATCCGCATTTTTTCCTTCATCTTATCTCCATCCGTCCCAATGAAGCTTTCAGCGCAGGCCTTTACGCCCGCAAAAACCGAATCTATCCGTCAGCGCCCGCAGCCGGCGCAGCCCTGGCAATTCCCGCCGCAGCTGCAGCCGCCGCCGGAAGCCCTGCCCAGGGCGGACCACTTGCCCTCGTACACCCGCGCCACGTCGCCCCCGCACTTGGGGCACTTCACGTCGTCCCTGGCGGAGACGGAGCGCAGCAGGTCAAACCTATGGCCGCACTGCATGCACCTGTAATCATATACCGGCATGTTTCCTCCGGCGCGCAAAAAGAGCGCCATATCTCTATCGCTGCCTCTATTATACATGACTTTGACCCGTCAGGCAAGCCTGTTTACGTGCTTATTACCGTAACGGAACCTTCTGAACCCGGGATTCGGCGCTATTCCCCATGAAATTTAACCTTTTTGCTTTGAAACAACAGCGCGTCCGCCCGACAGGCCAGCGAAAGCATCAGCGCCGCGCACAACCAGCCCACGACGGGGTAGCTCGCCCCCACTGCCCTTTTAAGGCCCAGCAGACCGGCCAGTGCCGCCACGGCCAGGGCGGTGAGCAGCGTGCCTTTGCGACCTGGCCCGCGCATCGCGTCGATCAGCCCGCCCATCGCGGCGGCCAGTGTGGTCACTGCGCAGAGGTACCCGAAGCCCGCGCAGGCCCAAAACCCGGGCAGGCCCCACCGCGCCGCCAGGACCACCGTGGGCATCGCCTGCCCCAGCAGTCGCCTGCCACCCCGCTCGATGGCCCAATTCGCGGCAGCCAGCAGCGCCCACAGCATCAGGCCGCACCCCAGCCCCACGCGCCAGGGCCTTGCGCCCGCGCCAAAACGGAGCACGACATTTGCCGCCAGCGCGGCATTCATCGCGGCGTAGGCCAGCGCCAGAAGGATCGACGCAGGCCAGCTGTCCTCCAGTGCCAGCCGCACAGCGCCGTCGAGCCATACGCGCGCCGGACGGGGATCCATCGCCAGCGCCCCATAGAACGCCACCCCCGCCACCAGCACCGTGAGCCCCAGTCCGGGCAGCGGACGCAGGCGCG
>JAZOUD010000084.1:0-4310 GCA_045658005.1 Clostridia bacterium | reverse complement strand
GAACAACTTGCTTGTCTTCCTAAGACCGCTTGGCCTCCGACTTAATGGTCATTTTCCGGCGGCCCCTGTGTGTTATGGTTTCTCACTGTCCCTGCGCGGCGGCGATCTGCGGCGTGGTCCGTTGGAGGATGTCCATGAATTCCTCGCCGGTGATGGTCTCGTGCTCGTACAGGTACTTGGCCAGCGCGTGAAGCTGCTGCCTGTTGTCCTGGAGGATCTTGAACGCCTTGTCGTACTGGGTGGCGATCAGCTTGCGCACCACCTCGTCGATGCGGTTGGCCGTGTCGGCGGCGCAGGCCAGCGTGGTGTCGCCGCCCAGGTACTGGTTCGTCAGCTGCTCCATGGCCACCATGCCGAACTCCTCGGACATGCCGTAGCGGGTGATCATCGCCCGGGCCAGGCGGGTGGCCTGCTCGATGTCGTTGGAGGCGCCGGTGGTGATCTGGTTGAAGATCAGGGCCTCGGCGGCGCGCCCGCCGGTGAGGGTGGCGATCTTGTTCTCCAGCTCCTCCTTGGTCAGCAGGAAGTGCTCCTTCTCGTCCACCTGCATGGTGTAGCCCAGCGCGCCGGAGGTGCGGGGAATGATGGTGATCTTGTGCACCGGCGCGGATTCCGACTGCTTCGCCGCCACCAGCGCGTGGCCGATCTCGTGATAGGCCACCACCATCTTCTCCTTGTCGCTCATCACCCGGTTCTTCTTCTGGTAGCCGGCGATGATGACCTCCACGCTCTCCTCCATGTCGGCCTGGGTGACCTTCTTGCGTCCGTCCCGCACAGCCCGCAGCGCGGCCTCGTTGACGATGTTGGCCAGCTCCGCGCCGGAAGCGCCGGCGGCAGCCCGGGCCACTGCGGCGTAGTCGATGTTGTCCTGGGTCTGCACGTTCTTCGCGTGGACCCGGAGTATGGCCTCGCGGCCCTGGAGGTCGGGCAGCTCCACCGGCACGCGCCGGTCGAAGCGGCCAGGGCGCAGCAGCGCCGGGTCGAGGGACTCGGGCCGGTTGGTGGCAGCCAGGATCACCACGCCCTTGCTGCCGTCGAAGCCGTCCATCTCGGTCAGCAGCTGGTTCAGGGTCTGCTCCCGCTCGTCGTTGCCTCCGTTGCGCCCGTCGCGCTTGCCGCCGATGGCGTCCACCTCGTCGATGAACACGATGCAGGGGGCCTGTTCATTGGCCTGCTTGAACAGGTCGCGCACCTTGGCCGCGCCCATGCCCACGAACATCTCCACGAACTCCGAGCCGGAGATGGAGAAGAAGGGCACGTCGGCCTCGCCGGCCACGGCCTTGGCCAGCAGCGTCTTGCCCGTGCCGGGAGGGCCCACCAGCAGCGCGCCCTTGGGCATCTTCGCGCCGATTGCCTCGTACTTCTTCGGGTTGTGCAGGAAATCCACGATCTCCCTGAGGATCTCCTTGGCCTCGTCCTCGCCGGCCACGTCGTCGAACTTGATGCCGGTGGTGGACTTCACATACACCTTCGCGTTGCTCTTGCCCATGCCGAACATCATGCTGCCCGCGCCGCCGCCGGCCTTCTCCACCAGCTTCTTGCTGAAGTACTGGCCCAGGCCGATCATCAGCACCAGCGGCAGTATCCAGGAGATCAGCAGCGACAGTATCGGCGACATCTCCTTGACGATCTGGCTGGAGAATTTCGCGCCGGAATCGTACAGCCGCTGGGTCAGCTGGGGATCGTCCATCAGGCCCGTGTTGTACAGCTTGCCGTCGCTGTCCGAGAAGATGATCTGGTTGTTCTCCACCATCACCTTGTCGATCTTCTTCTCCTGGGTCATGCGCATGAATTCGCTGTAATCCACCTCGGTCACCCGGGGATTGACCAGCAGCGGCATGACCAGGCTGTTGAACAACACGATCGCCAGCAGCGCCAGCGCGTAGTAGAACATCAAAGGCTTTCTCGGCTTCTTGACCTCGTTCACGTCCTCACACTCCTCCCATGAAATTGCACACAGTATACACATCAATTATAAACCCACTGTCAACTAAATGTCAAGGATAGTCAATGCATGATTTTAAGTGTTTTGGCATATACTGTTCCCAAAACGCAAAAAGGAGTTTGGCAATGAATCCATTTGACCTGAAGCCCCGCAAGCTGGAGGACCTGATCATGAACTGGCGTCAGCTGACGCCGCTGCCCTACGACCGCCGGGCGGTGGATCCCTACACCCGAACCCGGGTGATCCTGATGAACGGCACGGAATTCGAGGCGGTCTGGTACGGCCACCAATTCTCCCGGCACACCGCCGACAACGAGCTGCGCCGCCAGGTCGCCCTGCTGCGCCGGCTTGAGCAGCAGCAGCAAAAGCTGGTGGCGGCGCTGAAGCCCGCGGACGAGACGATCCTGGAGCACACCCTGGGCTACGAGCAGCTGGCCGTGGACCTGACCGCCATGCTGGCCCAGCGGGAGGACAACCCCTATGTGAAGCAGGCGCTGGACTTCGCGCTGCTGGAGGACTTCGACCACCTGTACCGCTATGCCGACCTGATGGAATTCGACGACCGGACGCATGCCGAGGCCTTCGTGGGCCGCTACACCGAGATCATGCCCGGACGGCCCACCATCGCCCACCACCGCCACCCCTTCGATTCGGTGAAGTTCCACATCCAGAGCCAGACCGCCTCGCCCCAGACCCGGCTGTGCACCGCCATCATCACCGCCGCCGAGCAGCAGACCATGAATTATTATATGAACGTGGCCGGCTTCTACCCCACCGCCTGGGGCCAAAAGCTGTACCGGGAGATCGGCATGGTGGAGGAGCAGCACGTGACCCAGTACGGCTGCCTGATGGACACCGAGCAGACCTGGCTGGAGGGTTGTCTCAACCACCAGTACACCGAGTGCTACCTGTACTGGTCGGCCATGGAGACGGAGACCGACCCGCGCATCAAGGGCGTCTGGGAGATGCTGTTCGAGCAGGAGGTCAGCCACCTCCACGCCGCGGCGGAGCTGCTGGAGACCTACGAGGGCAGAGAGGCCAACCAGGTCATCCCCGACGGCACCTTCCCCGACCCGCTGCTGCTGACCAGCAACATTGAGTACGTGCGGCAGGTGCTGGGCGGCACCGTGTGCAACACCGCCCTGCGGGAGGACTGGACCAACGTGAACGACCTGAGCCCCAGCGCCGACTTCTTCAAATACCAGGGCATCGTCAACGCCGACATAAACGACGTGGAGAGCCACGCCATCATCGAGCACGTCATCCAGCGGGACGGCGAGGATTACCGCTTCGAGACCGCCCCGAACCCGGTGCCCGCGCTGCGGGACCGCAGGGCGGACAATACCGAAGTCGGTCGGGTATTGGGAAGTCCCTGCTGATTTTTAGTCGACACAGGCGGCGGCATATTGCATTATGCCGCCGCCTGTGCTACACTGGGAGCATCAACATATTACGGAGGCATACCATGCTTACATTGGAGAGGGCCCGGGAATTGAACGACACGATGGTCACCGAGGAACACCTGCGCATCCACGCGCTGAACGTCTGCTACGCCATGGGTGCGATGGCGAGGCACTTCGGCGAGGACGTGGAACACTGGCAGGCCATCGGCATGCTACACGACTACGACTACGAAAAATACCCCGACGAGCACCTTCAGCACACCGCGGAGCCGCTGCTGGCCGCGGGCGTCGAGCCCGACGAGGTGCGGGCGATACTCAGCCACGGCTTCGGCATCTGCACCGACGTGGAGCCCATCACGAATATGGAGAAGTCCCTTTTCACCGTGGACGAGCTGACCGGCATCATCCAGGCCTGCGCCCGGATGCGCCCCAAGGGCATCACGGATCTGGAGATCAAGAGCTTCATGAAGAAGTTCAAGGACAAAAAGTTCGCCGCCAAGTGCGACCGGAACCTGGTGGTGAAGGGCTGCGAGATGCTGGGCATGGACGTGAAGGACGTGGCCGCCATCTGCATCGACGGCATGCGCGAGCACGCTGAGGAAATCGGGCTGCTGGGCACGGAGGCGTGAGCAAAGGACATTTGGCGGGCAATGCCCGCCATTTCCTTTAAAATCCTGAAAAATTGGAGACGGCGAAAAAATAATCGCCCGAACCGGTTGACATCCACCTGAATTTCTGTTATAATACATCTCGCTGGTTTGGTTCAGGAGAGATGGCCGAGTGGTTTAAGGCGCTGGTCTTGAAAACCAGTGATGCCGAAAGGCACCGGGGGTTCGAATCCCTCTCTCTCCGCCAATTTCATAGCCGTGGAGAAGTACCCAAGAGGCCGAAGGGGCTCCCCTGCTAAGGGAGTAGGGTGGGATAACTGCCGCGAGGGTTCAAATCCCTCCTTCTCCGCCAAA
>JAZOUD010000083.1:0-12968 GCA_045658005.1 Clostridia bacterium | reverse complement strand
CCAGCGCCAGCGGCACGTTGTCAAAGCGCTCCTGCAGCAGCTTCACGGCCCACTGCATGATCTCCTCGCCGTCGGCCTCGGCGGGGCCGGTGTTCAAAGTCGGGTCGTAGCCATGTCGTTCTGTGAGCCAAGGAGTTGCACAACTTGCTTGTCTTCCTAAGACCGCTTGGCCTCCGACTTCCAGCGCCAGCGGCACGTTGTCAAAGCGCTCCTGCAGCAGCTTCACGGCCCACTGCATGATCTCCTCGCCGTCGGCCTCGGCGGGGCCGATGTTCACGTCGATGTAGTTCGCGCCAGCCTTCAGCTGCTGTTCGCAGCGGGTGATGATCGGTTCGGGGTCGCGCTCCGCAAAGGCCTTGCGGATGGACGGGGCGGTGACGGAGATGCGCTCGCCGATGGTGATAAACTTTGCCATATTAGTTTCCTCCCTGTCGTTTTATTCCAAACCGGGCCGGCATGGCAGCGCCATGCCGGCCGTAGATATGCGTCAGGCGGTGAAGTCCTTGATGAACTTGACCAGCTGAACCGCTTCCATGGGGCCGACCACCACGTTCCAGCCAGGCAGCTTGGCCTCGATCTCGCCCTTCATGACGGCGACCTTGCCGGGGATGATCAGCGTGCGGGACTTGATCTTGTTTTCGATGTCGTTCTCGTCGAAGAACTTCTTGATGGTGCCGGCGGAGAACTTGCCCGCGGCCCACGCCGTCAGAACGGACATGCCGCTGGCGTCGGTGATCAGCAGGTTGACCGGGCACTTGGAGCGCTCGTACTCGCCGGAGACCAGGAAGTAGGTCAGCGCGAAGTCGACGGTCAGGGAGCACACGGAATTCTCGTTTGCGCCGTTGAGGGCGTAGATGCCGGGCTCGACCTTCATGGGCTTCTGAGGATCGGTGAAGATGTTCTGGCGCAGGCCGTACAGCGCGAGGGCCTCGGCGTAGGTCATCTTCTCCATGACGATGATGGAGCCGTAGCGCAGCGTGAAGGCGGCGGCCAAGGCGGTCTGCATGTGCAGGTCGCCTTCGGCGATCTTCGCCAGGTTCACGATGGACGGATAGCCCAGGCTGCGGTCCTGATCCTTCAGGTTGCCGCGGCGCACCATCACGGCGTTGGCGAAGGTCTGCTTCGCGTCCGCGCCGGTGCAGTCGATGATCAGGTTCTTGTTGCCCTTGCCCTCGAGGGCCTTGATGTTGTCGTAGATCTCGGAGATGTCCGCGCCGGTCACGCCCAAGGTGACGCCCGCGGCGGTGGCGGCGGCGTTCATGGCTTCCAGGTTGTCCTTATTCGCGCCGTTGAGGATGGGCTTGGCGGCCTTGCAGACATCCAGCGCCGCCTTGGCGACTTCGGCGTCGGTGCAGTTCAGCACCAGCGCGCGCTCGGCGGCCATGGCTTTGTTGACCAGCGCCACGTAGGCGTCCGCGCCGTTGCCGGCGTAGTTCAGGAACAGGAATTCCACATACTCGCGCTCGCCGATGCGCTCGTAATCGACCTTCTTGATCTCTTCGATCTTCGCGTCGATCTCGTCCGCGCTCATGCAGGAGCACAGGGTCACGGCGTACAGGTTGCGGTTGACCAGGGTCTTCTCGTGGCGGAACAGCACGGTCTCGCCGCCCAGCTTGTGCTCGGTGGCGCCGGTGCCGACGGTGATGGTCTTCATCAGGGGCGCGGTGGCCTCGGACAGGGTGGCCAGGGCGTCAGCGGACATGTAGGGGCACTTCTCGATCGGCACCGCGCCGGAGGCGACCTTCATGGAGAAGGCCATACAGGTGGGACTGCCGCATTCCTTGCAGTTCTTCTTGGGGGTCAGCTTAAAAATGTCAAGACCTTTCAGAGCCATGGTTAATATCCTCCTTCCCCGCTCACATCAGGCTGTCGATAAACTTGGCGATGGTGGCGACAGCGGCAGGGTGCTTCATGATGACCATATCGGAACCGCCGACCAGGCAGGCGGAAGCGGTGCACACTTCCATCTCGATGCCGCGCTCGTCGAGGGGGCCCCACTCCGGGGATTCCTCTTCGGGGGACATGGATTCCTTGACGCCCCAGGTCTCGGGAGAAATGGGGGTCACGATGGGCATCTGGAGCTGCGCGTCGCTCTGGGCCAGAGCGGCGGCCTTCACGCGGTCCAGCGTGGAGGAGAGGTATTCGAAGCCGTAGCCGGCAGCGGAGGAGCCCACGTTCATGCAAACGCTCTGCGCGGGCACGCCCAGCTGGCTCAGCAGCACGTTCAGCTGCTTGGCCAGGTTGATGTCCACGGCGGATTCCGCGCCGACCTTCTGGTTGTAGGCCAGACCGGCGGAGGCGCCGACGGTCTTGTAGTTTTCTTCGCGGGAGGAGAGCACCAGGATGTTCTTGCCCTGGAGCGCCTCGGAGATGCCGGAGAACAGCTCGGCGTCCTTTTCGATGTTCTTGCAGCCCATCACCAGGATCGGCATGCTCACGGCGTCGGCTACGGCCTTCGCCAGCGCCACGCAGTCCGCGACGGAGGTATTGTCGCCGTTGGGATCGGCGCTTTCAAAGTGCAGGCAGATGGCAGAGGCGCCCTCCATGGTCTCGGCCTTTTTGGCCATGTCCACGACGGTCTCGCAGCCGGCGTAGAACTCAAGCAGGCCGGGCGAAACGATGCCGGCGAGCCCCTTGTCAGAGATCTCGATGGCGATCTTGGGCTTGTTCTCGATGGGTGCGTCGAAGGTGTAGAAGGGCAGAACATTCTCGCCGCCGATCACGATGCTCTTGTCGCCCGTGCCGAGGGTGACGGCATTGATCCTGGCATTGAACGCCTGCTTTTTCGGAGTGAAAGCCATGTTGTATTCCCCCTGTTTGTCGTTGTCGTTCGGCATGCGTGGTACGCGCAGACCTTAGAGTTGCAATGTGTCCATGATTGATTTCAGCGCGACCTTGACCGGAGCGTCATCTGGTACTTTGGCGCTGGGCTTGCCCTCGCAGTCGAACTCGTAGACGAGATCGTCCTGCGGCAGCACGCCCACCAGGTCCAGGCCGTGTTTCTCAATCTCTTCCTTAACCCCGTCGTTCAGGCGTCCGCCCGGCGCGCGGTTAACGATCAGTTTCATGACGCCGGGCTTCAGCTCCAGCGCGTTCACCATCTCGGCGATGCGCGCAGCGGCCTGTATGCCCCGGCGGGAGCAGTCGCTGACCAGCAGCAGCGTGTCGACATGGGGCAGCGTGCCCCGGGCGATGTGCTCGAGGCCGGCCTCGTTGTCGATCACCATGTACTTATAGCGACCGTAATACTTGTCGATCTGGGTCTTCAGCACGCCGTTGACATAGCAATAGCAGCCCTTGCCTTCGGTGCGACCCATGACCAGCATGTCATAGTCGTCCTCCTCGATCAGGGCCTCGTTGAACTTGTATTCGGCGTACTCCTGCTTGGTCATGCCCGAGGGGATCGGGCTGACCGGCATCAGCTCTGCGTGGGCCATCTCCTCGCGAATGCTGCCCAGCGTGGTGTCCACCTCGACGCCAAGCACCTCGTTCAGGTTGGAATTGGCGTCGGCGTCCACCACCAGAAGGGGACCCTTCCCCTTCTGGCAGAGCGCCTCGATGATCATGCCGCAGGTGGTCGTCTTTCCGACGCCGCCCTTGCCGGCCACAGCGATGACATGTGTTGACATAAACTCTCCGGGTTAAATCAGGTCGACGATGCCCGACTCCTTGACGAGCCTGGTGACATCTTCGTATTTGTTCAGGGCGTACAGGTGGATGCCGTCGATGCCGCAGGCCCTGTACTCGTCGATCAGCTCGATGGTGTAGGCCATGCCGGCCTCCTTGAAGGCGGCCTTCTTGGCGGCGATGGATTCCTCGCTCTCGCCGGGGGCGAAGGGGTTCGGGAAGATCCAGTTCTTGGAGATGATCTCCGCCAGCGCTCGGGGCATGACGCAGCCGTTGCGGCTGAGTGCCATGTTGATGGTCGCGGCGATGTCCAGTACCGGCATGATGCCCACGTCAACGGGCATGTACACGCCCGCGGCGCGAATAGCGTCCAGCCACCAGCGGAACTGATCCATGTCCCAGCACAGCTGAGTCATGATGTAGTCAGCGCCCTCGTCCTGCTTCTGCTTCAAAAATGAGATATCCGCCTCGATGCTGCGGCAGGAGATGTGTCCCTCCGGAGAACCTGCGACGGCAATGGTGAATTTGTCGCCAAAGGTCTTGCGCGTGAACTTCACAAGCTCGGTGGCGTAGTGCAGGTCGCCGCCGGTGCCCGTCCAGCCAAAGGGGATGTCGCCGCGCAGGGCCAGCATGTGGTCGATGCCGTGGTCCAGGTAGGTCTGGAGCTGGTCCTTGATGCCCTCCTTCGTGTTGGCCACGCAGGTGAAGTGGGTCACCGGAATGCACTTTCCGTCCTTGTGGATCTTGTCCAGCACCTCAAGGTTCTTGCCCACGTTGGTACCGCCCGCGCCGTAGGTGCAGGAGATGTAATCGGGATTCAGCTCATAGAGGTGATCCAGCACGCCGCCCTCACCGCACAGCTTGGCCATGCCGGCGTCGGTCTTCGGCGGGAACACCTCAAAGGAGAAGGCCATGCGGTCCTTCAGGGTGTCTGCTACGCTCATCGTATTCCTCCAACTATTGCCTTTTGCAGTTCCCATATGCGTATTATAGGCAATGTATATACACACTCAGTTATAATAGCATAAACCCGTGAAATAGGCAAGTGCCTCAGCGAATATTATGACATTATTTTAACTAAATTAATGTGAACAGGAACTTCTGCCGAAGCCCGTGGCTGCTGGCAAAGATGGTGAGGTTTTCGTCGTTCATGCGCTCCACGGTCAGCTCGTCCACCTCGCCCTTGAGCAGCGCGCGCACGTAGGCCTCCGGGTCGTCGGTTTCGATCTCGTCGAAGAACACATCCCGCATCTGGTTGCCCGAGCAGCTGTTCTGGATTTCCCTGACCAGCTCGTATTCGGCCATGATCATTCCTCCATGCTGAAAGCAACAGACAGGCGGCGAACGCTGGTGAACCGCTCGCGCCTGCCCGCGGCTTCGAATTCGTTACGCGATGGCCCGGGGCCGGACCACCACGGTGCCCCCGGTGAGGTCGGCGGAGGCGATTTCGCCCTCGATCCGCTCCTCTCGGCCCATGATGTCGGTGAGGGTGACGACGCCGCCCTCGCACTCGATCAGCATGACGTTCTTCAGCACCTCGTTCTCCGGGCGCTTCTCGATCTTATAGACGGTTGATAGGCACATAGTTTTCTCTCCTCCTCGTCAGGCCTTGGGAATGTTCAGCGCCGCCAGCACGGTGGACAGGCGCATGTTGCCCTTTTCAAAGTCGGACACGGCCTGCATCACCTGTTCGAAGGCGGTGGTGTCGCCCAGGTCCTTCAGCCGCCCAGCCAGCTGGGCCAGCTCGTTGGCGTGGGCCGTGTTGTGGTTGACCATGTACTGCATCAGCGCCACCACCTCGGCCCGGGGATCCATGTCACAGCTCTTGCAGTCGGAATTGCAGCCCGCCGCGCCGGGACAGCCGGCGTTGGGATGGCCGTGGTCGTGCCCGTGCCCATGCCCGTGGCTGTGCTCGTGGCCGTGGGGATGGTCGTGCACGTGCTCGTGAGGATGGGTATGGGTGGTGCCGTCGGCATGGGTATGCTCGTGGCTGTGCTCATGGGTGTGCGGGTGGCTGTGGCCGGCGTCGTGGGAATGCTCGTGGTCCGCCCCGCCCATGTGGGGATGGGCGTCGTCGTGGCCGTGATGGTCGTGCCCGTCATGGGCGTGGGGTATGCCGTGCTCGTGCATATATTCGTGATCGTGCTCGTGATCCATGTCCAGTCTCCTTTTTGATTTGGTTTTATTGATTATACAACAGCCCGGCGCATTTGTCAAAGGCGATGTTCGCCCCGCAACCGCATCCCCCTCCCCGGGTTTCCAATCATAAATTTGTCCATTCTTAACCTATTTCCCCCGCCCTGCGATTGCATCAATGCGCCGTTTGGTTTAGAATAAAACAGAGGTGACGCATCAGTGGACCACGATAAGAAAAACGCCGTGGACGACGGCCTTCGGCCCGAGATCCACGACCACGAATATATGCATGCCCACGGCATCCCCCACGATCACGGACATGACCACAACCATAACCACGGGCACGGCCACACCCACAGCCACGAGCACACCAAAGCCGTGCTGAACCGGCTGTCCCGGGCCATCGGGCATTTGCAGTCGGTGCGCAACATGGTGGAGGAGGGGCGCGACTGCGCCGAAGTGCTGGTGCAGATCGCCGCCGTGCGCTCGGCCATCGACAACACCGGCAAGCTGATCCTGCAGGACCACCTGAAGCACTGCATCGTCGAAGCCGCCGCCGAGGGCGACCAGAAGACCATCGACGACCTGTGCCAGGCCATCGACAAGTACATGAAGTAAGCCCCAAAATATGCGCTGTCCCCGATAATCGCGCCTGGCGATTATCGGGGACAGCGCTTGTTTCATGTTCTGAGCGACTTCAGCTGCGGCACGGCCCTGTCCCCGTCCAGCGTGAGCTCGGCATACCTGCCGTCCATCAGCGCGCCGGGGTTGATCAGCAGCACGCCGCCCACCCACTCCACGCAGGGGCGGTGGGTGTGGCCGAACAGGGCGATGGTGGCCTGCTGGTCCTCGGCGTAGTAGGAGAGCCTGTCGTAGCTGTACTTCACGTCCTGCAGATGGCCGTGGACCGCCAGCAGCCGGTGGGGGCCGAAGGACGCCCGGGCCATGCGGGGCAGGTCGGAGAACATGTCGCAGTTGCCCGCCACGGCGACCACCGGCGTCTCCAGCCGCCTCTCCAGCCAGCGGGCGTCGGAATCGTAGTCCCCCAGGTGGAACACCGCGTCGTACCTTTCCCGCTTGCACAGCTTCAGGTACCGTTCCAGCCACACACCGTGGTCGTGGCTGTCGGAGACGATGCCCAGCCGGGTCATGCCTCTGCCTCCAGCGCCTCGATCAGCTTCTGTATGGCCCTGGCCCGGTGGGAGACGCCGTTCTTCGCCTCCGGCGCGGCCTCGGCGAAGGTGACGCCCAGGTCGTCGGAGAGGAACAGCGGATCGTAGCCGAAGCCGCCCTCGCCCCGGTATTCGCCGATGATCTCGCCCTCGCAGCGGCCATAGACGATCACCGGCTCCCTTCCCGGGCGGCACAGCGCCACCGCCGCGCCGTAGTGGGCCCTGTGGGGCGCCGGCTTGTCGGCCAGCTCCTGCAAGAGCAGCCGGTTGTTGGCCTCGTCGTCGCCGTGTACGCCGCAGTAGCGGGCGGAGTGGACGCCGGGACGCCCGCCCAGCTGGTCCACGCACAGCCCGGAATCGTCGGCCAGCGTCGCGCAGTGGCAGATGTCCATCAGGGTCTTCGCCTTGATCAGGGCGTTCTCCTCGAAGGTTTCCCCCGTCTCCTCCACGTCCGTCTCCACCCCCAGCTCACGCATGGAGCGCACGTCGAAGCGGTCGCCCAGCAGCTGCCTGAGCTCCTTCAGCTTGCCGAAGTTGTTGCTGGCCAGAACCAGCCGGGGCTTCTGGCAGATGACCCCGGCGCGGCTGCCCAGGGCCTCCCTCTGGGCGTCCATCAGCTCCAGGCAGCCCTTTTCCCCCAGCGCCAGCAGCCGGTCCAGCTCGGCGCGGGTATAGCTTCGGCCCTCGCCGGTGCCCTGGACCTCCACGAAGCCCAGGTTGCCCCTGCCGTCCCGGGTCATGACGATGTTCATGTCCACCTGAGCGCGGCTGTCCTGGGCGTATTCCAGGTCCAGCGTGCAGACGTCGTCGATGACGCCCGCGGACACCGCCGACACCTGGCGGATGATCGGGGAATCCACCAGCGTTCCCTGCTCGATCAACCTGTCCACGGCGATGCACAGCGCCACGAAGGCCCCGGTGATGGCGGCGGTGCGGGTGCCGCCGTCGGCCTGGATCACGTCGCAGTCGATGTAGACCGTGCGCTCGCCCAGGCGGGTCAGGTCGCAGGCAGCGCGCAGGGAGCGGCCGATCAGGCGCTGTATCTCCACGCCCCGCCCGTCCTTCTTTACGCCGTCCCGGGCCTTGCGCTGGGGCGTGGAGCCGGGCAGCATGGCGTATTCCGCCGTCAGCCAGCCCTTCCCCTTCCCCCGCAGGAACGAAGGCACGCCCTCCTGCACCGATGCGGTGCAGATCACCCTGGTCCTGCCGCAGCAGATCAGCACGGACCCTGCGGCCATTTCGGTATAGTCCGGCAGCATGCGCACCATGCGCAGCTCGTCCGGAGCGCGATCGATTGTCGTCATGTCATTTGCCTCCCAACAGCATTTGTAGTTTCGTACCGTAGCGGCATTCGTCAAGGCGTGACGGCGAATCGCCGCCGCCACGGGTCATTCAAAGTCGAACAGCATCGCGGACTGGGTCTGGATGTAATCGTATACGATGGAATCGGCCACGTTCATGAAGGTGGGCACGCCCAGTTCGCCCTGGGTGGCGTCGTATTTCCTGCCGTCCACGTAGATCTCCACCGAATCCACGCCGTCGAACTGGGTACAGGTCAGCACCAGCGCCTTCAGCGCCATGCGCCCGCCGTCGGAATTCTCCACCAGGTTCACGAACTCCGAGGTGAAGTTCAGCTTCGCCACGCCGTTTTCCACCTGAACGTCGATCAGCCCGCAGCCCGCCGGCACCACGCTCTCCAGCACGTCCCCGTTGCCGGGGCCCTTGGCCAGCTCCAGCACGGCGGTGTTCACGTCCGCCCGGGAGTGGACCATCCGGGTCACGGGCACGATCACCGCGCCGGAATCCCCGGGGAAGTACAGCGTGACCGGCTGGACGGAGGCCCCGGCCATGGTGGGCTCGACGCTCTCCAGGTTGATGTCGCCCCGGGTGAACTGGCCGGCCACCGGGGTGCCGTGGGTCAGCGTCTCCCGCTTCTGGCCGTCGATCAGGAATTCCACCTTGTCCACGCTGTCGAATTCCGTCAGCGTCTGCACCACGGCGTTGACCATGTTGCTCTCCGCCGCGGCGTCGGCCATGTCCAGCACCTCCCGGCTCAGGTCGATGCGGGCCAGGCCGTTAGAGATGTCCAGGTCGATCTTCGTGTTCTCTGGCAGCACCGTGCGCAGGCCCAGCCGTGCTGCCTGCATGTCGTTTCCCACGCTCTGCACCATCATGTTCAGCGTCGCCTTGGCGATGCCGTCCTCCATGGGCACGGAGCACATCACAGGCACGAGATAGCCGTAGTTGTCCTGGTAGTAGACGATGGTGGAGGTCTTGGCTCCCCCGCTCCCGTCGGCGGCTTCAGCCCCGCCGTCCGCCGCGGCCTGCCGGTCGGCCGGCGCTTCATCGGCCTCCTGCGGTGGCTGCAAACCCTGCGAGGGCTCCGCGTCCTGTCCTGATTGCACGTCCTGAGTGGGCATCGTTGTGGCCCCGGGCGACCTGTCAGGCTTCCCCCACAGCGACCAGGCGCTCGCCAGCGCCACCGCGACGACCAGCAGCGCCAGCGCCAGCAGGTACACCCTGCGTTGACTTCCCGATAACTTCATCTGGAACCCTCCTTGCGTCATCCGTTTCGGTTCAATCTATTCCGGGACGCCGGGAGGTATGCCCTGCTATTTTATCACAAATGTTCCTGTTGCGCAATCCATCCAAAAGGTTTATAATGGTGCCCATAACAAGGAAACACAGTTTGGAGGAACAGATATGCCCTTTGACGGACTGACCCTCGGCCTCGTGGCCCGGGAACTGGACCGGTCGCTGGCCGGAGGTCGCGTAAACAAGATCATACAGCCCGAGCGGGACGAGATCGTGCTCACCATACGCAACGGGGGCGAAAACCGGCAGCTGCTGCTGTCGGCCACCGCCAACTGCGCCCGCGCCCACCTGACCACGACCCGCAAGAACAACCCGCTGGAGCCCCCGGCGTTGTGTATGCTGATGCGCAAGCACATCACCGGCGGCAGGGTCTGCGGCATACGTGCGCTGGAGTGCGACCGTATCCTCGAGGTGGAGATCGAGCACCACGACGAGCTGGGCGACACCGCGAAAAAGCGCATCATCTGCGAGTTCATGGGCAAGCACTCCAACATCATATTCGTGGGCGGTGACGGCCGAATCATCGACAGTGCCCGCCGGGTGAACGAGCTGATCTCCTCGGTGCGCGAAGTGCTTCCGGGGCTGCGCTACGAGCTGCCCCCCGCCCACGGCAAGCTGCCCTACGACAGCGTCACGGCGGAGGCGCTCTATGCCGCCATGGCCGGGATGAACGGCCCGCTGCACCGGCTGATCGCCCAGTGCGTCAGCGGCATGTCCGCCCAGACGGCCCGGGAGCTGGCCTTTCGCGCCACCGGCAGCGAGGACGCCCACTCAGGCGAGATCGACCTGCGCGCCGCCTGCGAAAGCGTAGTGAACAGCCTTGCCTCGATACCTGACCACATCGCCCCGGCGATCCTCTACGATGGCGACGGCGCGCCGGTGGACGTGGTCGCCTTCCCCTACGCCAGCCGCGCTTATATGAAGGCCGAGCCCTATCCCACCATCAGTGAGGCCATGGATGCCTTCTACCGCGGCCGGGACATGGCTGAGCGCATCAAGCAGAAGAGCGCCACGCTGCACCGGACGCTGAAGAAGAACATCGAACGCTGCGAACGCAAGCTGGCGCTGCAGAACGAGGCGCTGCTGGGCAGCCAGCGGATGGAGGAATACCGGCTCAAGGGCGAGCTGCTCACCGCCAACCTGCACCTGGCCCAGAAGGGCGCAAAGCAGGTGGAGGTGCCCAACTATTATGAGGAAGGCATGCCCATGCTGAAGGTGGAGCTGGACGAGAAGCTGTCCCCCGGCCAGAACGCCCAGCGGTACTTCAAGCTGTATCAGAAGGCCCGCAACGCCCAGACCCTGGCCGCGGAGCAGATCGAAAAGACCTCCGCCGAGCTGAGCTACCTGGAGGGACAGCTTGACAACCTGGAAAAGTGCAGCGAGGAGGCGGAGCTATCGGAGCTGCGCCAGGAGCTGGAGCGCTTCGGCTACGTCCGCCCGAACCGCAACCGTCGCCAGCTCAAGCAGCTGCCGCCCTCCAAGCCCATGCGCTTTACCGCGCCGTCGGGCCGGGTCATACTGGTGGGCAAGAACAATCTGCAGAACGACAAGCTGACCGGCACGGCCCAGCCCAATGAGGTGTGGCTGCACGCCAAGGACATGCCTGGCTCCCACGTGATCGTCGTCGGCGAGGACCCGGACGAGGCCACCATACTCTACGCCGCCCGCCTGGCCGCGCTGTATTCCAAGGGCCGGGCCAGCTCCCGGGTGCCGGTGGATTACACGCTTCGGCGCTTCGTCAAAAAGCCCGGCGGCGCCAAGCCTGGCTTTGTGATCTACACCAACCAGCACACGCTGTACGTGCAGCCCGCCGAAGAAACGACTTCGGTCTGATCTGTGACAGGAGGCAGACGCATGAACGCCGATATCCGAGACACGCTCGCCCCGATCAGCCGATTTCGGCCCGTATCCTGGGAGCAAATCCCAGACCTCGGTCTTTACATGGACCAGGTGGTGACCTTCATCACCCGGGTCTACGAGCCGCTCTACGGCAGCGACATCCACGGCTACCTTTCGCCGTCTATGATCAACAATTACGTCAAGAGCCAGCTGATCCCAAGGCCCACCGGCAAGAAGTACAGCCGGGAGCAGATCGCCCTGCTGACGATGATCGTCGCCCTGAAGCAGACCTGCAGCATGGAGGACATCCGCAGGCTGCTGGCCTGCGGGGCCGGCCAGAGCGTGGAAGGGCTGTACGACGCCTTCTGCCTGCAATTCAGCCAGGTGATACGGGCGATGTGCGGGGACACGGTTTCCATCGCCTCGCCCCGATCGGCGCTGGATTTCGCCATACTGGCCTCGGGCTATTCCGCCGGCTGCGCCGCGCTGCTGAAGGCGGAGGGTATTCCCGGGCAGGGCGGTTAAACCGACCGTAGTCTCTGCATATCCTTTGAAAAGAAGCGACCGCACCTCCTTACCAATGCTGCAAGGAGGCGCGGTCATGTTTTCGGAGGCTGTGCCATGAGACGTTTGATCGCTGTTTTCGTTCTTTTCGGGCTGTTTGCCGGGGTTTTCCCCGCATACGCTTCCGAGCCGTTCCACGTGGCCGCCAAGGGTGCGGTGCTGATCGATGCAGACTCCGGTCGAGTTTTGTTCGCGCAAAACGCGGACCAACGCCTGCCCATGGCCTCCACCACCAAGGTGATGACCACCCTGCTGGCGCTGGAGCACGCGAGCCTGGACGAGATGGTCACCGCGGGCAAAAACGCCGCGGGCGTCACGGGCACCTCGCTGTACCTGTCCCAGGGGGAAACCCTGTCCATGGAACACATGCTCTACGGCCTGATGCTGCGCAGCGGCAACGACGCCGCGGTGGCGGTGGCCGAGCACATCGCCGGCAGCGTGCCCGCCTTCGCCAAGATGATGAACGATAAGGCCGAGGCGCTTGGCGCGAACGCCCACTTCGTCAACCCCCACGGGCTGGACGCCGACGGCCACGGCATCTCCGCGCTGGGGCTGGCGCTGGTGATGCGCGCGGCCATGAAAAACGAGACCTTCAGGACCATCACCGGCACCCAGCGCAAGATCATCCCCTGGGTGGGCAACGAATACAGCCGCGTGCTGGAGAACAAGAACAAGCTGTTGAAGACCTACGAGGGCGCCACGGGCGGCAAGACGGGCTACACCGGCAAGGCCGGGCGGTGCCTGGTGTTCAGCGCCGAACGGGACGGCCTGTCGCTGATCGGCGCCGTGCTGAACTGCCCCACCTGGTTCGACACGGCCACCGCCCTGCTGGACTACGGCTTCGAGAACTTCCGCTCGGAATCCGCCCTGGCGGACGGCGAGAGCGTCGACGCCGTGGCCGTCACTGACGGCGTCAGCGAGGTGGTCAACATCGTCGCGGACGCGCCGCTGCAGACGGCGGTGCCCGTCGGCGAAGCCATTCGTATCGTGCGCCAGCTGCCCAAGTCGCTGGAAGCGCCCGTGCATGCCGGGCAG
>JAZOUD010000082.1:0-7435 GCA_045658005.1 Clostridia bacterium | reverse complement strand
GAACGACATGCCTACGACCCGACTTGGCGCCCCCCTGCCCCATTCGCTGACGCTGAACTGTGCCGAAAAACCGCACAGCCCCCCGACGCAGACTTTTTGCGCTTGAATCAGTGGCGCAAAAACCGGGGCTGTAATGCGCGGCAGCAATTGCCGGCGGGCGCTGCCCGCTACTTCGCGAACTCCACCGCGCGGGTCTCGCGGATGACGTTCACCTTGATCTGGCCGGGGTATTCCATTTCCTTCTCGATCCGCTTGACGATCTCGCGGGCGAGGATCAGGGTGCCGGCGTCGTTCACATCCTCGGGCTTGACGATGATGCGGACCTCGCGGCCGGACTGGATCGCGTAGCAGGTCTCCACGCCGTCGAAGGAGTAGGCGATGCCCTCCAGCTTCTCCAGGCGCTTGATGTAGTTCTCCAGGCTCTCGCGGCGCGCGCCGGGGCGGGCGGCGGAGATGGCGTCGGCGGCCTGCACCAGCACGGCCTCCACGCTCTTGGGCTCCACGTCGCCGTGGTGGGCGGCGACGGCGTTGACCACCAGGTCGTTCTCACGGAACTTCTTGCACAGGTCCGCGCCGATGGTGACGTGGGTGCCCTCGACCTCGTGGTCGATGGCCTTGCCGATGTCGTGCAAAAGACCGGCCCGCTTGGCCAGGTTCACGTCCGCGCCCAGCTCGGCGGCCATGACGCCGGCCAGGTGGCTGACCTCGATGGAGTGGCGCAGCACGTTCTGGCCGTAGCTCGTGCGGTAGCGCATCCGGCCCAGCAGCTTCACCAGCTCGGGGTGGATGCCGTGCAGGTTCGTCTCGAAGATGGCCTGCTCGCCGGCCTCGCGGATGGAATTGTCCACCTCGCGTTTGGCCTTCTCCACCATCTCCTCGATGCGGGCGGGGTGGATGCGGCCGTCCATGATCAGCTTCTCCAGGGCGATGCGGGCCACCTCGCGGCGCACCGGATCGAAGGCGGAGATGATCACGGCCTCCGGCGTGTCGTCGATGATCAGGTCGACGCCGGTGGCGGTTTCGAGGGTGCGGATGTTGCGGCCCTCGCGGCCGATGATGCGGCCCTTCATGTCGTCGTTGGGCAGGGCCACCACCGAGACCGTGGTCTCGGCCACGTGGTCCGCCGCGCACTTCTGGATGGCCAGGGACACGATGTCCCTTGCGCGCTTGTCGGCCTCTTCCTTGGCCTTGGCCTCCACCTCGCGCACCATCACGGCGGCGTCGTGGTAGGCGTCCTTCTGCACGCGGTCGATCAGGATCTGCTTGGCCTCGTCCGAGGTCATGCCGGCCACCCGCTCCAGCTCATCCTTCTGGCGGGCGTGCATCTCGTTGGCCTCGGCCTCCAGGCGCTCGGCCTCCTTGTACTTCTCGTTCAGGGCCTCTTCACGGGCCTCCAGGTTGTCCAGTTTTTTGTCAAATGCCTCTTCGCGCTGGTTCACCCTGCGCTCAAGCCGCGAAACCTCGTTGCGGCGGTCACGAACTTCTTTATCAAGCTCCGACTTCAAGCGGATGATCTCTTCCTTGGCCTCCAGTACGGCTTCCTTCTTTTTCTCCTCAGCCTTGTGGGTGGCATCCTCCAGCATATTGGCGACGAATTCCTCCGTCTGGCCGATCTTCTTTTCCATGCCGTTCTTGCGGTACAGATAACCGGCAAACAGGCCAATGGCCAACGCAATCAGCGCAATCAATGCGACGATTGGCCAACTCAAAACTCCATTCCTCTCCTTTCATATCATTTTCCAGTAAAATGTTATGGCTCGCACACATACCTGTCGCAGTTTACAAAACTGACGTAAATATTTTAACCCCTGCCATATACCCTGTCAAGCAAAGAAATCATTACCATCATTTTATGAAACCGCGCTTGCCTGCGTAGGAGGCGCCGCGCCGCTGGGCTTCGAACACGAAGTACCCGTCGACCTCGCGGATCTTCACGCCGCCGAAGATGGCGATGAGCTTGTTGCGGTACCAGTCCCGCCGCTTGGTGACCATCACCATCCGCCCCCCGAGCTTCAGCCGGTTGAAGCCCTTCTCGATGAAGCCCTTCGCCACGGAAAAGTCGCTCTGGTAGGGCGGGTTGGAGAGGATCAGGTCGAAGCCGGCGTCGTCCAGCGCCCTGAAGCCGTCCGACAGGACGATCTTCACGCCGCCCGCGCCGTTGCGCAGGGCGTTCTTCCGGGCGACGTCCACCGCCAGCGGGTCGACGTCGCACATGACCACGTTGCCCTCGCCGCATTTTTTCGCCGCCAGCAGGCCCACCAGGCCGCAGCCGCAGCCCAGGTCCAGCACCTTCATGCCCGGCGCGAGCTCCACCAGCGACAGCATCGCCAGCGTGCCCCGGTCCGCCTGGTGGGGCGAAAACAGCCCCGGCGCCGTCTCCAGCGACAGCGCGACGCCCTTGATTTCCACCTCGATCATAACCGGCCTCCGATTGCCATATTCAGCCAATTACCATTGGAATGCGGAATGAGAGAACCGTCCCCTTGTCCCAGGAGATGCGCGTTGCGCGTCGATCAGCCGGGACCCGTCACTTGGCGGCCACGCCGTTTTCCTCCAGCAGAAGCCAGATTTCCCGGTTGAGGCTTCGGCGCACCTTGCCGTAGTTCTGTTCCGTGCAGACGGTGGCGATGGCGATGGTGACGTGGTCGGCGGTAAAGTCGACGACTCCCTTGTATTCCGGCCCTTCGATGATTTCCGGGATGGCCTGTCCGATCCGGGGCAGCTCGCGCCTGAGCAGCGCTTCGACCTGCTGCAGCGGCTGGTCGCCGGCAAGGGTAATATTGACGGTATAGCTGCAATTGCTTCTGGACAGGTTCAGTATGTTTCGCATGTCCCGGTTGTTGAAGTGCTTCAGGTTGCCGTCGTTGTTGACCAGAACCGTGGCGCGTATGCCGATATCCTGCACCCAGCCGCGAAAGCCGTTGACATCGATATAATCGTCGATCTGGTACTCGTCGGAGAAGGCGATGGTGATGCCCGCAAGCACGTCGGCCACCAGGCTCTGCGCGCCCATCGAGACCGCCAGCGACAGTATGCCTACCGAAGCCAGCAGCGCTCGGCCGTCCAATCCCAGGCTGTCAAACGCGCTGAAGACGAAGGCGAGAACGATGAAATACCGTATAAAGCTGCTGACGAGGCGAAAGATGGTTTCGCTCCGCTTTTGAAGCAGGGCGCAGATGATATCGGTCACGAGGCTGAACGCCAGCAGCGCCAGCGCCACGCTCAGGCTGACGATCAGTATTCTCGCGAAGGCAAACAGGTTGAAGCCCGGCGTCCACCTGCCGTTGAGCACGTAATAGAGTATGAAGAAACGGTTGCGCCCCTCGGCGTTGATCTGCAGCGCGTACAGCAGAGCCGCCAGCATGATGCCCGCGGTGAGGCTGAATACCAGGCGGGTTCGGCGCTCCGGGGTTTTCAGCCTTGGATTTGCGCTCAGGCGGCTGAGCGCCAGAAGGATGCGGCTGTTGCGGGCTGACGGCATGACGGCGGCGGCGCGCCTGGCTGCGCCCCGGGGCCCGGCGGCCCCGTCCGCGTTGTCGGCGTCGCCCGCGCCGGGATAGCCCCACAGCAGCAGCGGCGCGAGCAGGGCGTAGGCCAGAAGGAAGCAGCCGGCGAAGGACAGCGCGACTGTCGGCAGGCGCCGGAAGACCGCGTCGGCGTGAACGGCGCTGTAGTAGACGCGCTCCGCGTCGTTGCCCGAACAGCCGTACCAGCGCTGGGCGTTCAGGGTGAAATGATCGATGGCGTCCCCCTGCAGCGCTCGCTCGGTCATGCCCAGGCTCAGGGCATTTTTGCCGATCAGGTCAGGGTCGCTGGCGTTCAGTATGACGCCGGTTTGAGGCTCCAGCGCGAGGAAAAGGCTGTCTTGGGGGGTCATGACCGCCATCCGCCGATTCACGGAATTCCCGTCCTCCGATTGCGCCTCCGGGATCATCGCCATGACCAGCGCGCCGTAGCCGTCGCCGGTATCGCCGTCGTCCATGCACACGCCCACGAGCTGGCGATCCAGGAGGGTGTCGGCGTCCACGCCCGGGGCCAGCACGATGTCGGGCACCCCCGTCAGAAGCTTTCGAAATGCGCTGCTGGGTACGGCTTCATCCGCGCTGAAGGCCAGATTGACATAGGGCGCGTCGGACAGCTTCTCCCGCCCGCGATCGTCGTAGAGCATCAGGTAGTCCGCGCCGACGATGCGACTCATCTCACCGAGCGCTTCGCGGGTGCAGAGCTCCGGGTGACTGGCGAGCGTATCTGCGATACAGTGGGCATAGCGCACACAGACCGCCTCGTTCCACGCCTCGGTATCCCTGGCATCGCTCTGTACGGCGGCGGCCACATCCCGGTAGCTTTCCAGCAGGCTGTCGTTGCGCTCCGTGACGGTATACAGCTGGGTCAGGCAGTTGATGAAGAACGTCACGACGCCCACAGACAGCGTGCCCACAAGCCCCAGCACGATGACGGAGCGGCGCATGCGATCCAGGCCGTACAGCATGCGCTGCTTTTTACCGGCGGACGGATTTCGATATTCCCGACCGGCCGACAGTACCCAGCACACCGCCGTGATGAAGAACAGCAGGGCCACGCACAGCGCGAGGGCCAGCCGGGGAAGCCGGAGGGCGGACAGCCCTTCGACGGACTGGATCAGCGCGATCCGCGCCAGGGTGTCGTCATCTTCATCGAGAAGCGAAAAGGGCCCGGACAGCGCGTAGATGCAGGATTCTCCGTTGACTTCGATGATATCGACGCCGTTCCCCGACGCCCCGGCGCTGATCCCGAGCGCCTCCAGATTCTCCACAGACGAATCGATGCCCTGGGATTTGTAGACGAGGGAATGGGATTCGTCGTCCACGAATATGACGATACGGCCCCCGTAAACGCGCTCCAACTCGGCAATTTCGTTGTAGGGGTCGACGAAGGTGTCCAGCAGGTCGAAGGGCCTTTCCGGATCCGCCAGGTCGATGTAATAATAATCCTCATACACGCGGCAAAAGCCGTTGAACGTCGGCGAAGCATCTCCTTCACCGGTCTGTCTCATGTAGAATCCCCAATCCCGCCGCGCGCCGTCGTCATCCCTGAACGCGGAAGCCTCCAGCGACGACAGGTCGACGCCCTCGGGCGCGACCAGCGCGTCGCCCGACAGCCGGACAATGCATCCGTCCCCGTAAAGGCCGATGACGGCGTCGCCCGACCGCTGCGCCCGCGCCTTGAAGGGATACGCGCGCAGTTCAACATATTTACGACAGGCCGCCTCCTGCCTGACGGCGACGCGGTTGGCGTCGCCCACAATCTCCACGGCAGCGTCGGTCAGGCCTTCAATCCTTTCGGCGCACTGCTTTTTGGCGTAGCGTAGGTCCGATTGCAGGCCGATGGTGCTGTATAGGGCCGCCAGCAGGGCCGTCAGCAACAACACCGCGACGGCGCACGGCGTGCCCCTGTTCTTCAAGCGCTTCATGGGTTATGCACCGCCTCCCCTGTACACCGCCTGCTCACGGCGCGATCCGGGTGTCGTTCAGAAATCGGAACAGCCTGTCCTGAAAATCCCTGTGGTAGGGCTTCTCGAGAAAGGCCACATGCGACGCGCCCTTGATGACTTCAAGCGCGGAATGCTCCGGCAAATGGTCCAACACCCCGTTGACCCGGTCGTAATCCAGGTAAGGGTCGCTGTCTCCGCAGATCACAAGGGTGGGCGCAGAAATCTCTTCCAGATCGATCAGCGCCTGCGACGCATCGACACAGATGTCGCGCCGCCCGCCGTTGGGACTGGCTTCCCCGTCATAGTGCCACGAGCTCGAGCAGAGCATTTCGATGACAACCGGGTCCGCGACGCTATAATCCAACACACCCGGCTGTGTGCATTGGAAATCGCCCGCCGCGTGTTCCCATGTGTTGTGATGGAAGGGCTCCGTCACCGCGCCGGCCCCGATGCCGCAGAGGATCGGCGCGTACAGCACAAGCCTTCTGATGTGCTCCGGGTACTTTGCCGCGCACCGGCTGGCGGTCACCGTGCCCCAGCTCCAGCCCAGCAGGTCGATCCGGCTCCGCCCGGACAGCGCGCATATCCGGTCAACCGCCGCGTGGATGTCCTCGGCGGCATAGTCCGAATCCGGCAGAAAGCCGTCCTCAACCGCGCCGGATCGGCCAAAGCCCGCGATATCCAGCCGCCAAACGGCATAGCCCTGCCGCGCCAGCGCGCGCACAAGGCTGTAATCCTCGTAGTCGATGTCGAATTCATGGGAGGAATAGGTGACGCCATGGACGAGCAGTATATGCCGGTCCGGCTCCGTGCCATCGACGCACACGCGGTCCAGGTGCAGGGCGATCCCCGCCCGCTCCAGCGGGACGGCCTCATAGGCATAGGAAACCACGTCTGCTTCGGCCATCGCAGGCCATACCGACAGGCATACCAGGGCGATCAGCATCCGGACGACAATATTTCTCTTCATCTTCGCTTCTCCTGTGTGTGGGGGGGTGGGCAAATACCGCAGCATCAGGGGGGGCCGGGGCGGGTTTTTTCGTCAGGCGCGCCTGCGGGTTCAGCCGTTGCGGCGCAGACGCCGCGCCAAAGGACTGATCTTCAGAAAGACTATGGGATAGTGTACCTTGAAATTGTGAAGAAACCGGCTTGAATACGTAAAATTTTACACATTAATTTCACGTAATATACAGGAGTGCGTGATTGTTTTGTGACGCGATCCGTAGAATACTGCTTACGTAGTGAAGGGACAACGCCGACCGACTTCATCCGTGGAAGGGAGCGCATGGAGGGACAGTGATGGCAAGCCGCAAGGCGCGTAGCGTATCATCATGGATAACGTCACGGCCCATGGCGCAAACCTGTTTTACATGGTGAAGATACCGGGCGTTTTCTCGTCCATCAAGGTGCGCAGCGCGTTCAAGCAGGCGAAGCCCTACAGGAACCTGGATGTGGCTCTCGCGGCGGATCAGAATGAATTTGATTTCGAGGATGTCCGGGGCACGATGGTGGGCCTCTATTGCCCGGATTACATGGGCGACCTGAACAGCGTGGGCTGGCATTTCCACTTCCTCACAGAGGACCTTGCCCGGGGCGGACACGTGCTGCAGGTGGGCGTGGGCGAGGCGACGGCCCTGCTCGACGCAACCCCCGGCTTTGAGCTTTTCCTGCCCGAGGAAAAGGCCTTCCAGGACATGGAGCTGTCCAGGGATATGGACGAGGCGATCCACAAGGCCGAGACGGCGACGAACGGGCAATGACAAAACACGGGGACGGACCTTCTGTGTCGGCACAAGCGGTCCGTCCCCGTGGGTTTTGGGACAGGGGGACGTGGGACAGGGGTAACACCGTCAACTTTGATCTTAACAGTGGGACAGGGGGACGGTTCGAGACCACTGAAGAAATGGGGGGGGTCAGAAGCATAATCAACAGGTAGGCCGGATGAACTGGAACATATGTGAGACA